>JAIKXS010000050.1 GCA_024683955.1 Desulfovibrio sp. | reverse complement strand
GCCCGCAGCCTACTATCAGGGGGATATCAACAGCGAAAAGAACAATTTTCAGACGACGTACATGGGTACCAAGGGTGAGGTTATAGCAAGTCCCTTCGGGACCTTCAGCGGGAATAACCTGATTCGTTTCGATACCCCCATTGATCTGTCGAGTGGAGGTGAGTTTGAATGGTCCTACAGTACGGATAACGGCATAAACTGGGTCTCTGCCAAGGGATCTCTCCCGGCAAGTACAGAAGAAACAAGTAGTGTCTCCCTTTTTGTTCCGGCCGGAGGTATCACGGCGACGGCAGAGACGCTGAGCAACGTGACGCGTTATTCCGTTTCTTCGCTGGGTTCCTCTTCATCAGGGGACACCATTACGGTTAACTCAGTGACGTTTACAAAGAATGATGCCGGTGAGTGGGAGTCCGATGACGCCAACTACGAGCTGACGGCCAATTACGATTCAAATGTTGTGAAGATATCGACAAATAACACGGATACCCTGGGGGATCTGACAATATCCGTCTCCGGCGTGGACGAAACAGTCTCTGCGATATCATCAGGCCCGGAAGCGTATTCCGTTGAAATATCGGCCAATGGCCTTCTTGACGGTTCCGATGATACGGGGAGTCTTGTTGCAACAAACATTTCAAAGGCCGTTAGCGGGAGTACTCTTACGGCAACGGTCGAGAAGAACGGTGTCTCAGATGTTATTACCTTTAGGTACGACGGAAGCTCCTGGTCGTCCTCTAATTCGGACTATTCCCTGAATATAGACAGCGAAGGCAAGGTGAGGATTGCAAGTGACGACACTTTCAGACTGACCAAGGCTGAGGCAGAGCTCAAAGAGTCGGGGTACACATCATTGCGTCTTCCCCTGCCGGAAGGCTACGTGGATTTAAAGATAACCGGTGACCTCGCGAGCGGCTCGCAAATTATGATCCATCCGGAAGATGCGAGTCTTGATTATGAGATTTTAAAGGATACCTATATTTCCGTGAATGCCGTTGGCAAGGACATCTTTGGCGGGCTGTACAGCGTGCCCGACGGAGAGGGGGGATATACGGATATTCCTGCCCTTCAGGACAAGAATGAGGGATGCAATCTTTTTGAAGTCGTCGGAGATTTTATTGCCTATCTTGAAACAAACTGCCAGGAAGGCTGCCAGGAGGCCCTCGCAAAGCTTACCAAGGCTGAAGAGTATCTTCTGACCCAGGCGACCAAGGTCGGAGGCCTTGAGAATCGTGTTGATGTCGCGTATGATGTTCTGACAAGCCAAAAGCAAGATATCGCGGAACGCTTGAGCTATATTGAAGATATTGACCTCACTGAATTGCTTGTGAAAATGCAGCAGCAGCAGATCACCTATCAGACTGTACTGCAATCGGCTTCAAAGATCATGAACATGAGTCTGGCAAACTATATTTAGGGACCGTTTGCCGCCCTGATGACGTTTTAACGCACAACTTTAGATGGATAGTTCATGCTGATATTGACGCGAAGGCCAGGGGAAAGTTTGTACCTGGGGGACGATATACGGATTACCGTGCTCGGCATGCAGGGCAAGCAGATTAAGCTTGGCCTGCAGGTTCCTGCCGAAATGACGGTGTACCGTGAGGAAGTGTACAAACGCGTGATCGAAGAAAATCAGCAGGCGATGGCCGCAAGCAATGAAGACCTCATGGTGGCTGCGACGTTATGGAACAAGAAAACACAACAATAGAAATCAACACACGCCTGGGCAGACGAAGCGTGGACACATCCAGAATTATTACGTTCCCGCGCGGTCTTGTCGGTTTTGAAGACGAGCAGCGTTTTGTTCTTCTGCAGATCCGACCTGAAGCACCGCTTCTTGTTCTGCAAAGCGTCCAGTCTCCGCAGCTCGGTCTTCTCGTGACGGATCCCAGCTGCTTTGTTGAATCATACAATCCAAAGATCACTGACGCAGACCTTGCTCTTCTTGGCGTTGAAAGTCTTGCCGATGCAGGGATCCTTGTGACGGTGACCATCCCCCAGGGTGCACCGGAAAAGGCAACGGTGAACCTTACGGGTCCCATCTTTGTCAATCACGTCACCTGCATTGGGGTGCAGATTCCGCAAAACGACATAGCCGGTCCCTCCAAAGTCAATCTCTATGCCACATCTGCTTCTCCGTCTCCGACTGACGGTCGTGCCGCACAAGGCGACGCAAAACCTGATGAGTAGCAAAAGGTCTCTGGCATATTCTCTGGTTCATATTTTTTAAACTCCCCGCTCTTTAAAGCGGGGTGTTTCATTGTTTTTTGCTTTTAAAACGTCTGGAAGTTTCCCCGGGACGTCTGTGGTTCTCTTATGTGTACGTTTTAAATGTCTCTGATTCTGAAGGATCACTGACGTTTGAGGACAGCTTGGCCTGTTAACCTGCCGACTCATTGTATACGCAACTCGTCTCCCGTGTCGGTATTAAGCCGTTATTGCGATATGCTAACTTTAGTTGCTCCTTGATAAAAATGAGCCTTATATACGTATTAAGTCAGTATATCGTTATCCATGTATCTCTAGAATGCATGTTGCGTCAGTGGTGCCTGCCCAAATTTCAGAAATATCATTCCTGAGCTTGTGTCATGGACGCAGCAGAATTTCCCTTTTTGACGTAATGCGTCTCCAATCCTCCTCCTGAAGGATTTTTATGGCCAGAATCCCCTTCCGTTCAAAACAGGCGGCTCTCCATCTTTGTGGATTTCCGGACGGCGAGGATGTCCTTCCCTTTGACTCTTCCGACTCCACATCGCAGATGCGGGCGGTTTTTGCCTTGTATGATGCTCTTTTGGAGCGCCTCCTGCGCCTAGGGGCCTGCCTTTGTGACGGGCGCCTTGAGGAGGCACATTCCTATCAGACTTCCTGCATCCATCTTCTCAAAACGCTTGATGAAGGGCTTCGTTTGACGGGCGAGCTGTCTGAAAATCTTCACATTCTCTACAACCAATGCCTTTTGCGCCTGCAGAGATCCGGGGAAGTGGCGGACATGGAGACTGTTGACGCCGTCCGTATGGTTGTGCTGCGACTCAGACGTGTGTATTGTCGCCTGCTTGCCCGTGAGAGCCTGGAGCGCAGGAACGGGGAAGAGAAAAAAGTGCCGGGAGAACATGGAGAAAATAGCGATGGTGAAGGGAAGAACGGAGACTTGTAAGAAGCATTTGCATTACAACGGAAGTTAAAGAATGCGCTGAATCAAGGCACCCCCCTCTTTCTTTTTCCTGCGCCCTTCCGCGGAGGTACAACCTGGGTGCTGGGTGCTTCTTGCAAAGAATGCCGGCCTCCTTTTGAAGCCGGCATTCTTTCTTTTTGCAGCCTGGGTGAACGGCTGTGCAAATTTTTTGAACGTTCTAGTTCTGTTTTTTCTCAGCGGGCGCTTCAGGCTTTTGGGCCTGTGCCGCTGTGTCTTTCTTTGCATCGTCCTTCTTAGCGTCGTCCTCAGCCTTCTTCGACGCTTCTGGCGCAGCAGAGTCTTTCTTTTTGGTGTCTTCCTTGGCATTGTCCTTTGCGGGAGCATTCTTCGCCTTGTCCTGATTCGTTACGATCCCGGTCTGCTGGGTGATGGTTGAGATCATGCTCTCAAGCTTTCCGCTCTTCCAGAGCCAGGATCCGAAGGCGATGGCAAGAATGAGGAAAAGAATGGACAGCCAGAGACCTGTATGGGACTTCTTCTCTTCACGGAATGGGTCGAGAATCGACTGGCGTTCAATATTTTCCGGCTGTTTCGCAACGCTTGTCAGTGCGCTTCCGAGCTTGATGTTGATCGGAAGCTGGGTGTTTACGGCCCACCCCGATGCCTCAAGCACGGGCCCGAAGGTCCGTTTCCGGAACTTGAGCCATGCGAGGAAGACCGAAGGGCCTGAAATGACGGCGAAGATGCCGAGGATAAGCAGGGGGAACTGCCACCAGGCAAGAGAGAAAAGGGCCTGAGCGATGCTTCCTATTGCCGTGCCGATAGCGCCGAGGGCGATACCAACCGCAGCAAAAATGCCCACGCCTTTGCTGATATCGAAGGGGGCGGCAGGTGCCGAGGCCGGTTTTGGCGTTGCAAGCGAGCTCATTCCTTTCTGGGTCGCGGCCAAACCCTCCGCGCTTTTATCGGAGGCGAATTTGGCTACGGCTTCGCCGGCCATTTTGCTTATGCGCTTATAGGGAGACCACATGGCCTGGCGGAAGCTAATGGGATTGTGAACGATTTTGACGAGTTTGGCATCCCAGTCGCAACCCGTATTGTCAACAAAGACACCATTCCGGCCTTCGACGAGGACGTCGTCTGTGCCCGCCGTAAGAACGGCCATAATGGAACGTGTTCCGGTGATGGTGCCGTCCTCGGCGTGACGGGTGCATTCGCAGTAGAGGAGGCAGAGCTGGCTCATGGCTGCCATGGCAGAGTGCTTTGCGATGTCGTCAACGGGAACGCATAGCTGGCAGGAACGGCCGTCTATGTAGAGCGTCCCTGCCCTGAATGTCACATTGGGGCGAAGGGTATAAAAATCGTAGAAGGAGACGAAGTTCATGAGGAGCCTGTGCATGTTGCAGTAGAAAAGCACAAGCTTTTCAAGCTCCGCTATGTCCTCGCTTGCGGCGGCGTTGGCCAGATCCCTGTCGCAGAGGTCATGGAAGGCCGAATGGATGTCCTTGTTAAGAAGGCGTGTCACGCCCTCTTCGCCGAGATCCTCGAGGGCCTTTGCCGGGTTCTCCGGAGGCGCGAAGCTTCCTGCATCGTAGCACTGAACCGAGGGGCGGCTTTCAAGGGCTTTTTGGTAGTCTGCAAAGGCGTTTTGGATGGAGATCCAGTTTTCTTTCGAGAGTTTCCCAGGATTTGCGAGAAGCGGTGCAACTTTTTCGGTAAACGCTTCGATCCGTTCTTTCCAGATAGGATTGAGTCCTTCCGTCAGGAGCAGTTCTTTTCCTCCCTCAACGCGCGAGAGGGGCATGGTGAGAAGATCGTCGAGTTCGATGTCCGATTTCTCAGCTGCCTGAGCAAGCCGTGTTTCTGCGTTGAGAGGTGCCGTGGCCTCAGGGGCAAAGGATGCCAGTTCGCAGCGCAGGAAATAGTCGTCGACCTTTGGTTTGATTTCCTGGAGAAGAGCCCATGCACCCTCGGTGTCCGGGACCGGATGCTGCGTGTTCCGAACGGCATCCTGCCAGTCTGCGTAGGTCTGGAGTTCGGCTATGAGCGCGTCGGCCAGTTCCTTATTGAGTCCGGCGCTTCCTCCGGCATCCTGGGCACCGCCGACAATGGCAAGGCCTGCTTCAACGAACTCTTTGACGTCGCTTTCCATATCCTCAAAGGGAGGGAGAATGCCGTCTCCGTTAAAGGACTGACCGGCTGCTTTTTCCGCGGCTGTCTCAACCTCGGAAGGCGTAATGGTGTCAGTGTCAGCACCGAGAGTCTTCAGAATGGTTGTCGCCGTTGTCTTGAGTCGCTTCCCCTCCTCCGTTTCTTCGGAAATGGCCGACAGGGGCATGGAAGTTGGTTCAAGCGGGATGGTCGCCGTGTCGTTGACGCGGGCGCAGAGCCACTCCACTGCGTCAAGTATCTCCGGCATGCGGATGCGGCCGTCCTTGTCCAGGTCAAGAAGCTCAAGAGTCCGTTTATTGAATTCCAGTCCCCGTGCCGGGCAGCTGAGAGCCCCCCAGAGTTTGGGATCGAGGTCGCGGAGATGACGTAGTTCATCCATGGTGCTCAGCATGACCTGATCTGTGCCGCCCATGCGCTGACAGTGCCAGATAAAGTTGGTTTTTTCGCTCATTGGAATTCCTTTTCGGATATACGTCACCCCTTGTGCAGACTGCCGGAACGGAATATGCGAGGGCCAGGGTGGTACGCAGTTGTGGAAAGATGAAGAAGAGGAAAAAATATTGAAGCTCACGTCGAGAAGAGGATATATAGCGTCTATTCAATACTGTGCTTTTTTGTGTATGTGCTCCTGTTCATAGTTCAGTTGTGACTTCTAAGCAGAATTGATTTGTGAAGAAATGCTATTGCTTTTTAAATATATACAGTTTGCTTAATACATAATTAATTACAATGACAATGATATTGGTGAGGAGTTTTATGACATATTCATTGCAGTGAAGCTTTTCTATAAAAAGCCACAACAATACTGTTTCAACAAGAAGAGAAAAAAATCTTGCGGAAAAAAACTGCCACCCCTCACGGAAAAAAACGCCGACACTCCACGTTGTCGACTGAAAGACGTACTGTTTGTTGGTGGCAAAGGCGAAGGCGACAGCAAGAATCCACGCGAGAATATTAGCCGCTATATAGGAGCAGGAAAACCATGCAATGGAGACGACATAGACCACGTAGTTGACAAGAGTCGTCAAAACGCCAAAAACACCGTAGGCGATGAGCTCACGACGATCCGTTTTCACAAGGAAGGTCCCTCGTAGGCTTGAAGGCTGAGAGCGCTTGCACGTACGCTCCTCCGCTCCCGGAGGGGCCGGAGAAGGACAGCTGCGGGGATTTTGTGTATCCGTTGCGCGGCTTGTTTGACATACCTTCCCCCACGTATTTTTTAGCATACCTGTTCATGCTGGCAAGAAAAAAGTGTTTTGGGTCTGGAAAAATGTGAGCCTTTCCGGTTGCCTGTATTTCATAGCCCTTGGCGGAAAAGTATGTTACCGATTTCTTATGCATCAGGGCAAAGGGGGGGCGTTGCCCATTGTCCGCTGGCTGCCTTCCCCGACGCGTCGCTTCACTCACTCATCTTCTTCTTTTTTTGATGTTTAGTAACGAATTTTTCTTTCTTCCTGTGATCCTGCTTCAGGAAAACTGAGTAATCAGCCCTTCTGGCCTGCGAGGTGTCTAAAAAATCATGTCTATCCAACGTCAACCAAGGACACTTTCCTTTCTCTCCCTTATTTTTCCCGTTTTTAATGAAGAGGAAAGTCTTCCCTATCTTCGAAAGCAGCTGGAAGCGTGGCTGCCTTCCCTTGGTTCTTTGCGGGTGGAAATTGTTCTTGTGGACGACGGATCCAAAGACGGATCCTGCACTTTCTGTGAAGCGTGGGCGAAAGAGGTCAAAAATATAAAGCTTATCTCCTTCAGCCGTAATTTCGGACATCAAATGGCCGTCAGTGCGGGACTTCGTTACGCAGAGGGGGATGCCTGTGTTATTATGGACGCCGATTTGCAAGACCCCCTCCCGGTCGTCAGGCAGATGATTGCCCGTTACGAGGAGGGCTACGATGTCGCCTATGGACAGCGCCTTTCTAGACAGGGAGAGACCTCCTTTAAAAAGGTGACGGCCTGGGCGTTTTACCGGCTGATGCAGAAGTGTGTCTATAAGGACCTGCCTAAGGACACAGGGGATTTCCGACTTGTTTCAAGACGTGTGGTCGATCTTGTAAACGCCATGCCGGAGGGGCACCGTTTCTTGCGCGGTATGTTCGCCTGGGTAGGCTTTTCTCAGATTGCCGTTCCCTACGTACGTGATGAGCGTCGCTTCGGGGAGACGAAATATCCTCTTTCAAAAATGTTGCGTTTTGCCTGGCAGGCCATAACTTCCTTCTCCGCTCTGCCGATCCGTATTGTTTCACTCTGGGGGGCCGCTGTTGCCCTTGTCGGCTTTCTCATCTGTCTTTACGCCCTCTACGCCTGGCTCTACGGCGAAACCGTGCAGGGATGGACTTCGCTTATGGGGCTGATTGCCATGCTTGGCGGGTCATCCATTCTTGCCATCGGTATAGTGGGTGAATATGTGGGGAATATATTTGAAGAAGTGAAGGGCAGGCCCTTTTACATTGTCGAAAGGACTGTGAACTGCGGGGACGGAGCTCTCTCCTCCGGAGATACGGTGCGGCAGGACGCGTTGCGGCAGAAAGGAAGATGCCTGTGAATCGCATATTCCGTACGAGTACTTTCATGGGGCGGGCCTTTTTACCCTGGAATACATGGGATCTTCTTTTTGTCGTTGCCGTATGTTTTTTTGCGTATTTCGCCCTCGATGGCATCATGACCATCTCGGCTTCCGGGATCCTTATTGACAGTGATCTGCAAACGTACGCCCAGGGGATGGCAGGTGCCGCCTCTCCGGAATATTTTTCACGTGATCCTGTCCTCCACTCAAGGAATGCGGCCAACAGCATCTGGAATCTCCAGCGCTATCTCGCTGAAATTCTGACTCCGCACGGAGAATACGGTGTGGGGCTGCTCAGGGCCGGCGCCGTGACCCTTGTTCTTTTTTTGCTAGGCTGGTACTGCTTCGGTCGCTGGCTCTTCAGGCGGCGTGATGCGGCTCTTTTTTTGTCTCTGGTTGTTTCGATCACCGTCTGGGTCGGGTGCGGAACCTTCTGGGGTGTCATGCATTCCGATCCCGTTCCGAGGGTCCTTCATGCGGCGTTTTTCCCCTGGATGCTCATGCTTGCCATCATGGCCTTTGAAGAGGAGATGCTGAGGCCTTTTGCCATGCTCTGCGCAGGGCTTGGCATGTGGCTTCACGGCGTGAGTGCCCTTAATTGCGGAGCCATGTTTTTTCTTGCCTTCCTGTTTCACAGACCACGCGGGATATCTTTGGGTCGGCATTCCTTTTTCCTGCTCCTTTCTCTCATTGCCTTTTTCCTTCCTGTCCTCATCTTCCTTTGGCCGTCTCTCTTTCAGGGCAGGACGTTTTCGGCTGAGGAGCTTTCCGTATTCCGCGACCTCTTTTCTTTGCGTTGGCGGGAGGACTACGGAAACGTGCCCCGAGAGATAGCGGACTTTCTTTCCCCTTCTTCTTCGCATGCCGTGCTTTTGTACGCGGGACTTCTCTCCGCCATTCTTTTGTGGCGTTTCGGGGACGGCTATGTGCGGAGTTTTGCCCGCATGGTCCCGTCCTGTATTCTGGCTCTTTTTTGTGTTGTGCTTTTTTCCCTTCTTGAGAGCCGCTACGCCACGGAAGTGGGGCGGGTGCCAATGGGACACGAACTTGTGAGGGGCATAAAGTTTCTTGTCCCCATTGCCTGGATATGCGTGTCATCGCTCCTGCTTGTGTTGTCCCAGCGTTTTTTCAGGCCTTTAATGCCCCTCCTATCCGCCACAGCTCTTCTTGTTGTCTGTTTTTTTGCCTCCGACAGGCAGATAATGGCAGCACAGTATGCCTTCCATGAGCGGACCGGTCTTTCGCTGCCTCTTGTGCCTGCGGCGGAAAAGAAAAAAATGGAAGCGGAGAGTATGCGTGAGGCCCTTCGAGAGGTCGCAAACCGGGTCCAGCCGGAAGAAGCGGTGTTTTCACTTGAAGACTGTATGATGTCCGTACGCTATGTTGCCAAACGATCCCTTGTCTATAGCTTTAAGGACGGGTATGTGCATTTTTACAATAAGGACATTGAGAGCTGCCGTGCCTGGCTCAGATACGCGCGAAGTGTGGAAAACAGCGCTGACGGGATCCGGGATGTGATCCGGGAGACAAACGCTGAGTGGTACCTTGGATCCAAGAAAGCGTTAGTATTTTTCCCCGGATTGGAAACAGTCTGGGAAAATGGACAGTGGGTTTTATCGCGGATTAAGTAGTAAGGCTCCTTGCGGATGCCTCATTCGAAGATCTTTGCCGTGGAGTTGACTATGATCAGTCTTGTCATACCAGTATACAATGAGGAGGAAAATCTTCCTCTGCTTTTTGACGCCATAGGGTCTGTGCAAAAGACCTATCCCGATATGGAGGCCATCTTCGTGGACGACGGCAGCCGGGATGCCTCGTTTGCCCTTTTGAAAGCGGAAGCTCTTGCGCACCCGTACTGCAAGGTGATACGCCTTGCAAGAAATACGGGACAGACCGCTGCAATACAGGCTGGCATCGACCATGCCTCCGGTGAGATCCTGATTTTTCTCGACAGTGATTTGCAAAATGACCCGGCCGATATCCCGGCGCTTCTTGCGAAGCTCAATGAGGGGTACGATGTTGTCTCCGGCTGGCGCAAGGACAGGAAGGACAACGCCATCAAACGTAATCTTCCAAGCCATATCGCCAATGCCATTATTTCTGCAGTATCGGGTGTCCATCTCCACGACTATGGCTGTACGCTCAAGGCATATCGAAAAGATGTCCTGAAGGATGTTCGGCTCTACGGTGAAATGCACCGTTTTATTCCCGTGTACGCAGCGTGGAACGGGGCAAGGGTTACGGAAATTCCCGTAACGCATCATGCAAGACGGTTTGGATCATCAAGTTACGGCCTAGAACGTGTTTTTAAAGTTCTTCTTGATATATTGGTCATTAAGTTTCTTGACCGGTATATCTCAAAACCCATCTATGTTTTTGGCGGATTTGGCCTTGCCTCCCTTTTTCTTTCCTTTCTCTCTCTTTTATGGGCACTGGGACTTAAGTTCTTTTCCGGCACAAGTCTGATTCAGACCCCTCTACCTCTCTTCAGCGGTATTGCTTTTCTTCTTGGCGGGCTGAGTATTTTGCTGGGACTTCTTGCAGAAGTGCTTTCCAGAGCCTTTTTTGCGGCATCCGACAAAACAGCCTATGTGGCGAAAGAGATGGTGAATTTTCATGAAGACAAAAGCTGATATTGAGCACGTGGCGAACGCTTTTTATGGCAGAATGTGATGGATACACATACAGTACTTTTTAGCACATATTGAGCCTGAGTAATGCTTCCTTATGCATTCATGTTCGCCATGTCGACCTATCTCCGGAAAGTTGGGATATGCATATAAAATCGAGATAATAAAAAAAAGCCTGGCATTAGCCAGGCTTTTTTTATTGTCATGTTGGGCAGGTTGTAAAAAAAACTGGATTTTTAAACTATTTCAGACCGGGGTTTTCTTTGCCTATATAGTAGAAGAAGCGAGCCCTGGCGCTTTGAAATTCAGCAATGGCACGGCTTGCGTCGTCTTCGGCCTGGGTGAGACGGACTTGTGCATCAAGGAGTTCCGTGATGGTTCCCGTATGGGTGGCATAGCGCGTGCTGGCCATGTCGTAGCTTTCGCGCGCTGCCTTGACGCCTGCGTCAGAGGCCACAATCAGTTCCTTGGCAGCTGCAATATCAAGGAGAGAACGGATAACCTCGGTCTGAGCCCCGTTCATAGCGTCTTCAAAGTCTTTCTGCAGGGACTGTGCACGTTTTTTATCAGCAAGGGTCTGAAAGGTCGATTCTCCTCCGGCAAAGATGTCCCAGGAGAACTGAAGACCTGCGGACCAGTAGTTTCTTGTGTATCCCTTATAGCTCGAATCATCGTATTCCTTGCTTTGGCTCATATTGTCGTAGGTAAGGTCAACGCGCGGCAGAAAGCGTCCCATAGTGATATGCATGTCCTTATAGGCCATTTCAACGGACCTTTGGGCGATAATAAGGTCCGGACGTTTGCTGACTGCTGTTTTGACGGCCTCAGCCTCTGAAAAGTTCACTGTTTTTGCGTAGTCTTTCAGCTTTCCGACGTAGTGGATGGGGGTTTCGGGTGAGAAGCCGAGATATTTGTTAAGCTGTACCTGCGTGTTTCTGAGGTCATTTTTGACACGTATCACCTGCTGTTCTGCCTTTGCAAGATCCGTCTGTGTCTGCAGGACGTTGACATAGGGGGCCATCCCGACATCGACGTAGGACTCGGCACTTT
Organism: Desulfovibrio sp.; assembly: GCA_024683955.1. Taxonomy (GTDB): domain Bacteria; phylum Desulfobacterota; class Desulfovibrionia; order Desulfovibrionales; family Desulfovibrionaceae; genus Desulfovibrio. The sequence continues at coordinate 10,282 of JAIKXS010000050.1, read as the reverse complement.
TTAACTGTGTTTTCAGTCGATCTACGGAATCCTCAGCGGTCTTTAACTCCTGACGCAGGCGGAGGAGTTGCAGAAACTGCAGCTGCACATTGCAGGCAAGTTCAAGCCGTGCCTGCTTATGCTTTGCTTCTTCAACCTGAACGGCAAGGCGGGATTTTTGAAGATTGTTTAAATGGGCAAAACCTACAAAAAGATTGAGTTGTGCCCGGACACCTTTACTCCAGTTGTTGCTTGACAGATTGTCGCTGCTGTAGGTTTGCACTTCCTCGTAGTTCTGGAGACGAGAGGTCGATCCGACAAGAGAAATTCTCGGCCAGAAATAACTTTGGGCTACACCAACGTTCATTCGGGCATTTTCCAGCATACGGATTTTAGCTTCAATGCTGGGATTGGATTTCATGGCCTGTTCGACGGCCTGCTGTAGTGTATAGGTACGTTTTACTGAAGAAGCAGATCCCCTGGCATCTGGTTTGGCAAGTGATGGCGCAGAAAAAAGAAGTATGAGACAAATCGGCATAACTATACGCAGGGCAGAAGCAAGCATGAATTTCTCCCGGGTTCCATAAATACGTAGAAAGAGGAACAGTATTGGTTTTGTGAGATCATGTGATTGGTTGGGCAAGGGGACGCCAGCATAACTTGTGTATGCGCGCGCGGATTTTTCTTACTTGCGGTCACGCCCTATACCGGGCCCGATGGCGCCGGTATTTCTGCGGAAAAAAGCGTTTTCCAGCTGAGCAAGCTCTCCGTCCGCATTGCAAAGAAGAAGGGACGATCCGTCCCTGTCCCAAGCCGTTGCCGATTGCAGCAATGTCGAAAGCTCCTCAGCCTCGCACAGGGAAAGCATTTTTTTGTCCTTGCGGCTCAGTGAGAAGGAAATGGCTTTTTCCGACTGAGTGTACGGGACGGAAAGGTAAAGGCCCCGTCCGCTGACCTCCATCACCCCGTGACCAGAGTTCTTTTCCGTAAAAACACAGGAAACCGTTAGGCCCGAAGGAAAGGTAATCCACCAAGTGGCATTTTTGACAATCGCCGAGAATGGGATGTCAAGAGCCTTTTTGCGTGTACTCGGGAAATACTGAGAACGGCTTCTCACCCTGATAAGACGGCATATGTCAGCGTGAAAGGCTATCTCGGCGTCGACAAAGTAGGGGGCTTTTTCAGGGAAGGAGAGAACCTCCTCCCCATTGAGCGTAAATACCCGTCCCGTGGCGCTGTCTTCAAAACGTGCAAGGGACCCCTCGCGTGTCATGGTTCCGAAGGCGGTAAAGGTCGGATGGCTGAACGCGGTCTTTGCTAAAACGAGAAGCGGACGTCTTTCCGCGCCCATGGTCGGAAAGGTTCCGTAGAGATTCGTGGCGCCAACTGTGAGCGGAAGAGAAAGACCATGGGCATTTCTCAATAAGAGAGTAGCTCCTGAGTCCATCTGTCTCCATTTGCCGGTCATGCAGCGCGTAAATGTTTTTCCGCCCGAAAAAAAAATCTGTTCAAGGACAAAGAAATGTCCGTCAAGAAGGGTGAGCCTGACCTTCTGCCCCATTCCGTTTTTTGTTTCTTCGCCAAGAAAGGCACTCCCTGCTTCCATGCGTGGGAAGGCGAGGGAGAGGTCGGAAAGAAGAAGGAAAAAAAACGCGACGGAGAAAAGGAGGAAAAAACGTGGCATATTACTCACGTAAGGCACGATCCCAGTTCTTGATCAGCGGCTCAACGATGTAATAGAGCACCGTCGTTTTACGCGTCGTGATAAAGACTGTAGCAGGCATGCCTGGGGAGAGGTAGAGATCCTCCTTCTCGAGACTTTTCGGATCTACCTCAACGTAGCAAAGATAATATGGCATCATATTCGGCATGTGGGGATCTTCAAAACGGTCCGCCGAAATATAGGAGACCTTCCCCGGCATATGCGGGATGATACGCGTGTCGAACGCATCAAGCTGAACAAGGGCCTCCTGACCTATGTAGACTTCGGTGATTTTATTGACCGGCACCTGTGTTTCAACGATAAGTGGATTGTCGTGGGGGACAATGTCCATCAGCGGTTCACCCGGACGCACGACCCCGCCCTTTGAATGGACCTTCAAATCGACGACACGCCCGGTTACGGGAGCCACAATGCGCAGCCTCTTTTTGGCATCATCGATCGGGCGCACCATTTCTCCCGTCTGCACTATATCATTTTCCAGCTTTCCAAGGTCACTTGTGGCTTGTTCGACAAAGCGAATTTTGACCTCTTCAATACGCAGATTGATTTCACTTGCCCGCTGTCTCGCCTCGGCTATAGCCTGATTGAGGTGTCCCCGGTTTCCCTGGTGGCTTGCAAGATTGCGTTCAAGTTCAAGAATCTGTGATTTTTCGAGATAGCGTTCTTTATAGAGTTGGCGTTTCGCGTGCAACTCCTCCTGAAGGGTCCCGATAATTGTGCGCTCCGCTTTTACCTGATCTTCAAATCCGCTTATTTGTGCATCGAGCTGGGCAAGCTGAGTGTTTAAAAGCGAAATTTGGGCGTTGAGAGCTTCATGACGGGCCATGAAGATTTTTTCTTCACTTAAAAGCACATCGCTGCTGTCAAGAGCTTCGGCACTTTTTTTAAGCTCTTCAGGCCATACAAGCTCGTTTTTTCTGTCTTTTTCAGCCTGCAGGCGGACCTGCGCCGCTTTTTGGGCAACAAGTTGTTTCTGCAGACGCGCGGCGTCAGCGTCAACCCGGACACTTTCGAGCACGACAAGTGTTTGACCCGCATTGACCTCTTCACCTTCACGTACCAGAATTTCATCCACAATGCCGCCTTCAAGGTGCTGAACCGTTTTTCGTTCGGTTTCGATCTTGATTTTGCCAGGAGCAACAACGGCACCGCTGATTTTTCCCACAGCGGCCCAGATGCCCATGACACCGAAGAAAAATGCTATCACAAGCAAGCCCTGGCGTATGATCTTACGAGGATCCTCGATTTCATCGCTCATGGCATTCTTCTTGGACATGCTGAGGGGCTTTCCAAGAGGGGCAACAGCTTTTGTGTCAAGAACCTGTGGCGGTGTTTTTTTCGATTCTTCCGGAAGATTCTGTTTGGGAGTGTTTTTTTCGTTCATGTTCTCAGGCATTTTCTGTGCCCTCCTCAGGGGTGGCATTGGGGGCACTCTCGCGCGTTGCCGGAGGGCTGGCGTGTTCCTTTTTCATGAGGGCGTCGCGTGCCATCTGCGCTTTTTGTGCTTCTTCCTGTCTTTGTTTCTGCATTTTGGCCATTTGTTCGAGAACGTCCTTACGTGAACCGCAAAGAGCGATCTGTCCGTCCTTCATGAGCAGGATATTGTCCACAATATTCAGAATATGTGGCTTGTGGGTTACAAGAATGAGAGTTGACTGTTGTTGTTTCAGGTTGATGAGAGCCCGGGCAAGACACGCTTCTCCCTCTTCATCAAGATTGGAGTTTGGCTCATCCAGAATGATCAGTTTAGGATCCCCATAGAGAGCTCGGGCAAGTCCTATACGCTGTCTCTGTCCGCCGGAAAGAACCGAACCTTGTTCGCCGATTTGGGTATCATATCCCTTTGGGAGAGCGAGGATCATTTCGTGCACGCCGGCCAGACGGGCTGCCTTGATGACCTTTTCCGAGTCAACTTCCCCGAGTCGTGCGATGTTTTCCGCAACTGATCCAGCAAAGAGTTCCACGTCTTGCGGAAGATATCCGATAAAACGGCCAAGTCGCTCAGAGTCCCAGCTCTGCATGTCGGCCCGGTCGATTCTGACTTTGCCCGAAGTCGGCTGCCAGATATTTAAAAGGAGCTTGCAGAGCGTGGATTTTCCGGCCGCACTGGGACCTATGATGGCAAGAGATTGTCCTGCAGGCATTCTGAAGGAAATGCCCTTGATAATGGGACGGTCACCCACGGCAAAGTAGAGATTTTCCGCAGTCAGTTCCCCAACGGGATCCGGGAGGTCCATTTTCTGAGGGACGGGTGGCCCGTCAAGGAGGGTCTTTAAGCGGTTGTATGCGCTTCGTGCTTCTAGGGACTGCTTGTATGTCGCCATGGCCTGATCAATAGGTGCCAGCGCCCGACCCATAATGATGGATGCCGCAATCATGCAGCCTGCTGTCGATTCGTGGTTAAGGGTCAGGTAGGCGCCGAAGGCGTAGATAAGTACCTGAAGTCCCATCCGGAAGGAGCGTGATATCGCATGTAGAAGACCCGCATTACGGCTTGCAACCGTCTGCAGGTGGATAACAAGATCGTTACGCTTGCCCCAGCGGGAAGTAACGTTGCCGATCATGCCCATGCAACGGACAAGGGTGGCGTTTCTGATGGCGGCGCCCGTAAATACCTGGGCCTGGACGTTCAGACCAGTTGCTGCCTCAAGACGTTTTCGCGTGAGTCGTTCCGTCATGAGTCCCATGAAGAAGACGATGATGCCGCCGAAAACGGAAATCCAGCCGAGGAGAGGGTGAAGCACAAATATGAGGAGAAAATAGAGGGGCATCCAGGGAAGGTCAAAAAAAGCAAAAACCGCGTTGCCGCCAAGGAAATTTCGAAGGAGCTGGACATCGCGCAGACTCCCCTGCTTCCCCTGCGGGTGGGATGAGGGTTTCCCGGCCTGCTCGAGATTAAGTTTGAGAACGCTGCGACTCAGCATATTGTCGAATTCAATGCCGGCACGGACAAGAAGGCGCGAGCGGATCCAGACGAGCAGGGCCAGAATGCCGAGAGCGATAATGGCGGCAATGGTTATGACCACAAGTGTGGACATATTGAAACTCGTCAGCACTTTATCATAGACCTGCAGCATATAGATCGGGAAGGTCAACTGCAGGATGTTCACAAAGAAACTGAAGAAAAAGGCGTACCGGAAGTAATACCGGCAAACCCTGAGAAATTCTTGCATGAAAACTCCGCATAGGGCCGTCAGCGATGACGGATCCCTCTCACGCTAAAGGAAGGCAAAAAGAAAAAGGTGCACGAAGCGATCGGGCACCTGAAGGCTGTTTTTGTCCGCCGAAAAATGGACTGCAATTCTGGCTCGCATTCCGAATGGAGAGAAAACGACAACAGGATTCACAAAAAGTAAGCAATACGTGCGACTTGTCAAGAAGGAAGTGGCCTCGAGCAAATTTTTCGGAGTTAAAAAAAGTCCGAATCAACGGCGGCCTTGCCGTTTGAAAGAATAATTCGCACAAATTGCAGGGTGTATTCGTCAACGGGAACAATGGGAAACGAAAATCCACAACCTGTACAGACGGCCATAGTGGCCTCCGTCGGATTCACTCTTGGCACATGACGGCCGCATCGCGGACAGGAGTAGAAAAAAATCATCTCCATGGCTTCGGGCAGGACCGGTTCAATGGGCTTTCGCCTATTCCCTTCTCCCTGGCTTGATTTTCTGCCGTTTTTTACGCGAAAGCCCTCAGGTTTTTTTATATCCTTATTTTCCATCAGGGCCTCCGATCAGCGACTGTCCGGTCATGGCACTTCCTCCGTCCATTTCCCAAAGCCGCAGAATGGTGGGGGCAACATCGCAAAGCCGTCCGGAAGAAAGCGAGACCTTCGCGTGCTCGTCCACAAGAATACACGGAACGGGATTTGTTGTATGTGCCGTATGGGGACGACCGTCTTCAAGCAACATGCGTTCGCAATTGCCATGGTCAGCTATGATCAGCATGCGTCCGTGTCGTGCCAGAACAGCTTCTTTCATGCGGCCGACACATTCGTCCACAACCTCGCAGGCCTCAATGGCTGCAGAGAGAACGCCTGTATGCCCAACCATATCGCCGTTAGCGAGATTGCAGACCACGAGGTCGTAGATATCTTTTTCCCAGGCTTCAACGAAACGGTCGGTTACGTCACGTGCGCTCATGGCTGGCTTCAGATCGTAGGTCGCCACATCTCTAGGAGAATTGACAAGAATTCTGTCTTCAAGGGGAAAGGGTTCTTCTCTTCCGCCATTGAAAAAATACGTCACGTGGGCATACTTTTCGGTTTCAGCAAGGCGGAGCTGACGCATGCCTGCTTTTGAAAGAATTTCTCCAAGACCCATTGCGACCGTTTCTTTTGGAAAGGCTACTGGAATGTTGAAGCTTGCATCATAGGCCGTCATGGAGGCAAGTCCGGCAAGATGGGGGTGCGTCACCGAAAATTCCTTAAATTCCTTATCAAAAAAAATTCGCGTGATTTCGCGCATGCGGTCGGCACGGAAATTATACAGAAAGACCCCGTCACCGTCGGCAATGCCAGGGGTAGTTCCTTCTATGATGGCCGGTTTCACAAATTCGTCCGTAACGCCTGCAGCGTAGGAGGCGGAAATAGCCTCAGCTGCGCAAGCGAAGGAGCCCTTAGCCTTGCCTTCGGCGATCAAGCGCCAGGCCTCTTCAACGCGCTCCCAGCGTTTATCTCGGTCCATGGCGTAAAAACGACCGATGATATCCTGAATTTTACAATTGTTAAGAGGGGAAATCGCCTTCTCAAGGGTCGAAAGGTAACCAGCGCCGCTTTTGGGGTCCGTGTCGCGGCCGTCCATGATGCAGTGGATGCGGGTCGGAATGTTACGGGAGGAGGCGAGCTCGCAAAGGGCAATCAGATGGGTTATGTGGCTGTGGACGCCGCCGTCGGAAAGAAGACCGACGAGATGGAGCGTTCCCTTGGTGCGTTCGACGGATTGAAGGAGGTCTGTGAGAACGGGGTTCTTTGGAAGTTCATTGTTTTCAAGGGCAAGGTCGATTTTTGTCATGTCCTGATAAACAATGCGGCCTGCCCCGATATTCAGGTGTCCGACCTCGGAATTGCCCATGTAACCTGATGGCAGGCCGACATCCCGTCCGGATGCGATAAGCTGGCTGTGAGGGTACTGCAGGGTAAGCGCATCAAGGTTCGGAGTTTTTGCCAGAAAAGGGGCATTGCCGGGGCCAGCCGGAGCTAATCCCCATCCGTCAAGGATTAAGAGAAGTGTCGGGGAGCGTTTATTCATGCGTCTTTTCCTCTCTCGAGAGCTGACCCCACATGTCTTCCAGTTTGTAAAGAGCTCGTGTGCTCTCAAGGAATATGCTGACGATGATGTCGTTGAGATCCACCAGAACCCATTCTCCAAGCTGTTGTCCTTCAACGCCCAGATAATCATAGGCATTGTCGTGGCAGAGTTTTGAAATGGCATCGGCAATGGCTCTTGCATGACGGGGAGATGAGGCGGTCAGAATAAAGAGGCGGTCTGCAAATCCTCCTCCGGATTGGGGTGAGACATCAAGGCAGACGATATCCTGTGCCTTCTGTTCCGTAAGAACCGCATTAATCGCGTCAAGGCGGTCGACCAGGGATGGAGATGAGGGACGTTTTACGTTTTTCATGGCCTTTTTCTACATCATTCAGACAATTCGGGCAATGCCTGGGCTAAGGAGAAATGGAGAAACGAAAAGGCCGCTCGGAAGAGCGGCCAAAATCAGAAAAGCCTGAACGTTGGAACTAGAAGCTGTAGTTGAAGGTCAACTGTGCTTTCCAGGCGTCATGCTTGGAGAAGTTGTTGTTGGCGTAGGCCCAGGAGCCGGAACGCTTCCATGTCTCACGATCCATGCAGTTGATGATGTAGCCCAGATCGAAATTCATGGTCAGGTTTTCGTAAATTTTGTAGGAGTTGTCCAAGTTGAATTCGACAAGACCATCGTTGCGGGTAAGGTAGATGCCATCGTAGCTGTCATTGGCAGCCCAACCCTTTGAAGAGTCGAAGTATCTGACCATTTCAGGATCGTTGGTGCCACCCCAGTAGGCAACGCGGAAGGTATGCTTCAGGTCTTCGAGGAAGCTCATGTCGCGGATCTGGAGACCGACGCCCCATGTACCGGCATAGGATGTACGCTTTTCGTTGAAGGCGCCCTTGGAAATGCTGCCGTCATACCAGTCTGTGCCTGCGGCACCCATGAAGGATGTGAAGCGACCATTGGCCTTGATGGAAGGCATGCGACCGGAACCATCGGATACACCGTTATCGCCGGAGCCGTACCAGCCGAAGATGCCGGGAACGCCCCAATCCATCTTGTATTCAACCAGGGCTTTCACCAACCAGCCTTCGCGGCGGGAGTCGGCCTTCTTCCACAGCCCGGTCTTGTTATTGAACACCTTGCCGTCGCCAAAGCCTTCGACATAGCCATAGTTGAATTCAAATTCAATGTTCAGAGGATCAAACGCGGTAACCTTGATGGGAAGACCGCCCCAGAACATGTTGGAGTAGGCATAATCTTCCTTCCCGCGGAAGAAGTTCCCGCCGGGGTTGGAAAGAAGGGTCGTTGTCAAGCTTCCGTCAGCTGTTCTGCCAAGATCCCTAAAGGCGTTGCGGCCGAGCATGCCGTACATGAGCCAAGGAGTCACTTCAAAGCCGTCGCCGGTCACGGGAACGGCCACACCGAAGAGGTCGATGTTGTCGAGATAGTGGCCGTCATAGCGGGGATCACCATTTTGATTTGTGGAACCAGTAAAGTTGTCGTTGGCAGGACGATACCAGAACGCTGTCAGGCCGACCATGTCATTGAACTGATAGGAAGCCGTGATACCGGCAACGTCTGTTGAACCAATAACGGAAGAACCACCGGCCGCGTTGGGCAGGGTTACATTCTGGATACCCATGCGGAGCTTGAGGTCGGTCTCCGGAACAATCCAGTCAAGGAAGGCGTTTTTAACTTTTATCGCCTGAGTGCCGTCAGCGCCAAGGGCACCACCTTTGTTACCTCTGTTATCGCCCCATGCCTGATTGCCGATTTCAAACCAGACACGACCGGAAAGGTTTTCTGAGGCAACCGCGTCCAACTGCAAACGGACACGCTGTGTTGCACCGAAGAGGTCATTCTTCTGGATTCCATGTCCGCTGTCCAGACGGGCATTACCGAGGCCAAAGCCTACGAGCCACTGTCCCTTTGCCTTAAAATCAATAGCCTGAGCGCCGGTTGTGGCGCCAAGAAGCATGCCGGCGGCCAGCATGACAACCATGCAACTCTTCTTCACTTCACTAAAAAGTTTCATACTGAATCTCCTTTTTTTCATTCGAAGGCGTACAAAAAACTTTACGTAAAAATTTTTGTACAAGCCCTTTGTATATTCACTTATTCGGCACGTCAAGAAAAAAAATGAGACCGGGGTAAAAAAAATTTGCAGAGACGAAGCAAAAAGGTGCTGATAACAGACGCTTTGCAGGAGATGAAACAGGAGAAAAGTCCGAAAAACTGGGGCTTTTCAGCGGTACGACGGGACTCTGCCTTCAGTCCCTAAAAAAAAGAGGACCCAAAAAGGCCCTCTTTGGAAATCATATTTTTTGAACAGACTAGAAAGTGTAGGCGAAGGTCAGCTGTGCTTTCCAGGCGTCGTGCTTGCTGAAGCCGTTGCCATTTCCCTTTGTCCAGTACCGTGACCAGGTACCGCGATCCATCATGTTGACGATGTAGCCGAGATCAAGGTTGACAGCGAGATTTTCGTAGATCTGGTAGGAGTTATCGAGGTTGAACTCAAGAAGACCGTCGTTTTTGGTCAGATATGGGCCGTCCATAGAATCGTCGCTCATGCCGGCGCCGGACTGGCTAACATATTTGACCATGTCGGTGCTGTTCGTGCCACCCCAGTAGGCAACACGGAACGTGTGGGAAAGATCTTCGAGGAAGGACATGTCGCGGATCTGGAGCCCAATGCCCCATGTCCCGGCGTACGTCATATTTTTTTCGTAGAAGTAGCCCTTTGTCGCGTCAGCCCACCAGTCGGTTCCAGCCGCGCCCATAAAGGACGTGAAGTTGGCTGAGCCTGAGATAGAGGGCATCCGCTCGGAACCGTTTTTGACGTCGCCGTCATCACCTGAAGAGTACCAGCCGAAGATGCCTGGCACGCCCCAATCCATTTTGTATTCAACGAGAGCCTTGATTAACCAGCCCTGTCTCATGGTATCGAATTTTTTATCGATGTCGTTTTTGTAGTCGCGTACATAGACGTCGCCCATGCCGGAAACATAGCCGTAATTTACGTCAAATTCGATATTCAGGGGATCAAAGGCGGTCACATTGATGGGGAGACCGAAGAAAAAGGCATCCGCATAGGCTTTGTCTTTGTTGCGGAAGTTAAAGTAGGGGGATTGTTGACCAGGAACTTTGGCGTAAAGGGTGTTGGTCAGGTCGCCATCAGAGGTGTCAACGTCCCAGGAAAGGGCGTTGCGGCCGATCATGCCATACATGACCCAGGGGGTAAGTTCAACGCCTTCAAAGCTGAGCGGAACGGTAAGACCAAAGAAATCGATATTATCGAGATAGTGGCTGTCAGTTCCCTCTTTGCGAACG
>JAIKXS010000047.1 GCA_024683955.1 Desulfovibrio sp. | reverse complement strand
ATAGAGAAGAGGGTACACCCGATCCCATCCCGAACTCGGCAGTTAAGCTCTTCATCGCCGATGATACTGCATAACGTCATGTGGGAAAGTAGGTCGCTGCCAAATTTTTTTTATGGGGGCTTTACGCCCCCTCTTTTTTTTCAGGAGCATGCCTTGTACCCCTTGACGCGTATATGCGCCATTCATGACATTTCCGGCTTTGGTCGGGCATCCCTTTCCCTTGTCATGCCAATTCTCACCACCATGGGAATTCAGGTCTGTCCAATGCCGACTGCCGTCCTGTCTTCGCAGACGTCAGGCATGACGAATTTTTCCTTTCTTGATCTGACCCAGGAAATGCGAGCTTTCCTTCATCACTGGAAATCTCTTGGACTTGCCTTTGATGCCGTATACAGTGGTTTTTTGGGATCTCCGAAACAGATCGAAATTGCTGCTGAAACCATTCATTCCTGTCTTTTGCCTCACGGGTTTGCATTTGTTGATCCGGTTCTTGGTGATAACGGTGTTCTTGATCCCACCCAAACTCCTGAACTTGTTGACGCGCAGCGTCACCTTGTCGGGCTTGCTAAAATCATTGCTCCAAATCTTACGGAAGCCTCCTTTTTGCTGAAGGAGCCTTTCTCCGATGCTATCTCTCTTTCGGGCCTGAAAGATCAGCTTCGCGGCCTTGCTGAGATGGGGCCTGAATCAGTTGTAATCACGAGTGCCCCTGCATCAAACCCCGATCTTGTTTCTGTTGTGGCCTTTGATTCGCTTGCCAACAGGTTCTGGCGTGTTCAAAACCGCCGTTTTCCTGCCTTTTATCCCGGGACTGGCGATACATTCTCGAGCGTACTTCTTGGTGCTCTTCTTCAGGGCGAAAGTCTTCCCATGGCGGTTACGAGGGCGTCGGAATTTGTGATGCAGGGAATTATTGTCACCTACGGCTATGGAACGCCGTCAGTCGATGGTGTACTCCTTGAAAAAGTCCTTCCTTCCCTGCGTTCACATACATGTTCTCTTTTTTATGAGGAAATCTGAGAGACGTTTTCCTGCCTTTTTTCCTTTTTTATTGCTTCCCTCTTTCTTCTCCTCTTTTCACTTCCTTTCTTTTAGGCTACTCTTTTCAAAATTATCCTTCCTCTTTTTATTTCTTGAGGAGTTGCCATGTACTATAATTCCCGTCATTTTTCCTCTTTTTTTTTGTTTTTTTGTTTTTCCTTTCTTTTTTTTCTTCCGTCGCAGGCTGATGCTGGTTCCAGTTACCGCCGTGTTGTAACCAGTAATCCCTCAATTCAATCCTGGCAGGAGGGTATTTATCTTTCCATTGATATGGATGTTGAGACCTGCAAAAAAAAATACGGCAACAGATGGCATTCTGAGTGCCAGGCACCACCTCCCGGCAAGGAGGGTATGCGTGTTGAAGGCATGCGTATGACTCCGAATGTCAAAGGCGTTTGGCGATGGGTTTCCGAGACAGGAATGCGATTCATTCCTGAAACCCATCTTCAGCCTGATACGGCCTATACCATTTCTCTTGATCAGGTTTCCCTTCCCGAACGCTATTCTCTGAACCCTAATGTCATCTACCGCACTCAGGGACAGGGCGTATTCATTGAGCATGAAACGTTCTGGCTTGATCCCTCCTCCAAGGGAAAGCACGTTCTCTCGGTTCCCTTGCGTTTTATTTATCCTGTTTCCCCTAACGTTCTTGAAAAGAATATTAGCCTGAACAGCGCTACCAACGATAAAAATCTCCGTTTTGGTCCCATGCAGTTCGTCTGGAATGAGTCCCGCGACAGTGTTGTCATCAATGTCCCTGTTCTCGCGCTTCCCGCTAAAACGACAACAGCCTCCCTTGTTGTGCAGGGCTTTCCCTCCTACGTCATGGAGGACGGTAAACGGGTCCTTGCGCAGACAAAGAACAGAAAGAGCGTCCGCTCTGTTGCCGATATCCCCATCGTTGGGACCGATCGGGCCATGGACGTGAAAAATATGATCATTGAGCCGTGCTACGATGAGAATCTCGGACGCGGCTACCAGCTTGTCGTGACAACAAGCATGCAGACAAAGCCTAAGGATGTTGTGAACTCCTTAGATCTTCTCCTACTGCCGAAGAAGGCCTCCTCTAATCCGGGAGCGAAAGATTGTCAGTGGGAGCGCATGCCTGCCCTTTCACCGGACGACATCGCAAAAAGCCAGAAATTGACGCCAACTCTTCTGCAGCCTGCCGAAGAGCCGGCAACAGAAATTCGACTCCGTCTTCCTGTGGAAGCGGGACGTGGCGTTATGTGCGCCATGAAAACCGGCCTTGCCTCAACGAGCGGTTTCACCCTGCAGCGGGTCCGCCGTTTTATCAGGAGTGTTCCGAGTCTCAACCCTGAAATCAATTTTTTGCAACCAGGGAATCTGCTAGCACTTCGCAACGGGCAGAAAATCGATCTTCACAGTGTCGGCCTTGAAAGCATATCCTGGCGCGTTGCGGCAGTCCGTGAGCCGTTCCTTGCTCTTGCCGCAGCTAAAACGGGCTTCGACATTGATGAGGATTTGAATGTTGATGATTTGTCTCTTGTCCGTGAAGGGACTGTCCGTCTCCAGAACGACAAGGAAGGACAGGCACAGTATACAAGTCTTGATATGGCCACTCTTTTAGGAAAGGAACAGAGCGCTCTTTTCCTTCTGACGCTGAAAGGTATGGCAAAGGGGAAGCAGCAGTGTCAGGCAAGTCGCCTTCTTCTCTGTTCAGATCTTGGCATGATGCTTAAAACCCAGTCTGACGGCAGCCATATGGTTTTCGTGCGCAGTGTCTCAAGCGGCAAAAGTCTAAAGGGAGTTGACGTCAGACTCCTTGGAGCCAATGGCCTGCCGGTCGCCAGCGCGAAGACCGACGCCGATGGCGTGTGCACTCTTCCATCCACATACGGAATGACACGGGAGAAAAGGCCGACGGCCCTTCTTGGCAGCTATGAAGGCGGCTTTGGCTGGCTCTCCCTAGAGGATGCCGCGAGCGTTGTCAGCTATGATGATTTTGCCGTGGCCGGTCGCCACTCCGCCGAAGGCGGCCTTATGGCGAGCGTTTTTACTGAGCGCGGTGTATACATGCCGGGTGAAACCCTTCATTTTGGAACGATCGTTCGCAACCACGCCTGGAAACCGCTTGCATCCCTCCCTCTTCTTGCCATTCTCTACACCCCCGAGGACAGTGAGGTTATGCGTTCGCCCGTGAAACTCAGTGCGGACGGTATGGCGACAATCGAGTGGAAATCAGAGGTGAATTCGGCAACTGGAACCTATCGCCTTGATGTTGTTTTAGAGGGGGCCGACAAGACGTTGACCGTGCTCGGGAGCACGAAAACGCGCGTCGAGGAGTTCCAGCCAGATACCCTGGCTCTTTCTCTTGACTATGTGGGCAAAAAGCCCAACGGCTGGATATCGACCGCGGGTAAGGCACGTCTTCGTGTCGGCTTGACGACCCTTTACGGTGAAAAGGCCGTGGGAAATCGCATCAAGGCGCGTTTCCGCACAGAACCGAAACCCCTCTCGTTTACCGGCTATTCCGATTACACCTTTTGTGATGCGGGTGGCGTGGGCCAAAGCCAGACCATAGAACTTCCTGACCAGGTGACCGATGAGACGGGTTCCGTCACCTATGATCTGCCGCTTGCTTCTCTCGGGCTCGGCTCACAGATAGGCTTTCTTGAGGTGGAAGGTCTTGAAAAGGGAGGCGGACGTGGAGTCGGCCGCACATTTACCCACCTCTATTCCCCGAAACGCCTTGTTCTCGGCTACAAACCCGAACACGGTGCCAATGCCCTCCAATACATACCGGAGGGAAGTTCCGGTGATCTTTCTCTTCTCGTCTTGAACGAAAATATTGAGCCGATCACCCTTGAAAACGTTGTTATGACGCTTTCTGCACGCCGTTTTGTCACAAGTCTCGTGAGCGATGCTCAGGGGCATTACCGCTATGATGCCCGTCCCGTTGATACGGAACTGGAATCCAAAAAAATGACCATTACGTCCAAGGGGACAAGTTGGCCGTTGCCGACAAAGAAACCGGGTGATTATCTCCTGACCGTGACCGCTTCAGACGGCACAGAGCTTGGGCAGATTCCCTTTACAGTAGCCGGTAATCGTCTGGCCAAGCCCGGCAGCGAGACCGTCATGTCCAACGGATCACTCCGCCTTGTGCTTGACAAGGAGCACTACGCACCCGGTGATACGATTCATTTCCAGCTTTCTGCTCCTTTTGCAGGCACGGGGCTTGTGACTCTTGAACGTGATCATGTGAGTGCCCATAAGTGGTTCTCCGCGGAACCCGGTGAAAGTGTCCATGAACTTACCATACCTAAGGATTTCGAAGGCCGGGGCTATCTCAACGTTTCCTTTGTGCGCGATCAGTCCTCCGAAGCCATTTACATGAATCCCCACGCTTTCGCGGTCGCTCCTATCACGTGCGGCGTGGATGCAAGAGATATGGGAATCCGTGTGGACGCACCGGAGCGGGTCCTGCCCGGCGAGAAAATGACCATTACTCTTCAGTCCAAGCACAAGGGCCACGTTCAGCTTTTTGTGGTTGACGAAGGTATTCTGCAGCTGACGGACTTTACCCTGCCACGTCCTTTGCAGGAACTCCTGACCGAGCGGGCTCTCGATGTTATGACGCGCGAGGCCTACCATTTGCTTATGCCCGATCATGAGCGCCTCCGTGGACGCATCCCAGGATTCGGTGGTGGTATGGGATCCGGTGGAGGCCGATTCCTCAACCCCTTCCGGAGAAAGAGCGAACCTCCCTTCGCCGTGTGGTCCAACCTGTTGGAAGTCGGTTCAACGCCTGTGACCTATACCGTCGATGTCCCTGCCTACTTTGGCGGTGCATTCCGGATTATGGCTGTCGGTAGCTCTCTTGAGGGCGAAACTCTTCGCTGCGGAAGTCAGATGAAAAAGGGGCTGGTCCGCGGGAGCATTATTCTGAAGCCCGAACTTCCTCTTGTTGTGGCGCCCAACGACGTCTTTTCCGGAGGTCTGGTTGTCGCTAACACCATTCAGGGAAGCGGCGAGAAAACGATGATTGATGTGGACATCGATGTCCCAGACGGATTTGAACTTGTCTCTGGAAAACAGAAGGAGCGTCTTCAGGTTCCTGAAAACGCTGAACGTGTTCTTCCGTTTTCCGTCCGTGTGAAGGACAGACTGGGTGCCCAGTCGTTTGCCTTCACGGCGAAGGCCGGTAACAAGACATCAGAGCGCAGTCAGAGTATTTCCGTGCGCCCCGCGAGTGCCTTCCTGACGACGGAAAGCCTCCTTCCCCTTGCCTCTCTTCCCGTCCAGGGCGATGAGCGCATTGTAACGAGCTCGAGAACACTGTATCCTCATAACGCTTACCGTTCGGTGACACTTTCCGACGGTTCGCTTCTCGGTCTTAGAGCCGTGCTTGAGCGTCTTTCCGTCTACCCCTATGGGTGCACGGAACAAAAAATAAGTCAGGCTATGCCTTATGCGGTGCTTCATGATCGTCCGGCGCTTCGCGACCGCGTGCTCATCCGGCCGAATATCTCGAAGGCCCGTGCTGCAAAAGAGGGCGAAGAAGCTATCGACGCGGCACTTTCGGCCATCCGCAGTTCCATTGACTGGGATGGAATATCCATGTGGCCCGGAGGAGATGATCCGGATACATTTGTGACCGTTTACGCGGCGGATTTCCTTGTGACCATGCAGGAGCACGGACTTGCCGTGCCGGAAGATCTTCTTGACAGGGTCCTTGCACTTGTCGAGGACCTGGTCGGCCGTACGCCGCAAAGCGTCACCGATGGCCGGAGGAAAATCTACGGTGCCTGGGTTCTGCAGCGCAATGGCCGTATTATGACAGCACAACTCTCCAACCTTGAGGACTGGTTTTCCAAAAACACCACGGCTTGGGAAAAAGACGTGCTGGCAAGTCTTCTCGCCGAGAGCTTTGCGACGTTGCGCCTGAAGAAACGTGCCACCGAGCGCCTCCCGAAGGGTACCGTCCAGACAACGACGGACAGCCTCTTCTCGACCGGTATGGCCCGCGCGCTTCATGCTCTTATTCTCGAACAGACCTTTACCAATGAGGCTGATCGCACTTCTCTTGTCTCCTCTCTCATCGATGCCGGTCTTTCCGAATGGGCAACCACGGTAGATCTTGCAATGACATCCAGAGCTCTGGCAGAAATCGCGTCCAAAACGGAAGAACGGGCCAAGGGCCTTTCCGCAAAATGCCTTGAATATGCCGAAGGATTCCTAGATCAGGAGAAGATGCAGACCGTAGACGGCCTGTTCGTGCTTGAAGCACCGGGGTGCACCCGCTTTGGCATTCATGCACCCAATGCGCCAATGCTTTCTGCCCTTCTTGTGGAACAGGGCTTTGATACCAAGGCGTCCATGAAGGAAAGTTCCAGTGGTATTGAAGTGAGCAAGCGTCTTCTTGACCGCTCCGGCAATTCCGTGTCCAGCGTTGAACGGGGCGATGTCGTGGAGGCAAAAATTTGTGCCCGCTCCCACGGAGATGCTCTTCAGAACGCCGTTCTTATTGATCTTGTGGCAGGCGGTCTTGAGCCCATTCTTGAAAAGAATGCGCAGGAAAAACCGGAGGGCCTGTTACGCTATGAGCGCAGAGAGGACCGGGCTCTTTTCTTTGCGAATCTCTCGACGGACGAGCGCTGCTTCTCCTACAGACTTCGCGCTGTGACCAAGGGACGTTTTGTTGTGCCGGGCGCCCACGCCGAAGCCATGTATGAACCTGCGAAACGCGGTGACAGCAAGGGGTCAGTGATTGAGGTGAAGTAGCGTGGGCTATTTCCTTCGTGCTTTTGTGGGCAGCAGAGCCGTATATCGGCTTGCTGCCCTTTTTCTGGGGCCGTTTCTGTTCATCTGGCTGTTCTGGCTGGCGCTCGGCCTTGTGCCTGTAGATCCTCTTCTGTCCGACGTCGATTTTTCGACCGTTCTTGAGGACCGTGACGGGAGACTTTTGCGGATCACCCTCACAACGGATCAGAAATACCGCCTCTACACCCCGCTTTCCTCCATTCCGAGCTGGGCTCTTGAACGGGTGATAGAGTATGAGGACCGGTATTTCTGGGAACATCCCGGTGTCAATGTCGGCGCGCTGGCCCGTTCGGTTATGAGTATCGTGAGCGGAGGGCGTCGTATGGGGGGGTCAACCCTTACCATGCAGACGGCGCGGCTTCGCTATCATTTGTACACGCAATCGGTCTTCGGAAAACTGCAGCAGATCTTTTGGGCGCTCTGTCTGGAACGGCATTTTACGAAGGAGGAAATACTTGAAGCTTACTTCTGTCTTGCTCCCTACGGCGGGAACGTGGAGGGGCTTGAGAGCGCGGCACAGATTTATTTTCATAAGAAAACGTCCCGCCTGACAAGGGAGGAAGCCGAAGCCCTTATGCTTGTGCCGCAAAATCCCGTGCGACGCCGGCCATCCATGGATAATCCCCATTTTCAGGCGGCAAGGGAACGATTGCGTACACGGGCTGAAGACACTGCGCCACTACGTATACGGAGCGTATCGGAGTTGCCCTTCAGAGCACCGCACTTTGTGCAGGATGTGCTTAGCCAGGTTGAGAAGGATGGAAAATCGTCCAGAGCTCCTCTTCGAACAACGCTCGATGGCAACCGCCAGAAGATACTCGAAGAGCAAATACGCCGTTTTGTGGCAAGAAACGCGGCCTTTGGTCTGAAAAATGCCAGCGCCCTTCTTGTGCACTGGCCGAGCTCTGAAGTGCGTGCCCTTGTTGGCAGTGCGGACTTTTCCGATGCCTCCATAGGGGGACAGATTGACGGAACGAGAATACGCCGTTCTCCGGGTTCCACCCTGAAACCCTTTATTTATGCTCTGGCTCTTGAACAGGGGTTGATTCATCCACGAACAATTCTTGCCGATACGCCGAAAAGCTTTCAGGGCTATGACCCCGAAAATTTTGATCACAGCTTCAAGGGGCCCGTCAGCGCGGAATACGCCCTCAGATCAAGCAGAAATCTTCCTGCCATAGCCCTTGCCCAAAAGCTCCGTTCTCCGGATCTTTATACGTTTCTTGCCCATGCCGGGGTTCGTTTTCAGAAAAGTGCCTCTCACTACGGCCTGGCGCTTGTGCTTGGCGGTGCGGAGGTCAGTATGAGGGAGGAGGCCGAACTCTACGCTCTTCTTGCCAATAAGGGGGTCCGCCGTCCCCTGCGTATGCTGTTCGGGGCGACTGATACCCGGGGACAGAGTGTCCTGTCTCCGGAAGCCTCATTTGTTACCTGCCAGATGCTGCTAGATCCGCGTTCGGACAAATATCTCAGGACGGAGAGAGGGAGGCTCCTTCCCGTGCGTCTCAAAACCGGAACTTCCAACGGGTTTCGGGATGCCTGGACGTGCGGCATTTTTGGACCGTACGTGCTTATTGTCTGGATCGGCAATTTTGATAACAGGGCCAACCCACTCCTTGTCGGAGGACGCGTTGCCGAACCCCTTTTTATGGATATTGCGCAGCGTATTGCCCGCAGTGAACCACTTGTTGAGCGCCTGAGCATCCCTGATAGTTCCGTCAATGTGGAACGGATTGAGGTCTGCACGGTGAGCGGAGATGTAGATACCAGCCTTTGCGAAGACAGAACGGAGACATGGTTCATTCCTGGAGTGTCGCCCGTCAGGAAGACCGGGATTCTGCGCAGGATCACCGTCAACAGCGAAGGGTTGCGTGCCTGTTTTCCAGAAGAGGGGAAGACGAAGGAAATCGTGTGGGAATTCTGGCCAAGTGATCTTGGCCAGCTTTTTGCGAGGGCGGGGCTTCCTAAGCCTCCTCCTCCGCCTTTTGAGGAGGCCTGTCGCGGACAGGAGAGGGGAAATCCTCCGCGAATTACGAGTCCAAAGCGCGGGCTTATCTATTACGCATACGGCGCGGACCGGAAGGCGAGGATCGCGCTTCTGGCCCATGCCGATGCCGGAACAAAGGAAATCAACTGGTATGTGAACGGCGTCTTTGTTGGAAACGGATCTCCCGGGAGCGCCTTCCCCCTTGAGCTCGCTCCAGGCAGTTACCACATTATGGCAGTGGATGACTCCTTACGTTCAAGCGTGATTGAAGTGCCGGTACTGGCCAGACCTTGAGGAGACCACCTGGTCCCGGAAAAAGAGTCCTGTTTGCCTTTGAAGGGGGGCTGCGCGCGGTCCGTCCGCATGTCCCCCGGGATACGAATGGCTCTGCTTCCTCAACTGAAAAAAGAAGAGCAGCTATTTTTTTGCCGCCTTCTTTGTGCCCTTGCGGGTTGGTATTTATGGAGGCAATGAGGGAACTCTGACGGTCGAGAAACTGTATTCTCCTGTTTTTAAAGACGTTCTGCCTTTGTCTTCCCGGAGAGACAAGAGGCGTCTTGACACGGGAATGCGTCAGGCAGCGCCAGTTTCTTTCTTTTCGCGAATGAGTGAGACCTGCTCCCTGCCGTTTCAGTCGACCATAACCTGGTATTTTTTGAGGAAGAGACTCGGATGGTAGCTTTCCTTGGCCTGGCGGAGACCCTCTTCATCCAGATCCTGTGCGCGGTTGAGCAGCTCATATTCTTTTCCAGCGTTCGCGGCAAAGGTTCTGTTCATTGCCTGATAAATGCCTTTATAACCGAGGAGCCCTTTTTCGTAGTGGACGCCAAGGGTTTTTTCATCAAGTTTTTCCCCCACGCTAAAGGCGGCAATCCTGCCATCAATATATATCGCCCCCCCCTGCATTCCCTGGAAGCACTGCCAGTGGGAAAGAACCTGGTTGATGGCTTCGTTTTCAGCCTGAAGGGATGTCGAATCCTCGCATTCATGCCACTGACACCATTCATCCTGGAGGGAGAGGACGTCTTCCACAATACTGTCGCAGATAGGATGATAGTCCGGTTCTCCATATGTTTTGACAA
This sequence comes from Desulfovibrio sp., assembly GCA_024683955.1. GTDB lineage: Bacteria > Desulfobacterota > Desulfovibrionia > Desulfovibrionales > Desulfovibrionaceae > Desulfovibrio. The sequence goes on along the minus strand of JAIKXS010000047.1, from coordinate 25,391 downwards.
ACGATGAGTAGTGATTTTTCTTTTTGTGGAAGGCCTTACCGGGCAGCGTTGCGAGGTCTGTCTGCTTGTAGAGGTATTCCCACTGACCCCGGCTTTCAACAACATGGATGCGGTCGGGGATTTGTTCCCGCCATATGTCGACAAGGAGTTCCGGCACGCGGATGAAGGTTTTTTGCTCGTCGGAAAGTCTGCTGAGAACCCTGTCCCAGTCGATTTTTTCCCAGGGACCGAGGGGTGCCCAGAAAATCGGCTCCTGTCTTTCCTGTTTAATGAAGATGATTTCGTCCGCAAAACACCAGGAAAGTTCGAAATATCGATGCCATCCCCAAAGGTTGGCAAGGGTGTAGTCGATGGAATGCTCGGGAGTAGCATGCCAGATGCGGTAGTAGTCTTCTCGTTCTGAGAGCTGTATGGGAGTGAAGGAGGTCACAGATACTCCTGGTATCGTTTAAATTGTGGTTGATTGCGACGTCCGCTCTGCGGAGGATTTTTCTTTTTTTTCGTTAGATTCTGTTTCAGTCTGTCTGGCACGCTTTATTTTTTGCAGGGTGTACTTGGTCCAGGGCGCATATTTGATAACGAGAATCATAAGGATTGTCTGTACAACCTGGGAAATGAGCATGGCGCAGAAAATGCCCGACGCCGTGCCCCAGAGTTTGTGACCAAGAAGCCATCCAACGGGCAGTCGGATAAACCAGGCACAGCCGCCGTAAACCGCAAGATTGAACTGGGTAGCGCCGGCACCCACCATAACGCCGCCCATAACAGTGCTTGCAATGGAAAAAGGCGTCGAGATGAGATTGTAGGTGAGGTAGGAGACTATATGGCTTCTTGTCTCAAGATCGTTGGCAAAAAGGGCCGCAATATCTTCTCTGAAGGGCCATATGGCGAGGGCAAGACCACTCAGGGCCATTGTTGTAATGAGTGTGACAAGCAATGAGAGTCTTCTTGCCTCATCTTCCCGTTGTGCGCCAAGGCAGTTGCCGACAATAACGGCGATGCTGGAATTGACGGCCATTCCGGGCAGAAAAAGGAGAGACTCGATACGAAGTCCTGCAGTGAGTCCGGCAAGAGCCGTGACGCCGTCCTTCGGTAAGGACGCGACGAGGACAAAAAGCAGGAGATAGCCACTTTGCCACACAAGGCTTGCCAGACCTGCTGGTACGGCCACCTTGAGAAGATAGGGGAGTCCTACGTGCAGCCATCGGATCGGGGGGAGATGCCTTATGGTAAGTGATCCGTGTCTGACAAGAAGAAGGCAGTGCAGAAAGGCCCCTATACTCTGGGCTGCGATATTGGAAATGATGAGACCGGCAAAGCCCATGGTCGGAAAGCCGAAGTAGCCAAGTCCGAGTCCAAGACAGAGGAACGGGTTAATAATGTTGATGAAAAGGGCGATCCAGAGCGGGGGAATCACAAGCCTTGTTGCTCTGAAGATGACACCGGTTGCCGCATAGACATGTTGGGCCGGCAGGGCGAGCATGGAAAGATCCCACATCTTCTCGGCCAGTGGCAGAATGGCATCGGGAACCATGAGAATTGAAAGGACGGGGCGTCCGTGACCGTAGCCCAGGGCGGCCAAAAGGACACCAAGAAAAAAACTCCCCACAATGGTCACACTTATATAGCGTTTTGCACGCTGTTCTTTTCCGGCACCGAGAGACTGACTTACGGCTGCCGTGGCGCCGCTTGAAATGGCCATGACAACAACCATCAGAAAGAAACCGCACTGGTTGACCATGCCAAGGGCGCCCTGGGTGTCGGCATTGATCTGTCCAGCCGTCCAGACAGCCGTAAGTCCCGTAAGCACCACGGAATACATGGTCAGCATCTGGGGCCAGACCAGGTTCCAGATGCTTTTAAGTCGAAAGTCTTGATGGATGCTCATGGGGCGGGGAAGAGGCTGTTCCCAGTCTTTACTTACCTGAGACCCGCAACTGTCCGACAGAGGTCCTCAAGACTTTCCCTGCGGCGAATAAGGCGGGGGAGACCTTCCTGGTTGATCAGAATTTCCGCAGGACGCTGTCTCTGATTGTAGGTCGAAGCCATGCTGAAACCGTAGGCGCCAGCGTCAAGCACGCCGATGAGATCCCCTTCGCGCATGCTGGGAAGTTCCCGTTCCTTGGCAAGAATGTCACCGCTTTCGCAGATATTACCCGTCACGGTTTGGACAAGAGACGGGCGTGGGGTGTCGTCGCAGGGGAAGAGCTCGATTTCGTGATAGGAATCGTAGAGCACCGGACGCATGAGCTGGTTAAAGCCGATATCTGTCCCGGAGAAGTGTTTGAGCCCGTTGTCCTTGACCGCTGTGACCCGGCCGATGAGCACGCAGGCTTCCGCCATGACATAGCGACCAGGTTCAACGAGAAAGCGTCCGCTGTAACGGGTCTTGTCGCGCCAGGCGGAAAGCATATCTGTCAGTTTTTTGCCGAGGCTTTTCATATCAAGTCTGGCTTCCCCGGCATGCTTGTGGTAGGGGATACCGAAGCCTCCTCCGAAATCAAGAATGCCAATCTGCCGCCGGATTGATTCCGGCAGGGTCTCAAAAAGAGAGAGGAGAATGGCCACGGCGTCGAGATAGCCGTCTTCCTGCATAAAGAGGGAGCCTATATGCTGGTTGATGCCGACGAGGGTCAGGTTGTAGCGCTCAAGAAGAGCGAGTACTTCCGGCATCTTTTCCGGAACGATGCCGAATTTTGTTGCTTTGCCGCCTGTGATGACCTTGTCGCTGTGGCCGGCACCGATACCCGGATTTGTGCGGATCATCACCCGGCCTCCCGGATTGAGACGTCCTGCCATCTCAAGCTGTGAGAGGGAGTCCACGCTTATGATGACACCGTGGGCAAGGGCGTTGGCCATCTCCTCTTCGGAATTATTGTTTGAGATGTAGAGAATCTCTTCCGGCGTAAAACCTGCAAGAAAATCCATGTAGAGTTCCCCCGGACTCATGGCGTCCACGACAAGCTTCTCTTCGCGCAGGATGCGGAGAAGCACGGGGTTGGCATTTGCCTTGACGGAATAGTTGACGCCGAATCCCGGAATGGAGGAAAGCTGCATTAGGTCGCGGCAGTTTTGCCGGAGAATGGTTTCGTTATAGACATAGAGCGGCGTTCCGAACGCTTTCGCAAGAAGCTCCGGCCGTGATGTCCCGAAAAAGGTGACGGCATCCGTATGAGGGGAAAGTGATGACATGGTTGGCTCCTCAGTATGAGAAAAGCGTGAAGTAAAGCTAAGTATTATGGTTGCTTGACGTAGTATCTGTCAAGAAAATTTATTCTCAAACTCTCCCGATTCCGTTCATTAGTGCAGATTCTCGGGACGTTCCGGAGTTGTCAGAGGCTTTTTGATCTTTATATGTGTTCAGACAAAGGAACGGTGTCGGCCCTGAATGGTGGCGATGCCGTGTCATGGGGCGAAGGAGACAGATCCCGTCTTCCGAGCTCTGACGTGAAGATGAGAACTATCCCGTGTCACTCCAGCAGAGCGGCATGGCAAGGGCGTTTTTGTTTCGACCCGTCTCAGATGCTGCAGTGAGGAAATTTTCTTCAGGGCTCACGTGCCAGCCAAGACGTATCTTCTTCCCCGTGTTTTGACGAGCGACCGTATCCGCCACAGATCTTCTTTTTGCCTGCTTTTGATTGACATAACATGGCGCGATATGCTTCAACACAGGAAGAGAAACACGGAGGACCACCTATGGACATTATTGTGGAAAAAGGCAGAAAAGTCAGCGTCCATTATACAGGAACACTTGAAGACGGAACGGTTTTTGATTCTTCGCGTGAGCGGGAGCCCCTCACGTTTGAGCAGGGGGCAGGAATGCTTATTGCCGGCTTTGAAAAGGCCATTGAAGGAAAGAAAGCCGGGGAAAGCGTCACGGTGACCATTCCTCCCGAAGAGGCGTACGGACCCTACGATCCGGATCAGATCTTCAGTGTCGCCAGGGTGCAGGTTCCCGATTCCATTCCTTTAGAGATCGGTACAAAGCTTCAGCTTTCGAGTGAACAAGGTGTTCTGCTTGTCAGTATCAAAGATGTTACCGAAGAAGAGATCGTTCTCGACGGCAATCCCGAACTTGCCGGAAAAACCCTGACCTTTGCTATTGATATTCTTTCCGTTGAATAGGGCGTTTTTTCGCTCCGTCGGCCGATTTTCCGTCCGTGCCCCCGGGACAGAGGTGTATGTCGGCTTCAGATGCAGGGCGGGCAAGAAGGAGACAACGTTTCATGAACAGCAACAGTGCACGTCGCGCGGCAATTCAGGCTATTACAACCTATAAGGCCGGGAACCCGTCCTTCAATTTTTCGGAAACAAGCCCCGCTGATATCTTTGGGCGTAATGTTTTCAGTGATCGCGTGATGCGTGAGCGCCTGCCAAAGGCCGTTTATCACTCCCTGCATAAGACGATTACCCTTGGGGAGCGCATGGATCCATCCATTGCGGATACGGTTGCCGCTGTCATGAAGGACTGGGCCATTGAGAAGGGGGCAACACACTTTACCCATGTTTTCTACCCACTGACGGGGCAGACGGCTGAAAAACACGACAGCTTCATCATGCCCGACGGCCGCGGCGGGGTTATTGCGGAATTTTCCGGCTCCATGCTTATCCGCGGTGAGCCTGACGCCTCCTCGTTCCCGTCCGGCGGACTGCGTTCCACCTTTGAGGCCCGTGGCTATACGGCCTGGGATGTGACAAGTCCGGCGTACATTATGGAAAACCCCAACGGGACCTTTCTTTGCATTCCGACCATGTTTTTATCGTGGACCGGTGTTGCCCTGGATAAGAAAACGCCGCTCCTCCGTTCAGGACAGGCCGTAAACCGTGAAGCACAGCGGGTCCTTGCTCTTTTCAACGTCCATACCGATCTCCCAATCGTCTCCTACGCGGGCCTTGAACAGGAGTACTTTCTTGTTGATCACAATTTTAATTTCGCCCGTCCCGATCTGCAAATCGCCGGTCGTACTCTTTTCGGTGCACGCCCGGCCAAGGGGCAGGAGTTCAGTGATCAGTATTTCGGCGTGATTCCCCAGCGCGTTCTTTCCTGCATGATGGAGGTGGAGCGGGAGCTCTACAAACTCGCCGTTCCCGTGCGTACACGTCACAACGAGGTGGCACCGAGCCAGTACGAAATCGCGCCGCTCTTTGAACCGAGCAATCTGGCCATTGACCATAACCACCTGATTATGGCGACACTGCGGAACGTGGCAAAACGCTACGGCCTCAAATGTCTTTTGCACGAAAAACCCTTTGCCGGCATTAACGGCAGCGGGAAACATGTGAATTACTCATTGGGTAACGCGGAGCTGGGCTCACTCTTTGATCCCGGGGAGACCCCCCATTCAAACGCCAAGTTTCTTGTTTTCTGCGCGGCCATGATCAGGGCCGTCCACAAATACGGGGGCCTTCTCAGGGCCACCGTCGCAAGCGCCAGCAATGACCACCGCCTTGGTGCTCACGAAGCCCCGCCGGCCATCATGTCCATATTCCTCGGCGATCAGCTGACGGAGGTCTTTGAAGCCTTCCGGGCCGGTCGCACTGAAGACCGTGGGGAGACAGGCCGCCGGCGTATAAACGTGGGCGTCGAAACCCTGCCACCATTACCGACTGATCCCGGAGACCGCAATCGTACAAGCCCCATGGCCTTCACGGGCAATCGTTTCGAATTCAGAGCCCTTGGCTCAAGCCAGTCCGCTGCAAGCTCTGTTACCGCCCTGAACGTCATGATGGCCGATTCACTGGGCTTTGCCGCTGACTGGATTGAACGGGAGCTTTCGAACGCAACCCCCTTTAACGAGGCTGTTCAGTCCTTCATCAGACACGTCATCGAAGAGCACAGCGCCGTGATCTTCAACGGCGACGGATATTCCGATGTGTGGCACAGGGAAGCACGCAGACGCGGACTTCCGGATCTGAAAAACACCCCGGAAGCCCTGCCCGTGCTTGTGAGACCGGACGTTGTCGAACTCTATGAACGCTATGGGATATTGAAGAAGGCCGAACTGACGGCCCGACGTGACATTTATCTTGATCAGTACTGCAAGACCGTGCGTACCGAGGCCCATCTTGTCATCCGTCTCGCCAGAACCGTGATTTTCCCCGCCGGCATGCGCTATCAGGGAGAGCTCGCCCATACGGCCGCACAGATGGCAGCCATTGGCCTGGAGAGCAGGGTGACGACGCTTGATGAAGTCACGGGCTATGTGCGTCTTCTTCAGGACGCGGTGCTTGAACTCGAAAAAGCGATTGCTTCGTGTGATGCCCTGCAGGAAACAGAGGAAAAAGCGGCCTTTTATTGTCAGGAGATTCTGCCCTTGATGCAGAAGGCACGTGATGCCGCTGACGCCCTGGAAACACGGGTGCCTGATGACCTCTGGGCGCTTCCGAATTATGAAGAGATCCTTTTTGACAAATAGAAGGGCATGACGCGCGTTTTGGGGGAAATGTGGGCAGACGACCGATTATTCACATAGACGAGGAACTCTGCGATGGCTGCGGGGAATGCGTTCTGGCCTGCGCGGAGGGTGCTTTGGCCGTTGTCGACGGCAAGGCAAAACTTCTTTCCGAGAGCTACTGCGATGGTCTTGGAGCATGCCTCCACTGTCCGAACGGAGCGTTGAGCATAGAGGAACGTGAGGCAGAGCCGTTTGACGAAAAGGCCACTGATAAGAAAAGGGAAAACAGCGCCAGAAAGCCCTCTCTGCTCCGTCCCGCGGAGGCTTTGGGCGCCCGTGGAACGACGCTTAATGCTGTTCTTCCCTCCTGGCCGATAGAACTTCGTCTGCTTTCTTCTGCCAAAGTCTCTCTGAGCGGGGCACACCTTCTGCTTGCCGCCCACTGCGCGGGCTTTGCGCTTCCTTCCCTGCACACCGGGTACATGCCCGGACGTATTCCCGTCATATGCTGCCCGAAACTTGAGCCCTGGGAAGAGTTGCGGACGCACCTGACTGATATCTTTTCCTCGGGAGACCTTGCCTCCATCACTGTTTTACGGATGAGCGTTCCCTGCTGCGGCGGTATTCTTCGGCTGCTTGAGGAGGTCAGGAAGAACCTCGGGATATCCATGCCCGTTGATGTCATTACGGTTACGGTTCCCTAGATCGGTCTCTGGCCGCGTTGTTCAGGTATTCCCCGTCCCGTCGGGGTATGCTTCCGAAGAAACGTTTCTTGCGACCTTCCTTTTTAAGGAGGGTCTTTTTTTACATGCGGAGCTCTTGACAAAACCTAGTATCGTACTAAGATTTCATACACGAGGATTTTCCATGCCCATTAAAATACCCACCGATCTTCCGGCACGTCTCGCCCTTGAGGGTGAAAACATCTTTGTCATGACGGATGACAGAGCGAGTCATCAGGATATCCGTCCTCTTGAAATCGCCATCGTCAATCTTATGCCGACAAAAATAGCCACGGAAACGCAGCTCCTGCGCCTGCTTGGCAATACGCCGATTCAGGTCAACATCACCCTTTTGCGGACCCGGGCGCACGAGTCAAAACATACGCCCCTCCAGCATCTGGAGCGTTTTTATAAGACCTACGATGAAATCAAGTCACTGAGTTTTGACGGCATGATCGTTACGGGAGCTCCTGTTGAGCACCTTTCCTTCGAAGAAGTGGACTACTGGGATGAATTGGTTTCACTCATGGAATACGCCCGGCGCAGCGTCTATTCCACACTCTACATCTGCTGGGCTGCCCAGGCCGCCCTCTACCATTTTTTCAATGTTCCCAAATATCTGCTTGAGGAAAAGGTCTCGGGTATTTTTTCCCACCATGTGCTCCATCCCGAGTGCCGTCTGTTTCGCGGTTTTGATGATATTTTCTATGCACCCCATTCCCGGAAAACCGAGGTGCGAGCCGAAGATATTCTTCGCGTTCCGTCTCTTCGAATCCTAGCAGCATCCCGAGAGGCCGGCCTGACCATGGTGGAGAACAGAGATCACAGCCAGATTTTTATGACAGGCCATTTTGAGTACGACCGCGATACGCTTGATATGGAGTACCACAGGGACCTCAATAGGGGCCTCGCGCCTTCCGTGCCCTGTCACTATTATCCGGACGACGACATAAGCGCCGTGCCAAGCATGAACTGGCGTGCCCATGCGCATCTTTTCTTCAGCAACTGGCTGAATTTCTACGTCTACCAGGAGACTCCCTTTACGCTGAGCGCCATACACGATCTGCCAAGGGTGATCTCGTAGCCTATGCGTTTTTCGACCCGCACACGTTACGGACTGCGTTTCCTTCTGCGTCTTGCCCTGGAGGGGCAGGAAAAGAAGACCGTAAGTCTTGCCTCTGTCGCCCGAGATGAAGGGATCTCTCCCGGCTATCTTGAACAGATTGTGCACGCACTCAAGCCTCTCGGCATTCTTGCGGCTGAGCGTGGTTCCGGTGGCGGCTACAGACTTCTTGTGGAGCCGCGTTGTATCCGGCTTGAAGATCTTTTTGTCTGTCTTGAAGGTCCGCTTTTTGCCCTTGACTGTCTGGCCGAACAGCCATGCTGTGAACGACTCGGAACGTGCGGCCTTCACTGGTTTTGGTTTTCATTTGCCTTACAGATCCGGTGCTATCTGCGCACCATCACGTTACAAACATTGCTTGATGCACAACGGCACCGGGAGGAGACCGTTATGTGGGATTATACAAAAGCTGTCCATGACCATTTTTTACATCCGCATAATGCCGGACCTCTTGCTGATGCCAACGCAGTGGGAGAAGTGGGCAGTCTCGCATGCGGCGATGCCTTGCGGCTCCATCTCAAAATCAGTGACGAGGGTGTCATCGAAAAGGCCGGATTTGAAACCTTTGGCTGTGCGAGCGCCATTGCTTCGAGTTCTGTTCTCACGGATATCATCATCGGCATGTCGGTTGAGGACGCACTCAAGGTGACGAACAACGATATTGTGGCGAAGCTCGGCGGTCTGCCGCGTGAGAAGATGCACTGTTCGGTCATGGGGCAGGAGGCGCTGGAGGCGGCTATCCGCAACTGGCGCGGAGAAGCACCGGTTCCCCATGCACAGGAGATCGGCAGGCTTGTCTGTAAGTGCTTTGGTGTGACAGATGCCCAGATTATTCGCGTCATTCGGGAAAACGGCCTTACAAGTGTCGATGAGGTTACCGATTACACCAAGGCCGGCGGTGCGTGCGGGGAATGCCGCAATGAGATTGCGGAAATCCTGGCGGCCGAGCTCAAAAAGGGAAGCTCTGACACAGGAAAGGGGGCCGTACGGAAGCACTTGACAAACGTTGCCCGTATGCAGGGAGTGACAAGAATTTTAGGAGAGTCCTCTGATATTCTGAAGGAAGGGGAAAAAGCGACCCTGCTTGACGTGGACGGACTTAGAGTGACCGTTCATATTGAGTCGGGTGAGAAGAAGGAGCGGCTTTCACGGCTTGAATCACGTATCCGGACACAGCTTGAGGAAGATATCGTGCTTTTGGAGGGAGAATGATGGAACGGGTCTATCTTGACAACAACGCCACAACGGCTATTGCTCCTGAAGTGACGGAGGCCATGCTCCCCTTCTTTACTTCCTCCTATGCCAATCCTTCAAGCATGTATTCCTTTGGTGGTGAGGTACAGCACTCTCTTACAAAGGCAAGAGAGGAGGTCGCGGCGCTTTTCCACGCAGAGCCTGATGAGATCATCTTTACCTCGTGCGGCTCAGAGTCGGACAATACCGCCTTTTGGTCCGCCATTGCCACCCAGCCTGAAAAACGTCATCTTATCACAACCGCCGTCGAGCATCCGGCCGTCCTTAATGTAGCTGCCTACTGGGAACGAGAAGGGTATTCCGTGACGCGTCTTCCGGTGGATTCGTTCGGGCGCATTGATCTTGACGAGTACAAAAGGGCTCTGACGCCTGATACGGCCCTTGTCTCGGTCATGTTCGCCAATAATGAGACTGGAACTCTTTTTCCTGTGGAGGAGATGGCGTCCATGGCTCATGAGATGGGCGTTCTCTTTCATACTGACGCAGTGCAGATTGCCGGAAAAAAGGATGTTGATCTGAGCCGCCTGCCCATCGATATGCTCTCTCTTTCCGGGCATAAGCTTCATGCCCCGAAAGGCATCGGCATGCTGTTTGTCCGGAAAAATGTTCTTTTCCGCCCCTTTATGCGCGGTGGGCATCAGGAAAAGGGTCGACGGGCCGGAACGGAAAATGTTCCGTATATCATAGGGCTTGGTAAGGCCTGTTCCCTCGCGATGAAGCACATGCACGAGGAGGAAAAGGTCGGGAAGCTTCGTGACAGGCTTGAACAGGGGCTTCTTGAGGCCGTTCCCCGAGCGCGGGTCAACGGTGATGTCGATCACCGTCTTCCGAATACCAGTAATATTTCCTTCAAGAATGTAGAGGGTGAAGCCATTCTTCTCATGCTTGACCGTGTCGGCATATGCGCGAGTTCCGGTTCGGCCTGTACCTCGGGGAGTCTTGAACCGTCCCATGTTCTCAGGGCCATGGGGGTTCCCTTTTCCTATGCCCACGGCTCCGTCCGCTTTTCTCTTTCCCGTTACACGACGGAGGCGGAAATAGCGCATGTGCTGAAGGAAGTGCCTGGGATAATAGAAACACTTCGTGCCCTTTCTCCCTTCAAGGACTGAAAAAGGCATTCCTCAGCTGCGCAGACCGTGCTTGATACGGGCATACCCGTTCTTTCAGGCGCGCTATGAAACTTTTCGGGTATGGTGGTTGCTGGTAGCGAACGGATGTGAGTCGAGGGTCAGGCGGGCGTTGCGGTCAAGAATGCGCTGATTTGCGCTGCCCCGAAAGAGGAGGTCCAGATCCCGTTGTTCTTCGATATATGGACCGTCGATGAGGAGATCTGTTTCGTCGAGAAGGGCACCCCAGGCCGGTGATGAGCCGTTGAGCACGCCTTCCCTGAGTTCTTCATAGGTATAGCCCGTATAGGTGACTATGGTGCCGCCCGCACTGTGGACGGCCCTGGCAAGAAGAGCAAGTTTTTCCGCGTGCAGAAAGGGTTCTCCTCCCGAAAAGGTCATGCCGTCAAGGAGGGGGTTTGTGGCATAGAGGTCCATAAGGTCCGAGAGACTGTGGAGAGTCCCTCCCTCCAGGCTGTGTGTCTGGGGGTTCTGACAGCCTTTGCAGTTGTGGCGACATCCCTGGGTAAAGATGACAAAACGGAGCCCCGGGCCGTCTACGATGGATTCCTCCTCCATGCCCGCAAGAGGTATGCGCGTTTCTGCCAGAATTTCTTTATTCATAGTATTGTTATAAGAGCCCCTAGTGGGCTTTTATTTTTGGCATGTGGGGAAATTTGCGGCGCAGTTCTCTCAGCACTTCCTCGCTTACTCCTTCCCCTTCATGGCGACCGCAGCGAGGGCAGACATCATTGATCACGCCCGTGTAGCCGCAGACCGGATCCCGGTCAAGGGGATGATTGATGGATCCGTAGCCGATACCCTGGTCATGCATATAGCGTATGATTTTTTCAAAGGCCTTCATGTTTTTGCAGGTGTCCCCGTCGAGCTCCACATAGGTGATATGACCACCGTTTGTGAATGCATGGTAGGGGGCTTCAAGCTGAATCTTTTTATAGGCCTTGATGGGAAAATAGACCGGAATATGAAATGAATTGGTGTAGTAGTCCCTGTCGGTGATGCCGGGGATGACGCCGAAACGAGCCCGGTCAAGCGGGACAAAGCGCCCGCTCAGGCTTTCTGCAGGGGTGCCGATGAGGGAATAATTGAGCTTGTCCTCCTGACTTTTCTGATCGCAGCGTTTACGCATATGGCCGATGATTTTTAGCCCCAGTTCCTGGCTCGCTTCGCTTTCCCCGTGATGTTTTCCCGTGAGACAGGTAAGCGTTTCCGCAAGACCGATGAATCCAAGGGTGAGCGTCCCGTGGCGAATGATGGTGTCGATGGTATCATCCCAGTCAAGTTTTCCGGAATCGATCCAAATGCCGTTTCCCATGAGGAAAGGATAGTTGCGGACCTTTCGCTGGCATTGAATCTTAAAGCGGTGCATCAGCTGGCGGAAGACAAGATCAATCCGCTCGTCGAGCAGGGTAAAGAATTTGTCCACGTCCTTTTCGGATTCAAGGGCAATGCGGGGCAGGTTGATGGACGTGAAACTCAGATTTCCCCGTCCACACGTGATTTCTCGTTCAGGGTCAAAGACGTTGGCGAGCACGCGGGTCCGACAGCCCATGTAGGCCACTTCTGAATTGTAGTCGCCCTTTTTGTAGTAGGCCTTGTTAAAGGGGGCGTCGAGAAAGCTGAAATTGGGGAAGAGACGTTTTGCCGATGTTTCCATGGCCAGTTTGAAAAGGTCGTAGTTTGGATCGCTTTCGTTGTAGTTGACGTCTTCCTTGACCTTGAATATCTGCACGGGAAAAATGGACGTCTCTCCGTTGCCAAGGCCGGCCTGGGTTGCGAGCAGGAGATTTTTCATCACCATGCGGCCTTCGGGGGATGTGTCGGTTCCGTAGTTTATAGAACTGAAGGGAACCTGTGCACCGGCTCTGGAATTCATGGTGTTCAGATTGTGGATCAAGGCCTCCATGGCCTGATAGACATGACGATCCGTGCTCGCAAACGCTGTGTCAATCGCATAGTCATGAGCTTTTTGAAGCAGTTCGCCGTCTTCCGGACATTGAGAACTGAGCGCCTTGCGCAACGCCTCCCCATTGCTCATGGTCGGCGTGATCATGCTCTTTTTCAGGTACTCGTCCGTTTTTTTTCTGGCTGTCTCGCGGTCCATTGAGCAGGTGATGGAGAGAAAGCTCGAAAACGCACTACGGTATTCTTTGACAAAGGTTTTTTGAACGCCGTCCGCCATGGCGTAATCAAAATTGGGGACGCTCTGTCCGCCGTGCATTTCGTTCTGGTTTGCCTGGATGGCAATACAGGCAAGGGCGGCGTAGCTTTCTATAGAATTGGGCTCCCTCAGGTAGCCATGACCTGTAGAGAAGCCGTCTTTAAAGAGGCTGATGAGATCAATCTGACAGCATGTCTCCGTCAGCATGTAAAAATCTTTGTCGTGAATGTGGATGTCGCCGTTGATATGGGCTGCAGAGGCGTCTTTGGGAAGAATGTAGTTGTCGATAAAATATTTTGATCCTTCGGAACCGTATTTCAGCATGGTTCCCATGGCCGTGTCGCCATCTATATTGGCGTTTTCACGTTTTATGTCTTCCTCAATGGCGGGCGCAAATGTCAGAGTTTTGTATATTTCCATAAGATAGGACTCTGCATTGCGTAATTTTGTATGCTCGGAACGGTAAATGATATATGCCCTTGCAGTATCACGATAGCCGTACTGCATGAGTTTTTCTTCTACCACGTCTTGTATTTCTTCCACATTGCGAAGATTCTTTTCGTCAAGCTCTCTGCAGACTTTCTCGGTAACAAAGATGAGCTCTGTCGGCGTCATTTCTTCTTTTACAGCCTGATTCGCTTTGGTTATGGCGTTGAGAATTTTTGATTGGTCAAAGTCAACAACCGTTCCGTCGCGTTTAATGATGGTGTCAGGCATGGAGAATATCCTTGTTTTACTGGTCTTTTTGGGCGTTATAATATTGTTATATTGAAAAAATACAGGAAGGACAGAATTTAAAGACGAGTTGTGTATTAGTAAAAAAACACGTGAAAAAAAGTACAAAGTGTGTAAAAATATATATTCTCGCCTGAAATTGGTGTGTGTACCGTCTTTCTAGCGAGAATTTTACTAAAAAACAGTTTAGAAATACTCCTTTTTTTTGTCAAGCTTTCCCCGCTTTCCACTTTTTTGCCCGAATGCTCTCGCTTAGGAAGATTTTCCGGTCTTTTGACCGCCCTGCAGGCTCGTTTTCAGAGAAAAAATTTTTGTCTCTATGCTTCTTGTCGGAAAAAAGGAGCCGAAAAGGGCTCTGATACGGCTTTTTTGAAAAAATCACTTGACAGGTTCCGGTCCTGCACGTAAAAAAACTGCATGCAAAATTTCAACACCTTCTCCTTCTCTTTTTTCTTTAGCTTTTGGTGGCGTGAAAACCGCTTCGGGGAGATGTGTGTCCTATAAACCTTCGTTTTAGAATGTTGATAGTCTAGGCCGTCTCCTCGCGAGGCGGCTTTTTTTTATGGTTGTGAAACGAACGAGGCCTGTGTGATGGAAGAGCAAAAAATTCATTTGCAGCAGGAGGCACGGTGGCTCCCGGCCGATATGGATACCCCGATCAGTCTCTTTAAAGGTCTGACCTCGTCAGGACGGGGCATACTGCTTGAGAGCGCTGAGGTGGACGGGCGATGGGGCCGCTATAGCGTGCTTCTTTCCGACTATGCCCTTGTGCTTTCGTGCAGAGATGGCCTTCTGCATCTTGAGATAGAAGACCAGCGTCTTGAGCCGTTGCGTTCCCTTGAGGGAACGGATTTCCTTGAAGGTGTCCGTACCGTTATGCGACGCATACGTGTCGAGGCTCCGGAACAAACGGATCTCCCCCCGATCACCCGTGCCCTGTACGGTTATCTGGGATTTGGAATGGCGGCCCTTTTTTCAAAGCGCCTTGCGAAGGTCATGCCCGTGTCCGAGGCTGAGTGCTGTCTCGTCCTGCCGTCGACGATCCTTCTTTTTGATCATCTCTACAACCGACTCTGCCAGATCAGTCTTGGCGAACACAGAACCCTCGTGAGCGGGCGCAGTCTCCCCGACGCGGATCAGGAACGTTTTCTTGAAAAGGCATGGGAGGAGGCTTCATCCCTCGAAAATGCTTCTCCCGACGGTGAGGGCTACAAAGCCTGGGTAGAACGCATCAAGGAATTATTACGCAGCGGAGAGGCCATTCAGGTCGTTCCCTCCGTGCGTTTTTCCTGCTCGTATCAGGGGGACGCCTTTGAACTCTACCGCAGGATGCGGCGTATCAACGCGTCTCCCTACATGTTCTACATGAATCTTCCCGCAATCACCCTTTTCGGTTCCTCTCCGGAAGTCATGGTGCGCTGCGAAGACGGACATCTGACGCTTTCCCCCATCGCGGGCACCCGCCGTCGCGGCCGGGATGAGCGGGAAGACGAATTTTTTGCAAGCGAACTCCTCAATGATCCGAAGGAATGCGCTGAGCACGTCATGCTGGTGGACCTTGGGCGAAATGACCTCGGGCGCATCGCGGCCCCCGGAACGGTGAAGGTTGATCGTTCCATGCAGGTTGAGCGTTTTTCTCATGTTATGCACCTTACAAGTTCCGTCACGGCAACCCTTATGGACGGTCTCGACGCCCTCGACGTGCTTGCGGCAACCTTTCCGGCAGGTACGGTCTCCGGTGCTCCGAAGATCCGGGCCATGGAACTTATCCGTGAGCTCGAAGGCGGAGCTCGCGGTCCCTACGCGGGCTGCATAGGATGGATCGGCCTTGATCCGGGGCATGTGCATCTTGACATGGGCATCACCATCCGGAGCATGTGGCAGCGCGACAGAATTCTCTGCTGGCAGGCCGGAGGAGGCATTGTGCACGATTCCGATCCCGAGCTTGAATGGAAGGAAGTGTGTAATAAATCGGCAATTATGCGTCATGTTTTGCAGACAAAGGACGGAGACTATGTTTCTGCTCATCGATAATTATGATTCCTTTACCTATAATCTTGTGCAGGCCTTTCAGTCTCTCGGCCGGGAAGTGACGGTTGTATATAACGACGATGACGCTCTTCTCTCCATGGCGGAGCGGACGGATCTGGAAATGGTCTGTCTTTCACCCGGACCCAGCAGACCTGAAAATGCCGGTCACTGTCTTAAATTTCTTGAGAAGCTTTCCCCGACCGTCCCGGTGCTTGGTGTCTGCCTCGGGCATCAGATCCTCGGACTTTTTGGAGGGGCCGACGTCGTGCGTGCGCCCACCATCATGCACGGCAAGCAGTCCATGATCTCCCATACGGGAGAGGGACTTTTCACGGGTGTTCAGTCCCCCATGCAGGTCGGGCGCTACCATTCACTTGTGGTTCATGTGGAGAGCGACGAGGCAAATCCCCATTTCCGGGTGACAGCTCGGGGTCCGGAAAATGAGGTTATGGCTCTCTGTTACCGCGACCGTCCCTGGGTCGGTGTCCAGTTTCATCCGGAATCGGTTCTGACGCCCGACGGCATGAAACTTCTTGGGAATTTTCCCCAGAACGTGATGGCCAGAAAAGAGAAAAAGGATCGCTTCCCCCTGATTTTGGAGACCCTGGCAGCCGGAGAGACCCTGAGTCGCGACATGGCCGCCGAGATTTTTGGAAAATTGATGGACGGACATCTTTCCGAAGCACAGGCCGCGGCGTTCCTCATGACACTGCGTATGAAGGGCGAGGACGCCGTGGAGCTTGCCGAAGCGACAAAGGCCGCGCTTGGGAGGGCCGTTTATGTGCCGCCTATTGAGAAGCCCCATATTGACGTGGTTGGAACAGGCGGTGACGGACGTCATTCCTTCAATTGTTCAACCGCCTCCTCTCTCGTTCTCGCCGGCATGGGCTATTACGTGACAAAGCACGGAAACCGGGCTGTTTCCTCGACCTGCGGCAGTGCGGACGCCATTGAGGGACTCGGTCTTCCCTTTGTCAGGGAAGCGGATGAGCTCCTCGGACAGCTTGAGAAGAATCACTTCACCTTTCTTTTTGCCCAGAATTTTCATCCCTCTTTTAAGAACATCGCCCCCATCCGCAAGGCTCTCGGCGTGAGAACCATCTTTAATGTGCTCGGTCCCCTGATTAATCCGGCAAAGCCCAGTCATATTCTTCTGGGCGTGGGCCATCCGGACCTTATGCCCCTGCTGACGGAAACCCTTCAGGACCTTGGGCAACAGCGCGGGGCGGTTGTGTGCGGAGCCGGGGTGTATGATGAAGTGACGCCCCTCGGTCCGGCAACCATTGTCGAAGTGCGGGAAGGAAAGGCTGCGCCGCTGCCTCTTGATCCCGAGGATTTCGGAATCAAGCGCTGCACATCGGGCGATCTCGAGGTGCATTCAAAGCGGGAGGCCATCCAGGTTCTTGAGGCCCTGCTTGATGGCAACGGGCCCGCGCCAATGCTGGATATGATCGTGCTCAATGTGGGCCTTGCCGTCTACCTCCTTGAGGATTCCCTTGATTTGCAGAAGGCCATGGTCCGGGCGAGGGACGCCGTGATGGCGGGAGTCGGGAGGAAAATAGTCGATGCAGCTTGAACGCTTTCGCAAAGCCAAAGAAGGGGAGATCGCCGCACTGCGGGCGCGATCAGGGAAGGACTTTTCTCCTTTCAGAGGAGATCGGCTCTCCTTCACTGATGCTCTCAGGGATTCTCTCTTCCCCCCGTTGCCGGTCATTGCCGAGTATAAACGCGCATCTCCCTCCGCGGGCGACATCTGCGGGAGCCTTTCCGTGGCAGAGGTGGCAAGGGCCTACGTTCGGGCGCACGCAACATGCCTTTCCATTCTGACGGAAGAAAACTTTTTTAAGGGGCACCTTTCCTTTCTTCATGAGGCACGACAGGCCCTTTCGGAAAGCCCTCTTCCCCTTCTGCGCAAGGATTTTATTTTTGATCCCCTGCAGATTGAGGCCACGGCGGAAACGGAGGCTTCGGCCCTGCTTTTGATCGTTCGCCTGACCCCTTCCGTCAGCGAGCTGCGCAGCCTCAGGGAACAGGCTCTCCGTTACGGAATAGAAGCTGTCGTTGAAGTCTTTGATGCGTCTGATCTTGCCCTTGCAAGGGAGAGCGGGGCAACGCTTATCCAGGTGAACGCCAGGGATCTTGAGCATTTTACGGTGGACACCATGGCGACCCTCGAGCTGGCTCATGCCCATCATCCCGAAAAGGGGGAGACATGGATTGCTGCCAGCGGCATCAGGGAAACGGCGGATCTTATTCGTGCACGCGATGCCGGGTTCTCTGCGGTATTGTGCGGAACACAGCTTATGCAGGGGGGCGAGCCCGAAAAAAGCCTTCGTCTGCTACGGGGAGAAGGGTAATGCTTGTTAAAATATGCGGACTGACAAGAAATGAGGATGTCGCAGTCGCACGGGAACTGCAGGTTGATCTTTGCGGGTTTATATTTGCCGAAAAAAGTCCCCGATATGTCGATCCGGAATGGGTTGCCTCATGTGAGACCGGCACAATGGGCCGGGTCGGTGTCTTTGTCGGTCACGATGCGTCTGAGATATGCCGTATTATGCACAAGGCAAGGCTTGATTACGCCCAGCTTCATGGGGCACAATCAGAAGATGTCGCCGAGGCCATAGGCGCCGACCGGGTTATCCGGGTGCTCTGGCCCGACCGCTATAGCCATAAAGCTCAGCTCTACGCCGCGGTGCAGAAACATCCCAATGCCGCCTACTATCTTCTGGATGCCGGTTTTACAAGCGGCGGAAGCGGCAGAAGCTTTTCGTGGGAGGAAGTGGCAGGCATATCATTTTCCCGTCCCTGGTTTCTTGCGGGCGGCCTTTCCTCCAAAAACGTTCGCCGGGCCTGGTTCGAATGCAGGCCGGACGGTGTGGATTTCAATTCCGGCGTGGAAGAGGCCCCGGGGCGGAAAAATCCTGCTAAAATGCGGGATGCGCTTCATGTGCTACGGGGTATTCAGTCGGCCTGATGACGAGTTTCAGCCATTTTGTTGGACGTCGGATTTGCCTGAAGCCCGCAGAATTTCACGGGGGATAGATGGCTTTTTGACGGGAAAGCGCGTTGTTTTGCCGGCGACCGATGTTTTTTTGAGTGCTGCGTACAGATTGTGCGTGGGGAACCAATTAAGGAAGAGGAGGTGGCGTTGCTGTTTGTCCTTTGGATGAAACGGTAAACGCCTGATATCTGATGAAAAAAGGATACTTTGGAGAATTCGGCGGGTGTTTTGTGCCTGAACTCCTGATTCCGCCCCTGCGTGAGGTGGAAGAGGCCATGGAGACACTCTTGCCGAAAGACGCGTTTCAAGAGGAATTGCAGCTTCTTTTGCATGATTTTGCAGGCAGGCCGACACCGGTAACCAAGTGTCCTAAGCTTTCGAAGGAACTTGGCTTTACCCTCTGGCTCAAACGTGAGGACCTTCTGCATACGGGAGCGCATAAAATTAACAATGCCCTGGGCCAGGCTCTCCTTGCCAAATACATGGGCAAACGCAAACTGATTGCCGAAACAGGTGCCGGACAGCACGGAGTGGCAACCGCCTGCGCCGCGGCACGCCTCGGTCTTGAGTGCGAGATCTATATGGGCTCCGAGGATGTGGAACGACAGTCAAGCAATGTGGCGAGAATGCGCCTTCTGAACGCGAAGGTGCATCCTGTTTCCACAGGATCAAGAACCCTGAAGGATGCCATCAATGAAACCCTGCGCGTCTGGATCAGAGAGCAGGCAACGACCCATTATTGTTTTGGAACCGCAGCGGGGCCGCATCCTTTTCCCTCCCTTGTGAAGCTTTTTCAGCGGGTGATAAGCAGGGAATCCAAAGTGCAGATGCGCGAGCATACGGGCTCCCTTCCTGACGCGGTTGTGGCGTGTGTCGGCGGGGGATCCAACGCCATCGGTGCGTTTGCCGAATATCTTGATGAGCCGGGTGTGCGCCTTATCGGTGTTGAAGCGGCGGGGAGCGGCGAGACAGGCTGCTTTAATTCCGCCTCCCTCACCCTCGGAACTCCCGGTGTATTGCATGGCAACTACACCATGCTTCTGCAGAATGCCGACGGACAGATTGAACCTTCCCATTCCATATCAGCAGGTCTTGACTATCCGGGAGTCGGTCCGGAACATGCCTTTCTTCAGAAATCGGGGCGTGTCACATACGGCATGGTGAAGGACGCCAATGTGATCGCAGCCTTCATGCGTCTTTGTAGAACGGAAGGTATCCTTCCGGCTCTTGAGTCGTCCCATGCTCTTGCCTGGGTTTTTGATCATCCTCAGGAATTCGCAGCAGGCTCCAACGTGCTTGTGAATCTTTCGGGCCGTGGCGATAAGGACCTCGGGATTGTCACCGGCTATCTGGGATCAGATTTCATGGGAGAGGGGGAATAGGCCATGCATAGTCTTGAAGTAAAAATCAGTGCGGCCAAGGCAGCGGGAAAACCGGCGCTGGTGCCTTTTTTGACGGCCGGCTTCCCCGACCGTTCGTCCTTTTGGCCCACAATGGTGGAGCTTGATGAAAACGGCGCTGACATAATTGAAATAGGCGTTCCCTTCTCCGATCCCTGCGCTGACGGGCCGGTTATAGAGGCTGCGTCCAAGGAAGTCTTGCAGCAGGGCGTGTGTGTCAGGGACATCATGCACGGGCTTATGGACCGCAAGGGGCTTTTTTCGGCGGATCTCGTGCTTATGGGCTACTATAATCCCTTTTATCAGTACGGCCTTGAAAAGGTTGCCCGTGAGGCGAAAGAGGGCGGTGTGACGGGGTTTATTGTGCCTGATCTTCCCCTTGAGGAAAGTGAGCCCATGCGTTCCGCCCTGCGAAAGGAGGGAATTGCCCTGATAACGCTTGTCGGTCCCAATACATCTCTTGAGCGCATGAAGGAGTACGCCGCGTGCTCCGAGGGCTATGTGTACGTGGTGTCCGTCATGGGAGTTACGGGAGCAAGGAATTCCTTCCCTCCGGAACTTGAAGAGACCCTTCTTCGTGCCAGAGAAGCATTTTCCCTGCCCATAGCCCTCGGCTTCGGTTTGCAGGATCCAAAGCAGCTGGCAGGTCTTTCAGAAAAGGCGCGGCCGGATGCCGTGATTTTTGGGAGTGCCCTTATTCGCGCCTTGAGTGACGGACAGAGCGCCGCTGACTTTTTGGCACGCTGGCGCTAGCCTTCGTCGGTCATCCCGCCTTCCTTATCGCTTCTCTTTGCGTACGCGTTTTCTGCCTGCGGAGGGGGAAAAATCTGGGGGAAAAAATCGGAAAAAAGATCTTGACTTTGAAAATCTTTTTCATTTATAGTGTCCTCATATCGTTCACCACTAGCTTTGGAGTCTGGTATGTGCGTCACCTTAATTGGCGGAATGGATCGATTGAAGTCAGATTATATTGCTGCAGCCAAGGCACAAGGATGCCGTCTTCGCTGCATAAGCCGTAACGAGCGTAATTTTGTTGACAAGATCGGGAATCCTGACGCCATGATTGTCTTTACCAATAAAATTTCCCATGAGGCAAAACGCAAGGCCGTTCAGCTTGCGCGTTCAAAGAATATTCCCCTTCGTATGGTACATTCGTGTGGTGTTTCCTCCCTCCGTGACTGCCTGCAGTAAGTTCTTACGTCTTCCTGGGAAAAAACGGGATTTCCTTTTCGGGGAAATCCCTTTTTTTTTGGCTCTGTAAGGAATTAGTATTGGTGCAAATTTCTATTTAGGGCGTGGTCATTTGGTCCTTCTGCAGGGATAGTGGGTAGAGATAGCGCATGTTTTTACAACAATCTCTAGAGACTGTGCAATTCTCTTCTTCATGTGATTTCCCTCCGCCAGCGTCGCAAGCCCGACATGCCGAAAAGCCGAGCGCATGCAAGGTCGGTTACATAGCTGCCGGCAGCGGACCGCCGAAGGATGCCTTGTATGTCGGCGAAGGCTTGAGGCATAAGGGGCTAAGGCCTGGCGAGGAGAAATCACCGAGCAGCTTCACACATTTACTTTTTTTGTGTCATACAAATTGAAAAGCTATCGAAAACACACTACATTATGTTTATCAGAACAATAATATGAAGGTGTCTCGATGGCTACACCTTACATAATACTAAAAAACCTCATGGATCTCAATCAAATTCGAGTGATTTCTTTTGAAGAACAAGAGGTTCCTGTTTCCTTTCAGAAAGAAAAATGCATCCACAAAAGAATTCTTGCTCATGTGATGCCGTTTAAAAGCAGGCAGTCTTGCTGTCCCGTCTGAGGGAAGAGCTGTCCGGGATATGACTACCAAAGCAAGAGTGAAATTACCTGGAGAGTTCCGAATTTATATGGATACGAAGACCTTCTCTGTTACAGACCTGAACGGATACAATGTCCCGAACACGGAATAAGACGCGAGCATGCCCCCCGAGAACTGTTCAAGTATCACGCTAAGAAACGAATACTCCGGAAACGGCTTTGGAAACGGTTCAGAAAGCAACGCCTCACCAAAAGTTCCGGCTGTCAGCTCGGGAAGACAGGCTTCTACAAAAAAGTGTATTCGCAGGAAACTTGGAAAGAGGAGGGGAGGGCGGTCATTATCCGCCACCGTACAGTGGCAGCAAGATGAGGTTTAGGGAGGAAGAGGAAACAAAACCGGTTCATCCGTTAGTACCTTGCCTCGTGAATGGCCAGTATTCTGAGCTTGAAAAATTCGAAATCTCTGTAGCATATGCCATCCGCTTGAGTGCTTTTATCTTGTTGTTTGCGCCTTCGAGCCGGCCTGAGGACAGCGGATGGTCATACCAATTCAGAATGTCGAACGTATATGCGGCAATGGTGTTGCCAATCTTTATCAAAGGCCAAATGCCGGATTTCCTGGCTCTTTCCACCCAGTCGTCAATTACTTTTTTGAGCGCTTTCCCTGCCCGACTGTTCCCAGAATTGTCGCAAGTCTTCTTTCATATAATAAGCAGCGGCAAGAGGCGCATTAAGTTTCAGTGCTTCTTTAAACCTTGTCTCCCCACCATGTCCGGACGACAAGTTGGTTGGATTTGTCATCCCCCTCCCCCGAGTACGCAAAATCCGGATGAACCACGCAATGTTTAGCCAGGAGCCGCACGATGCCCTCAAAGCGTAATAAAACAAACTACACAGGCGTTTATGCGCGAGATCATGAAAGCCGTCGATACCGCGGCAAGCCGGATGTCTGCTATGACATCTGTTTCCGCCTTCCCGGCGAGCGCAAGCTCATATGGGAAAAGGTCGGCTGGCTCAGCGAGAAAGTCACCGCGTCCATGGCCTCCCATGTTCGCGCCGAACGTCTCAAGCACGCCCGCAAGGTGGACTCCCTTCCCGCCGACAATGCCCGCCTGAAGCTGGATGAGGTCTTCGAGCGTTTCCGTTCGGATTACCTTGAAGTCATGCGCAAGCGCCCCATGGACGCCGTAGGCATCTACGAAAAGCGCATAAAGCCAAAACTGGGGCATCTCCCGCTTATAAGCATCACCGCCGTGGAAGTTGACGCCTTGAGAAAGGGCGAGTCGCACCTGTCTCCGCAATCCACGCGGCACACCTTGAACCTCCTCGGCCAGATATTCCGGCAGGCGGCGCAGTGGGGCTTGTATGAAGGCCCCATTCCCACGGAAAACGTGAAAGTTCAGCAGAGCGACGGACGCCGTATGCGTTTTCTGACAAAGGCTGAGGCCAAGACGTTGCTGGATGCCTTGCACGACCGCAGCCCCAGCCTGTGGCAGATGGCGCTTGTTTCCCTGTATACGGGCCTTCGGGCTGGGGAAGTGTTCACTCTGCGCTGGGAGCATGTCAACTTCACGGACGGAACAATCACGGTCATGGATTCCAAGAACGCCATGAACCGCGTCGTCTATATGCCCGAACAGGTTAAGGACATGCTTGAAAAGCATCAGGCCGAAACAAAGGGGCAACCCGGCCGTCTGGTCTTTCCGAAAGCCGGAACGAGGAATACGCCGCATCACCAGATTAGCCCCGGCTTCCGCATGATTCTCCGCGATACCAAGCTCAATGAGGGCATAACCGACCCCCGCGACAAGGTTGTATTTCATACGCTGCGGCATACCTTTGCCTCGTGGCTTGTTCAGTCTGGCGTTCCTCTTTACACGGTGCAGCGGCTTATGGGGCACAAGTCAATCATCATGCCCCAGCGATATGCGCACTTGGCTCCCAACCAAGGGGCAGAAGCGGCGCGGTTGCTGTCGTCGATGGCGCTTGCATAAGCCATACGAATTCGACCGGGCATGGACGAGCAGAGCAGGTGAAAACAGATAATCGGCGATAGCGGTAGATTTTTGCGTGGAAGCGGTGTAGAGCACTTGACAGCAATAACAAATTTGTTATAATTATGCACGATAAAGGGTATTGCGATGTAAGAAGTTGAGTTTTATGAAGATAAAAATGGCTCACAGCCAGTGAAAGAAGTTTTGATTGAACTTCGAAATAAAGCTCAGACGAGTAAAGATGCCCGTATTCAATATCAAAAAATACTGACATATATACGAGCATTAGAAACCTATGGAACGCGAATCGGCGAACCTCAAGTAAAGTATCTTGATGGTAATCTATGGGAATTGAGACCATTGGCACACAAAATTCTTTTCTTTTATTGGCGTGATAATAAATTTGTATTGTTACATCATTTTATAAAGAAGACTAAAAATACACCTGTTAAAGAAATCGAGCAGGCATCGAGAAATTTGAAAGATTTTCTTGAGAGGAGCATGTGATATGTCAAGCACAAGCTTTCGTGATTTCTATAACAATGATAATAATCTATCGCCATCTGAACGTGCGAGAATTGAATTTGAAGTTGAATTGATTGGTAAACTGATTGAAGCGCGTGAGGCAAAGGGGCTAACACAGAGGCAACTTGCGGAAGCAGCAGGCCTTAAACAATCTGCTGTCGCCCGATTGGAGAGAATGAAAGCTACTCCTCAAATAGATACTCTTTTTAAGGTGCTTACCCCTATGGGGTACAAGCTCGCAATTGTTCCACGTGATGAAGTCGTTTAGGAAATACTGTTTTTGTAACGATTACGAGAACAGTCTTGGCAATGATTACTCCCTATATTTCCCATGATGAGGCTACAGCGAAGAGCCTTCGCAATAACCCTTCTGTTGCAGCAGAATATCTCAACTCTTTACTTGCCGATGGAAGCCAACAGGAACTCATGCTTGCATTTCGTCGCATTGCTGATGCCTTTGGTATGAAATTACGAACTGGCGAATGTTTAAAGAGGGGGAGTCCCAAGTTATCCCGTATCGCGGGCGAGGGTGCTAACAGCATGCTAACCAAGTAAAGTGTTAGTTCAATCCTCGCAAAACCGCTCCAGACAACGAATGCGCGAGTGATTAGCAATAGGTTAGCATATACAAAGAAAAGGCAGCTACGATTTTTATCGTAACTGCCTGATTTCTTTGGTGGCGTCCCCAAGCGGATTTGAACCGCTGTTGACGGCGTGAAAAGGCGTATCCTGATCCTGTAAAATCAACAATTTCAAATGGTTATGACACATCCAGATACACGAAAATACATCCGCATACACCCCGAACTAACCCCCTCCTAACCCCCTTTCAAATAGAATCTACTTGACTTGTCACTACTATATGGTATCAAAAAATTGTGAATAGTAAACACCATAAAACGCTGATTGCCATTTTTGCCGACCCGGTATTGTCGTCAATATTGTGGGCGGACATTGAAAGCCTGTTGATTGCTTGTGATGCTGAAATTAGCGAAGGACGCGGGTCTCGTGTCCGAGTGGAGCTAAACGGCGTACTGGCAACATTTCATCGTCCGCACCCGCAGCCTGTTACCGATAAGGGTGCGGTCAAATCTGTCAGACGCTTTCTTGCCAATGCTGG
>JAIKXS010000008.1 GCA_024683955.1 Desulfovibrio sp. | reverse complement strand
AGTGACGTTGCCATCAATATCTTTGCAAAACCCTTTCAAAGCGCCCTCTCCATTCTGAGTCTCCTCAGGGCAAGCAAAACGCACGTGGGCACCATCTGGCTGCAGTTTGAACCGGCCGGATCGTGTTACGACACTGAGACGCCCTACCTGATTGCCCACTACCTGACAGATATTCTTAGATGGCCCTGCGTTGTCTTCCAGCCCGAGATATGGTTTGACTGTGCTGTCGCCGAACGGAGCCGTTTTGCGGAAACGGCCTACCGTATGGGGCTGCGCTTCGAATATGCCATGGAGCACTGTAAGGCTCCCCGCCTCTTTCTGATGCATAACGACGTTTTCTTTCATAAGGATATTCTTGGTACACTCCTTGAGGAAATCGGAGACGCCTTTGCCATTGGCCCTCTGGGACAGTGCTGGAATTGTCCTGCCTCCTGCGAGAACATCACCATGTACGCTCTGCAACGAAAGGCCTGCTCGCCCGAACATTACAGATCGTTTACACTGACCTACAAAGAACTCTGCGCCCTCTACGCGCACAGCGACACAACGAGAATTTTTAAACGATCGTATAGTGACGGACTTTCCACACTTAGGGACTCCCCCTGGCCTCTTCCAGAATGCCGCATCAACGAATGGGCGTGTCTTGTCAATCTTGAAAAAACACGTCCGCTCACCTACCCTTACGGAGATGCACTCCCCCTCGGGGCCTATGAACACTGCGGCTCCCACACCCTTGATATTGGTGTATCCTGGTTCAGAGCCATGCACCGGCACGGGCTCCACGCAAAACATTTCCCAACCGAAGGCTGGCTCACACATTTTGTTGGAACGGGTAACAAAAGCAGACTCCGCTACTCCCAGGCGGAACTCCATGCAAAGACGCTGCTTCAAAGACATTTTCCCGATTTTTTCAACTGGGTTAACAAACGCTAGGACATGTATCAGTTGTCCCGTGCCCTTCAAACCCACCGTGAGAGCCTCGCATATCCAGGCCCGGTCTCAACCTCCCCGCCCTCTTCCTGGTAAACGAACAGAAAAACGGGAAAATACGCCCGCCGCCTGCCCGGAAAATTCCAGTTGGACAAACTCCGTCAGCGCCCAAGCCGAATGCGAGCGGTCTCATTCCCGTTTTCAGAGGCCTTGGCGTACCAAGCCATCGCCTTATGCACATTAAGTTCCACCCCTTCCCCCTTTTCAAACATGCGGGCAAGCGCGACCTGGGCATCGTCATCTCCCTCCTCTGCCGCCCGAAAGTACCAGTAGGCCGCGCGAGCAGGATCTCTCGGAACGCCCTTCCCTTTTTCGTAGAGCCGGCCCAAAAAAAGCTGGGCGACACTGTAGTTACGCTCCGCCGCGTTGCTGTAAAGACGGGCAGCGGCCTCTTCGTCCATCTCCACACCAAGGCCCTCCTCATACAAGACCCCCAGCGAAATCATGGCAAGTCCATGTCCCTGCTCCACGGCCTTTTTATACCAGAAGACAGCCTGTTCACTGTCCTCTGGGATCTTCTCCCCCTCATCATACAGCCAGGCAAGAGCATACTGAGCTTCCGAATGCCCCTGCTCCGCAGCCTTGCCATACCACATGGCAGCCCTTTTGCCGTCCACGGCAAAGCCATTGAGCCCGTGGTCATACCACTGCCCGAGCTCATACTGGGCATCTGGCATGTTCTTTTCCGCAAGGCTTTCAATAAGAGACAGTTCCTCATCAAACATGGTGCGGTCAAACTCCTTTCTTCCGGTTGTACAGGAGAAAAAAACGCAGAACGGTCTCCTGCACACAGCGCTCGAAAGATGCGGACTTCCGGCACTGCCAGGGTCCCAAGGACCTCTCAAACTTGATTTTCCACAATCTGCGTGTTATTCTTACGGGTACGTTAAAAGCCTGACAGGCGGAATACTTCTCAATAAAGCGTCATTTCTGGAAAAATTCCAGATGTCTGCATTATCACGTGGGCCCGGTTTTTCCAAATAAGGAAAGGGTAATTTTTCTGTATCGTCTTCAGAACTACATGCTCTTCACTGACTTGTACACCCACAAATTCAGGCATTCTACTCCATACCCTTTGCCCACGATGCCACAGTTCCGCAACAAGTATGCGATGTGACAGACATTTGTGCTTACAAAAACACAAAAAGACCATTCAGAATGAAAATCCTCTGAATGGTCTTACCGTAATGGCGTAGAGACAGCGAATAAGGCCCCATCATTCAAATAACACAGTGTACTGCACTAACAATCGGAGGCAGCGCTCGCCCTTCAAGGGCTTCACGCTGAAAAACCAATGCTTGATCAGGAGAAAATACGGAAAGCGACCAAACTTTTCCTTGAAGGAATTGGCGAAAATCCCGACAGGGAAGGTCTGCGTGATACTCCTGAACGCGTTGTTCGGATGTGCGAGGAACTTTTTCAGGGATACGATCAGAAATCAGACAGTCATCTTGGTACACAGTTCGCTTCCCGGCATACGGGACTTGTCATGGAGCGGGATATTGCCTTCTACTCCCTCTGCGAGCATCATCTTCTGCCGTTTTTTGGTAAAATTCACATCGCCTATATGGCACAAGGCAAGGTGGTGGGCCTCAGCAAACTTGCAAGAACGGTTGAAGTTTTCTCGAGACGCCTGCAGATACAGGAAAATCTGGGCTATGATATTGCCGACGCCCTTATGCAGACCCTGAAACCGGCCGGTGTCATGACTGTCATCCGCGCAACGCACATGTGCATGTCCATGCGCGGCGTCAAAAAAGAAAGCGCGGAAACAGTGACCGTTGCCACGCTTGGATGCTTCGCCGATGACAGGGACCTGATGAACGCCTGTATGCGCGAACTTCTCCGTGTCTGAACAACCGGCCCGTGATCTCTCCTTTCGTCTGTAGCTGTACAGGTTAGGCACGATTTTTGCTTATGTCCTCATGACAACTTTCGGAAACGCACATGAAAATACGTTTCCGAAAAAGCTCAGAATATATGAGCTTCCCCAAAACGGGATACTTTTAACTTAAGAAAACACAGGAGGAGCGCATCCGCCCCGAGCGCAATTCGGAGCCCAGCGCTGAATGAAATGAAGAAACTGATACTTACTGCAGTGCTTAGTCTTGCCCTGGCCACATCAGCTTTCGCAGGAGATTCCGGGGTCTACGCAGGAGTCAAAGTCCTTGATTCCTACCAGTCAACAGGCGATATTTCGACATCAGGAGTTGCCGGACACTTTGATGCCAAGAACTATTCACAGAACACCTTGGGCGGTGGTATTTTTCTCGGCTACGATTTTTATAAACAGCACAACACCCCGATCCGTGCTGAAATCGAATACGCCATGCGCAGCTCCGTCAACACGGACTATGATCTGAAATACGGACGTGGCTGGGGCCTGAGCGGCGCCAAGCTCAAGGCAGAATACAATATGCAGACGATCTTTGCGAACGTCTATTATGATATGCATAATGATTCCGACTTCACCCCCTATGTGGGCGGCGGACTCGGTCTTGCCATCATAAACGGTCGCTATGAAGGGGAAATATTTACCAACAACACCTCCTACAGTGACAGTTTCAACGAGACCAACACGGCTCTGGCCTACAATCTCGGACTCGGCTGCTCTTACAACTTTACGGATCAGTTGACCGGTGATCTTGGCTACCGTTTTGTGGGCACATCATACCACGAGACCGACAGAAGCATCGGCGGTCAGAAGGTCAAGCTCGGCATGGCCAACTACGCCAATGAATTCAGCCTCGGATTACGCTTTAATTTCTAGACGGACACATTTTCTCACACTGAAAAAGCCCTGACAAACAGGGCTTTTTCAGTGTGAAGGGCAGAAAGCAAAAAAAACATTCGGAACAGAACAAGTCCGAATGTTTTTTTGACGCCTGATTTAAACGACCGGCATAATCCAAAGAAAAAAAATGAAGGCAACGCACCTGTCCGCGACTGGTCCCGCCGTTCACCACTGCCGGGAAGACTCCAGAGAACTCTCCACAAAAAAAAAACGGGCAACGGCTACTCTTTCTTCTCTGCCGGTTTGCGCCTGCGAATTTCCGGATGGATATCCGAGGGGGACTTTTTACTCAGAATAAGACGGCGTAAATCTACGATATATTCTGCAACATTAATCCCCTTCGGGCACACATGCATGCAAATCTGACAATGGAGACAACGCCAAAGACCGTTTTCCACAGCTGCCTTACAGGAAACAAGAGGATCCGCATTTCGGGAATCCATCGTCGTACGCCAGGCGTGCGCAAAGGCAAAGGGTTCCAGGTAGTCCGCCTTATCCTGCGAATAGCGAGTACACTGAGATGCACAGATCCCGCAGAGGATACAATCCCAGGCAGAAAGGACAACATTTAATTCCTTCTGGCTCTGTACGGACCCGCTCTTCGGACTATGTTCCTTGTACGGGACAATGGTTGGATGGATGCGGGCAAGATGTTCCAGGGCCTGATCCCAGTCCACGACAAGATCTGAAATGACAGGGAAATTGGCGAGGGGTTCCAAGGTCAGGGTAGTGGTTTCATAACTTTGAAACAGTGTTTCAACCATTGTGTCGCACGCGAGCACAGCCCAGCCATTTACCCTGACTGCGCAAGAACCACAGATTGCCGAACGACAGTGAGCGACAAAATTCAGAGTCGGATCCAGATTCTGCTTAATATACTGCAACGTGGCCAGCAGGGTCTTTCCCCGTATCACCTCGTCGGACAGTTCATAGCTCGACTCATATTTTTTTTGAC
Organism: Desulfovibrio sp.; assembly: GCA_024683955.1. GTDB lineage: Bacteria > Desulfobacterota > Desulfovibrionia > Desulfovibrionales > Desulfovibrionaceae > Desulfovibrio. Next base: position 8,081 of record JAIKXS010000008.1, on the reverse strand, counting down.
CGTCAAAACGCTTCACCGTAATCTTATTCATCAACTCTTCAACGTATCCTGCCCGTTAACCCCAACGGGCAGGCTGTTGCCTCCGTACGTGTTCCCGTATTACCGGCACTTGCTTCTGGAATCTCGCTTCAGAAAAAAGGTTGTTCAGGACAGCATTCGCCCGTGAACTGCCAGGGAACAGATACCGCCTTCTCTCCCCACAGGCCCTCCGCACATGCAAGAACGGGGATTCGGACGCCCGGATATCAGGGACGAAGCCTGGCATACGTCCCCCCCCAAAAACCAGACAAAAAGATTCCCGAGGTATCAGTATTCCCGCTCTTTCGGTTTATAATGGGAGACATCAACATCTTTCCAGGCAATGCGCAAGGCACCTGATGCGTCGCAGGTTACCATACTGTGCTTCAAAAATTTTTTGTCGTCCCGTTCTGTATAGTCCGTACGCGTATGGGCTCCCCGCGATTCTTTCCGCTCCAGAGCTGCCAGACAGGCACACCGGGCAAGCAGAAGAAGATTGCCAACCTCGACATAGTCACTGAAGGCGGTGTTATAGACGGGACTCGGTGCATTCATACTTATCTTCCCGTACTCCGCCTGCAATATCTCAAGTTTCCCCTGAAGATCCCGCAGGGAGTCTTCATGACGAAACACACCAAGCTGGCTCCACAACAACCTGCCCATCTTGGTACGCAGGACGTAGAGGTCCTTGGCATCTCCGCCATGGCTGTGGTCGACAAATTCGTAACGCCATTTCTCCACTTTCTGCTGCAGGGAATCCCCCTTCAGGAAGGAAGCATGTTCCGCTCTGTCCGAGGCCCCCTTGCCAGCCCATTTTCCGGTTACGATGGTATCGGTCAATGAATTGCCGCCAAGACGGTTGGCTCCGTGCAGGGAAATACAGGCTGTTTCACCGCAGGTAAAGATTCCATCCACCCCAGTTTCCATGGTCCTCCAGTTTTCCACGCCGATACCTCCCATGGCGTAATGGGCCGTCGGACGGATGGAGAGGGGGTTGTTCACGAGATCGGTATTTTCAAACAGTTTTGCGATGTGCATAACCTGAGAGAGATTGTGTACAAGATTCTGGCGTCCGATGTGACGCATATCAAGAAGTACATGAGCTTCATCCCCGCTCCCGAAACCGCGCCCCTCCTTAATTTCCGTCTCTATGGCACGGGAAAGGATGTCTCTGGGACCAAGTTCCATGCGCTTTGGCGCATAACGCTCCATGAAACGCTCGCCCTTATTGTTAATCAGGTATGCACCGGCACTCCGGGAGGCCTCGCTTATGAGAGTTCCTCCGTGGACAACACCGGTTGGGTGAAACTGTATCATTTCGGCATCGACGAAGGGGAGCCCGCAGCGCAGGGCAGCGGCGATACCATCTCCCGTGGCCCCGAAAGGCGTCGAGGTACGGTCCCAGAAGATACGGGAATAACCGCCTGTCGCAAGCACAAGCGCCCGGCAGAAGACGGGTTCGATACGCCCCGTGCGGATATCACGGAGCACCACCCCCTGAAGACGGCCGTCGTGAAGGCCGATGTCAAGAAGCTGATGATCAAGAAGAAGGTTAAGTCCCTTGGACAGCGCCACATTCAAAAGCGTATGGGAGATGTAATGCCCCGTCTTGTCTTTGCAGAAATGCGTACGCCAGTGGCTTGAACCTCCCATGGTCCGCACATGAATGGCGTCATCGTCATTCCTGGCGAAGGGCATTCCCCAGTAATCGAGTTCGTAGACGGCCTGGGGCGCTTCTGAACAAAAGGCGTGGGCGGCAGCCTGGTCAACAAGAAAATCACCGCCCTTTACGGTGTCAAAAAGATGCTTATCAAAGGTATCGCCCTCGACGGTTCCAAGAACGGCGTTCATGCCCGCCGCAGCCATACAGGTCGCGCAACGGGAAGGCATGCTCTTTGAGACAACCACGGTCTTCAAATGAGGAGCACGCTGCAGGCACTCAAGCGCGCATCTCAATCCGGCCCCGCCGGAACCAACTATGAGAATATCACACGTGGGAAGGGTTCTGTTATCCATGGCAAAACTCTTGCCAGGAATGGAAAGGGCTGCAAAGGACACGAGGGCCTTCTGCAAAAAGTCTCTTCTCGTTATGGTATTCATCAACGTATCTAATCAGCGCATATACCCCTGTACAAAGGGGAGGAAACGCTGCCTCACAACCCTATATTGATGTGCAAAAACCGGTTACAAAACACATACAAAAAAGAATGTGCCGTTCTGGCGGGCACGGAGAAAATCCCTCTCCGCAAGCTGGCATGTACTTCGATGATGTGATCTATATACGTCTTTTTTCCTATTTTCTCAAGTTTGATTCTCAAAAATACTTCTCTATCCTACCTGAAACACAGGCAAAAAACGGACCACGGGGCACAGCCCGCCGGAAGCCAAGGACGGGGACATATGCCCCTCATCCCGGCTTCCCGATGCAACGTCCGCGTTATCTTCTTTGGACTTCGCCAATCTTCTCCTGTATACTTCATATCGGGAGCACCCCCTCATAGAGGACCTTCAGCGTTGGACAGAATGATCCGCCCGATGTCCTCCTCATTTGAAAGCCTGTCTCTGCTGCCAGGCGTCCCCTTTTCGCAGCACGGCCGGAGGAACAGCACCGACAACGTATGCCATTGACGTCACTGGGAAAGAGCGGACAGATGCCCCATCCCCATTCCCCCTGTCCTGTCTGTTGCGAAAAGACCGGAATACCATATATCTACAGGAACCCGTAAAGATATCTGCGCATGCTCTGACCTTACGGTAAAACGCACGGTAACGAAACAGGCTGACAGAATAAAGGCTTCGTCAACCGGACCGTTTTGCTGCCCGCGAGAAACAGACATCCGCCGGGCCCAGTTTTTTTCCATAGCCGTCCCTACTCTCCTTTCCCGTTCAGAGAAAAGCGGTCTGACAGAACGATGGGAATTGCGGAAAGGGCGACAGAAGATCCTTTTCCCTCTCCTTTTCCCGGTACCACCCGTACAACCAAAGGAATTCCCATGGTTTTTCTGGAAGCACTCGAAGCAATGCTCAGCATTTCTCTCCTCGTGCTTGTGGGCTTTACCATCGCCTATATGAAATGGGTGCCCGATGAGACACGGATTTTTCTTCCCCGCCTTATCACAAAGGTTGTTCTCCCTCCGTATCTTATGAACAACATTGTTCAGCACTTCACACGGGAACAGCTTGCACACATGATCACAAGCTCCCTTCTCCCCCTGGCCAGTATGGTTCTCTGTTTTTTTGTTTTCCGCCTTCTCGCCGTGCTCTGCCGGGTGGACCGCCACCACCGGGGACTTTTTGCCATCGCCGGGACCGTCTCAAACACCATTCTTATCGGTATTCCCGTCAACACGGCCCTCTTTGGCGACGCATCGCTGCCGTACGTACTGCTCTATTTCTTTGCCAATACCATATTTTTCTGGACCGTTGGCGCCTGGATTCTCGCACGGGAAGGGACCGCAGAAAGAAAGCACACCTTTGCCGAACGCCTTGCCCAGATCTTCTCCCCGCCTCTTTGCGGCGTTCTTCTTGGCATTCTGATGGTGTTTATCGGCATTCCCATGCCGGCATTCCTCGGCCAGACATGCGCCTATCTGGGGCAGCTCGCCACCCCTCTTGCCCTGATCTTCGTCGGCATAACACTTGACAGCATCTCCTGGCGAAAAACCCATATGGGACGGGATATCATCCTCGCAACAGCAGCAAGACTTCTTGTGGCACCAGCCGTCATGATCGGAATCTTACGCTGGATATGCCCCCTGCCGGAAGCAATGGCCCAGGTTTTCATCATTCAGAGCGCCCTTCCGTGCATGGCCGTCATTTCTGTTGTCAGCGCCTACTATGGGGCAGACAAAGAATTCGGCAGCACCATGGTTGCGCTGACAACGGTCATCGGCATGTTGACAATACCCGTCTGGATGACCGTCCTCACCCTCCTCTAACCCATTTTTCATCAAAAAACTGTGAGCACACCGTGATTATTTTTCAAAGGAATATACTATGCCACAAAAAATACTCATCATTGCACTACTGTTTATACTTTTTCCCGTACTCTTAAAAATAAGCTTCTACCTTTTTCTATTCTTCTTATTCATCATACTTATTTTAACAATACCATTCTTTGTTTGTCACTATAGATTCATGAAAATACTTAACAAAGTAATAAACAGAAATGAAAATTTTAATGAATACAACACAATCATAATAGACATTGAAAATAATAGCCAAGAAACAATAAAACAGAAAAATAGCCAATATAAAGAAAACGGAAATTCAAAAAAATATGAGATAATCGATGTAGAATCAAGAAATAAATAATATGATTTTCACAAATACATTCTTTTCTCCGATCGGAAGGATCACGGTAAAAACCGATGACCACTGCGTCCTTTCACTCTCCTTTGACGACGCAGGGGATGCCGACGGCGACAGGGAGAGCGCAGCTCACTGTCCCTGCGCCCATGCCGCACTCCAATGGCTTGCGGCCTACTTTGACGGGGAGAGAAGCCGTCCCCTCCCCCGCTTCCGTCTGGCAGCGGACCTTTCCCCCTTCCAAAAACGCGTTCTGATGGAGACCATGCGCATTCCCTACGCCCAAACCATAACCTACGGAGAGCTGGCCCGCCGGACTGAAGGGAGAGCAGTCGGACCTATGGCGGCAAGGGCTGTCGGAACCGCTCTCGGAAAAAACAACCTTCCCCTCCTCATCCCCTGCCACAGGGTAATCGGTGCCGACGGTCATCTCAGGGGATACGCCTGGGGACTTGAACGAAAGGCCTTTCTCCTTGATCTCGAACAGGGAAACGCGTCTCCACTGCCCGGCCCGTCACGCCATATCTGCTCAAACAGGCAAAACAACAAACTCCGGGGGAAAGACGGCACGCCCCTTCCCACATCGCAGGATGCGACGCTGAGACAAAAACACGTACCTGTCCATAAAACCTTCAGATGCTGTCCGTCTGTCCTTTAGAACCCGTCCGACAACGTGTTTTTTATTACAGTATGAGACGCCGCTCTTTTTTTGTAGAATATTCTGTAAAAAAACTTGCCTCGCCAATGCAAAGAGGCTAAACTTGCAATGTGGTGGTTTTAGTGACACAATCGCAACGCAAGAAGGTTATACCTTGAAACAGAAACCGCATGACCTCGCTGCAAAATGGACACAGATTGCAAAATCTGTAAAAAAGACAAAGACAACTCAACAAAAATCGATTGTATCCTCCGTACCCAGAACAAATCCATCCTACTATCTTTTTCGTAACGAAGCATACTTCCTTGGGGAGGACGGTTTTATCTATGAAATGCTCCCCGTGGACAAACCAAGCCTTGGATATAAACTAATCTGTTCAGATCTAACTAAAACGACCCTGCTCGAAAAAGCGGTGACTATCACAGAAAATCAGGCTCTTAATACACTTCACAAACCGTAATGATTCGTCCCGGGGGTTCATCCGTAGTTCCTGGCGTATCCGCCGTAAGGTCCGGTCCGTCAGGAGGCTGACACCGGACGCAGCGCATTGGATAACCGAATCTCGGTCCCGCCGTCTGCATCCGCGCACGGCGTTCCGGTGTATGTCCTCTGTTCTATGACATATGACACGGCACGTCCGCGGACTCTCGGACTTTGCCGGAGAGCGGTACGGGCTCTCTTCGGAAACGGCTTCTTTTTCGGAATTTCGACGGACGCGGCGTTCACACTGCATCATTGATTTTGCTGACGGCCTGAGAGGCCGTCATGTCTTTAGAGCGGGAAGGGCCGCAGAGAATCCGCCCCGACGCAGAAATGAATCTCCGGTGCGGTCCGACTGAACTGCTACCGGCAGGAATCCCCCAGGTGCGGCCGGGGGAGGACGGCAACAAGAATGTGTTAAATACCCTCTCCCAGCCACACTGGGATTTTTTGATTTTTGCAACCTAGCGGAGAGTATATGGAAAAGGTTTCTGTTGGAATCCTTGGAGCAACAGGTGCTGTCGGACAGGAAATGATCAAAATTCTTGAGGAACGAAAATTTCCCGTCGGCGAGTTACGTCTGCTTGCATCGGCACGCAGCGCTGGTCAGACAATGAACTTCAACGGAAAGCCAATCGCCATTCAGGAAGCCAATGATCAGGCGTTCAACGGTCTCTCCATTGTCCTTGGCGCAGCCGAAAACAATATCGCCGAACGATTTGCCGACGCCATCGTCAAGGCGGGAGCCACCTTTGTTGACAATTCAAGCGCATTCCGTCTTGATCCCAAGGTTCCCCTTGTCGTCCCCGAGATCAATCCCGAGGACGTCAGAAAAAACAGCGGCATCATCGCCAACCCCAACTGCACGACCATTGTGACGACGGTAGCCGTCAATGCCCTTACCAAGGAAAGCCCCATCGAAACCATGGTCGTCTCCTCCTATCAGGCGACGAGTGGCGCAGGTGCCGCAGGTCCGAAGGAGCTTATGGCGGAAGTTGAAGCCCTCTCAAAGGGTGAGAAATACGAACCCAAGGTTTTTCCCTACCAGATTGCCTATAACGTCATTCCCCAGATCGGCGGAGAGCAGTTCAAAGGCTATACAAGCGAGGAAATGAAGCTGCAAAACGAAGGACGAAAGATCCTTCACCTTCCCGACCTGCGTGTCTCCTGTACATGTGTCCGCGTTCCCGTGGTCCGTTCGCACAGCGTCTCGGTTTTGCTGACGACCAGGGAAAAAATCAGCGTGGAGCGTGCCAGGGAACTTATCGCCAAGGCACCCGGCTGCAGACTCGTTGACGATCTTGCAAACCGCCAGTACCCCATGCCTCTCGACACCTCGAATCAGGACATTATTTTTGTCGGCCGCATACGTGATGATCTCACCTGCGACAAGGGTCTGAATCTCTGGTGCTGCGGTGATCAGGTACGGAAAGGCGCCGCGACGAACGCCATACAGATTGCCGAACTGGTCGTGAAGCAGCTCTAGTTCTTCCGACCGGACACGCGCCCACACGAGAAACCAGAGCTCCCCGAGCAGTGCTGTTTTCCTGTCCCGATGAAAACGGCATCAGACATTCTCATGAGAACGGGTTCTCTACAAAACAAGGTGCGTGCCAGTCAGACGAAAAACGTCAACCCGTGCGAGTCCAAGAAAAAATGGCTTGCCATGAGCCTTAAGCGGCAGGCATTTATCCATTTTTTCCTCTCGTACGGGTTTTCCTTTTCATGGGGGCACGGTCTGCCCCACCGTGGCTTCAGGCTGAAAACACCGCCGACAAAACGCTGCCGGATGAATCAGCAGATCCCATCAGGGACGTACTCTCAACCTCACTCTCACCTCGTTCCGGGGAGATCGCAATAAGTGCCCGGAGAAAAGAATGCGAAGCCTAATCAGGGTGACAGGCTGAGTTGCGACAGCCCGTCAGAGAGGTCTGACCGGAAAGGGTCCTTTCCGCTGTCTTACGATGACAGGCCATGCAGCTGGTATGGCGGGTATCCGGCTCGTGGATAATACGAAAAAACGAACGTTCGCCCTCGGCCGTCGGGGCCAGATTATCGTGGCAGCCGCTTGCGCTGCAGCGAAGAACCTCTCCGGAATTCCTGCCGGCATGGTGACAGGTAACGCAGGCAGGGGTTTCGTCCCCGCACGCGGACAGGACTTTTTTGTGTTTCAGATGATCAAAATACACCGTTCTGTGCATGGCATCCATTCTAATGGCGGAAGACGGCATGGGGACATCTTCCCCTGCCAGAAGTGGAGACGCTGCAAAAATGATGAAACAGAAAAAAAACAGGCAAAAGACTAAATAACGGGGCATATATTTTTCACTTCAACGGGAAAGAACAACAACAGAAAGGAAAAACAAAAAACAACAGAGGTCAGTGTTCGGAAAAAGGAAAAAATCGTGGCGCATCCGGTGACATGCAGCGTGCCGGACTTTTCCAGAGACTACCGTCCTGCGCCCTCCTCTAACGATGCCATCATCTGCATTTGGCAACAGGAAGGTTGTTCCACCCTTCTTTGCCGAAACCGGAAAGACGCTCCTGCCTCATATGCCACTGAGCATCCCTTCCCCCAAGCACCGCATACCTCAGGGAGGCGTTGCCGGTATACTTC
>JAIKXS010000006.1 GCA_024683955.1 Desulfovibrio sp. | reverse complement strand
AACTTGGTGAGGAAAATGCCAGCCGCCGCATTGCGCTTAGTATGCTTGATCTTGGTATAGCTGAGGACAAAATCCTAGCCGCCACCGGTTTTTCAAGAGAACAACTGGCCGAGCTGAAGGAAACTGATTAGGCCCGTTATGCATGGCTGCAGAGCATATTGGTTGAGAAGCGAGACAGATTCGGAAACGGTTTTGGAAACGGTTTACTCAGTTTTACCCGATCTGACCCCAATAAAATCAGTGGGATACGGTGCCATTCCGGTGCAAATTCGCCCTTTCACGCCGTCAACAGCGGTTCAAATCCGCTTGGGGACGCCAATAAATTCAAGGGGTTACAAGGATTTTACCGCTTTCCTAAAAGCTGGCGTGTAAAGCCTGCGTGTAAAATTATCCTTGGTCTATTCTGAAGCGCTGAAGCTGCTCACTTTGGCGCTTCTTTTTTTGTCCGAGAAAATGACGTCCAGCTTGTTCGGCTGCACGCCCAGACTCTGAATGTACCTGGCCGTGGTTGTAGGATTATGGTGCCTGAGAATTGCCTGGACCGACGGAAGATCCAACCCCGCGTGCGCGAGGATTGTGGCGGTCAGGTGGCGGATCCCGTGGAAGCCGAAGGGCTGAACTCCCGCCCTCTCGCAGGCCTGCTTCATGAAGTGCTGTCTGTGCGTCATGGGTTTGCCGGCTTGCGAAACGAACACGTTGAGCGTCCTGCTGTTGATTTTGTGCTCTTCCAGTGCATCCATGAGCTCTCCGGTCATGGGAATCCATGCGTACTCCATGCCGCGCGATGCCGTTTTTCGAGTGCCCAGCCTGATCTGCCGGCGCTCGAAATCGACATCCGACCAGACGAGCCTGAAGGCTTCCTGGATTCTGGCTCCGGTATGAAGCAGGAAGAGCAGCAGGACCCTGTCGCTCTGTCTTTCGCAGGCGTCGTAAACCTTCCAGAAATCTTCTTCCGGCGGCACGTATCTCGGAGTGGCGTCCGCAGGCATGCGAAGCGCCTCCTTGAACGGATTCACCGGGGACAGCCCGTACATCAGCTTCCCCCACTCCCATGCCGCGCAGAGGTTCTTTCTCGCCTTGTTGGCCGCATTGCCTGAAGACGTGCGTGCAACGGACCGCATGATCTCCATCGCCTGGGCGACGGTCGTCTTTTCGACCGCCTGCCGCGCAGGAATGACAGCCAGAGCGCGTTTAAACGCCAGCTTCTTTTCATTGAAGGTTCTGGTTGAAAAACGTTCCTTTGCGTGATCCAGGCATGCCGTGAGAAAATCAATCCAGCAGACCGTAGGGGTCTCTTCCTCTTTTTGCCAGTCTTCGGACGACTGCCTGGCTTCCCACTTTTTCGCTTCCGCCTTCGTTGCAAAATGCTTCGTTTTCCGTTTTCCGGCGATCATTTTCGTCGCCCGCCATTTCCCGTTCTTTTCTTGATAAGGCATGATATTTACCCTCCAATATCTGCTGAATGATCAATTCAGAGAATCTGAGGGCGCTCCCCCTGGCGGGCTGGAACCCGCCAAGCACATGGCTATGTCTGTACACCCATGTACGGGAAACCTGCAACCTCTCAGCTACCTGCGCAGCAGTCAACATATGCCACCATTAACCTACGGTTATTTATGCTGTGAATTTTCTTTAGCGCTTCTCTGCAATACCGTTCGCCATCCTATGTTCCGGGACGGCTTTTGAGACTTCCTTGCCTGATGCTTTCCATGCAAAGAACGCATGTGTAACAATTATATATCCGTTAGAATTTGATTTGTCAAATATTGTCAAGGAAATAGAGTATTGACACATATTTTTTTATCTATTCCTGCATTTATTGTGATTTAAGAAAAATATATCTATATATTTTTTATGCAAAAAAGCGCACCCGGACAAACGTATGGGTGCGCTTTTGTACGCTATGCAATTATGCATTGATGCTGCAGATATCGAGAAATATATAATCTGTGCCGGCCTTATGGCGGTGTAACGTACGTTGACGTCCAAGTGTATGCTGACGCGCCGCGTGGCGCTCCTGTCGGAGCACCTCGCGATTTGCCTGCCGGCACCGAGTTCCCTGAGATGAGTTCTAGGACATCTCCGCCCTCGAGCCGTCCTACCCACTTTTCCCGGGTATCCCTGTCGCGCATGGGGGATATACCCTTCCAGACCCCTCCTAGCCTGTCAATGATGAAGTACGGTGACTGCTGAAAAAGGAGAAAAAGCGTGCGTTGCCGTCTCCGTCTCCATAAAAAGCACATGTTGCTCTTCTGTATGCCGGCAATATGCTCCTGCCATATGGACTATCAAGTCCGCCTGCCATCCTGGCAGCCGATACGTCCCTCATGCACTACGATTTCCCAATTCGTCCATTCTCGGGCAGGTTCCCGGCTGCTATATCAGTGTTTCAGAGCCGTCTTTGTAATATCTTGCGGACAGCCTGCGGGTAATGCCGTCGGGGTCTGCTGTTCCGAACCCGAATTCCCTGCCCCGCCGCCTTGTGTTTTGCCTCATACGACTGCAGATACTCACAGAGGTGCGGTGTGAGCGTATATTTCGGGTCTGGATGAGGGTCGAGGATGTCCCGCAGTTTCGGGTGTTTGTCCCGTATCACTGAAAACTTAAAGCTAAGGTTTAGGCTTCGGCGTTTCGCGACGATGAAAATGCGTTCCCTGTGCTG
>JAIKXS010000081.1 GCA_024683955.1 Desulfovibrio sp. | reverse complement strand
CGGGATGACCCCATTTCTGGCAATCACGATCTGCCGCATCTTTTCCTTGATGTCATTTCTTATGCGGCGTTTCTCGGCCTGTTTTCCGTCTTTGTCAAGCTGTCTCGCCTTCCATGCGTAGTAACCGGAATCGGACACGCCGAACATCTTAAAACACTGCGTGGCAGTATAGCCGTAAACGCTCCATAGTGCGTACCTACAACTCGCGCGTATGTTCCTGTACAATTAACCTGAACAAATAATCTTTTGTCCAAAAAGTTGAGTTGGACTTTTTGGACATCCCAGATTCAGGAGGTTGTACATGAACCAAGCATCCCTTGTAGCCAGACAGATAAGACTCCGACAGTGGTCCGAGGACATCCGTTCCTGTAATGATCGTCCCGTCGGAACAACAGTCGCGGAATGGTGTAGCGAGCATGGCATTACGACGTCTGCATACTACTGGCGGCTTGGCGCTGTCAGAAAAGCATGTATCGATGCCGCAGGACCAGGTGCGCTACCGACGGATGATATCAACGAATCGGATTTCCCCGAGACCTCGTTTGTTGAAATTTCTCCGGTAGAATCATCGGGAAATAGTTCAAATGTCGTCATAAACCTCGGTCATGCCACCATATCGCTAGGGGAGGATGTCTCCGACGCATTCCTTTCCCGGATCATGGAGGCGGTGTATCATGCTCAATGACGGGAAAGGGTTTAAAAAAGTATACGTTGCCACGGGTTTTACCGATCTTCGCCGTGGGATTGACGGACTCGCCGCCATCATAAAGCATAAGTTCAACCTCGATCCGTTCGACCGGAACACGCTATTCCTTTTCTGTGGCAGGAGGACGGATCGCATCAAGGGGCTCCTGTGGGAAGGCGATGGATTCCTTCTCCTGTACAAAAGGCTTGGCACGGGGCTGTTTTCCTGGCCACGGTCGGCTGATGAAGCCCTCTCCATCACGGAGGAACAATACCGGCTTCTGATGGAAGGCTTTGACATTGTTGCGAAAAAGCCCATCACGGAAATTAAAGAACCCGGAAGCATGTTCTGATTTGTGCAAAACAGAGAAAATAAACCTGCTGTTTTTGTGCCGGGAAACCTACCATCCAACACCACCCATGACGCGCTGTAAGGAACACACGCACCGCGTCCCACACCATACGTCTGACCGATTTTTTCCTTTTGCCATGAAAGTGGACGCGCCGTATGCTGTCTACAAAGCCATATGGCCGTTGGGCATTTTGCCATAAACGGGATGTCACGCAAATGGCGGAAAACAGGCATTTCTGCTATAATGTATCCATGGTTTTTGGGAGACATTATGGCGGAAAAATACACGGATGAACAATTAAATCATTTGAGCACCGACGAACTGATAACTATTATCAGAACTCTCCGGGACGAACTTGACATGATGAACCGGAATTACATGGAACTCAACCATACCATGCAGCTTATGATGGAACAGCTGGCCGATGCCAAACGGCACCGTTTCGGACGTTCTACCGAAAAGCTTGAGGAACCGGCAGGTCAGATCGCTTTCATGGAAACCGATGACGGCATCGTATATTTCAACGAGGCGGAAGCCGTGGATGACCTCGGGGAAGATCCTTCGGATGACGAGGAAAAGCCACGGCCGCGTGGAAAAAAACGAAAGGGCAAGCGCGGTGAGGACATAAAGGATCTTCCGGTCAGAACCGTTTCCCACGAAATGACGGACGACGAACTGCGTGACGTCTTCGGGGACGAGAAATACAAACGCCTCCCGGACGAGATCCAGAGGGAGTATTATTTCAAACCAGCCGAGATTGGCATCACGGAACACCATATCGCGGTTTACTCCGGTCGGGACACCGAGACAATGGTCAAGGCGGACCATCCGAAGAAACTGATTAAAAACAGCCTCGCATCACCATCGCTCATGGCTGGAATCATAACGGCCAAGTATGTTAACGCGGCTCCACTTTACCGGCAGGAAGTGTCGATGAACAATGATGGGATCGCCATCACGCGGAAGGACATGGCCCGGTGGATCATCAAGGTTTCCAACAAATATCTACATCCGTTGTATGAACTGTTTAAGGAGCATCTGCTCAGCCGCCATGTGATACAGGCAGATGAGACGCCCGTCATTGTCAACAAGGACGGAAGACCCGCCGGTAGTAAAAGTTACATGTGGGTATACCGGACGGGAGTTTATGACGATGGCAGTCCCGTGGTGCTGTATGAGTACCAGAAAACCCGCAAGGCAGACCATCCGCTTGATTTCCTTAAGGATTTCTCCGGCGTTTGTACCACGGACGGCTACCAGGTCTACCATACGGCGGAGGATAATCTTGAGAATCTTGTCATCGCCGGATGTTATGCGCATGCGAGACGTAAATACGATGAAGCCATAAAGGTCCTTCCAAAGGAAAAGCGAAAAGGTGCATATGCATACACGGCCTTAAAGCTGATACAGGCAATATACAGTGCTGACAGCGCCTTAAAGGATCTGCCGGCAAGGGAACGTCAGAAAGAGCGGCAGAAAACAGTCGCTCCCCTTGTTGACGCTTACTTTGAATGGATAAAATCAACAAAGGACAAGGTGCTCAAACGCTCTAAGACCGACACGGCCATGCAGTATTCCTTAAACCAGGAAACCTACCTGCGGGTGTTCCTTTCCGACGGGGATGTACCGATGGACAACAATGGTGCGGAACGCGCGATCCGTCCATTCTGTGTGGGAAAGAAGAACTGGCAGTTCTGTGACACGCTTTCCGGTGCATCGGCAAGCGCGGTCGTCTACAGCGTCACGGAGACGGCAAAAGCCAACGGTCTGAGACCTTACTATTACCTTGATCACATCCTCCGGGTAATGGCAGCGCATGCAGATGATAGTGACAATACTTACCTGTATGATTTGTTGCCCTGGTCAGATAAGCTGCCCAAGGAATGTTATAAAGTTGTAAAGGAACAAAACAATTAAATCAGTTGCCGCCGCACCGAAGTGCGGCGCTACTTTGTATCGGTACGCACTATGGAGCGTTTACTCGCTATGAGGCCGTAATAACAATATAGGCTGGTTGGCACTCCAGCATCTCCATCGAGGGTGACGGCTGCTACGTTCCGTCCTCAGATATTGTTATTTTCCAAATACTGCTAAAACTCGATAAACAGTCCTTCCGGCTTACCATTGATCACATAGTACGCCCTGCGTTCCACGAAATTGTAGTATACCTGCAGCGTCTTGATCGCGCTGATGCGGTGACCCGCATCCTTGTAAGCTTCTTCAATCCGCGTGCGGATATCCAGCTCCCGGATCTGCATCCCGTCAAACTCAAAGAAGTTCTCTGCCTCGACATGCTTATCCACTGCCTTTGCAGCTGCCTTCTTCACTGCCTTGGCCGCCGTTTTCACCTTGGATTTTGTCGCCACCGGAAGCTTTTTCTTTTCCGGCCCAGCAAGTGCCGCCGTCTTAGCAACTGCAGGTACCTTCTTTTCTTCCGCTGCTTTTGCCACCTTATTTGTTTCCTTATTTGTTTCCTTTTTCGTAGCCATTGATGTGCTCCTCCTCGCTTTCCATTCCTGTCAAGCCGGATCTCCCCGGCCAGGCACCTTAGGATGCCGGCGCCGCCGTATGGCGCGATCCTGATGCTTCCCGGGCTTTCTTTAACTGCAGGTATTTCTGCTTTATGCTTTCCGGCACATCCAGATCAAAATCAATGAAGTTCTCGATAATATAATCCTCCAGCTGCTGGAATTCATCAGTCTGATCCTCGTCATTTCCAAGCACATAAAGCGAAATCCCAAGTTCTCCAGCCCTGCGCTCCCTGCGCTCCGTAAAGCCCCGGAAATCGTCATCTGGCTTGAGAGGAGATTGATAGGGATTCTTCGGTATCGGTTTTTTGATCAAGATTTCATCCATATCTGCCACCTCCATCATATTTCGCTATAAACAATTCCAAATTCATGTATCTGTTCGATCACAAGTTCAAAATTTATCCGTCCGCCTTTCCAATCCAACAATGATTTATGGATGGACAGAACCTCATTTTGACTCAACTGCCGTGTCTTTTCCGCTATAAAAATAGATCCATTGTTACCAATTGCTATCAAAACGCTCATATTTTCAGCATCTGTGAATGTCTTCAGGTCTCTTCTTGAGAAGTGCATATCGCTTGGGTGATTATGCATAACCAAAAACGCATTGCTTGATCCCCGCATTTTTTTAACCAGGAAGTCTATGTCAACACTGTTCTGGTCTCCCGCAACTGTTCCGATCACATCAAGCGTGATTAGATCAATGGCTCTTGCCACTTCCCCTGAATCATTCTTATCCTTCGCAAATCTAAGAACCTGCTGACAGTGTAAATAAAGGTATTCACTTATCTCACTGTCTTCAATAGTATGAAACGATAATTTGTGCAGGCTTGCGATAACCTCATCTGTAATCATCTTGGGATTTCCTCTATTTTGCTACATCCTTATAGAAGTATATTACCACAAATTCAGCACTGTTACAATTTGCACATAGTCAAAGTTCAGTTTCTTATTCCGAAAACAGCAGATCTGCTATGGTAAGCTGCACAAACTCCCTTTCTATGTGCAGCGGCGGCATCTGCCGCTTCAGCAGTTCAGGATAACCCTCTCCAGATAGCCATTCCTTGGCATCCTCCATCCCGACCATCAGCGGCATCCGTTCGTGGATCGGCTGCATGGACTCGTTTGCCGTCGTCGTTATGATAGCAAAGCACCGCTCATTATCAAAAACATCATAGCATCCTGCCAGGAACAGGCTCCCGCCCTTTTGAGGGCTGCATTCCGCCTTGTTTTTGTCCGCATCCCATTCATAGAAGCCGCTTGCAGGCAACAGGCACCGATGGTGACGGATCCCATTGCGGAATGCCGGTTTTTCCATGGCCGTCTCAGCCCGGGCGTTGATTAAAAGCCCCTTCCCTCTCCTCGCAGGATACCCCCACGCAATTTTGGTCGTAAGCACAGGCTTTTGATCAAAAACAATGACCGGAGGGCGCTCCGAAGGATGGACATCGCCGGTGATCCGGTCTTCCTCATCCACTGCTCCCACCAGCGGCTCGATGTCCTCATATATACTCTCTTGGATATAGTATCTTGCACACATGATTATAATCTTTCATACGATTTTCGATGAGGCTGGTTTCTCTTGATCTTATGCAGAACTGCTTCTCTCCCAAAACAAGCAGGGTTTGCGTGTCCCCTTCCAGTAATCCTGCCTGCGCTCTGACCTTAAATATAGCACAAACAACCCAATGATTCCATATGTCGATTATCTCTATTGTACCATTCCCGCCCCTCCCAACGCGACTCTAAGGGCTTCCCTGGCGGAAAGCCCAAGAGTCCGTAGGTGCCCCCGCCCTGTCTCGCCTCCCGGCTCGGTCGGATCGAGTAGGGACGGACTTGCCGCCCCTCTCACACCACCGTACGTACCGTTCGGTATACGGCGGTTCAACAAAATCTCAAAGCACGTCTCTCGTTGTAGTAATCCAAACAACTGACCAATCCTGCATTCGTGAATCTTTGCTTTGACAGACCTTGCTTGATACATGCACAATGAGCTACCCATTGGTATCTTCTTCTGTATCGCTTCAACAACAAGTGTCATATATCCAATTGCACTTTCACTCGAATGCGCAAAAGGTATCTGAATAATGATTGTCACAATTTAAGTTTATTTTGCACTTTGGTTATGAGTTCTTCGTCCGTAAGCCTTGCTAATGCTAATATTGTTTTTCCATCCGTACCTGGAGTTTTGCTTCCACTATTCCTCTTGAGGTTTCTATAAGCAAGTCTGATATTTTCGGGCATTGCAATAATTTCTACAAGGTGCTTAAACGTCTTGCCATTTGCACTGTCCATAAATAACTTGTCTTGAACCTTTTGAAAGTCATAGTATTCGGCATGCCTTAGTTTAGCCTTTTTCTTTGCCTTTTCTGTTGCCATAGTTGGCTTTTAAATTCCTTTTCTTTTGA
>JAIKXS010000072.1 GCA_024683955.1 Desulfovibrio sp. | reverse complement strand
TACTAAAAAATTATTTCTTTAAAAAAAATATATACCGATAAAAATTTGTAAGATACTCATAAAAAAATATTTTATTCACGAACAAGAAGAAGGACATATATCTTTTTTCACACAAAACAGAAAACATCTCAAAAAATCTATATCAATAAAAAATTTACATAAAATACATTACAGAAATGTAATGAACATTGTTCAACACAGCACTTCTCATGTATTACAAAACAATTATTTTTGTATAAGTTACAAACAAGCTATAGTAAATATGTTTTATATTTTTTAAACAAAAATATCATTCTGTGTAAAAACAGTTTTTTTTCAATAAAACATACAACTAATTAACCACCAGTAAAGGAGTCTTCATGATCGAACTCTCTGACAGCGCACGCAAGGAATTTGATGAATTTTTTGCCGCAAAACCTGATGAGCAAAAGAACATCCGTATCTTCAAAAGCATGAGCTGCTCCGGTCCCCGCCTTAATCTTGCGCTTGACAACCCCAACGAAGAAGATGCCGTTGAGAAAAACGGTGACTATCAGTTCTGCATCAATAAGGAGCTGAAGGATCAAATCAAGAGCGTCAAAATCGATCTGAGCTATATGGGTTTTATCGTTGAACCGGAAGTTCCCCTGCCGGCCCCGAAAGAAGGCGAAAGCTGCTGCGCAAGCTGCGGCGGCGGTTGCCACTAGCAAAGGGGCCCTCTTTCCGGACAGTCTCAAGAGCCGGGACAGGGTACCGCTGCCCTTTGCCAGCTTCTCTGGCTCTCACCGGAGTTTTTTGTGCCTTATGCGGCATCGTACCCAACCTTATCTCTCTCTTCCCAATCAAGCAGGCAGGGCTGGCTTCCCAGCCCTGCCTCTCACACACCGCACCGGACGTGCGTTTCCCGCATCACGGCAACTTCAGAATAAACAGCAGAGCCTCATTTAACGCCTGTGCTCCGTTGAATACCTCCAACTATTTCCGACCTTATTCTTTCAACCGCTCGTTAACCCTGTATCTGTGAGAAACGAGCCATCTTCCTGTATGCGTTCGTCGCGTACCCACAATCCTCAGCCGAACGGGGCCGGGCCAGTGCCGCATTATTTCTGATGCCTGCGTTCCCGTTTTTTCCACTGCTTCCAGCAAATCTGCCTGATCCTGTTGCGCGTCTTCATATCAAAGAACTTTCAACCGATACGAGTCTTCATTCATGCCTCATATACGGGAAAGGAACGTAAGTCGGTCGGCCATAGCGGCAACCATGACGGTATTCCGCCAAAAAACTATCCGGTTGAAAAAAGGAGAAGTTGTGGACACAAAGGTGCTGCGTTTTCTGATCTGTCAGAAATACCTAACCCAATCTGCTCAGACTGCTCCGAAGTGGCACTCGGAGAGCTGAGACTCTCAATAATCAGCAAACCGGCTTTACCGGGTCTATTTTAATCTTTCCAGGACGGTCCGATCATTTGCCTCGCACAGCTCTAAAAGCACGTCTATACTATGTCTCGGCAATATGTTACGGCTACGCCACTCTTAGCGACTTCTTTTGAGGAAAATGCAAAGGAATTGCAGTTGAAAGGCAGTTTCTCGCCGCATGCCGCAGCGGAACACGCCGTTGAGCACACGGTCTTCAACAGAAAATGTCTCTACCATACAAATACCGGATGTCTCAGCTTCAGCATTGCCGTAGCTTTCATAATGTAAAAAGGAAGAGATAATCCCTGACTATGACATAAACGATATCCCCGGCCGTGTCGTTTCCCAATGTATCGGAATCTTGCGTCTTGCAGTGGAAAAACGTTGCGGAGACACAGGAGTTGGTGTGGAAAGGCGTTTGAGAGGGGGGGGATGAGTTTTACTCTGGCATCGATTTCGCGGGAAGCATATCTGGTGTAATGCTGCTCAGCACAAAAAAAAGGCCTTCTTAAAGGCTACCATGCTCTCTTCGAGAGTCCAGCTCTTGCCCTGGTACCGGATAGAGTTTGACTGCACAGTCTTTGCTTCAGGGTATTCAGTGACGTTGAAGCATGGATTGACCGGGATACACCCGGTCAATCCATGCTTGGTGCAATGCTGTCCAACGGTAAGACCGGTCTTCTCAATGGCGGCCCTCAGGGTTTCTTTTGTATAGGCCTTGCCTTCTGAATCGGTCTCGCCAGCTCTGGCAAGCTGGGCCAGTTTCGACCGGATGCAGTAAAATTCATCACAGGACAGCAGTTGCCATCCACCTTCAGTATTTTTGGCACCGCAGCACATGATCAAAAACGCCTGAATTTCATGGCAGAATCGGAGATCTACCTGGCAGCAGAAAAAAACATTTTTCTGTATAAGTGTTTAATATTACAGAGTCAAAAAAATTTGTGCAAGGCTTTATATAAACATTATTTTTGTGCTAATGAGAAACTCCAAGAAAAAAAAGATGAGTTGCCTAACTTCACAGGCTACTGCCCTAAACACGACAGACAGAATTCGTCTAGGGTACACAAAATAAAACTTGCAAAGGAGTGATCCAGATGAAAAAGGTTATTACGCTGTTTTTTGCAGCATTTTTGATGTGCTTGCTGACTGGCGTGATCGCTGCACCGAATGCTCACGCAGCCAAGGTGGTTATCACGATTAACAACTACACTAACAAATTGGTAAGTTTCGCTTTCGCTCGAGAAAATGGCTATAATACAAAGGAGAATACGACTATAGGGTGGTATAATGTTCAGCCGGGATCCTCTAAAACGATAAAATTGTTTAACTATAATCCAAATGATAATTATTATTGGTATGCAAAAAATTCAGAAAAGGTAATAACGAAGTCAAAAGATTTTGTTGGTTGGATTGTTAAGGGACGAGCTTTTAAATCTATAAATTCGAGAAAGTTGGGTGGAGGATCTCGCGTTGGTTTTAGATATCTAAAAAATAATAATGGGAAAGCTACAATTAATATCGGAAAGCGCTAATATCATATTAAGTAATTAGCTCATTTTTAGAAACATATTCGCCTCTTCAATAATCGATCTCGTAAAATTGCCCCGTCAAGGTCATGTTTATAACATGCTGTGGCGGGGTTTTGCTTTTGTACGCCTTCCACACTTCTACATTGACACCCTCCCCCGCCAAGCGTCGGGTGATTCCTGTCAGTAGCGGCCTTCCCGGGCCGCACCATGGGCGGGTTCCTGCTTCATCGCGGCCGCTCTCAAGCCCTCTTCCACAGGCTGACACGGCATGCCCTGCAGCCAACATATTTAATGCCGCATTGAGACCGGCATGTATCTCGAAACCCGTGAAGTACGGTTGAAAAAAGCTTGCGAGGGTCTTTTGTCGTTGTCCATGCAGCCGCGGTTGCAGTATCCGGGATCACAAAATACCGCCGTGGCGTCTTCACAAACAAGATTCTCGATGACCTGAAACCGATATTTGCCAGTGTGCGCGTTGGGCTTAAAAGCAGAACCTGTCGGGCTTGACGGTGAAGATGACCATGTACACCTGCCGGTGAATTACCCCCTAAATTCGCCGTATACTCACTGGTCAACAGCCTGAAAGGCGTTTCCGGCAGACTGATCATGAGGCGTGGGTTTCGAGGCCTGCAACGCAAGCTGTCGGGTGGATATCTCCGGTCACCAAATTACTTTGCTGGGAGTTACGGCGGCGCTCCGATTTCTGTTTTGCGAGAGTATATTGAAACTCAGCCTACCCCAGGCTTAGAAGACAAAGATTCCGGTTACGGTGCGCCTTATATCCCGGTCCTGAAGGACGGGAATATAAGGTGCTTGGATAAAGAGCGGCTTTATGCCGGGTCGTACCGTCGGAAGCCTGCAGACATTTTCAAGAATGCTTACGTGAAGGGTAAAGACGGGAAAAATACCGATGGCAATATGATGGCTACGTAAAATGGGGAATCGTAACAGGGCTGCCTCGCGATATGGGCAAATCTCTCCCCAGCTGCTGCTGGCTCAGTCTGGCCGGCGTTGCCATAATTCTCGATCAGTATTTCGATCTTGTATAAAGCATTGAAGCATGATAGGGATATTCCTCAGCCTGTATGTGTATGCGTGACACCGAAACGAAAAGCATGGCCACTTAGCCAAAACAACACATTCATTAACAATGTGATAGAAAGGAAATCTCAAATTTAGAGGTTTTCTAAAAAGTGGTGCAGTAGTGGCAGATTTCACACTACGCACCACTTTTTACGTTGGTCGCACCTTCCGCCACGCTGAGAAAGCGGATACACAGGCTAACATATTGTAATTATTTAATTTTATTCTTCTTTTCTAAAATCATACTGTTTTTCCTACATAAAAGAGATCTGCCATGGAAATCTATGATGAAGCCGAGCTGTGGAGCCGGGATCATATCGAACAAACACAGCTTATTCGTCTCAAATCAACCATAAAACAGGCAAGAAAAAGCCCCTTTTACCGCGCACGGCTAGATGAGGCAGGTATAGGTCCCGATACGATCACGTCACTTGACGATATACGGAAAATACCCTTCACAACAAAACAGGATCTCCGCGACCAGTACCCCATGGGACTTGTGACGGTACCGAAGTCCGAGATCGTACGTATGCACTGTTCAAGCGGGACAACGGGTTCTCCCGTTGCCATCTGCCACACTGCCAACGACCTCAACTGGTGGAGTGACCTCATGGCCCGCTGCATGTATATGGTCGGCGTCCGCAAGGACGATGTCTTCCAGAACATGTCGGGCTACGGACTCTTTACCGGAGGACTTGGCATTCACTACGGAGCGGAGCGTCTCGGCTGTCTCACCATTCCCGCAGGAGCCGGTAATACCAAACGGCAGATCAAGCTGGCCACAGATTTCCATACGACCGTCGCCCACATTCTCCCGTCCTACGCACTGATTCTCGGCGAACGACTTCGGGAAATGGGCTTCAATCCCGAAGAGTTTCCCCTGCGTATCGCCCTCGTCGGGGCGGAACCCTATACGGAAGAATTCAGAAAACGCCTTGAAAAGCTCTTCAATATGAAGGTCTATAATTCCTACGGTCTTTCCGAAATGAACGGTCCCGGTGTCGGCTTTGAATGCCTGGAGCAGGCCGGACTCCACATCTGGGAAGACGCCTACTATCCTGAAATAGTTGATCCTGAAACAGGTGAACCCGTTCCTGACGGCGTCATCGGCGAACTTGTCATGACAAGCCTCTGCCGTCAGGGCATGCCCATTCTCCGCTACCGCACGAAGGATCTCACCCGCTTTCTCCCCGGCGAATGCTCCTGCACCCGCAAGCACCGGCGCATGGACCGCATTCTTGGCCGTGCCGACGATATGTTCATCGTCAAGGGCGTGAACATCTACCCGATGCAGATAGAACAGGTCATCATGACCTTTGATGAAGTTGGAAAGAACTATCTTATCCAGCTCGAAAATGATGGCTTTGGAGATGTCATGCGGGTCAAGGTTGAGATCCGCGAAGAATATTTTGTTGAGGATATGCGCAGTCTGCATAAGATCCAGCAGAAAATAGCAAGGGCCCTTAAAGACGAAATACTTGTCACCCCTCAGGTGGAACTTGTCGAGAGCAACAGCATACCCCTCTCTGAAGGAAAGGCTGTCCGGGTACAGGATTTGCGCATAAAAAAATAGGCCTCCCTTTCGGCGACAACCGCAGACAGGGGACACGACGCCTCAGGTTTCTGCCAGCACGGGCCGTTCAACGCGTTTCACCGAAACCTCACCGGTCCTTGGGTGCGGAACGGCGGGTGGAGAGCCAACCCTTCTTTTCGTGACGGAAAAAGACTTATGCTTCTTGACGGCCTGCGCATCGTTCTTGTTCGCACACGCTTTCCGGAAAATATAGGAATGGCAGCCCGAGCCTGCGCCAATATGGGCTGCGGCGATATCCGACTTGTGGCACCGGAACGCTGGTCCTTTGAAAAGGCCCTCCCCCTTGCGACCCCCAAGGGTGCTCCGCTCCTTGAGCGTCTTCTGATCGTGGACGATATCGGAAGCGCCCTCGGCGATGTCAATCTTGTCTTCGGCACAACCGCACGTACCGGAGGCTGGCGAAAAGGGGTCCTGGCTCCTGAGGAGGCCTGTCGTCTCATCGCGGAAAAGCTGCATGCCGGCGAAAACATCGCCATCCTCTTCGGCCCCGAGGACACAGGTCTTGAAAACAGGGAGATATCCCGTTGTCAGGATCTCATCACCATTCCGACGGATGAGGCGTCATCCCTCAACCTTGCCCAGTCTGTCCTGCTCGTCCTCTACGAATGTGCAAAGGCCATGCGCGGCCTGCAGGGCCGTCCGAGATGTCACGCAAAAACCATTTCCCAGCCAGATCTTGAACGCTTTCTTTCTCTTTTCAAGGAAACGCTCCTCTCCCTTGACTGTCTTCACGGCGACAATACCGAGTACTTTTTTTTGCCGTGGAAACACCTTTTCGGACGCATGGAGCTCAGAAGAAGCGAATACGACGCGCTCATGGGACTGTGCAGACAAATTCGCAGAAAAACCGGCCATACTACCCGGCAAGAGCGCAGGAACAGGACCCAACGGCAGCACGAAACGGTCGCTGCGGAAACCGACACCATTTCACCTCAGCCCCCGATTCAACCTCTTACCATACAACAGGGAGACAGCGCCCCGTCTTTACATACGAAGGATGCTGCACACATCATGAAAAGCGACATTGAAAATCAATCCTGGCTTGACTCCGTTTTTCCCGCCTCGCGTACCAACGACTTCTTTGATGCCCTTTTTGGAGGTGCCGAGGAAGGAGCCTATGACATCCGCCTTGTCTGCAGGGAAAACGGTGAGGATCGGCTCAGCATGGCCTTTGAACTTCTTCAGAGACCCGGAAAATGCCTGCGATGCAACCTGACCTACGGACTGCCCGAGGTCTTTAAGCGTCACCCCGTCCTGAACGTTGCCGGCGTTGCGGAAGAACTGGCCAGAAAAGCAGGATGGGAGCATATGACATGGGAGCTCGGTCACACGGAGGAGGAGAGCCCCGAATGCCACAGAATTCCCTTTACCGTCTTTCGTGCCTAGACAAGAAAGAAGGGCCGATGGGTGTCTTGAGCGCACATCTCCTGCATTGGCGCACGTCAGAAGATCATAACAGGTGCCATACGGGCTCTATCTCCCATTCAGGGTGAAAACCACGCCCATAGACGGGAGAACCAGGCAGGGGAACCGCCATTGCACGAGAAGACCAGCATGCTGCGAATATCGGCATGATCCCGAGGAACGAAGGATCTTCGCCTGACTTCGATTCCTCCTGCGTGAAAGGTGCCCTTCCGCGCCCGTGTGCCTGGCTATTCCAGTCCTTCCGGGAGTCTGTCCCGCATTTCCCGCCTCAGATCCCTGAACTCGCCGTCGGCGAAGAATGTCCCGTCACCGTTTGCATGGATGACCCGTCGGTCTTTTTTTCCGGCGTTTTCCCAGAGCAGGAGTCCCTTAAATATCAGGATGCCGTGATCCTCCACGTAATCCTCCAGCCTGCACTCCAGTGCCGCAAGACAGTCCGGAATCAAGGGTGCCCTGACCTTCATGGCCTTCGACCTGACGAGTTCGAAACGCCCGAACTTGTCGCCCTGCGAACCGTGCATCGTTCCGACCCCGACAACCGTCTCTACCATGTCGAAGGATGGGACGCACAGGCAACACTCCCCAGTCTCCAGTATGGTCCGGAACGACTCGTTCCATTCTCCTGTTGCGATGGCGATTCGTGGCGAGAAATCGAGAACCATCTGCCACGATATCGTCATCACGTTGTCCCGTTTTCCGTCACTTGAGGTGACGAGAAGGACGGCTCCCGACTCGAAATAGGAGAAGGCTCTTCTGATGTTTCCCTGCTTCATGGCGGAATTCTCCTTCATCCCCCGACAGTAGCCAAAACCCGGGGTCCCGGCAAGAACCTGCGAGCACTCCATCCCGTGCCCGCGGGCAAGACCAGGCTCCCCCCTTCAACGCCACCGCCCACTCATAACGACACCTGCACCCCGTCTTTTCCCCCCAAAAAAAAGCCCGCCGGGAACGAATCCCCACGGGCACTCAGTCTCTTTCAACGCTGACCGTTATTTATTTATGGTCGTGTCGGCTCCCCACAGGAGGCTGTCGTACTGCCCAACCGTATCCTGCAGCCGCGCCAGCCTGGCGCTGATTTCCGCGCCGAGATCATCAAGTTTGGCCTGAAGATCGCGAATGAGGCTGTCCCACTCAGCCAGGTTCTCGGCCATGTCCTCCGATGAGGGCATAGCGATACCTGCAAGATCGCAAAAGGCATTCACCACCTGCAGATTTTGCAGAATGTCGAGAGCCGTTGACCATGTGTCCACCGGGCTATTGCCCGCGGTTGAGGGGCTTTCTACAAAGATACCGTGGCTTCGGAAGAACTTCAGAAGCCAGATGGGAATACTTCCTTTTCCCTTTCGTGCGTGTCTGCATGCCTCCAACGCGCGCATATACTCACTCGAAGCAGCCTGGCCGCCTCTGACTCCGGCCCGACGGAGCTCCCTGGCAGCCCTGAGAACGGTGACAAACTCCTGCTTGCGGGTCTGGGCCACTTCAATCTGCCTGACGCTCTCCTCGGCTTCAACCTTTCCGGCTTCGGCCACAGACAGCTGCACGGCGGCCATGTCCGTCTTTGTCTGCCGGCCGCTGTCTGTGGAAACGGTCGCTTCGGATGTGGCAGATGGCAAAACGTTTTCAACACTGTTCATTGATTCATATCCCCCTGTCAATCGTGGTTTTCCGTTTTCGTTCGGGCTCATCCGCCTCCAGTCTGACAGCGCTTTCCGGTTATTCCGGGCAGCACGCGAAAGGCCGTTCCGGATATTTCGCATTCCGGAGATATCTGGCCGCCGGGGGAAGGCTCGTCGTCCGGCGCAGCCGTCTCAATGCCCAAGACCTTTCTCCCTTCACTATCAGGCCTGCCTAGCGATTGTCGTCCTTCCGCCTGCTCGTCCTGTGAAAGGCATTCTGTGAGCACTCCCCAAGGAACTGCAGCCGCCTGTCCACGCGATCATAAAGAGAATTCCTTGTGTATCCGCCGTGTTTCAAAGAACGCCCTGCCTCCAGACCTGTCAGGAGCAGAAGGGCCTCTTCAATGGTTTGAACGGGATAAATGAAAAAGGTTTTCTGTTCTACCGCGTCCAAAACAAAGGGCGAAAGCATGAGGTGATCAATATTGTCCTTCGGAATGATCACGCCCTGGGTTCCGGTCAGCCCGCCATGGTGGGCACAGACCTTATAAAAGCCCTCGATCTTGCGCGTAACCCCTCCGACGGGCAGGATCTGCCCCGTATGGCTCACGGCACCGGTAAACGCCAGGTCAAGGCGGATGGGTACTTCGGCGAGAGCCGAAAGAAGTGCCGCAAGCTCGGCTCCCGACGCAGAATCGCCCTCGATTCCGGCGTAATTCTGCTCAAAATACAGGGAACCGGCAAGCACAAGGGGTTTTTTCGCAGCAAAATGATGAATGAGGAAACTCTTCAGGATCATCATGGCCTTGGTGTGAATAGGGCCACCCAGTTCAGCCTCTCTTTCGAGATCGATGATTCCGTCCTGCCCGACACCCACCGTGCAGGAAATCCTGTGGGGCAGACCGAACTCAAAATCTCCGTAATCCGTAACGGAGAGACCGTTCACCTGCCCGATCGCCGAGCCCTTGGTCTGCACCTTAATCATTTCCCGGTCGTATTCATCAAGAAAGACCTCTTCGACGAGATTGGCCCGGTAAATCCGGGAGGTGTAGGCATCCTCAAGGGTCTGACTGTCCACCATGGTGCACTTCCGTTCAAGGGCAAGCGCATTGGCTTCGATCATGAACTCGCGCAGGATGGGAAAGCGCAGGGAAAGGCGCTTCTGATCCTCACTCATGTGGCAGCCGTGGTCCACAAGCCACGCAAGTCCGTTCCTGTCAAAGGGAAGGAGTCCGTCTCCCTGGATAATTCTGGCAATATGCGTGAGATAACGGCGGATATTTGCGCTGTTGCGGACACAGTCGACCGCCATATGGGCCTTTATGCGAAAAAGCTTCTGAAAGCGTTCATCGTTCTCGATCAGAAATTCGTACACCTGCTCGCTGCCGATCAAAATAATTTTGATGTTGAGCGGAAGAGCCTCGGGAGAGATACCCTTGGTTCTGATGGTTGAATCACTGCCGTCGTCGGTGTCCTCAATACGGACCTCGTTGGCACGAAGAGATCTGAGAAGCCCCTCCCAGGCATTGGGATACTGCATGAGATCTTCCATGCGTAACACGAGATAGCCGCCGTTTGCCTTCTGAAGGCTTCCTGCGCGGATCAGGGAAAAATTGGTCACCAGCGTTCCCAATTCCGCCTCACGCTCGACGCATCCGAGAAGATTGGCCGCCGTCGGGTGCTCATCCACAAGGATGGGACAGCCATGGCAGGAGCTGTTGTCGACAAAGAGATTGATTTCGTAGTGGGAAAGCACGTCGTCCGCCGGAGCCCCTCTCGGATCAAGAGAAGAAGGGGCATCGCGCGAGGACATGAAGCACTCGGTATTCTTCAGCATATCGTCGCGCATCCTGAACAGATATTCCTTAAACGGCTCGGAATGACAGAGCTTGAAGATCTTCTCGATAACGGGATTGAAGACGGCGTCCAGGACATCTTCCATGATAAGGCGGTCAAGGTCCCGCTCGTCTGCGTGAAAGGACTCTTCGGCCCGTGCGAGCTGCCGCATCATGCCGGCCATTTTCTGCATGAGACCCGATCCGTTCTTGTACAGATCCTTTTTCAGCGTCTCCTCGATCTTGTCCACATCCTGCTGTTCACTGTTCTTGCCGTTTTGCACGGGACTCAGGGTCATGGTGCCGCTGTCGTCAAAATCGATATGAAAGCCCTTTTTATGGGCCATGGAATTCATCTTTTGCAACAGGCCGACACGCTCGCTTTGAAAATCATCCAGGAGCGTCGCGTGCTTCTTCAGGTAGGCCGCATCATCGTAACGGCCAAACAGTTTTTTTGAAATCTTCTGAATGCTTTCCTGAAGAAGGGGTTTGATCTTTGAAGCGGTTCCTGCGGGGAGGGTGAAAAGCCGTGGACTGTCCGGATTCTTGAAATTGTAGACATAGATCACATCGTCAGGAACAGGCGCCTTTTTCGCAAGGGGCCTGAGGTAATTCATGACGGTATGTGTTCTCCCAAGACCGGAGTTGCCCGAGACATAAATATTGTAGCCGGGAGTATTGATCTGTACAGCCAGATCGAGGGCCTGCATGGCCCTCGGCTGGAAGCTGATCTCCCGGCCGAGGTCGTTTTTGGAAAGGGGAATCTTGGTGCTGTCTTCCCAGGGAATACGGGATGGATCGCATTGGGCATGCAGACGGGTCTTGGGTAATGGGGCAACGTTTGGCATTCTCAACCTTTTTTGCTTAAAAGAAAAACGAAAAGGGCGGTTCTGGCGTTCAGGCCAGCCGCTTCTCTCAGAAAACCAGTGCAAAAGGGTTCAGGCAGACATACGGTCTTCCTCTACCCCTCCTTTTCGCATAGCTCGTCAAGGATCTCCTTTCCACCCATGGAAAGAAGGCGCTCGGCAAGTTTCAGCCCTGTCTCACGGGCTTCATAGGTCTGGCCTTTTTCTTCGGCGGCGAGAACAGTCCGACCGTCACAGCTTGCCACAATGCCCTTGAGAAGGACCTCTTCTCCTTCAAGAAGCGCATGGGCCGCAATGGGCACCTGGCAGCCGCCGTTCAGACCTGCCAGAAACCCCCGCTCGGCCTCGACCGTGACCCGCGTTTTCCAGTCTTCAAGTTCTGCCAGAAGACAGAGGACATCATAGTCGTCCTCACGGCATTCGATGCCGAGTGCCCCCTGCCCCACTGCCGGAAGAAGGGTATCAAACGAAAAATCGTGCATATTCGGCGCGGAGAGACCAAGGCGTGAAAGACCGGCCCTGGCAAGAACGATGGCATCGTAGTCACCGGCGGCAAGTTTCTTCAGGCGGGTATCGACGTTGCCGCGTAACGTTTCGATGCGGAGATCAGGGCGCTTGGCAAGGAGCTGGGCCTGTCTGCGAAGGCTGCTTGTTCCGAGCCTTGCGTTCTTCGGCAGCGAGTCAAAGGACTCAAAGCGCATCGAGCAGAAGGTATCGGAGGGACTTTCCCGCTTTGGAATACAGCCAAGAAGAAGGCCCTCGGGCAGAACCATGGGCACATCTTTGATGCTGTGCACCGCAAGATGGGCCGTGCCGTCGAGCAGGGCCTCTTCAATCTCTTTCACAAAAAGACCCTTTCCTCCGATCCGTGCAAGCGGCACATCCAGGATCACGTCCCCCTTCGTCTTGATCACGAGAAGCGTAACGGACAGTTCGGGATGCAAAGCCAGGAGACGGGATTTGATGTACTCGGCCTGCCAGAGCGCAAGACGGCTTCCCCTTGTGGCGATGGTCAGTGTTTTCACGATCAATGCCCGCAGGAAGAGCAATGCCCGCCCGAGCATCCGGCACAGCCGCCGCCGGATGAGGACGATCCGCCGCTGCAGGAGCACCCGCCGCTTCGGCAGCACTGACTCATCAGTTTTTCGACGTCCTCGGAACCGCAGTCAGGGCACTTTGGTGTTGATCCGGAACGAACCAGTTCTTCAAATTCACGGCCGCATTTACGGCAACCGTATTCATAAATAGGCATAACGCACTCCCGAAAAATAGTAAAAAGCCGCAAAAAATCCCGGACTGTGCCTCTTACCGGGTACCGGGCAACGGCTCATACAGGGCCGCCACGTTCTCAAAAAGAAAATAATCCACAAGCTGACAGAAAAGGTGTTCGCAGGCAAGATGTACTTCCTGAATAAGGGGCGTATGCCGGGAGGGTACGGCCAGAAGCACATCGACCTTCCCGTCAAGAGCAGTCCCCCCCTCCCCCGTCAGGCAAATGGTGAAAAGATTCCTCTCCTCCGCCGTCGCAAGGGCACGCAGAACATTTTTGCTCGTTCCCGAGGTTGAAATGGCAAAAAGGATATCATCCTTCTTGGCAAAGGCCTCAAGCTGACGTGAAAACACCTGGTCAAAGGATGTGTCATTGCCGATGGCAGTGAGCACGGAGGTGTCGGTTGTTAGCGCCAGAGCGGGAAGGGCCGGACGATCACAGAGGAAACGGTTGACAAATTCTCCGGCAATATGCTGCGCGTCGGCCGCGCTTCCTCCGTTGCCGCACAGATACACCGTTCCTCCACGGGTAAGGCGCTCCGCGGTTACCCTGGCAGCCCTGGCGAGATCGGACCAGGAGGCGGCAAAGAAGCGTTCACGCAGTGCTGCCCCGTCCCGTGCGTGGGAGAGTATGATCGTCTGCACATCCATGAAACGCAACCTCCTTGTCCCTGCTGAGCGAACATTGCGGGTCACTTCCCGGGAAACGATTCCCTTCCGGACAAAGCACGGCAGGAACGGAACACGGGACCACCAGCGGTTCCGCGTGACCGTCAAGACTTGCGGGACGGAATAATATACCGTAAAACGCTCGTGTATGCAAAAAAACCTCAGATACAAAAATATTCTGCTGATTTCAAAAACCGGCCATGCCCCGGCCAGTTCCGTCGCAAGGACCATCAGCGAATGGCTTCTCGCCCGCGGCTGCAGAACCACGCTCTGCGCGGCCAATGAGCTTCCCCGGATGCCGATGCGGGACAATGTCGACCTCGCCATCGTCCTTGGCGGCGACGGCACGATGCTTGGTGTAGGTCGCATGCTTGCCGGAACGGACATCCCGATCCTCGGCATCAATTTCGGACATATCGGCTTTCTGACCATCAGCGATCCCGATCACTGGGAAGAAACCCTTGAGCAGTGTCTTGCCGACGAACTCATGCTGCAGGAGCGTCTGACACTTCAGTGGACCCTTGTCCGCGACGGAATTCAGCGCAATCAGGGGTACGCCATCAACGATGTGGTCATAAGCCACGGTCCTCTGGCACGCCTTGTCTGTGTCGATATCTGCATCAACGACGAGGAAATGGGGATACTTCGCTGTGACGGCATCATCCTGGCCTCTCCCATAGGATCAAGCGGGTACACGGCCTCGGCCGGCGGCCCCATTCTCTTTGCGAGAACGGACGCCTTTGTCTTTACCCCCATCTGTCCGTTCCTCCGCTCGGTCTCTCCCATGGTTTTTCCGTCCTCCGTCTCCATGAAGGTCACCATGGGCACAACATCAACAGACACCTATCTGACGGTTGACGGACAGGAAGGCTATCCGCTTGCCTGTGACGATGTCCTTGAAATCAGGGCCCATTCCCGTTCCGTCCGCTTTCTCGCCACAAAAGAACTTTTCTTCGAACGCCTCAGAACAAGAGGCCTTGTGCTTGAACAGACATACGTGCGCAAGGGACAGCTAAAAACCCTTGATTAGGCATCCTGAATCCTCAGTCACCCTCTTTACAACCACGCCTGCCATGAACACAGAGTCAAACAATCTTCCCGTCGCCTCCATCCGCCTGGGTCAGAACGGCCATTTTGACGCCTGGCTGTACAGCATGCTGATGGACAACAATCTGGCCTATACATTGAATCCCCACCTCGTGGCGACTCAGGAGCAGCTTTCGTTTATGGTCTACCTTGAGCAGAATCAGATCTACCTCCCCTGCTCGGACGCCGTTTTTTCTCTTATACGGGACAAAAATCGCTCGGATGAACTGCAGAAGGCCTACAACCGCTCGTGGCGCATCATTGCCCGTCTCATACGGCAAAGCACCGACGACAGGAATCTTCAGAAGCGTGTTTTTCAGTTCTGCAGTCTCCGCTTCCGTCAGTATACCGCCCAGAAGACCCTGATTCCCTCCCGCCTTGTGAAACGCATGACAGACCTCGTGCTGACACAGAGCTTCAGTCCCCTTGACGACCCGTGGATCGGAAAACGACGTGAATCCTCCAAACGGCATGAAAAGCTTCTGCAGAGCAGAGCCGTGCAGGAAGCCCTTGACTATGTCGACCGGAACGGCATCAAGAGCAGCATGCAGGGCATCCGCCTCCACCTCAACGCCCTGGAGCTCATCCGTCTCTTCTCTCTGACCCTCTACGGTGAAGAACTGGAAAAGAAACCCTCCACAGCCGACCATATCAAAAAGATCTTTCAGGAAGCCGAGGAACGGGCCCATACGCTCATCGACCATTTCACGGAGAGCGGAAAACGGAAGGCAACGGTTCTCTATCTCTGCGATGCGGACGGAGGCGTCCTCTTTGACCTGGCAACGATTGCCGCCCTCATGCGCATCGGGCACAGGGTGATATATGCCGTAAAGGACAGTTTTTTCTTCTATTCCCCGACGCTCGACGACATCAAGGAAGACCCGTGCATTGAAAAATATGTGAAACAGGCTAAAATCCTGGACGACAAGAATCTCGGCAAAAACGCGCTGCTGAAAGAATTGAAAGCGCATAAATTTGTCATCATCAACGACGGCACCCGCGAACGCCTCAATCTCTACCGGGTGAGCGTCACCTTTGCAAGGGCCTGGAAAGAAGCCGACGTGATCATGGCCCACGGATGGCGGGCAAAGGACATACTGCTCAGCACAAGCCACGAATTTACCCGAAATATCGTCTGTTTCTGGAAGGACGACGACGGCTTCCACATCCAAAAACGCGACCACGCCGCCAAAGCCTTCAAGTTCAGCGAGGAATGTATCAACGAACAGGCGGAACGCATCATAAAAACCATGCGCGAAGCCCACAGGGAAAAACGATCCGTCATGTTTTTCAGCTGCATCATAGGCAGCATCCCCGGGCAGACCCAGCAGGCCATAGAGCTCGCCAACACCTTTGTCGGACACCTTCGGAAAAAACTGGACAATGTGCTCATCATCAATCCCGCAGAGCACTTCATCGAGGGAATGGACGGCGACGACCTCATGTACATGTGGGAACAGGTGCAGCGGAGCGGTGAAATCGACGTCTGGCGTTTCCAGAGCTTTGCGGACATCGAGGAAAGCTTCGCCCTTCTCGGAAAGAAAGTGCCGCAGGCCTGGTCCGGAAAGGACTCCACCTACTCCACGGGATGCACCAAGGAAATGCACATCGCACTTGATGTACAGCAGATAAATCCCGAGATGCAGATCATAGGCCCCGATCCCAAACTCTTCTTCAGACGCGGGGAATACGGGGTCGGCAAATATTTTGATAAAAAAATACGCAAAAACTAATTTTTTTCCGGAGCGCTCTTATGGGATCCTATGAAGCGGTCATCGGCCTGGAAGTACACGTGCAGCTTTCGACAACATCAAAACTTTTCTGCAGCTGTCCCAACAAGTTCGGCTGCGAGCCTAACACCAACGTTTGCGAGGTCTGCACGGGTCAGCCGGGCGCCCTGCCCGTCCCAAACCACGAAGCCATCCATTACGCTGTTCTCGTGGGGCTTGCCACCAACTGCCACATCAATACGCGTTCCGTGTTCGCCCGGAAAAACTATTTTTATCCCGACCTGCCGGCCGGATATCAGATCTCACAGTTTGACCTTCCCCTCTGCGAACACGGCCACCTTGTGATCAGTGCCGGGGGCAGGGAAAAAACCATCGGCATTACCCGTATCCACATGGAAAACGATGCGGGAAAGAACATCCATTCGGCGGGCGAGAACGTGAGCTATGTGGACCTCAACCGCGCCGGGACCCCGCTTGTCGAAATTGTCTCGGAGCCAGATATGCGATCGGCGGAAGAGGCCGTAAGCTATCTCAAAACGCTTTACGGCATTGTGACGTATCTCGGAGTATGCGACGGCAACATGGAGGAGGGAAGCTTCCGCTGCGATGCAAATGTTTCCATCCGTCCAAAGGGCTCGACAGCCCTTGGCACAAGAACGGAGCTTAAAAACGTCAATTCCTTCCGCAATGTGCAGCGGGCCATCGAGGTTGAAATCGCACGGCAGCAGGATCTTCTGGATGACGGGGAAAGCGTTGTGCAGGAAACACGCCTCTACGACGCCGATCGCAACATCACCCAGGCCATGCGTTCCAAGGAAGAAGCCCACGATTACCGCTACTTTCCGGATCCGGACCTCCTGCCCGTCGTGATAAGCGGGGAGGAAATGGACCGCTGGCGGAAGGAAATCCCTGAGCTTCCCGTGACGCGCCTTGCGCGTTTTATGGATATGACGGGCCTTCCCGAACCCGAGGCGGAAATTCTTGTGCAGAACAGGGAGATTGCGGACTTTTTTGAAGAGGCTGCCAAGGACGCCAATGCCAAAAAGGTGGCCAACTACATCCTTGGCCCCTTCTCACGTATTGCCAACAGCCAGCATAAGGAGCTTCGTCCCTCAAACTGGGCCATGACACCGGCTGCCCTTGCGGAACTGGTCGGCATTGTCGAAGCAGGCACGATCAGTGCAAAAATCGCCAATGATATTTTTGAAGACCTGCTTACAGGCGGGGAGTCACCTGAACACTACATCAGGAGCCACGGACTGGCACAAATTTCCGACAGTTCTGAACTTGAGGGTATCGTTGATCAGGTAATAGGCGAAAATCCCTCGGAGACACAATCTCTCAGGGAAGGAAAAACAAAGCTCATTGGCTTCTTCGTGGGACAGGTGATGCGTAAAACAAAGGGCAAGGCCAATCCGGCTCTGGTCAACGAACTTCTCAAGAAAAAAATCGGTTTTTAGCATCACGGCCGCGGAGCAGGGTGACGGCCCGATAAACATCAAGAGCGCCTTAACGGCGCTCTTTTTGGACTTACGGAAAGAAAAGGGAAAAAACTGCGTACGACGGACTTGGCCTGCACCCTAGTGACCCTGACTTTCCGGCTCCCCTCCGGCGGGCGGTACCGGTGAGTCACGCACATCGACAATACGCACACCGAACTCGGCAACTTCCTCTTCAGGCGCGTAAAAAAGAATCATGAAGGGAACTTCCGCACCCTGTTTTAAATTGATGTTGTTTGTCAGAATTTCAACCTTGTTGTTCAAAAAGGCTTCCATTTCTTTTTCGCTTAAAACCTGCAGCTGAAACAATGACAACTGTGTCCCACAGCGTTGTTTCTTGGTTGCTATGACACGTTTATCCCTGCTATAAATGGCACCTTCTACAGCGATAAGTTCCTTTGGTTCAGGAAATTCATTAACAACCTTTCCTTCAATTACGAATATTTTGCCAATTTTTTCGTTTTCTACAATGTATTGGCGCACATTACGCATGGTAAGAAGCTTAACTTTATTCGCAAGTTCAATATCCGATGCTATGCCGGGCTCCTTATCTCCACTAAACATGAACTGCCAGGCAATGGCACCGGCGAGGCAAAGCAAAAATAGAAGAACGCTGAGAAGAATCACGCGTTTTTTGCTTTTCTTCTGTTCGGGAAGAACAAGTTTTTCCTCTTCCTTCTCTTCTGCCCCCTTCAGCTCCAAAGGAAAGACATGACTGCAGACGGAACAGCGCAACTTCACACCGTCCTTTGCCACCTGGTCCGGAAGATTAAACCGACTGGAACATTTTGGACATTTTACTTCCATTCCTCTATCCTCAGCCTGGAGGGCACGCTGAAAAAAGAGTCTGGCTTAAAAAGGCCGCCCTTTTACTGCTCGCTCCGTTCTAGCTCATATATTCCGGGAAAATGCCGGTATTTCTGCGCAAAATCAAGGCCGTATCCTACAAAAAACCCGTCCGAGACCCGAAAGCAGGCGTAGTCGACATCGACCTTACATGTTCTGTGCGCGGTTTTATCAATAAGAGCACAGAGTGTACAGCTGCGGGGGGAAGCCCCGTTCAGCCTTTCCATGAGCGTTCTCATGCTTAGTCCCGTATCCACGATATCTTCCACGATAATGACGTTTGCGTCTGCCACATCAAGAGAAAGCCAACGGGTGACATCCACGCGGCCCGAACTTTCCTGCTCGGCTCCATAACTTGAAAGTCCCACAAAATCCAGCTTCAAATCCGGAATCTGCAACTGGCGGACAAGATCGGAAAAAAAGAAAACGGCACCGCGGAGGACACAGACAGCCACAGTGGGCTCCCCCCGGAAACGGCTGCTAAGCTCACGGGCCATGGCTGAAACACGCTTCTGAATCTCCGGAGGGGAATACAGTTCGTGGAGAAGATCCCCGTCAAGGCCATGTACGATTCTGTCCGCGTTCAGCACAAAGGCCCCCTATTGCCCGTCGTCAAGCAGTTCGTCCACAACATATTTGACATCATCGGCGTCGCAGCTGCCTGCCTGGGAGATCACGATCTGCCCGTCACGGTTGTAAAAAATATTATGGGGAATGCTGCCGATTTTAAAGTGCTCCACAAGATCCTCCCCCGCCATAAAGACTCTGTAGGGAACGTTCTTGCCACGCATAAACCGTTCCACGGCCTTCTGGCTCGGCTTTCCGTCAACGGAAAGTCCGATGATCTCGAAATTCTTCCCCTTGTAATGGTTGTGGACCATGACAAGTTCCGGAATCTCCTGCCGGCAGGGAGGGCACCATGTTGCAAAAAAATTGACCATGACGACCTTGCCCTTCTGCTCCTTCAGCAGGGCGCCAAATCCTTCCTTGTCAAGGGAGGCAATATCTCCTGCCGCATGGCAACGTCCCGCCGCAAAGGCAAGGATGCAAAAAAAAGAAAGCAGCACGGCCCCAAGCATCTGAACATATCGAGAAACCTTCAAAATAGCCTCCGTTTCACCCGTTTGAGACATGAGTACGCTTACCCGAGAAGTTCCTTTGCCGACCTCACGGCCACCACAGCGTCTTCGCAGTAGGCGTCCGCACCTATTCTATCGGCAAAATCCTGGGTCACTGCAGCCCCTCCCACCAAAACTTTCACCGGCAGGGCCCGCGATCGTACAAGATCGATGGTTTCCTGCATCTTGACCATGGTTGTTGTCATAAGCGCCGAAAGACCGATGAGCTTTGCCTTATGTTCCGCGGCAGAGTCCACGATCTTCTCCGCCGGCACGTCCTTGCCCAGATCGACCACCTCAAACCCATGGTTGGAAAGCATGAGGGAGACGATATTCTTGCCGATGTCGTGAATGTCCCCCTCGACGGTCGCCATAACGATAACCGGCCGGTCCCCGGCACGGACATCTTCTGTCAAAAGCGGTTTCAGAACGCCAAAGGCCTTCTGCATTGTTTCGGCCGAGCGCAGAAGCTGCGGTAAAAAATACTCCTTACGCTCATAGCGCCTGCCGACCTCCGTGATCGCCGGTATAAGAACCTCCTGAACAAGGGAAAAAGGCTCCTTCCCCGCATCAAGATCAGCCCTGAGAAAATCCAGAACGTGTTCTTTGTCCCCGTTGAGAACGGCATCGGAAAGCGTCTGCACGGAGCCGCGTATCTGCTCCTTCTGCGCCCCGCCGCCTCCGCTCTTCCATGACGCGTACCCCCCGATAAAGCGTTCCGCACGGGAATCATGGCCGAGAAGAACATTGGCGGCGTCAAGGGCTTCCCTGACACGTACGGCGTTTGGATTGGCAATACAGGATGTCAGACCACGCCCCGCCGCCATGGCAAGAAAATTCGCGTTAACAAGCTCTCTTGCCGGCAGTCCGAAAGAAATATTGGAAAGACCAAGAGTGGTTGGAAGCCCCTCGTCCCGCAGCCAGGAGAGAAAGGCAAGACACTCCCTGGCGCTTTCTTCACTGGCCGAAACGGTCAGGGCAAGGACGTCAACGAGAACAAGGTGTCTTGGAATACCGAGATCAGCGAGCCGCTGGAGGAGGTGTTCCAGAATGGCCCGTCGCTCAAGGGCCGTTTCCGGGAGATTTTTTCCTGTAAGAGGCAGAAGAATGAAGGGGGCCCCAAAACGTGCACAGAGGGGGGCCAGCTCCTCAAGGCGGTTTCCCTCGCCGTTGATGGAATTGATCAGGGCCGAGCCCGGACAGTAGGGGAGAGCCCTTCCAAGCGCCTCGGCATTCGAGGAGTCGAGGGAAAGAGGCGTCTGAACACGGCCCGTGAGCAGGGAGGCCAGTTCCGGGAGCAGTTCCGTCTCATCGACAAGAGGAGCCCCCACATTGACGTCGAGGACATCGGCACCAAGGGCCGTCTCCTCGTCGGCAAACGCCAGGGCCGTATCGAAGACATGGTGCTGCAGCTCTTCAGTGAGAACCTTTTTGCCCGTCGGGTTAATCCGCTCACCGATAAGGCAAAGGGGAGCATCAGAAGCGATACGCACAAGACGGCTCCGACTCGTCAGGGTAATACCGCGCTTCTTTTTCCGTGTTTCGGGCTTCGGGGTAAAGGAGGAAAGGCTGTTCGAGAGAGCTCTTATGTGCTCCGGGCTCGTCCCGCAGCAACCACCGAGAATACGCACGCCAAGATCGGCAAAGAGGGCCGTTTTTGCGGCAAAGGCTTCGGCATCAAGAGGAAAGACGGTTTCCGAGCCCCTTAGAACGGGAAGACCGGCGTTCGGCTCGGCCATGAGAGGAACGTCGCCGGCATCCGCCATGCGCCGCACAACGTCAAGCATTTCATCAGGACCGAGACTGCAGTTCGTACCGATCACGTCAACACCCAGGTTCTCCATGGTAGCCACAAAGATTTCAGGTGTCGAACCGGTGAGGGAAAGGCCGTTCTCAAAGGTCATGGATACGATAACAGGCAGGTCGGTGACCTCCCTGACCGCCACGACAAGCGCCCGTGCCTCAGCAAGATCGAACTGGGTTTCAATAAGGAAAAGATCGACTCCACCCGCAAGAAGGCCCCTGACCTGCCGTACATAGCCGTCAATCAGTTCCCGTGGTTCAACGGTTCCGAGGGGTTTGCAGAACTGTCCGCTGGGTCCGAGATTACCCGCGACAAACGCGGCCGATGCGCTTTCCTCAACCGCCCTCCGTGCAACAGAGGCCATGGTTTTATTAAAGGAGAAGAGATCGATGCCGCCATCGAGCTTGAAGGGGTTAGCACCAAAGGTGCATGTTGTGATGATGTCGGCGCCACAGGCGAGATAGCGCTTATGGATAGAACAGAGCACGTCGGGCTTTTCAAGGCAGTAGCGCTCCGGACTCATGCCAACAGGGAGGCCTGAAGCCTGCAGAAGCGTCCCCATGGCGCCATCGAGAAACAGAAGACGTGTGCCGGCAAGGGCCGAACGGAAAGAATTGCTCACTGGCGTGTCCCGAAATGCAGGCGTACCGACCAGATTTCTGGGAACAGGCCGCCGGCAGTTGAAAAAAGAAACTGCTTCACGTATAGAAATAACCTTAATTTTATGGGGAGAGCATGCTCGAAAGGACGTGTGGCACCGGGTCTCCGACGTCTGAAATACGAAAGCACAGAGGACGCATGAAGAACCACGACTCCCCGGAAAAGTCTTCTGAAGGCAGCAAAAAAGGTGGCATCCCCCCGCCATCTTTCGGTCAGTATCTTACCAAATTTTCTCAGAAGCACAACGCCCCGGCCCACGGTGAAACGTTCCGGATGCGGGAGTATCGGCGGACGCGCCGCCGGATCTCCCGCAAGACGGCCTGAGTTATTTCACATAATGAGGAACACGGTGATCGAAAAAGGAAAGGAACTGCAGAAGGTACGGTCAGGTGAACTCGCGATAGTACCTGAAAAAAAGGCCGTACCGGCGCTCAAGAAACAAAGTCCCCCACCGCTTCTTGCAAGAGACAGTACAACGATTCTCCAGTTCGGTACGCGCGAAGGGGCTTCCGGAAGCGACAAGAAGAGCCGGGAGAATGACGGCGAAAAAACCAGGGAGGAACAGGCATTCCTTCCTGACGTGGACGACGATCTCGACTTTGAAAATCCCGATCTCGACGCTGCGGACATCGCCCTCGACGATGAGGAGGACGGGAACGAGGACGATGAGGAACAAAAAGGGACATTCGACATCATCGATGTCGCGTCAGACGGAAACGACGAAGAGGAGAGCAGTCTCCCCGCCGTGCGCAAAAACCACCTGCCGCAGGTCCAGGGCGCCCATGACGCTCTGTCTCTCTATATGCGCGAAATCAGCAAGTTTCCCCTTCTCAAGCCTGACGAAGAACACGAGCTTGCAGTCAGGGTCCGCGACCACAACGATCCCGACGCTGCCTTCCGCCTTGTCTCGTCCCATTTACGTCTTGTCGTCCGTATTGCCATCGAATTCCAGCGCCGCTGGATGCAGAATGTACTTGATCTCATCCAGGAAGGAAACGTGGGATTGATGCGCGCCGTCAACAAGTTCGATCCGGACAAAGGTATTAAATTTTCCTACTACGCCTCATTCTGGATCAAGGCCTATATTCTCAAGTTTATCATGGACAACTGGCGCATGGTTAAAATCGGCACAACACAGGTCCAACGAAAACTTTTTTTCAATCTCAACAAAGAACGTCAGAAACTCATTGCTCAGGGCTTTGATCCTGACGCCTCCATGCTTTCGGAACGTCTCGGCGTCAGCGAAGAACAGATCAACGAGATGAATCAGCGCATGTCCTTCACTGACATGAGCCTCAACACCACCATCAACAACGAAAACGACAGCGCAAGCCGCATGGATTTTCTGCCGGCCCTGGGCCCCGGCATTGAAGATTCCCTGGCGAGCGATGAGATCGTCTCCATAGTCCGACTCAGACTCAAGGGTATTCTGCCCCATCTGAACGAGAAAGAGCAGTTTATCCTCAAGAACCGCCTGCTCACCGATGATCCACTTACCTTGCGGGAAATAGGCGAACGGTATAAGATTACGCGGGAACGTGTCAGACAGCTAGAGGCGCGGCTGCTTGAAAAAATCAAAAAATACTTCGCAACCGATATCAAGGATTTCTCACCGTCCTGGATACAGTAGCGTCTCCCGGTTCCTATTGACGACCTCTCGATCTTTCTTGGAGGCAGCGCGCCCTGCTGCGGCTTTTTCTGCGCTGATTACCTGATGAGTACAAATCTCAGACTCTCCTTCTTCTGTGTTCTCTTCCTTCTCTGCCTATCCTGCTTTCTTCTCAATAACAGCGGCTGCACGGCAAGCAAGGCCAATCCCGTGGAAAAGCAGGGAATGGGCAATGCCGGAGACAGACATAAGGGACTGCCCGACCAGCTGAGCGTTCCGCGCGCCACCTCCCTTTCACCCGAGGCGCAGTCCACATTTGCCTACCTTCTCTGCGATCAGGCGTTTCGCAAGGACGATGAGGAGGCTCTCCTTGAAGCGAGTGCTCTTCTGCGTGATCTCAGGGCCCCCGTACAAATCTGGATGGAAGCCGGCATCTGGCTTCTTGGCCGCAAAAGCCACAACGCGCGTTTTTTTCTCGAGACCGCACGGAAAGTATGGCCCGAGGATTCATCTCTCCTTATGCTCGGTGCCGAATCGCTGAAGGAAGAGGGAAATATCGATGGCGCCATCACTCTTGTTCAGGATTTTCTCAAAACCCATCCCAATGTGAGCGACGCCAAAATTGAGCTTGCCATTCTTCTTGTGCACAAGAACAAATTTCCGGAAGCCCAGAGGATTCTTGCCTCCATCTCAAAGGCGGAGCGGACCCCCATCGTGGAGCTCAATCTCGGCAAGGCCCTTTTTGGCATGCGGCGCTTTGACGAGGCAATCAGCCACCTGAAGGCCGCAAAGACCGCCATGCCGGACCTTCCGGACGTCTATCTTGAACTCGGAAAGGTCTACGAACAGCTTGGTGAATACAACAAAGCCCTTGACCACTACGAACGCCTTCTGGAAACCGACTTTCCGGTCAAAAACGTTCTTCTGAAGCTCATAAGCATCTCCCTCAAGCTCGGGAAGCCAGAAAGAGCGCTCGAATATCTTGAAAACGCGCCCGACGACATTCCCTTCCGCCTGATCGCGGCGGACATGTTCATCGACGCGAAAAACTACCTGCAGGCATCAACCATTCTGCAGGCCATCGCCGAACAGCCTTACGCTCCGGTCGAGGTATATCTCCTTCTTGCCGACCTCACGTGGGAACACAAAAGGGATCTCAATGCGGCCCTCGCCTGGCTTGACTCCATGCCCGAGAGTTACAATAAGAGCAGCAGCACCCTCCTTCTCCGGACCCATCTCTACGCCAGGGCTGGACAGAACGAAAAGGCCCTTGAGACGGCACGCAGGGGCAAGAAGCTTTTTCCCGAGGAAACCAAATTCTGGGAAGCCGAAGCACGTATTCTGACAAGTTCCGGCAAAACCAAGGAAGCCCTCTCCGTAATGCGCCTTGCTGTCAAGCAGTGGCCGGAAGATATGGAGATGCTCTTCCTTCTTGGCAATATTCTTGACGAATCAGGGGACAAAGGCGCAGCCCTCTCCCTTATGGAACAGATCGTTCAGCGCGAACCGGACAACTTTCAGGCTCTGAACTACGTCGGCTACACCCTGGCCGAGGCCGACAGGGATCTCGGTCGTGCCGTTAAGCTTCTTGAAAAAGCCATACAGCTCGCCCCGGACAAGGCTTATGTCGTTGATTCCCTCGCCTGGGCATATTTCAAAATCGGACGCGGAAGCGATGCGCTCAGGGAAATACGCCGTGCCGTCAGTCTGCAGCCAACGGTTGACGCGGCCATATGGGAACACTACGGGGACATCGCAAAAAAGGAAGGATTCCACGATGAAGCGCGCAAGGCTTACAAACAGGCGCTTGAGATGAATCCCGCAAACGCCGGGGCTGTCCAGCAAAAAATGCAGGCCATGCCATAGGGGCTTTTCATGCGTACAACATGTTTTTTTTCCACTCGTTTCCTTCCAGTCCTGCTTCTGCCCTTCCTCCTCTGCGTTTTCGGCTGTGCGGGGAAGGCCGTCCACATTCCGGAGAGCAAGGACACGACCGCCCTCTGGGAGCGCTACAAGGCTCTTGACGGCGAGCACGCCCCCTACCGTTTATCCCTTTCGCTGCGACTCGGAAAAAGCGGGGATACACGCAGGGTCACGGCCTTTCTCTGGGGCAATGACACAGAAAACCAACGTCTTGATGTCTTTGCAGGGGTAGGCACTATTGTGGCAAAAATAGCATCGACCCCCGATTCCTTTCTTCTTGTTGCCCCGGTGGACGGCAAGGCCTATTTCCACGAAGGAACGAACGCTCCGCGCCTTAACCTCAAGATGCCGCTTCCGCTGACCCTCAGTCATCTGGCCAATATTCTCTGCGGGCACTACAGGGATGTCTTCGGGAGTGAACACGGGGTCATCAGCGACACGAAGGACGGACCCGCTTTCCGCCTGCTTGATTCCCTTGAGGGGACACTTGCCCTTGACCGTGAAGGACGTCCGACCGTATGGAATGAACGGGAGGAAGGGGGCAAGGGATGGCGTATGCGCCTTTTCTATGGAACAGACAACCTGCCCTCGAAGCTTGACCTTTCAAACTCTCGGGGAGAACGCTTCCTTCTGCTTGTGAAGGACCGGGAACGGCCGTCCTCCTTTGCCGAAAAGGAACTTGATCTCTCCGTTCCAAAGGGCATGCCTCTTCTTCCCATACCAGCACATACGGCTGCACGATAACCTTTCTCTGGAGCTTCCATGGCACACCTGACCATTCACATAGGCTCAGACCACGCGGGTCGTTCCCTCAAGGAGGACCTCAAGACCTTTCTGCACGAAGCGTCTGAACGCGGTCTTCTTCCTGACGGCGAACTGACCATTGACGACCACGGGACAGACAGCGATACGTCCTGTGACTACCCTCTTTTTGCCCACGCTGTCTGCCGCGATGTCGGACGTGAGAATTCCACGGGGATTCTCATCTGCGGTACAGGCCTTGGCATGTCCATGGCCGCCAACCGCCACAGGGATATCCGTGCGGCCCTCTGCACCACGGAACTCCACGCACGCCTTGCAAGAAGGCACAATAACGCCAATGTGCTGTGCCTCGGTGCACGGGTCACGGGCGTGGAGCTTGCGAAGGCCATTACACTGGCTTTTCTGCAGACACCATTTGAGGGAGGACGACACGCAAAACGACTCGCACTCCTTTCGCCCGACGCTGAAGGCTAGGGCCCTGCGAATCTAACAACCTCTCTCCGTACGCATTTCGAACCCACTCCCCCTCTGGGAAACCCGCACCAGGAAGGAAACCGCATACCTATGCTGCTCTACAATACCGAAACCCGCCAAAAAGAGCCTTTCACTCCCATCCGTCCCGGAACAGTCCATCTCTACGCCTGCGGCATCACGGCGTATGACTACTGCCATATCGGGCACGCCCGCTCAGCGGTCGTCTTTGATGTCCTTGTCCGGCATTTGCGCCACACGGGCCTCACGGTCCATTTCATCCGTAACTTCACCGATATTGATGATAAAATCATCAACAGGGCAAAAAAGGAGGGGCGTGACTGGAGAGAAGTGGGCGAGACCTACATCAGGGCCTTTCACGAAGACATGGACAGACTCGGCGTCAGACGCGCGGACTACGAACCGCGTGCCACGGCCTTCATAGAGGAAATACAGCACCTCTGCACTCTCCTCATCGAAAAGGGACGGGCGTACGCCACCCCTTCCGGCGACGTCTATTTCCGCGTCAGAAGCTATGAGCCTTACGGGAACCTGTCGCAGCAGAGCCTCGACGATATGAGCGCCGGCGCGAGCACACGGGTCGAGGTCAATGAGGAAAAGGAGAACCCTCTTGATTTTGCCCTCTGGAAAAGCGCAAAACCCGGAGAACCGTTTTTTGAGAGTCCGTGGGGACCGGGACGGCCTGGATGGCATATCGAATGCTCGGCCATGACGGAGCAATGGATTCCTCTTGATATTCATGGTGGCGGACAGGACCTTATCTTCCCCCACCACGAGAACGAAAAGGCGCAGACCGAAGCGGCCCTTGGCACGGCCCTTGCCCGCTTCTGGGTTCACAACGGCTTCGTGCAGATCAATTCGGAGAAAATGTCCAAGTCACTCGGCAACTACAAGACGATCCGGGATATTCTCGAATCCTTCCTCCCGGAGACCCTCCGCTTCTTCCTCCTCGGCAAGCACTACAGAAGTCCCATTGATTTCTCCTTCTCAGACATGGAGGAGGCGGAACGCAGTGAACGACGTCTCTATCAGGCGGTCAGAGATGTCAGGGCGGCCCTTGGCCGTGCCAAGTGGAAGGATACCCCCGTCCCGGAAGAGATTTCCCTCGAGTGGGAGAGACGCGTTGCGGGCTATACGGCCGCCCTTGACGACGATTTGAACACGGCTCAGGCCCTCGGAGAACTCTTCGCCCTCGTCCGCCTCGTCAATAAGCTTCTTGAGAATAAGACGCTCGCATCGTCACAAAAGGCAAAAGAACTCTTTGAAAACTTTCTTTCGCTCCTTGAGGTGTGGCAGGAGGAGCTCGGCATCCTGAACGACGAACCGGAGACCTTCTTTTCCGCCCTTCGTGATATCAGGGTCAGGCGAAAGAAGATTGATCTTAACGAGATCGGTCTTCT
Organism: Desulfovibrio sp.; assembly: GCA_024683955.1. GTDB lineage: Bacteria > Desulfobacterota > Desulfovibrionia > Desulfovibrionales > Desulfovibrionaceae > Desulfovibrio. Next base: position 7,119 of record JAIKXS010000072.1, on the reverse strand, counting down.
TCTTGAAGAACGCTCCACGGCCAGGAAAAACAAGGACTTCGCACGTTCCGACAAGCTCCGGGATGATCTTTCCGCCAAGGGAATTCTTGTCAAGGACACGCCGGCCGGTCAGGAGTGGGATCTTGCCTAACGGTACTCATGCCGCAGAAAAAGAAGGAGGAGGAATCTCAATGCGGCGGGCACCTTCGGTCCTTCTGGCCGCGATTCTGGCCATTCTTCTGCTCATGGCCCCGGGAAGGGCCCTTGCCTTCTTCTTTGGTGGCGTCACCATCAAGGATGAAAAGGAGATGGGGCAGAAGTTTGACACAACCATACGGGCCAAACTTCCCGTCATCGACGATCCCGAGGTGCACCTCTATGTCTCTGGCCTCGTCTCGCGTCTCGTCGCCACGCTTCCGCCACAGCCCTACTCCTTCACAAGCACGGTTATTCTCAATAACGCCATGAACGCCTTTGCGGTGCCCGGCGGATATATCTATGTGCTCACGGGCCTTATCATGAATTTCTCGTCCGAGGAGGAACTGGCCGGTGTTATAGGACACGAGCTCGCGCACGTTACGCAGCGACACGTGGCAAGCCGTCTGGAACGTGCCCAGTTCACGACCTTCGGCTCACTTCTGCTGGCCCTTGCCGGCATAGCCCTCGGCGGTCCGGGAGGAGGAGCCCTTGCGGTCGGTGCCATGGGCGCGGGACAGTCCGCCATGCTCAACTACAGCCGCATGGACGAAACGGAGGCTGACCAGATCGGACTGCAGTATATCTGCCGAGCCGGCATCAATCCTTCGGGCATGGTTGAAGCATTCAAAAAACTCCGTCAAAAAAGCCGCATGCAGGGTTCCGCCATCCCCACCTATCTCTCGACCCACCCAGCCATCGGCGACCGTATCACGGGGCTTTCGGCACGCATCCAACACCTGCCGGCACATATCAGGAACGCCCGCACGGACAACAGCCGCTTTCTCCGCGTTCAGACCCTTCTCTGGGCACGTTATGGGGATTCCGACGCCGCCATGCACCGCTTCTCCAAAAATGACGGTCTCTCGCTTATGGGCCGGGGTATCGTCCAGTCCCGTCGCAACAACATTCCACTGGCCAAACGCTATTTCGACGAAGCCATCCGTCTGGCCCCAAACGATCCGCTCGTTCTTCGAGAAGCGGGAGCTTTTCATTACCGGAAAGGCGACCTCTCACGGAGCCGTGCACTGCTTACGAAGGCGCTCTCCATTGCCCCGCGTGACTACATGGCATCCTTCTACTACGGACGTCTGCTTGAGGAAGACGGCCAGCACGCCGGGGCCATTGACTGCTACAGGGACGTTCTGCGCTTTGTGCCGAAGGAGAGTGAGGTGCACGATGCATACGCCTTAAGTCTGAGCCGTCTCGGACGAAACGGGGAGGCCTACATTCACATGACCCTCGGCGCCATCTACCGGGGGGACAAGAAAAAGGCTGAGCAGTATATTGCGAAAACACGAACCCTCTGCAGGACATCCTCCGAAAAGCAGCAGCTGCAGCGACTCGAAAACGTGTACAGCGAATATAAAACCTTATGGAAACGATAATCTCCTGATGACAGGACACCGAAAAGGACACCCACATGCTCGAACCCCACGCAACTACCATCCTTGCCGTGCGTAAAAACGGCACAGTGGCCATGGCCGGCGACGGCCAGGTGACGCTTGGTCAGTCCATGGTCATGAAGCACTCGGCCAAAAAAGTCCGCCGGCTCTACGAAAATAAAATTCTGGCAGGCTTTGCCGGCGCCACGGCCGACGCCTTCACCCTGTTTGAGCTTTTCGAGGCCAAAGTCAAAGAAATGCACGGGAACCTCGTGCGTGCGGCGGTTGAAATGACCAAGGACTGGCGCAAGGACAAATATCTGCGCAAGCTTGAAGCCATGCTGCTTGTGGCCGACAAGGAGCATATCCTGCTTCTCTCCGGCACGGGCGACGTCATTGAGCCGGACGATGCCGTGGCGGCCATAGGGAGCGGCGGCCCCTATGCGCTTTCAGCAGCCAGGGCTCTTTCCAGGCACACGGAGATGGAGGCCCGGGAAATAGTTCTCGCGTCCATGTCCATCGCAAGTGAAATATGTGTCTTCACAAATGACCATTTCACCGTGGAAGTCCTGTGAGCACAAAAACGCTGACCTGCGGCTGCAAACTCAATCTTGGCCTGCGGATCACGGGAACACGGCCTGACGGGCTCCACGAACTCGACTCGCTTTTTTATCCCCTCAAGGAGCCCTTTGACACCCTTCTCCTTACGGAGAACGGCTCCGGCACCATCAGACTCTTCACCGGAGATAAAAGGATCGATCCGGAAAAGAATACGCTGTGTTCAGCCTACACGGCCTTCAGAAAACGGGTTCAGACCATTCCTGGCCTCGACGTCACCCTCAATAAGGGAATTCCGCTCGGAGCAGGTCTCGGAGGAGGAAGCAGCGATGCGGCCTGCCTTCTCACCTTCCTCAAAGACACCTACGCCACATCCCTGCCCGCCGAGGAACTTCAGACCATGGCTCTCGAGACGGGATCCGACGTTCCGTTTTTTCTTCAGACCGAACCGTGCCGTGTCCGCGGAACAGGAGACATCCTGACCCCTGCCGAACCGCTCATTGACAGCAGATGGGGAGAGCTTCTCCTTCTTCTGGTCTCGCCTTCCTGCCATATCGACACGGGATGGGCCTACAGAAGATATGACACAATTCAGGAAGAAGGGCGAAAACAAGAGGTCCACGCCTTGACAAAAAAAGGGTTTGCCATTAGGGTCTTGCTTCCGAATGCCAAGGAGCCGCAGACCGTGCTTCCGTGGACACTCGACAACGATCTTGAAAAGGCTGTTCTGCCGGCCCATCCGGAACTTGCGGCACTCAAAAACCGTATTTTTGCCGCCGGGGCACTGGCCTGCGCCATGAGCGGCAGCGGCGCCAGTCTCTACGCATTTTTTGAACAGAAAAAACGGAACAAGATAGACGAGCTCAGGGCGCTGCTCAGTACGGACGGTCATTATACAGCTCTGGCGCGCTTCCCCGCAGCAGGGGATCAATAACGGACATTCATAAATTTCTTGGGATGTAGCCAAGTGGTAAGGCAACGGGTTTTGGCTCCGTCATGCGAAGGTTCAAATCCTTCCATCCCAGCCACGTTTAATTGACGCTGTACGTCTTTACGGAAGGCGGATGGCGTCAATCATTTTGTTTTTTTGATTGCCAGAAAACGGCTTTTCTCACGGGCTCGTTGCAGTCCTTGATCAACAGACCAACGCTCATGGCATATAAGGTCAAGCACAATGTACAGTGATCTCAAAATTGTTACCGGCTCTTCCAACCCCCTTCTTGCCAAAGCGATTTGTGATCACCTTGGCTGTCAACTCACCCCTGCCCTTGTCACCACTTTCAGCGATGGCGAGCTTCGCATCGAAATAGGCGAGAGTGTCCGTGGCGACGACGTTTTCGTCGTGCAGGCCACATGTCCGCCCAATGTGAACCGCAACCTCGTCCAGCTCTGCCTGCTTATTGACGCCCTGAAACGTGCAAGTGCCCAGCGCATCACCGCTGTCATTCCTTATTACGGCTACGCGCGTCAGGACAGGAAGGTGACTCCAAGGACGCCCATTTCGGCCAAGACCGTTGCGGACTTTATCAGCGTTGCGGGAGCTGACCGCGTTGTGACAGTCGATCTGCACGCGGGACAGATCCAGGGCTACTTCAACTGCCCAGTTGACAACCTCTTTGCGGTTCCCGTCATGCTTGATGCGCTGCGCGAGAAACAGGAAGAGGATATCGTCATTGTTTCGCCCGACGCCGGCGGTGTCGAACGGGCGCGCTCCTTCGCAAAACGCCTTCACGCCCCTCTGGCCATTGTCGACAAACGCCGTGACAAACCCAATCAGGCTGAAGCCATGCATGTCATCGGTGATGTGGAAGGCAAGACGGCCATTATCGTTGACGATATGATCGACACGGCGGGTACTCTCTGCGCCGGCGCCGAAGTTCTGTTAAAAAACGGGGCTTCAAAAATCATCGCCTGTGCGACCCATGCGGTCCTCTCCGGCCCGGCCATCGAACGAATCAACAATACCGACGCTCTCTCGGAAGTGCTCGTGACGGATACGATTCCCTTGGGTGACAAGCTCGAAAGATGCTCGAAATTAAAGGTAATTTCCGTATCAGCACTGCTTGGCAAGTCCATCCACAATATCCATACAGGTTCGTCGGTGAGTGTGCTCTTTGTGTGATCCTTCCGTGAAGGACCGAGTGTTTCTGCTCAGGATTCCGGGAGAAGTGGCAGCAAAAATTTTTTTCTTCCTGGTGCGCCGCAACACCAAAACGTTCATTTGCGGTAACTGACCGAAAAATATATAACCACAGCTACTGTGGATACAGAACTTGTTAGACCTGCGCAGAAAGCTAGGTCACTACAGGGATACGTTGAAGAGGAGAGCAAAGAAATGGATATCGAAAAAACACTGCAGGTGACTAAACGAGTCAATGGCGGGAAAGGCGCCAGCGGAAGACTGCGCACAGAAGGTCTTGTCCCCGGGGTTTTCTATACAGCCTCAGGAGAAAATATCATGGTGCAGGCTCCGACGCTTCCCTTGGAAAAAATGTACGAAGCCATGGGCCGCACATCTGTCTTTAATCTTGAAATCGATGATAACGGATCCAAATCCACCCATCCCGTGCTGATTTGGCAGATACAGTATCATCCCTACAAGAGACGTTTTCTCCATGTTGACTACTATGGTGTCGATCTGGACAAGGAAATCAAGGTTGACGTTCCCGTGGAGGTTGTTGGGACGGCCAAAGGCGTTAAGGTCGGTGGTATCATCGAGACATACCACGAGACAATCCGCCTGAGCAGCAAACCACTCAATATGCCGAAAAAGCTCGTTGTGGACGTCACGAATCTCGACCTCAACGAAACCATCAACGTTGCCGATCTGAAGCTTCCCGAAAACGTCACGGCTGTCTATGATCAGAATTTCGCCGTTGTGAGTGTTATCGTGCCTTCAAAGGATGATGCACCTGTTGCAGGTGAAGGTGCCCCTGAAGCAGCTGCTGCAGCTTCTGAGTAATCACCCACTTCTCTTTTCAGACTTTCTTCCAAGGAAAGTCGCTGAGTCTGTATTGCGCTTATGCATACTTGACATTCTCCCCCGCCTAAAAACGGGGGATTTTTATCGGTAGCGGCCCTCTTGGGCCGCACCATAGGCAGGTTCCTGCTTCAACTGCGGGTTCTTGCCACCCCTTTCCCGCACCACACAGACTGTCACGGCCTGCCCGACACTAAAAATGCTCAATGCCGCATTGACATTGGATGCGTCTTAAAACCGCAAGATGTGCAGTTAAAGACTGCCCCGGACGGTCTATTGTCTTTTGCTGGCCGCAGTTGCTGCCATGTCAGACAGGTGTATCGCAGCAAAACAACAAACAGTGCGCCGCAACACCATGTCAGTTTATAGGCAAGCGTCGAAACTCGAACCAGCCCTGATCCAGAAAGATGTCTTCAATACACGTTTCGCCCGGACGTTTGCCCGGACTGCGCCATCGTGCAGGATGCCGAATGTGACATATTCCTTACCTGCAAAACCTCCTGCAGTAGAGAATCTTGCAATGCCCATATCTATGCCGATGGCGCTGGCGGAAGGATAATCCTGCTTCGCTCATCTTTCGTTCGGTCTGATTGGATGCATACCATTTATCTCCTGACAACGAGACTGTCACCGGTTTGGGGATTCCAAAAATAGTACGGCTGTTACGGGGTATTCCACTCTATCTGTTTTCGGAAGGAAAATACGGCTCTTCCCTGCCTCTATTTTGACCCCTTGCTGCTACGAAAGAAATCATGCATACTTTTTTGAATCCGGGAAAAGCCATCTCCGCTTCCCAAAAAAATTTTTGTAAGTCCTGTCAAGGTCTCTGAGCGCCTGCTGCAATGATTGTGAGCGCGCTTCAGGCAGGAATGCTGTTGAGCCCTTCCCTCATCCATTCCCGCAGACTGTTGGCAATCTTGCACTAGCCAGGTTGCCTTCCTTCCGATTCACAGATTTCCTTTTCCAGGCAAATGCCTTGTTTCAAAGGAAGCTGCAGCAACAGGAAAAAAACGGCTTATGGCGGCCTCTGATGTTCTGGGTACGAGCTGGAATTTGAAAGATTGTAGGATTTACGCACCTTAAATATAGTTGGTCTATGGAAAAAGTTAACGAAATTCGTACCGGTAGACATTGTGTTTTCATGATGCATGTACACCTGGTCTTTGTTACAAAATATAGGCGTGGCGTCTTTACCAAAGAAATATTGGCTGATCTGAAACCGATATTCGCCGGCGTATGTGCCGATTTTGAGGCAGAGCTGGCCGGGTTTGACGGAGAGGATGACTATGTGCATCTTTTGGTGAACTATCCACCAAAGCTCTCTGTGTCCTCGCTGGTCAACAGCCTGAAAGGCGTGTCCAGCAGGCTGATCAAGAAACGAGGCTATCCGGATTTGCCGCGCAAACTATGGAGCGGGTCTCTCTGGTCGCCAAGCTACTTCGCAGGCAGTTGTGAAGGCGCTCCGATTTCAGTCCTTCGACAGTATATCGAAAATCAGCGTACTCCTGATTAAAAAAGCGACATTCCGGTTACGACGCCTTGAAAAAAAACGTGACAAGAAAAGCTGCCCGCCGTGGCATCACAGCTTTTCCAATTACTTTGACCGGCAACATCCTTGCATGTCAGGGCATTTCTGGCATTGACACGGCAGGTACAATACAGGTTTGGCGCAATCTCCTCAGGATTGCAGCCCGGTAGGAAGTACCATCCCTTCTTCTGACAGGATGCCCAACGTATTACGAAAAAAATTTTTTTTGACCTTGCTTTTTTCTTGACATATACGAGGGCTTTGCGTAAATACTTCCCAACGCACATATTTGATTCCCCGATGGCTCAATCGGCAGAGCGGGTGACTGTTAATCACTAGGTTGGCGGTTCAAGTCCGTCTCGGGGAGCCAATACTTAAAAGGGTTTACGAGAAATCGTAAACCCTTTTTTGTTGCTTTTGCTCCACTCAGCGAAGACTTACTCCAAAAAACGGAGTTTGCTAAGAGCATCCAAACATAGTTATTTTCATGGAGC
>JAIKXS010000043.1 GCA_024683955.1 Desulfovibrio sp. | reverse complement strand
AACAGAACTGGTAGTTATTGTTGAAAAGATCGCGTTTCGCGTATTTTATAGACATGCGAAAGTTATCCATTTTTTCCTCTTTGTTCGTTATCGCTGTCCTTTGCTGTCAGCTTTTGCTCCCTGTTAATTCCTTTTCAAGGCCAGCCCGATCTTCTTCACGTCTTTCGCCGCCTAAAACCCCCATGAGCATGGGTGAGGCCGTTCGCTTTGCGCTGCGGGCTAATCCCTCCCTTGCCTCCCAGGCTGCTCAGTCAAGGGCTGCCGAAGAGGGGCGCAAGGCCGCACGGGGGGAATTTGGTCCGAAGCTCGGATTAACGTATTCGGCGATGAAGCAGGTTCGCAAAAGCGAACCCTCTCCCGCACATTTGCCCGAGCGTGGAACCTATGCGCTCGGTATCGAGGTCTCTCAGCCTCTTTTTCGTGGCTTCCGCCTGCTTGCCGGCTATCAGAAGGCCGCTCTTGAGGCGGAGCGGGAGCGACTTCAGTTGCGTAAGGTGCGTCTTGAAACCATTGCGAAGGTGCAGGGGTCCTGTATCGACTACCTCCGTTCTCTCTATAATGTGAAAAGTCAAAAGGAATCCCTTCACCGACTGGCTGATCAGCTTGCCATCACAAGAGCCTACTATGGCACGGGACTGAAACCGAAACTGGATGTTCTGCAGGCCGAAGTGGATTTGCGTGAGGCGGAAAGCGTCCTTTTGCAGATTGAAAATACTAGGGATACCCATTTGACAAAGCTGAACACTCTCCTTGGTCTTCCGGCTACGGCCGATACAGCCCTGAAGGGACTTCTTGCCTATGTCCCTTTCAAGAGGACTCTTGAACAGTGTCTTGAGCTTGCCTACCGTCAACGGCCCGATATCCATATGGCCAAGCTTTCCGTGGATATAGCCGGTAAAGACAGAAAAACAGTTCAGGCCGGCTATTATCCGCAGATTGAGGCTTACTATAATGTGACGAATTCCGGCAATACACCGGATTTGCAGATGGCCGGCGAGAATGGGTCACGCTATACCAGCTGGGAGGTGGGGGCCAAGGCCACATGGGATGTCTTCCAGTGGGGCACAACCTACTATGCTGATCAGAAGGCAGGCGAGCTTGTGACGAAGATGCGCTATGAAGAGGAGCATCAGAGACTCGAAGTAGGGTATGAGGTGAAAACCAAGTATATGGCGGTACGCGAGGCGGAGAAACGCATTCATGTGGCAAAGACAACCGTTGCCAGCGCCGAGGAGGCGTATCATGCCGCTCTTGCGCGGTACCGAGAACAGGTTGGAACGGGTTTTGACGTGCTTGATACATCGGCCAAACTCACCGCTGCCAAGTTTTCTCTGGCAAGTGCCTTTGCCGACTATCTCATGGCCTTGAGTCAGCTTTATGCGGCTATGGGTGAAGAACATCCGGATCTTCTTCCTTCCTAGAGCGTAGCATGTCAGATTCATATTTGACTATCACCCCACTTGGCGGAATGGGCGAAATTGGACTTAACTGCCAGCTGTGGAAAACGCGTGAAGGGATGATCATGGTCGACTGCGGCTTGATGTTTCCGAGCGATGAACATCTTGGCATAGACGTGGTTATTCCTGATTTTCGTATGGTGCGCGAGGAAAAGGAGCAGCTATCGGCCATTGTCCTTACGCACGGACACGAAGATCATATCGGCGCCCTCCCGTGGATTGTGGATGATGTCCGAGGCGTTCGGATATACGGATCCCCTTTTACCCTTGCTCTTGTCGAGCATCGTCTCCGGGAACATGATCTTCTTGATGCGGTCGAGCTTGTTCCCGTTCTTGCCTATTCATCCATTTCACTCATTGGCCTGACAATCCATTTTTTCCCTGTCTCGCATTCCATACCACAGGGTTACGCTCTTTGTGTTGAAAGTCCCGTGGGGCGTATTGTCCACAGCGGTGATTTCAAGATTGAAGACGAGCCTCTCTTCCTGCCCGGCACAGACATCGCGTCTTTCGGTACGTTTGCAGGGACGGGAGTTCGACTTCTTCTCTCGGATTCCACAAACGCCAATCTTGAAGGACATTCTCTCGGGGAACGTGTGGTTCGCGAGTCTCTTTCCTCCATTTTTTCCGAGGCTCCGGGCCGTATCGTTATCACGCTTTTTTCGAGCAATATTCAGCGTATTCAGGAGGTCTTCGACCTTGCTAAGGAATACGGGAAAACAGTTCTGATCAGCGGTAAAAGTCTGGCCACCAATATTGACATGGCAAGAGAGCTTGGCATAGCCCATCTGCCTCCAAATCTCTTTCACGCCAATAACGGTATTCCGGATTTTCCGCCGGAAAAGCTTGTTATTCTCGTTACAGGGGCTCAGGGCGAACCTCTTTCCGCTTTGTCACGCATGGTCTACGGAGGGCATAGATTTCTTTCCGTCATACCCGGTGATACCGTTGTTATGAGCTCCCGCATCATCCCCGGTAACACCCGGACCATCATTCGTCTTATCAATGAACTGTACCATCTTGGTGCCCAGGTGGTTTACGAGCGCGCGCGGACAATTCATGCCTCGGGACATGGACAGCGGGAAGAGCTGGAGGCCATGCTGTATGCAACAGCGCCCGACCTTTTTGTTCCCATACACGGAGAGTACCAGCATCTCGTTAAGCATGCCGATATCGCAAGAGCCTGCGGCGTACAGGATGATCATATTATTCAGCTTGAAAACGGCCAGTCACTGACGCTTTTTACTGATTCCTATTCGCTGGGACCTGTTGAGAAATGCGGCGGAATTCTTGTGGATGGAAAGGGTGTCGGGGATGTGGATGACGTGATTCTCCGGGAGAGGCGTATTCTCGCCGGGGAGGGGACCGTGGTTGTGACGGTTGTCTGTGATGCAAAGAGCCGTGCCCTCCTTGCTGGACCTGACATTCGATCCAGAGGCTTTGCCTTTTCGGCCGGAGAGCAGGGAATGGCTGACCTTGTGCTTGTTGCTCGGGAAGAATTTGAAAACGCGAAGCACTGCAGGGAAGTTGAGGAGATTGAGGAGCGGATGCGTCTCGCTGTTCGACGCTATGTGCGTCGGACGCTTGGCCGGGACCCGATGATCGTTTCTGTTGTGAAGGCACTTGCGGTTTAATGACTGTTTCATGAAGACAGCAGGAAAATTTCTGAAAAAAAGTCGCAAAAAATAGCAGAAAAAGTTTTTAGAGTATTGAAAAAGAACGCAAGTCGTTGCATTCTGCGCAGATCCTTCCGGCTTCACTTGACAGTCAGGAGGGTGTTGTCAACGTGAGATGATTTGCGCTTTTTGTTTTTTGACGGAGTAGAGTATGGAATTTAGTTTTGTTCAGATGATCAGCCAGGCAGGTCTTCTTTCGAAAATCGTGCTGGGGCTTTTGCTGTGTATGTCCATCGGAAGCTGGGCGCTGATGATCTCAAAGTTTTTCAGCCTTGGGGCCGCTTACAGTAAGGCGGAATCCGGAACAATGCGTTTTGACAGCTCACAGAATCTGCGGGAGGCCGTACAGTCGCTCGGGGCTGATCCATCCTCCCCTCTCTATCACATAGCCCATCAGGGGGTTCAGGAATTTAACCGCTCGAAAGAGCTTGGGAATACTTCCGATGTAGTGGTGGACAACGTGCGGCGTGCTCTTCGCCAGGGCGTTGCAAGTGAGCTTGCCAAGTTACAGAATTCGCTTTCTGTTCTGGCAACAGTCTCCAACACCGCACCATTTATAGGCCTTTTCGGGACAGTTTGGGGCATTATGCATTCGTTTCATTCCATCGGTCTTTTGAAGAGCGCCTCCCTGGCTACCGTTGCCCCCGGAATTTCGGAGGCCCTCATTGCGACGGCCATCGGTCTTGGCGTTGCCATCCCGGCGACTGTCGGTTTCAACCTTTTTACGGGGAAACTTTCTCAAATCGACACGCTGCTCGTGAATTTTGCCGGCTTTTTCCTGAATCGTGTGCAGCGAGAGCTGAACGCACACCGTCCCGTTCAGAAGACGGGCGCAACGGAGCTGTAAGATGGGTGCGAGTCAGGGGCAAGCCCGTTTTGTTTCGGAAATCAACGTCACACCTTTTGTAGATGTGATGCTGGTGCTTTTGATTATTTTTATGGTGGCAACCCCCATGATGAGCCAGGGGCTTGACGTGGATCTGCCCTCTGCAAAACAGGCTGCGGTGCTGCCCACCGAACAAGACCATATTGTTCTCACCGTACGCCGTGATGGAAAGCTTTTTCTTGACGAGTATGCCGTGGAAACCCTTGAAGACCTTGAGGGGTATCTTCTGCGTCTTGTCAAGGAAAAGAATAAAACACTCTTTCTCCAGGCGGACAAGGATGTCCCGTACGGTATTGTGGTGGACGTGATCGGGCGGATCAAGGCTGTCGGCATTGAAAAACTTGGCGTTATGGCAGAAAGCTCCGAGACAAACGCCGATGCTGCCGGTGGGGCAGGTCTCAAGTAAGGGTTGGTGCATGCAATTTTTTTCCTTTGTTCTTTCTCTTTGCCTGCACGTCCTCGTTTTTCTTCTGATCGTGTTTTGGCCGACTTCTCCGCCTATTCGTCTTGAACCGCCTGCGGTTATGATCAGCCTTGTGGACGGTGACATGGGCGGAAGTAAACTGCCCTCCAATATTTTGGGTCATATGGGTGAAGTTGATTCCGGAGAACTGGCCCCCACTCCTCCTGCCGAGAGAAAGGAGGTAGCTGCCCCGCAGCAGGAGGAAGTGAAGGAAGTTGCAAAGATTCCTGATCCCGTGACCTCCTTTGAAACGACTGCTCCTCCCGAAAAAACACCAGAGGCCTTGAAGGAGCGGGAGCCCGAGACGGTTCCTCCAAAACCTGAGGAGAAGCCGAAACCGAAGGACGAAGAAAAACCCGTTTTGCCTCAAAAAGAGGAGAAACCAAAGCCCAAGCCTGAGGATAAACCCAAGGAAAAACCCAAGGACAAGCCTAAGGAAAAGCCCAAGGAAAAACCCAAGGACAAGCCTAAGGAAAAACCTAAGGAAAAGCCCAAGGAAAAGCCCAAGGAAAAGCCCAAGGAAAATCCGAAGGAAAAACCCAAGGAAAAGCCCAAGGATAATTCGAAGAAGAATCCGTCCTCCAAGGATCCTGTTGCTCAGGCTCTCCAGCGCGCACGGCGTGACGCTTCTTCACGTGTCGAATCAGGAGACAGAGGCAATGCCGTAGAGCAGGCCCTTGCCCAGGCCCGGAGAAAGGCTGGCGGAACCCGCGGAGGTGGCGCCGGTGAAGGGCGGGGACCAGGCGGTGGCGGTCTTGCTGATGTTTACCGCGGTCAGGTCCTTTTGGCCGTACGGCCGAACTGGGGCTACGCTTCGACCATGCGGCAGAATCTTTCCTGTATCATCAATGTCAAGGTTGACATGCAGGGCAAGGTTCAGGAGACACACATTGTGCAAAGTTCAGGAAACGCACAGTTTGACAGCTCAGCCGTGAGTGCCATCATGCGCACAAGCAATAACGGTGCTTTTCCGCCGCCTCCGTCGCAGGCTTATACGGATTTGGATTTGAGTTTTTCGCTGAATGATCTTATGGGACGGTAAGAGCCCCGCGTGCATGCTTCGCAGCGTAGAAACGCGCGTCTTATGTCTGAAACGTGAATTACGGATATTGCCCGATCTGCTTGTTCGTCAGAAAACCGGAATCTCCGGTGGAATCATACGGGCGCACCCGTAATATCAGAATGCGGCAGTAAGTACGCGTTAGCAGAAGGAGACAACTTCTTTGTGCGCGGAAACAGCAGTGGTGTTGAAAGGATGAAAAAACGTGATGATACGTGGATGTAGGTTAGGGAGCAGAATCCTTTTTCTCCTTGTTTGCGCTTTTCCCTGTTTTTCCATGGCTGCAACGACCGTCGTGGGGGGTGATGAGGAAAACGGTTATTCAGCAAAGGTTCTCTCCAAGGTCGTTGATGTTTGGAAGCCTCCGGTTGTACAGGGAAATTACACCGTAGAACTCAAGGTCTCTATCGACGGAGAGGGACGCGTAAAGCAGTGCATTCCGCTTAAGTCCTCTTCGCTTGAAGTTTTTGATCAGGTAGCATGCAGTGCTGTCTATAAGGCGGGGCCGTTTGGAAAACCGAGCTACGAGGCTCCTATTGACGTATTTCTCGTTTTTCATCTGGGGGACCAGGACAGGAAGGTCAAGCAGGAACTGTCCGATGCCGATGCCATGCGGGCGGAGGCGCTTGCCCGGGCCAGGGCGGAGCGTGAACAGGCACGGACCAAAGCGGGTGCTGTCGAAGAACAGGCAAGAAATAGAGCCATGCTAGCGGCGCGAAGTCAGGGAAAAGATCTGCCTGAAGTGTCGCCGGCCCCCGTTGCTCCGCCGCATCACATGAGCGGGAAAAACGTTGAGAAAGATGTAAAAAGGCGGGCAACATCCGGGGAAACGGGAAAGAACCCTCCAATGGAAAAGAACACGAATGTGGCCGGGCAAGAGAAGCGGAAAGAGGCGCAAAAGGACCATTCCCGCTCATCTCGGCATGTGTCACCTTCGGAAGGGAATGGTAACGGCCACACATATGGTGAAGGAGCGGCGGCCAGCGCCTCCACTGATGGAAATGCCCCTCCCCCCTCTCAGAAACAGGTGCGGAAAGAAAAATATCTTGCGCTTCTTCAGCGCAGTCTGAACCGTATCATCTATCTTCCTGATACGGTACCCGACGGTTCTTATCCGTTGACGGTCCGTGTGGAGCTTGATCAGAACGGCGTTATCCAGGCCGCGAAGGTTTTAAAAAGTTCCGGTGATGAACGGGTCGATAAGGCAACCTCACAATCCATTAGTGCAGCAAGAACGGTTCCCAGACCGCCAAAAAGTATTGGAACATCCTTTGTTGTGCCAGTGACAGCGAGCAATCGCTTCCCTAAAAAAAAGTAGGGGGGTATCCGTCCGCTCTGGCTGCTGCTTTTCATTTTTTCGGGGAACGTGGGTCTATGTGTGCCCGACCTTTGTCCTTCAGGACCGGGATATAAGGCGCACCGTAACCGGAATCTTTACCTTCTAAGCTTTGGGTACGCTGAGTTTCAATATACTGTCGCAAAACAGAAATCGGAGCGCCGCCGAAACTACCCGCAACGTAACCTGGTGACCGGAGAGATCCACCCCACAGCTTGCGATGCAGGCTTGGACAAGCACGCTTCCTCATGATACCGCAGTAGCCGAAGCATATTAGGACTCAAACAGGTGCCCATCTCATTGGCAGCCGGTAAATGATATGTTTCCATTCAGACGGAGCGCGAGATAGCTGATCCGTTCTCCCAATCCGCAAACGCCATTGGCATAGATATGGGCATTTTGCGTTTTGCTCCTCTTTCGGATGGTACATGTATTGAAGCACTTAACAGTTTTCATAACCACGAAGAAAAGCTGACGAAGATAGAGCGCAAGGTCTCAAAAAAAACAGAAATTTTTAAAAAATTGCCTAAAGCAGAAGCCCAGGCTTCAAAAACAGCATGGTAAGATAGGCAACGAACGTAATGACTTCCTGCATAAGCTCACGACAATCATAAGCAAAAATCACGCTATGGTTGTCATGGAGGACCTGCAGGTAAGGCATCCGTGTCACGTTCGGCTTCCGGCTTGCCGGCAGAGCCAGGGTATAATTTCCGGGCAAAAAGAGGATTGAACAAATCCATTCCGGATCAGGACTGGTTCGGGTTTCGACGGCAACCTGGCAGCAACCTTACATGGCCTGGCGGCACAGTGCTTCTTGTGTCACCACAATACACCAGCCGGACATGCTGCAACTGCGGCTCGCGGGCAACGACAAAATTTCCCCGCAATCTGTCTTCAAAATGTACATCCCGTGGTTTTGAGATAAATGCCGATCTCAATGCCGCATTGAATATGTTGGCGGCAGGGCATGCCGTGTCAGCCTGTGGAGCGGAGAGGGCTTGAGCGGCCGCGATGAAGCAGGAACCCGCCTATGGTGCGATCCAATAGGACCGCTACTGATAGGGATCCCCCGACGTTAGGCAGGGGAGAATGTCCATTCTGTGTCTGTGTAGAGTAATATAGGGAAAACAAAGGGAGCAGCGTTTCCTCCCCGATCGTGAAGATCTGGGTCTTTGCGCTGAAGTGAGTATGAAAAAAGCTATTGTGATTTTTTGTGCGTTCTTTGTGTTCGCCATGTCCGGAAGGGCTCTGGCAGCGTTGCGTGTGGACATCTACGGCCCCGGGCAGAATGTTGTTTCTCTTGCCCTTGCTGCTCCCTTAAGAGGACAGCATGTCGAGGCCTCCGATATGGGCCGTGGCCTGCAGTCTCTTGTTGAACAGAATCTCAGCTTTTTGCCCTTTATGCGTCTGACTGACCCCAAGGCGGTTCTGGGCGGAACGGTCATGGATGGTGCTGAGCCCCCGGCTCTTGATTTCAAACGCTTTCAGTTGGCCGGGGCAGATCTTCTTGTGACGTCCTTTTGGCCTGACGGGGATGCCGGAACCAAAACGGTTCAGATGCGTGCCTTTGAGACCAATACCGGAGGCCGGCTTTTCGGAAAAGAATATTCCAAGGTAACTAAAAAGGATCTGCCTGAAGTGGCAGACCGTTTCTGCGCTGATCTGTTGGAGGCACTGACAGGAAATGGCGCCTTCTTCCGCTCAACCATAGCCTTTGTCAAGGCGACCGGAAAAATGCAGGCGAATGTCTGGCTCACCAAGCCCACCGGGCGTGATCTGCGCCAGATCACGAATATGAAAGGACAGGCCATGTCACCATCATGGTCTCCAGACGGCCGTTTTATTGTTTTTACCCATATAGATCCCAAATCCCATGCGCTTGGTGTCTGGGACAGTTCTTCAAAAAAAGTCAGCCGTATCCGCTTTCCGAGCAATGTGGTCATAGGCCCCTCGTTTACGCCAGGCAATAAAGTGGCCGTTGCGTTGTCAAACGGGAAATATCCCGCCATTTTTCTACTGAATCATGCCTTTCAGAAGGAACGTGTTCTTGAGCAGGGCAGTTCCATCAATGTCTCGCCGTCTTTCGATAAAAGCGGTACCAAGATGGCCTTTACTTCCTCCCGACTTGGCGGCCCGCAGATTTTCATGAAAGATCTGGGCAGCGGTTCAGTTTCGCGAGTGAGCATGAACGGCGGTTACAATACGGAACCCAATATTTCTCCTGATGGGACTCTTGTGACGTACAGCCGAATGACGGAGTACGGGAACAGAATATTTGTGCAGGATATGGTGACGGGTGAGGAACGGCAGGTAAGTTTCGGGCCCGGCAGTGATGAGCAGCCTTCGTTTTGTGCAGACAGTTACTTTATCGCTTTTTCCTCCTCACGAGGCGGTTCGCGCGGTATCTATCTGACGACTCGCCATGGTGGTGACGCCAAAAAAATTCCCACAGGCGGCGGAGCTGCCCAGTTCCCCCGCTGGGGGCTTGGCGGAGAAAAGAAATAACAAAGTCCAGTTTTTCGCTTCAGCCTTGCCGGTCCGTAGGGGTTGCGTTATTCCGTATTTCTCCTCCAGAGGGCTTGCGTTAAAAAAATTGTCTTCACCTGCACATTTCGTCTTGACAGCGATACGGGAAAAGATAGTATCGACCCCATTGGACGAGACCATAATGGTCTCGCAGGAGACCATTCTTCATTTCAATAGTCCGTAGGAGGAATCTACAATGAAACGTTTAAGTCTGGTACTGGCCCTTGTTTTGTGTTTGGCCGCAGGCTTCGGCTGCGCCAAGAAACAGCAGGCTGAGCCCGGCTACGATGATGGCATGAGCTCTGAAATGAACGCAGCCATTCAGCAAATCACCGATGGTCGCGTTTATTTTGCATTTGATAAGTTCAGCATTCTGCCTGAAGGCAAGGAAGTGCTTAAAAACAAGGCTGAACTTATGAAAAAATTCCCCAGCATCCGCGTACGTATCGAAGGCAACTGCGACGAACGTGGTACCCAGGAATACAACCTCGCCCTTGGCGAACGCCGTGCTCATGCAGCGTATGAATTTCTCACCTCTCTCGGTGTCAATCCGAGCCAGATGGAAACCATCAGCTACGGCAAAGAGAATCCCGCTGTGCAGGGTTCTGGTGAAGCTGTGTGGCAGCAGAACCGCCGTGACGATTTCCGTGTAACGGCTCACTAATTATAGTTCTATCCGCTCCTTTGGTCGCCTAAGATTCCAAAGGGTAAATCAGAATCCGCTTTTTTGTCCCGACACGGTGTGCATCCCCGTAATGACGATGGCAGTTTCCGATTTGAGCGGTATGTAGGCGTTCAAGACCCCGATTTTCGGGGTCTTTTTTTGTTCCTTTCTCCAACATGGGCCTTAGCAGCACTATAAATATCTTTCTCCGCTTATATGTCGACCTGTGTCCGGCGGCATGAGAAAGTGAGTCACCCACTAAAAGTCCAGCAACGCTGCACGCGCGGGAACGGAAGAGAGAAGCGTTAACCGGTCTCCTCCCCGACTGGCGGTCTATCCCGGACTTCCCCAACGTAGGTGTGCAGAAATCCGGCGACAGCCTGTATATGCCCTCCCTAGCGAGGCCCGTGGGGAAAACTCGTTCCGCCTCTTGTAAGCTGCGCAGAAATAGTTTCATGTTCACCCCAGGGAGATTCGTAAGATTTTCTTGCCTTTTTCTCCATCCTCCTTCAAACTACGTGTCAAGCCAAAGGCTTCGACGTCCCGACGACTCTGCCGTCGCTGACGGGAGGAAAAACAGCTCCTTTTGTATGGCGGCCTTCAGCGCAGGAAAGGTGTCGTTCACCCTCAGTCTCATTGCAGAACAGTTGATTGGCAGAAGTAGGGGCAATCGTGCCTTGGGGGTACGTTGAGGTCATTTTATCCGTGGTCTCTGTTCCGTCTTCCCGTGATCCCTGTCTGTAGAGAAGCCGTATTCCTCCCGCAGACGGTTAATCGCGGACCGGCTTGTCCATGCAGCGTCCGCGTCGCATTCTAGAATCGGGAGCCGTGTCCAGCAGAGCTTTTTTGTCCCGTTTTCCGGGATGCCTTCTTTTGCCATTGTTGTTGTACAGCTCTGTTTTTTGCACGCTCTTTATTGTTGATGACGCATTCCCCAATGGAAAATCTGCCAGAGACCATTCCGAACAGTTTTTCCGGATGGTCTTGCCCTTCATTCTCTTCCTGTTTTCGAGGCCCAGATGATTATACAATGTCCGTCCTGCGCTTTCTCCAAAGAGGTGTCTCGTTCAGATCTGCCAAAACCGGTTGTCATAGCGACGTGTCCGAAATGCGGAACAAAATTTCGTTTTTCCGTGAAGGATACCCCCGAGTCCTCTGCGGACTCCGCGGACGATCCGTTGCCAAAGGGGGCTATTGTTTTTGAAGGCAGAGAAGAGACGTCCGCGTCAGACGAGCGTGCCGACTGTACTCCGGAGGAGGAAAAGAGGAGTCAGAACAGTGAAAAGCGACTTGTTGGCCGTGCCCGCCC
This sequence comes from Desulfovibrio sp., assembly GCA_024683955.1. Classification (GTDB taxonomy): domain Bacteria; phylum Desulfobacterota; class Desulfovibrionia; order Desulfovibrionales; family Desulfovibrionaceae; genus Desulfovibrio. The sequence continues at coordinate 15,418 of JAIKXS010000043.1, read as the reverse complement.
CTTTTCGTCCAAAACGCTTTTTGGCTGCGGCGCGGGTAATCCCTGGGATCACGCCCCGGGGCGTATAGGCTGGTTTGCCTCCTTTTACCAGGCGTGTTTACGTGTCATGTTTCAGGGACCTCGCTTTTTCCGTTCGCTGACGCCGACCCGCACTTTTCACAGACCACTCTTTTTCTATCTGATTGTCTGTCTCTTTGAACTTCTCGTAAATTATGGCTGGCTCACCGTCTTCCGCCAGACACTGCTTGAGGCCAATGATCCTGAACTGACCGCTCTCTTTGCCATTCTTGCGCCCGATGGGAATATTCTTTTTATGGTCCTTCTGCAGGCGGCCCTTTCCACTCTGAAACTTTATGTGACGAGCGCTCTTTTTTTCCTTGTCTTTCAGCTGATTGCTCCTGAGCGCAATGATTATGGTGTTATCTTTCAGGTTGTGGCCTATTCCGTTGCCCCGACGGTTTTGGCCGTTGTCCCTCTTGCCGGCTCGCTCTGCGGAGCTCTCTGGAGTGTTGCCTGCCTTGCCATCGGGCTTCGTGAAGTCCTGGAAATTTCCTGGCCCAAAACTGTCCTGGCCTTTTTTCCCGTACTTTTTCTCATCATCCTTGCCATGCGTTTTTTGACTTCTTTTTAATAGATGGAGCTTCTATGCGCAGACTGTCCATATTGTTGTTCGGACTATGCTCCTTCCTTTGTACCTCCTGCACCTCCTCTCCCGATAACAGCCGTATTAACCGGCAGTTCACCGGGGATTTCGGGGCGCCCCTGCAGATACAGTTTGACAATCATGTGCGCAGACAGCCGCCGGCCCTTTCCGTAACACCCCAGGTAAAGGCCTCTCATCATCCCAAGGCTGTTTTTTTACCTCTGCGCATGACCCAGCAGATGTCGGGTGCCGTCTCCTTTTCAAACAATATCTCCCGTCAGTTTTGGAATATCTGGATTTCCTTAAGCATGTTTCATACGTTGGAATTTTGCGAAACCCCCATTCCCTATTCGCCGGCTATGGCCATTGATATTGGAAGGAGAAAGGGGGCCGAGTTGGCTATTGGCGGCTATATTCACCACTATATTGACGGCGGAAGCGGAGGGACGAGCAGTATGTCTCTCGCAGTCGAAGTGTACGATGTGAGAAGTGGAGTGCTTCTCTGGTCCATGGCCCAGGGGGGGATGATGGAATCCCGACAGGTCCACGATTTTTACCTTTTCTCCGTAAAGGAGCGGAATCCCGGTGATCCCGCCGGATTGATCTGCCGTTCCCTTGCCTGGGATATGGGGCTTGTGCTTCTGAACTGGATTGATCCCGGTCAGGCAAGAAAACTGAACCGTGGCTCCTCAGCGACAAAAACCTTCTTTGAGGGCGAAGGGTTCTAAGTGGGACAGGGGAATAGAATCAGTTCCGTTTTTCCCTTCTTTTCCGTCGTCCCTCTTTTTCGGAGCGGAGTGATTCCCCAAAAAACGCCCAACCTTGCCAAAGTGCCCGGCTCAGGATATATTCCTTCCTTTCTGCTCAAAAGATTGGGCAGTAATGTTCCCCTGCGTTTTACTTCAATATCCTTTGGAGGATCATCATATGTTTGATTCCCTGGCTTTCGCCATGGGGGCGCCGCAGGCAGGCGCTCCGGCTCCAGACGGTATGGGTATGCTCGCGAGCTTCATGCCGTTTATTCTTATGTTCATTATCTTCTGGTTTCTGCTGATCAGACCGCAACAAAAACGGGCGAAGGCCCATCGCGAGATGCTCGGCAACCTGAAACGCGGAGATAAAATTATTACCCAGAGCGGTCTTTTGGGAACCATTGTTGAACTCGACAAGGAAGAACTTCTCCTTGAATGCGGCGAGGCCAAACTCAGAATGTCGAGAGCTGCTATCGGCGGTGTTATCCAGCCGAAAAAGGGCAAGGATGAGAAAGGTGTCCGACCTGCAAAGGAAAACAAGGAATCTTCCGACGCTGAGAAAGAATAGCGTCTTTTTTCTTCTTTCTGTGAGTCAGGGCAGAACATCGTTATGACGGTGTTTTTTGCCCTTGCTTTTCTGTTCTCTTTTTTTCAGCAAACCGATTATTTCCCTAGGGAAGGTGTAGAATGGGTGTGCGTTGGCGTTTGGCCATAGCGCTTGCGGTTTTTTGTCTTGCTCTTTTCTATGCGTTGCCTTCTTTTCTCGGGCAGGGCACGGTTTTTGAGCGCATATTACCCTCAAGCAGAATTAATCTTGGTCTTGATTTGCGGGGAGGCATTCATTTGACGCTCGGAGTAGACGTGGCCAAGGCCGTGAGCAATACCTTGGCCATTTTGGGCCAGGATCTGCGCAGGCAGGCCCAGGATGAGCGTTTTGCCGTGCTGCGTCCGCGCGTTATAGGTGGCTCGACTCTTGAGTTCATCATGCCGCGTGCGGAGCATAAGGAAAAACTCATGCAGCTGCTTCAACGACAATACCCGCAGCTGACGCTCGATGAGCCGACCGTGGGCGAAAACGGACAGCTCCGCTATACGGCCCGCTTTACTGAGGAGGAGGAGCGACGTCTTGAGTCCATGGCTCTTGAACAGGCTCTTAAGACCATCCGCAACCGTATCGACCAGTTTGGTGTTGCCGAGCCCGATATCCGTAAGCAGAGTGGAAACCGTATACAGATACAGCTTCCGGGGGTTTCCGATCCCAAGCGTGCCGTTCAAATCATAGGACAGACAGCCCATCTCGAGTTTCACCTTGTACGTGATGACGTTGAACCCAACCGTACGGTAATGCCAGCCGGCGTCATCGCCCTGCCGTATCTTGACAGAGAAGATCAGAAGAGCGGCACGAAGCTTCTTGCCATTGAAAAAGATGCCATGCTTTCCGGTGAGGATGTCGAAGACGCACGACCTGCTTTTGATCAGATGAACCAGTCGTACGTGGCTCTGACATTTAACAGCCGCGGAGGTCGCATCTTTGAAAAGGTTACGGGCGAAAATGTGGGGCGGCGCATGGCCATCGTCCTTGATGGCAAGGTGTATTCGGCCCCGGTGATCCGTGAGCGGATAGGCGGCGGACGGGCCAGTATTTCTGGAAGTTTCACGACAGAGGAGGCCCAGGATCTCGCCATTGTCCTGCGAGCAGGTTCCCTGCCTGCTCCGGTGACGGTGCTTGAAGAGCGAACAGTCGGCCCGTCTCTCGGACAGGAGTCCATCGACAAGGGCGTCGTCGCGTGTCTCTGTGGCGCGGTTCTTGTTCTTGCCTTTATGGCTATATACTACGGATTGAGCGGTTTTATCGCCGATGCCATGCTTATCTTTACCGTGCTGCTTCTTTTTGCGGGTATGGGCGCCTTTGGTGCCACGCTCACCCTTCCTGGCATCGCTGGTATCGTTTTGACCATCGGTATGAGTGTTGACGCGAATGTGTTGATTTATGAGCGCATTCGCGAGGAACTTCGTGCTGGCTTTTCGCCTCTTGCGGCTGTCCGTGCCGGTTTCGACCGGGCTGCAATTGCCATTATCGACTCCAACCTCACAACCATCATTACGGCGGTAATCCTCTATCAGTTCGGTACGGGGCCTGTGCGTGGCTTTGCCGTGACCCTGTCCCTGGGTATCCTGGCTTCCATGTTTACGGCCATCTTTGTCTCGCGCGGAATCTTTGAACTGTGGGCAAAGCATGCCGGTCGCCGTGGCATAAGCATTTAAGGGGAGCACGTCATGCCTTTTCAATTTGTACGACCCAATACAAATATTGATTTTATCAGCAAACGCTATATTGCTTACGGCTTTTCCGTCTGTCTTCTGCTCATCGGCCTTTTTGCCACGGTTTTCGGCAATGGCTTTCGTCTTGGCATCGACTTTGCGGGCGGTGTGATAGTTCACGTTTCTTTTGAAAAGCAGGTGGCGGACGAGGCCCTTAAAAAGAGCATGGATATTCCTGAGCTGCCCGGAATCAGCACCCAGCGTTTTGGAGACGGCGATACAGAATATCTTTTACGCTTCACGAAACAGGAAGAGGGCGACGCCACAACGTTGCGCCAGCATGTTGAACAGCAGCTTGCCACCTCCTTCCCCGGAAACCGCTTTGAGATCCTTCGGATGGAGGTCGTGGGCCCCAAGGTCGGAGATGATCTGAAGAACAAAGCCCTCAGTGCTCTCTATTACGCGATTCTGTTGATTGCGGTCTATATTTCCGGCCGTTTTGAACACCGTTGGCTTGCAGCGGCAGTCATGGCGGGCATCCTTTGGGGCTGCATGTATGCCGTCAGTTCGATTTTGCCTCTTTCAATGGGTTGGCTTGTCCTCTGTGCCCTTTTGATAACGCTTGCTACCTGTTATTTTCTCAGACTGCATTTTGCACTCGGCGCCATCCTCGCACTCATCCATGACGTCTTTATCACGACGGGTCTTCTTGCCCTTGCTCACGTTGATGTGGACCTCAACGTGATCGCGGCGCTTTTGACCATCATAGGGTATTCGCTCAACGATACCATTATTATTTACGACCGGTTGCGTGAGAATCTTAAGAAGTTTCAGGACATGTCCTTTTTTGAAGTCATCAATAAGAGTGTGAATCAGACTCTATCACGGACGGTTTTGACGAGCGGTACCACAATTGCGGCGGCCCTGGCGCTCTATATCCTTGGCGGGGGTGTGATCCACGCCTTTGCCCTGACCATGCTCATTGGTGTTGTGATAGGTACGTTCTCCTCTATCTACATCTCTTCCTCCCTTCTGCTCTTTCTTGGTTCAAGTGATGAGTATAAGAAGACACAGGAGGAAGAGGAGTATGAACGTCCAGGCGAACACGGGGTTGTATAGATCTCGTCTCGCACGGAAAAAGGTCCCTTTTTTGCCCCTGACCCGCATTGGAGCGGCCAGGGGTTTTTTTGCGCCTTGACTCACCCAAAGAAGGTCTTACTTAGATGTCAAGAGAAAGGTGATGCGTTTCCGTGCACGCTTTCCCAATTTATTGTTTGAAGGTTAAGGGCCAGGACGCTCTCAATCTTCGGAGGGAACCATGTCCGCAACGTATAAAGACTATTACAAACTTCTTGGCGTTTCACGTTCCGCCAAAGACGAAGAAATCGCCCGGGCCTTTAAAAAACTTGCCCGTCAGTACCATCCTGATTTGAATCCTAACAATAAAGAGGCCGAGGAACGCTTCAAGGAGGTCAACGAGGCCTATGAGGTGCTGAAGGATCCTGAAAAGCGTCGGCTTTACGACCAGCTGGGACCAAACTGGCAGGCCGGACAGGGCTTTCATGGAGAACCCGGCTTTGAGGGAACGCACTTTACCTTTAACGGGAAAAATTTTGATGGTGCTGGTTTTTCGGATTTTTTTGAAACCCTTTTTGGCAACTCACAAGGGGGGCGCTCCTTCGGTCCTGACCCCTTTGGCGGGTTTTCCTCCAAGCCCCGCCGTGGCCGTGATGTCGAAAGTGAGCTGTATTTAAGTCTCGAAGAGGCGTGCGCAGGAGGTTCCCGGCAGATTACGATACAAACACCGCAAGGGCCGAGGAGTCTTCAGGTCCGCTATCCTGCGGGGATTGAGGAGGGCAAAAAGCTCCGTCTTTCCGGCCAGGGCGAGTCAGTGCCCGGGGGAACGTCCGGAGATCTGTTTCTGCAGATCAGATATAAGCCTCACGACCGCTTTCGGGTGCAGAATAAGGATTTGATCTGTGATCTGTCTCTTGCTCCCTGGGAAGCAGTCCTTGGTACTCGGGCGGACGTTGCAACCCTGGACGGCAGTGTGGAACTCATGATTCCGCCGGGAACAAGTTCCGGGAAGAAATTCCGGCTGCGGGGGAAGGGCCTTGGAGCAGGGGGCGCAAGGGGGGATATCCTGGTTCAGGCTATGGTGCGTGTCCCTCAGAATCTGACGGACGAAGAACGTTCTCTTTGGCAGAAGTTGGCCGACACATCCTCCTTCAGAGCCCGCTAGGGAGCGTACGGGAATGGTGGATATCATGAAAGATATGGAAGAATTTTTGGAACTCACGGGCTTGAGTCAGGAGCATTTTCAGGATGTGCTTGCGCTGGGCTGGCTCGAATTCAATACCGAGAACGGCGATGAGCCAGCCTACACGGATTCCGACATTTACAAGGCACGTAAGCTCGTGCGTATTTGTACCGATTTTGAATTACCTATCGTCGGAGGGACGATCATAGTGGATTTGCTGGAGCGCATAGCCCTTCTAGAGGAGCGGGTGAAAGTCCTGCAGGAAGGTCGCTGAGAGCATTGCCATTATCGTTTTTTTTCTAGAAAATTTATAAGAATATGCTGGTTAGGCCTTGTCACGCCGGTCTTCCGGCTTCCTGCCCCTATACTCGGGAGAAACTGGAAAATTGTGCCGGTGTGCAAGGAGGTGTCGTATGGATATTAATAAATTTACGGATAAAGCACGTGAGGCGTTGACCGAAGCGAGAAACATCGCAAGTGGTCTCGGCCACAGTGATACAGACTGCGAACATCTGGCTCTTTCTCTTCTGACGCAGGAGCGAGGGATTGTTCCCGCCCTTCTTGAACGCATGGGAGTTCAGCCCAAACCTCTTGCCGTGGCCATTGAAGGGCTTCTGCAGAAGAAACCGACGTTGACCGGGTCGCGCATGGATCCGAACAGCATCGCCATAACCCAGTCTCTTGCCAAAGTCCTGAGTGAAGCGCAGAACGAAGCAAAACGGATGAAAGATGAGTATGTGAGTGTTGATCATCTTTTTGCCGTGCTTCTCGGGCTTGAACAAACTCTGCCTCTGGCCAGGCTTTTCAAAGATTTCGGTCTTTCGAAGACGGCTTTCACTGACGAGGTACAAAAATCCCGTAACGGATCTCCCATTACGAGTCCCAATCCCGAAGATACTTTTGAAGCTCTTACCAAGTACGCCAGAGATCTCGTTGATATTGCGCAGAAGGGGAAGATGGACCCCGTAATAGGCCGAGACGGCGAAATCCGTCGGGTGATTCGTATCTTGTCGCGCAGAACGAAGAACAATCCAGTCCTTATCGGTGAGGCTGGAGTAGGCAAAACGGCCATTGTGGAGGGGCTTGCCTTCCGTATTGCCAAGGGGGATGTGCCCGAGAACTTAAAGCGCAACAAGGTTTTTGCGCTGGACATGGGGGCTTTGATTGCGGGTGCCAAGTATCGGGGAGAATTTGAGGAACGTCTGAAGGCGGTCTTGAACGAGGTTGAGAAGAGCGAGGGACAGATCATCCTCTTTATTGATGAGCTGCACACGATTGTCGGGGCAGGAAAGACCGAAGGCGCCATGGATGCCGGAAATCTTCTGAAACCCATGCTGGCGCGGGGGGCCCTTCACTGTATTGGTGCGACGACCCTCGATGAATACAGAAAATATATCGAAAAGGATCCGGCTCTCGAGCGCCGTTTTCAGACGGTGCTCGTGGAGGAACCGACGGTTGAAGACGCGATTTCCATCCTGCGGGGGCTGAAGGGCCGATTTGAAGTGCACCATGGGGTTCGCATCAGCGATTCCGCCCTTGTCGACGCGGTCCTGCTTTCCCACCGCTATATTACCGATCGTCAGCTTCCGGACAAGGCCATTGATCTCATCGACGAGGCAGGGGCCATGATCAGGACGGAAATCGATTCCCTGCCGACTGAGCTCGATGAAGTAAATCGTAAGGTGATGCAGCTTGAGATCGACAGGGAGGCCCTGCGCAAGGAGAGCGACGAGGCAAGTCATGAGCGTCTTCAAAAACTCGAGAACGAGCTTGAGGAACAACGTTCTATCAAGACCCGCCTGATGCAGCAATGGGACAGGGAAAAAGCCTCCATTGACAGCGTCCGGGCCGTCAAGGCAAAGATTGAGGAAACCCATCTGGCCATTGACAGGGCCAAACAGGCATCTGATCTGAACAGGGCTGCTGAACTGATGTATGATAAGCTTCCGAAACTCCAGAAGGAGCTCTCCGAGCTTGAAAAGGGAAGCGGTGACGATGGGCCGCGGCTTCTGCGAGAGGAAGTGAGTCCGGATGATATTGCCGGCATTGTTGCTAGGTGGACGGGCATTCCGGTGACACGTCTTCTTGAGAGCGAACGGGAGAAACTCTTGAAGCTGGCCGACGTGCTTCATACCCGCGTTGTGGGGCAGGATGAGGCCGTGAAGGCAGTCTCCGACGCGGTATTGCGTGCCAGAGCCGGTCTTGCGGATCCTTCCCGCCCGACAGGATCCTTTATTTTCCTTGGACCGACGGGCGTCGGAAAGACCGAGCTCTCCAAGGCTCTTGCGTGCGCACTTTTTGATACGGAAGATAATATCGTGCGCCTTGATATGAGCGAATATATGGAGAAACACTCTGTCTCCCGCCTTATCGGTGCGCCTCCGGGATATGTGGGATACGACGAGGGAGGACAGCTGACGGAAGCCGTGCGCAGACATCCATACTCGGTTGTGCTTTTTGACGAGATAGAAAAAGCGCATCCGGATGTCTTCAACACCCTTCTTCAGCTCCTTGACGATGGTCGTCTGACGGACAGTCAGGGGCGTACGGTCGATTTCAGAAACGTCATTGTCATTATGACCTCAAATATCGGGTCGCAGACCCTGCTTGAAGGCATCACGGCTGACGGCTCTCTGAAGGACGGCGTGCGCGAGCAGGTCTTTCAGGAACTGCGAGCGCACTTCAGACCGGAGTTTTTGAACCGGGTGGATGAGACTGTTTTGTTCCTTCCTCTGAAACGTGAAGAGGTCGGTAAGATTGTGGAACTGCAGCTTGACCGCCTGAGAAATCGCCTTTTGGAGCGGCAGATTAAGATCGACATGAGTGAAAGCGCAAGGAACTTTGTTGCTGAAAAAGCCTATAATCCCATATACGGTGCAAGACCGCTGCGTCGCTTCCTTCAGCAGGAAGTGGAGACGGCGCTTGCGAGAAAAATCGTGAGTGGTGAAATCCGTGACGGTCAGCATGTCGAGATTGACGTCGCCGATGGAAATCTTGTTTTTGTTGTTCAATAACGTACAATGGGCCGAGAAATCGGCCCGTTTTTTCGTTGGTATCGAAAGCTGAGAGAGTATATTGGGTTTCGCGAGCGAACCCTGTTTTTTCAATGATAAGGGGACTGCTTTTCATGTACTGATCGGCACATGCTCCGGTCCTCTCTCTCGCAATGCACAATGTCCGGCTACGGGAAGGAGAGAGTGCAGCTCACTCGGTTTCCTTACGAATGGCGGCTTTGGACCTGACGGTTTTCGAGGTGTGCGGCTCATATTTTTTTAGCTTGACGTGAACGGTCGAATGACCATTAGTATCTGGGATTCACTGCAAGGCTGGACGGGGTTGATACCATTTTGCAGCTCTGTGTAAGATGAACAAAACGGTGTAACGGAGGATGCGGCGTATGGCCGCGGAAAAGTGATTATGGAAAAGCATGCTGCATTGATTCTGGCTGCCGGGAAAGGAACACGGATGCATTCCAAGAAGGCCAAGGTCCTCCAAACCATTCTTGGTTGTCCCATGCTGACGTTGGTTGAGAGGGCCCTTGCGCCACTTTTTGGCAGTGACATCTATGCCGTTGTGGGCTACGGCAGGGAAGAAGTCCGAAAATTTTTTTGTGAGGACCGCTGCATTGAGCAGGAGGAGCAGCTTGGCACGGGTCACGCTCTCTCTGTTTCCCTTCCCGTCCTTTTGAAGAAGGGGTACGAGCGCGTACTTATCGTCAACGGTGATGCTCCTCTTCTTTCCACGGCACTCATCAGCGATTTTCTTCAAAAGTGCGGATCCGAAGATCTTGCTTTTGTCACGACTGAATTGGAGGATCCCGGAGCGTACGGCCGTGTCGTGCGGAAGAACGGCACGGTGACAGGTATTGTTGAAGCCGGGGATTATCAGGAGTCCGTGCACGGAATCTCCCATGAGATCAATGTGGGGCTGTACGATATTCGTCTTGATGTCTGCGAGGCATTTGTTCCGGATATCCCGAAAAACGGCAAGAGCGGAGAATACTATATCACTGATCTTGTGGAGCTTTGCCTTCGAAGGGGAAAGTCCGTTACAGGATTGTGTCTTGGCCGGGATCTTCGTCTTCTTGGAGTTAACAGTCCGAAGGAACTTGTCGTTATGGAGGACCTTTTGCGCAAGGAGATTGTTTCCTCTCTTCTTGACAACGGCGTTATGCTGCATGCTCGGGAAAGCATACGAATAAGCCCGGAAGCCGTGATAGAGCCCGGAGCTGAAATTACGGGGCCTTGTGAAATATACGGAAAAAGTCATGTTCATGCCGGAGCATGCATTTCCTCCCATTGTGTCATACAAAATGCCGAAATATGCAGTGGGGCCGTCATCCATTCCTTTACGCATATTGACGGCGCCCGTATTGAGTCCAATGCTCTTGTCGGCCCATTTGCAAGGCTTCGTCCGGGGGCTCATCTTGAAGAGAATTCTCATGTGGGGAATTTCGTGGAGCTTAAGAAGGCAAGACTCGGACAAGGGGCCAAGGCGAACCATCTGACCTACCTTGGAGACTGCGAAATAGGTTCGGGCTCCAATATCGGGGCCGGTACCATCACCTGTAATTACGATGGGAAAAATAAACATAAAACCCTGATAGGAGAAAAGGCGTTTATCGGGAGCAATACTGCTCTTGTGGCGCCTGTCACGGTTGGGAAAAACGCTCTGGTGGGGGCAGGGTCAACCATCACACGGGATGTCCCCGATGATACGCTTGCCGTTGCCCGTACGAAGCAGAAAAACATAGGTCGGCGTATTCCTTCCTGATGTTCTTGATTGTTTCGTGATAATAAAGAAAAATGCTGCTGTGCATTTTGGCGGTTTGTCACCTACTTCCCGTTGAGCGGGACGGGGTGCACCACTGACGATGCGGGTATCTGCCTGTATTGAGGCCGAATACCAGAAATTTCCAGGCGATGGGCGGGGAAACGCGTCATGAACCCGGATGAGCTGATTCCTGCGGAAGAACGTTGTTTTTCCGTGATTGCGTTATTCAACTACACGAAGAGAATAAAACGTGGCGCCACTGCTCTTTTTGATTCCTCTTCTTGCCAAGCTACCGCCTCGGTGCTAGGATAGTCTTATGAACATTCTGGAGCAGCTTAATGCCCGGGTGGACCATTTACTTGAACGTCTGGGACAACTTGGCGCAGAAAATGAACAGTTACGTGAAACCGTTCAATCGCTTCGCGAGTCCATTCACGCTCTGGAAGAGAAAAACAGCAGTTTGACGAATGCGCTGGCTGAAGAGGAATCCATCCGCGCAACCGCTCTTGAACTTGTTGGATCCATCCTTGAACGTATTCAAGAGTATGACAACGTGGAATAGACTCCAATGTCACCTATGGAAGAAACATCTCGCACCATAACTGTTCTCGGTGTCGATATCGTATTCCGCCAGGGCGTTGATCTGACGCGGGTGCGCATGGCAGCCGATCTGCTGGAAAAACTTTTCTCAGCTGAAAAGAATAAACGTTCCGCCGCTGGAGGGGAAAAGGATATGGTCATTTTGACCTTTATCGCCCTTGGCTTGGCAGACGATTTACTGCAAACGAAGAGCAAGCTGGAGGACTTCCAGAATGGAATGTCCCTTCTGCTTCACAAGATAGATACGTCTGAAAAAAATTCCCTGGGTCGCATGTGATCATTGTCTCGGTGCTAACCTGACAAGTTTTCTTTCCTTAGGAGAACGTCACTGCCTTTTCGTGTGCACGCCCGTTCTGCGGGAAGCCTGAGAGAGGCAAATGGGCTCCGACCTGGTTATCCAGGTTCTGAACCGCAGACAGACACGGCGTGCCCGGGGTTTCTTTCCTGGACCTTTTTCGCAAGGTCCTTTTCCTTCTATACTCTTCCTGCAGTCATATCTCCCAACCTCCCTCCCCCTTTGGTATGCGAGCGTCAGCGCGAACGTGCCTATGCACGTTGAAACAAGGTGAAATCATGGGGCTCTCATACTATATACTTGTCGTTGCCGTGGCGCTGTCTTGTCTTGGCATCGGTTTTGTCATTCAGCGTACGTTGACATCACGCCGTCTGGGAGATGCCGAAGATCTGGCCCGCCGTATCGTAGAGGATGCGAGGAAGGAAGCTCAGGCAGAGAAAAAAGAGCTTGTGCTCCAGGGGCAGGATGAACTGTTTAATTTGAAAAAAGAACAGGAAACCGAATTCAGGGAACGGGAACGCGACCTCAAGAACAGAGAACGCAAGCTGGATGAAATGGGAGACCGCCTGGAGGAGCGTCAGGAGAAATCCACGGAGAAGGAACGCGACCTCCTGCGCCTTGAAAAGGAGCTTTCCCATAAAGAGCTTGAACTTGGGGAGTCTGAGGCCCTGTTGCAGTCAAAAATTGAAGAGGAAGAACTGAAACTTTCTGAAATCGCCGGCCTGAGCAGGGAAGAAGCTACAGCTCGTCTTATGAGCGAGATTGAGGCCAAAACCAAGCATGAAGCTGCGAGGATGATTCGGCAAATCGAAAATGAGGCCCGTGAGACAGCTGATCGTAAGGCCAAAACCATTCTTTCCACAGTTATGCAGCGGTATGCCGGCGACTATGTAAACGAGCAGACCGTCACGGCGGTTTCGTTGCCAAGTGAAGACATGAAAGGGCGTATCATTGGCCGGGAAGGGCGCAATATACGTGCCATCGAGGCGGCAACAGGAGTTGACCTCATTATTGATGACACCCCCGAAACGGTTATCCTTTCTGCGTTTAGCCCCCTGAGGCGGCAGATCGCCAAGATGGCTCTTGAACGCCTTATTCAGGACGGCCGTATTCATCCCGCGCGTATAGAAGATGTTGTTCAGAAGTGCGAGCATGAGATGGAGACCCATGTGCGCGAACTCGGTGAACAGGCAACCTTTGACGCCGGCGTTCACGGCATCCACCCAGAAATCGTTAAGCTTCTCGGCCAGCTTCGCTATCGTACATCATTCACGCAAAATGTCTTGCAGCATTCCCTTGAGGTTTCGGCCTTGTGCGGGATGATGGCAGCTGAACTTGGCATGGATGTGAAAAAGGCGAAACGGGCCGGACTTCTTCACGACATAGGCAAGGCCGTAGATCATGAGGTGGAAGGACCCCATGCGCTTATCGGGGCAGATATCGCCCGCAAATATAATGAAAATCACGATATTGTACATGCGATAGCCGCCCATCATGAGGATCAGACTCCTTCGACGGCGTTGGCCGTGCTTGTGCAGGCCGCAGACTCCCTCTCGGGTGCCCGGCCCGGAGCCCGCAAGGAGCTTCTTGAAAACTATGTGAAGCGCCTGCAGGATCTTGAAGATATCGCCACGGGCTTTGAGGGGGTTGCCAAAGCGTACGCCATACAGGCCGGGCGCGAAATCAGGGTCCTTGTGCATCCGGATCATGTTGACGACGACAGAACCTATCTCCTTTGCAAGGATATCGCAAAACAGATCGAGGAGAAAATGACGTATCCAGGTCAAATCAGAGTGACTGTTATCCGGGAACGACGTGCTGTTGGCTACGCCAAGTGAGGTGAGAGGCACTGCGTCGTGCGCTAGCCCTTTTCCCGTGATCCTTCCTGCTCTCGTAGCAATTTCGTAAAAATTTCCCTTTTATCCAACGCACCGTAAAACTCCATTCTTCAGGATGGGGATATAAGGCGCAGCTTAACTGAAATGATGCTTTTTTGATTTGGAGTGCGCTGATTTTCGATATACTGTCGAAGGACTGCAATAATGGAGTCGCTTGTCTCGGAACGTTTTTTTTTCATTGATATCGTCTGTCTTTTTTTCCTTTCCATGAATTTGGCGTTCCGAGGTCGTTTGATCGGAGAAGGCGCCGTCGGCTCCTTCCTCGCCGCCTTTTTTTCCGCACTCACCTGGCCTATTGCACGTGAGCTTTTTCTGACGGGCAGCGTTATTACCTTTTTTTCCACGTCCGGACTTCTCCTCGCTGTTTTTCTGGGCGCCTTGCTCGGAACGTTTGCTCTCTTTCTGCGTATTCCCGAGCATTTTTTCCCTCTTCTCTCCCTTCTCTCTCTCTCTCTTCTCACCACCTTCAGTCTTCTTTGCGCATTGACCCGTCTTTCTCCCGTTGGAGCTCTTGTCATGGCCTTTTTTTTGGCCGCTCTCCCCGAATGCATATCAGATTTTGCCCTTGGTGATATGGCACGTCTGGTTACGGAGGGTTGGCGTAATATGCGTGCTCTTTTTGGGGCCATCTGCGCTCTTTTTGTTTTTCTTTCTCTTCCCTTTCTGCCACAGATACCACTGCCGCCTGATTGTCTCATGCTTGGGACAGGCGTTTTTCTTCCTCTTCTTTTGCAATGGAAAAGCCCCTTGTAGAAAGGGGGCTTTTTTGAGCAAGACATTCCGGACACAGAACTTCAACTTCCACATTTTAAGGCAGTATGGGCCTGTAGGTCTTTTATGGTTATTCTGCCATAGAAAGTATAATAAGGAATATTTTTTTTCTAAAAAATATTTAATATGATACCGAAACAGAGGAAGTTTACTTTATAAAAATATACATCACGGTTACGGTGACATCGCTGCCACAAACCGTGATGTATGTTGTTGCTGATTCCCGTATCAGGAAGGGACAGATAGGGGAGAGGAGCTATTGTTATAGAAGGAAGGCTGTAAAGTAATATATTGAGAAGGACGGCATTTGTGCTGTGCAGTATACTTGTTTACTCGTGATCGTGGCAGTGGCAATGTGCGCATTTGCCGCAGCAGACGTGTTTTTTTGGCTTTACCGCAGCCTGTTCCTTGTTGTTCTTTGCTACGAGTATTCGGTTTCCGTTTATGGCCAGATCAAATCCTTCTGCTCCCTTAAAAACAACACGCTGAGGTTGAATCTTGAGGGATCCCATGTCGTGCTTAAAGCCCTGGGCAACGCCGCTTTGCGCTTTGGAAATATCGCGCACGTCGATAAATATTCGTTCGCACTCGCCTTGAAACTGCTTCACAAGTCCCATGACAAGATTTGCTTCCTCCTCTTCAAAGGACTTGCATTTGATGTGAAGATTATTGTGGCTGATACGGTGGGATACGTCGGTCAGTCGGCTTTTATTTGGATTCATGCTGAACTCCTTATAGTAATGGCGAAGAGTATTTTCTCGAAAAAGAATATGAACTTTAATTTCAATTCTGTCAAGAATAACCAAGAATCCAAAATGACTTTTGACGCATTAACCCTCAAAGAGGGATCTGGTGGTACGAGAGGGGGGACTTGAACCCCCATGAGATGCCCCGCTGGATCCTAAATCCAGTGCGTCTACCAATTCCGCCACTCTCGCGTTGTGTTTGCATATCATGTCCTGAGTCGAAGGGCAAGGATGGACATGGATGACTGATAGCAGAATGGCGGATACTTGATATAGTTAAGATTTCAGAGGATTTCCGAAAGGATCGCTGTTATGCGGGTCTTATTAGGAATTGCCGAAGAACATGTGCACGTGCGTCGCGTGGGGAGGGACGGCTACGAATACCTGTACATACACGAGCAGGGGGGGAACATGCATT
>JAIKXS010000021.1 GCA_024683955.1 Desulfovibrio sp. | reverse complement strand
TACCCCTTTACGCAGGATTGCGTGAAGAGTTGAAAAAAGGATTTTTCATGAACAAAGCAGCCAACGCCTACTTCAAGACAAAGGTCAGTACAACGGATCAGGGACACCTTCTGATCATGCTTTATGATGGCGCACTCAAGTTTTTACAGCAGGCGAGGGAAAAAATTATCGCCAGGGATTTCGCAGCAAAGGGAATCCTTATCTCGAAGGTCATTGACATCGTCAACGAACTTGCGGGATCTCTCAATATGGAAAAGGGTGGCAGTTTGGCCACCAACCTCAACAATCTCTACCTACTTTGCACGGCCCGCCTTCTCCAGGCCAATCTGAAAATGGACCTGAAAGCCCTTGATAGCGTGGTGTCCATCCTGCAGGGTCTCCGTAGTGCCTACGCTGAAATATTGAATCGTCCGGAAGCACAGAGTGCTGTTCAGCAAATTGCAAGCCGGATTCAACCCATGGCCTCAACAAGCCAGAGGTCTCAGCCGTTAAACAGCGGGACGATTTCCTCATCGCCTGTCGGCGGCACCATTGCGCGTAACGCCTATAGCAGAATGATGCAGTCAGCGCCTCAGCCCCAGCCTGCTAAGGAAGAAAGTGCGCAGTCAGAAACTCTAGCATCCGACCCAATTGGGATGCAGAACTTCATGACACAACAAAATTTTGCGGCGCAGCAAATGCGTGGATATGGGCGTATGTAGCCAGGCCGTTTTCTTAACCTATCTCCTCTTTTCTAAGGAAGAACTCTCCAGGCCTGCTTTCCATCTGTCCTGTTGATAATTCTTCCAAGCGTCTTTGCTTATGGCCTTTTTTATTTACCTTTTGAGAAGCTCGTAATGTATGGAGGCCAAATTATATTCCAAGAGATACATCTATTTTAATCAAATACAATCAAACAAAGCCCCCCTTCCAGATATTACCACTCCTTAATGACTCCTTCAGCCACATGCAAAATCTTTCTGGGCAAAAAGAACACGCGCACGTTCAATATCCGCTGTGATTTGTCGGGATAAGGCCTCAGCGTCGGCAAATCGGCGCTCTTCACGCAGGCGATCAATAAAGAAGATCGCGAGCCGACTACCGTAACAATCAACGTTCACGTCAAGAAGATATGCCTCAACGGAAAGATCATTCCCGTCAAAGGTCGGATTGCGCCCGATGTTCACTAAGCAGGGATAACATTTGCCGCCCAACATGGCTCCCGCCGCGTAAACTCCTTCCGCAGGAAGAAGGGTCTCAGTTGGGGCTATGTTAGCGGTAGGAAATCCAAGTCCCTTGCCCCTGCCAAAACCGTGAACAACGGGCCCCTCAAGGCCATACGGCCGACCAAGTAACAGCGCCGCCTCTGAAACATTGCCTTCGGCAATCAGTTTTCTGAGTCTAGTCGAACTTACTATGAGATCCCCATCGAGCAATGCCGGCATCTGCTCTACGGAAAAGCCATAAGTACGGCCAATTTCAGCCAATTCGGCCGTATGCCCGCTACGCCCCTTTCCAAGACAAAAATCGTACCCTGTAACCAGGTGTTTCATACGGAGAGGAAGAAGATACTCCTGCACAAAATCAAGGGGTGAAAGAGCTGCAAGAGAAGGAGTGAAAGGGAGCTCAAGAAGGACATCGATATTGAGTGCAGACAAGAGTTCCGACCGTTTTTCACGCGTGGAAAGGGGGGAATGCGGCTTAGACGGAGAAACAACGCAACGCGGGTGGGGCCAAAACGTAACAACAATACTTGTCAAACGCCTTGCTCGACCTGTGGCCAACGTTCTCTCTATTAAAGACCTGTGACCGAGATGGACTCCATCAAAATTCCCAATGGTCACAACGGAAAAACGAGAGGAAACATATTCCTGTGGAGCATGTAGTATTTGCATTACGAAGTAGGTATGAAAAAAGAAAAAGCCAAAAACAGTCTTAAAGCGCTACTTGGCCCTTTCTTTCTGGTTCTGGATAGGTGATGCCTTACGGGAACGCCTGCGCTTTTTCTTGTGGGTTGCTGAAGCGGCCGCTGGCAGAAGTTGCATATGTAACGTTTCATGATGAAAGGCATCAAGAAGCAACGCGAGAAGTGCAACGCCGTCATCCTCACTTTCCTCATCGTGCTCGAGAAAAGACCTTGCCATCATCCTATACCTGTCGATACGGATCTTTTCAAGACTTGAGAGCTTCCTATACCGCGTTTCAAGGATTGTTCTCAGCCGACGAGTAACGATGTCCATCACATCTTCATCCGTCGGGACAGGCATTTCTAAAAAATTTATGCCGTAATGTCGACCAATGCGCTCAAGTTCCATTTTCTCCATTACATCTACAAGGGAAATCACCATACCTGCAGATCCGCAACGCCCTGTCCGGCCAGCCCTGTGAATATAACTTTCATGGTCTTCGGGTGGCTCATAAAGAAAAACATGTGAAAGATTTGGAATATCAATGCCACGTGAGGCAACATCCGTGGCCACAAGATAGGTCAGAGCCCCTTCCCGGATGGAAGCAAGAACTGACTCGCGCTGACGCTGGGAAAGATCCGAAGACAGGCCCTCGGCATTATATCCAAAGCCTTTCAGCACGTCGGATACAAACTTCACGTTCGCGCGGGTATTACAGAAAATAATCGCAGAAGAAGGATTTTCTCGTTCAATCAGCCTGATAAGCGCACGGTCCTTGTCCATCCTGTCAACCTGACAGAAGCAATGCTCCGTTGAAGCAACATGCACCTCATCATGTGAAAGGGAAAGCATGTCGGGCGAACGCATGAATTCGCCTGCAAGAGTTAAAACATGCGGGGGATAGGTGGCTGAAAGAAGAATGGTATGCAGTTCGCGATCAGGGAAATGACGCTGAATTTCCTTCATGTCAGGGTAGAAACCGATGGAAAGCATATGATCGGCTTCGTCGAGAACAAGTTCCGTTAGGGAAGCCAAGGAGAGTGTTCTTCGTTCAAGATGATCTAAAACACGTCCAGGTGTGCCGACAACAATCTGTGCGCCTCCATCAAGGGCCTCCCTTTGCTGACCGAAACCAACACCGCCGTAGAGTGCGACCGTCGTGAATCCAGCCTCCAGACACAAAATCTCGGACTCATGTGCCACCTGCAAGGCCAGCTCTCTTGTTGGGACAAGGATAAGAAGTTGAACTCGGCGAACAGAATGATCAAGCAAATCCAGCATAGGCAACAAATAACACCCTGTTTTCCCACTCCCAGTGCGTGACTGAATCTTTAAATCTCTTCGGTTGACAAGATACGGGATCGAAAGGGACTGAACTGGCATGAGGGAAGACCATCCCGCGCGCTCGCAGGCGCTTTGCATGCTCGGCGAAAGCTCGTCAAAGGATATTCTAGCCAAAGGTTTTTCCGGTTCATGCACGGAAAAATTTTCTGACTGCGACTCTGCCGCTATCTCATTTATCTGCTTTGATTCATCACTCATAGCATTCCAAACCTTTTTCTTTCGTCAACAAAAAGAATCCTCCCATTCCATACGTCTGGCTGAACTCCGGACAAGTCCACAGGTTCAGCGTAAAATACACGCGCAAACACAATGGAAACAGGGATTGGCGGCTGACAGCTTAGGCGGCCTAACGCCACGGGGACACGCTTGGAAGAGACGCTTTATAGGGGTCCACCATAAGCGGACTTGTGTCTATTCTATGACACCGGGAAGCAAACCCACCCTCTCTGGTGCACTCACCGGACGAGTATCACCTATATTAATTGCATGAAAAACGACATTCTTCTCAAAACCTCAAGCTGCACATTGCCGCTGCTACATTACGCACGGCCTGCTCAATAATGGCAAAGGAGAAACGTGAACATTTCTTAGTATGCAGTTTTCGTCGCACTCAAGGAGTTTTTTGCTCACTGCTGTCGTTATGTTGACAGGAAATCACTGCGCATACTCATGCCATGCGGTACAGGTCACACTCGATGAAATTATGTTCCATTACCTAACTAAAGATTCTATATCGTGGAAAAATTCCATTGTAATGATCTATATTTTCTCATCTTCAAACGGAGAATAATTTAATATGGTAGACATCAGATATCATGGAGCATCTTGCAATATCTAATATCTATATTGAAGAAACATTTAAAACTCTCAGCTCTCACTGGCATTTAAAATATGGCAATATCTGTGCATCGAAAAGATAAAAAGTCCGACGTAGCAGAAGATGGGTGCCTGCTGACCTGCCTGAGATACGTTTCCTACTAAAACCAAATTATCAATAATTGGCGATCAGCTAAAACCGTCATCCACTGACTACTCAGGGAATGCAGATAGCGGGACTCTGCGGCGCAGGATGTTGGGTATATTGTTTCACGAATGGCAAGTGCAGATGTATGCGGAGACCGACTGTAAAGATTATTCAACAGATCGAAAAAACAGGGACGTGAACTCTGAAACAGAGGAAATCACTGGCTTTATGCGACCTTCATCCGAAGGTCGTCGTGTGACGAGCCGTCAGAGGAAATTTACCTGTCGACTATAGCCAAGCCTCGAAAGAGGTGCAAGCAAGTATTGTCTTCCCTTACGAACAAAGCTCAGCATGCCCCTGCAAGCACTTAAGCAAAGCTGACTTCCAAAATAATTCTGGGGTCATGCCTAACAAAAAGAGACCCCGGAATAACCGTAGGTCCCTTATGTTCATCACAATCGGTTTGTTCGGCAGATTCTTTGCCACAAGAAAGAAAAAATAAGGAAAAGTTAACGCACGGAATCTGTTCTAGGCAGAATATGCCCACCCTCAAACTTCTAAGCCAGCCCAAGAAGCGCAAAGACCCGGTTTGGATCAAGTCCACTGTGGACTGAAAGCGCACTGCCAGAATCATCGCTGATCATTTGAATCGTTTCCTCCATAAGCCCCTCAACTTCCTCATCCGTCATCTCAGGGAAACCTGTAACGGAAATAGAATCCTGGGGGGCAATTGGGGCGGAACCGTTATTCCCTTCATGTTCGCTATCATTAGTGAATAAATCAGAAAAGTAGGACTGGCTGTTTACGCTTGAAATATTCATGATATAAAATCCTTTCAGCTATGGTAGGGATGGGATACCAGGCACTCATGACGCCTTGTCGATATTGATAGTGACATTGTCTTGACAGTTCTGACACAGGGTTCTTTTCCGACAGACAGTGTCAAAAATTTCTTATCAACGACTGGTTATTTAAATTGTTGCAATACTTATGCCAACATTCCCCAGACTCTATCACCCCTCTTTAGCATCGTGCTAACAGGACTGAAGACAGATACGGCCGTGCACCAAAAATAAAAAAACGCCGTAAATACAAGCCCTTAAGCGGGAAAGATCATACGGCGTGTACAATAACAATGTCTTAGCAAAGATAGCGCGCTTCGTCGCGCTCCATTCGATATTAGCCTTCCTGCTTCACTTTGGACTTGGTCATGGCAAGGCCGATACCCTCGAAAAGCTCGAAAATGGAGAAGCCATACCAAAGTGTATAAATGATGTAAAAGATCAACATACCCGCGAGCAACAGAACGTGGTCCTTCACGTGCGCAGGCTCCACACCGAAGAAATTGTGTCCTGGCTCAAGAGCACGTCGGATTACCTGATCAACAACCTTTGCTTCGGCAAGAAGGCCCTGCTTTTGCAATTCCTTAATGCTTGGATTCAGGGCATGCCACCAGGCTGAGGACACATCAAGAGCTTTGACCCCATCATATCGAGCGGAAATTTCAGAATCATTATTTGAGTACAGCTTTTCAGAATCGTCCACGACGGCTGTCAGCAACGCAGCAAGATCACCCTTGTAAGTAAGCTTATCGCCGTCAGCAGAAGCCTCGATCCCTGCCTTCTGCATAGCAAGACAGGCTAGGGGGGCTTTCTCCGCTTTTTTCATTTTCACGGTAAGGTTGACATGCCTTCCCTGTACTTTTTTGAGTTCTTCGCGAACAGTGGGGATGAAGTTTGAAGACCCCTTTGACAATTCATTGAAGACATTATCCGCAAACTGCAACCCAGTAAGTGCACGCCCGTGTTCATCATGAAGAATAGGCGTCAACAAAATACAAAAAACAAACAGAAAGGAAAGGATCATTAGGCTGCCACGAATAAAGGGCTTCTTTTCATGAATAAGCATGACTAGGCCTCTCCTCTCAGTTTTCCTAGATTAACAAAAAATTTGCTGAACACCCAGAAACCGAAGAAGGCAACAACGCCCCAGAAAACGTAGTTACCAACGAGTTCAATGGCATTCACCACAGAGGCATCCCAGTTTAGGACTTCCATTTCGACAAGCTTTTTGGGCAAGACGGAGACTCGGTTTACAAAGCCTGCAATGATGGACATGGCATAAAAACCGCGGATGTGGACTCCCTTGACAACTTTCGTCGTAAGAGCACCGATTTGGATGCCAAGAAGCGAGCCGAGTAACATGCCGATGGCAAGTGTATAAAAAACATACCCGTAGATAGCGTACTGGCCAATGGCAGCAAAACCCGCTGTAAAAATAATCTGCAGGATGTCAGTCCCGACGGTAGTCATGGATGAGACACCAAAAACGTACACAAACATAGGAAAGGTAACAAAACCGCCACCGACACCCATAATAGCCGCAAGCAGTCCCACAACCACACCGCCTGCCGCAACAATCCAGCCGGAGATACGACGACCGCCTGGGACGAGATCTTCGTCAAAGGTAATCATGGGAGGCACGGAGAGGCTCTGCATTTTGACGGAAAGGCCGGTAAGACCGTCTGAAGAACTTTTGTTGGTCTGAACCTGTGCGGACGTTCCTCGTGTCGCACGAAGATAATCAAAAAGCGCATAAAATCCCAAAAAACCTAGAAGCAGTGCGTAAATAGTGCTGATAAACAGCTCGGAAAGGAGAGGATCTTTATTATAAAGACCTTTGTTTATAAAACCGCCAATAAACGTACCAGCGATGGAACCGGCAAGAAAGGCAATGGCAAGCTTAGCAGAGACATTGCCGAGTTTCTTGTGAATGGTCGTTCCCATAATGGCTTTGGCAAAGATGTGGAACAAGTCTGTTCCAACGGCAAGAATACCCTTCACTCCAACAGCCATAAGGGCCGGGGTGATAATAAAACCTCCGCCTGCGCCGATACAACCAGTGATCAACCCTGCGGCCAAACCAACGGCAATCGAAGCGAGAAAAATCGTCGTTGTGTAAAATGCAGGAGCATAGGCAGCTTTTCCACCAAGCATCTCATGCCCGTCCGCAAAAGCTTCAACTAAACAACCTGCTAGAACCGGCAACGCCAGGGCCAAGATAAAAAGGAGTTTCTTCCGGTTCTTAAGGATAGAAGTGGACACTTCCAAATCCCATTTAGCATACGCTTGAGAACCGGCAAGGAGAAACTGGTATACTTGCCTCCCAAGATTCATAAAAACCTCCCAACAGGAAATGAGGACCTAACACAGGTACACTTAAAAAAGAGACCGCCTCTACATAGGAACTGAAAAATCGAATCTGCTTCAAACCAATAGAACGTATTAAATGCCGAGTAAGCGGATTTTGAACAAGAGTATTCCGATTTTTGTCTCTAATGGGCTAACATGCATTTACTAGGTGCGTTTCAATCGTTCGGCTTTGCCAAAAATAACCAATTCCATCCAGTCCATTGCAAAATCAAGGCATGCGGAGTCACCCTCAAGACTACTTTCCATAATGAGTGTTTTCCTCGTTTCAGAAAGATCGAGATGAGCAAAAATCCGCATTTTTTCAATCATCAACCGAAACTGGGACAAATGAAAAAGACAAAGACGGCTCATGCCCTGAAGGCGCGCGTCAAGGGGCTTCCCACTGGCTTTGACAAGACTGAGAAGGCGCATATACCGGTCATTTGAATCGTTGTAAGGAATTAGATCCTCATTGGCAAACCATTCAGCGGGAGTCCGATACGTTCCCTCGTCAAAGCCATGGCAATGCTCTTCTCTCACTAAAAAGTACCGTTCCACAATGCCCTCAAGTCCCATCTTTGTTCCACGACCTAATGGATAAGCCCGGCAGGCTCCTGGACGATCATCATAAACCATGCAGCCAGCCGGGCTGACAAAAGGACAGGGTTCTCCCGGTTCTTTGTTCATCTTGAGAGTGTGCATAGCAAACCCTGTTTCCGTATCGATTTGCTGCGTTGTATAGGTCGTCATAAAATCCTGACTCTGAATTGACAAATGACGGCAAAGACGCATAACGTCATAAGGTGTAAGAGGCAAAGTCAGTTCTGCGCAACACTGATTAAAACAGGGGACCCCTGGATGACAGTCAAAACAAAATGTTTCCGTTGCATTTATCTCGGGAAGCTGCTCCATAAAACTTCGTTTATCTTCACTCGTTATTTCATCTTGTAAAGCAACCATAGTAGCAAACTCGCTTTCTTTGGGTGGGCTCAGATAACCTTGTTCAGAGCATATTCGATAATGCCTTCGGCACCAAGGGAACAAAGACGTGGGATGAGATCACGCACAAGGTTGACATCAACGACGGTTTCAACAGAAAGCCACTGAGGAATCCTGAGTGGCGAGACCGTGGGCGAGTTCAGCGCCGGAAGCATTTCAAGAATAGCATCAAGCTTCTCCGCAGGTGCATTCATTTTAATTGCCACAAGGGACTGGGCCTTTAAGGCACCCTGTAACAGGAGATTGATTTGCTCGATTTTCGAACGTTTCGCGGGATCGTCCCAAGCTTCTTCATTAGTTATCAAAACAGGACAAGACTCCATAACTTCATCTATTATCCGAAGGCCCTGCGCCCTAATGGTCGACCCCGTTTCCGTCACCTCAACAATACCATCAGCAAGGCCCTCAACCACTTTTGCTTCTGTAGCTCCCCAGGAATAAAAGACTTCGCAATCAATGGCCTTCCTAGAAAAATATCCGCGAGTCATATTAACAAGCTCAGTTGCCACTCGTTTGCCACGCAGATCCTCTGGGGTTTTGAAGGGAGAATTTCCGGCAACAGCGAGGACCCAACGGCAAGGCTTCATGGAGACCTTTGAGTACACAAGCCGAGAGATCTGGCGAAGACCTTTGTCAACACCTCGTTCAATGAGCCAATCCTGGCCCGCTATTCCAAGATCCATGATGCCGTCTTGAACATAGCTGCCGATCTCCTGAACTCTGCAGATCGAAACCGAAATTTCTGGATCGTTGATCTCAGGGAAATAATTTCTTGAGTGACGGCTTATTTTCCATCCCGCCTGCTCAAACAGGGTTATTGTTGTCTCTTCAAGAGATCCCTTGGGAATGCCTAATTTTATAATTGGCTTCTGCATATTACTCTCATCGACTAAAAAATATTTTTACAACTATCAATAAAAAAAAAGAAAGTCTTTGTTCTGCTTATAGGCTGAGGCAATAAAAAAGATTAAAATACTCGGAAAGTACAGATTTACTTATAGACATCTTTTGGATCAAAAACTTGAGGCGAACAGCAGTTCAGAACAGAATCCTTCATCTCACGGTAAAAACAGGAGCGGTGTCCCGTATGACAGGCAGCTCCTCCACATTGCTCAACCAGAAACAAAACGGTGTCATTATCACAGTCCAGACGAATGGAAAGAATTTTCTGAGTATTCCCCGAGGTCTCGCCCTTATGCCAAATTTTTTTTCGACTTCTACTCCAAAAATGGGTTTCGCCTGTTTTACAGCTAAGGTACCAAGCCTCTTCATTCAAATAGGCGAGCATCAAGACTTCACCGGTCGATTGCTCCTGAACAATAGCTGGGACAAGCCCCTTTGAAAAATCGGGACTAAAATGCTCGGCTACCGTAGAGATAATGCTATCTGACATAAAACACCCCGATCCCCGCAAAAGTGTAGCTTTCAAATACGCAAATACAGAAAAGCGCTTTGATAAAAAAGAGGTGTAAAAAGCAAAAAATATCGTGCGTTCTACAGCAAAATAAGCCAGTGAGTCGCAGGCAGGACTTTTTTTTCTACACTTTTTTTCGGTGAATTTCAATCAAAATAAGCCTTAAACGGCCCTTTGCGGGCGGATTCAAAAATAAGTGAAAAGGGGGGGCCTAAAATTCTTACTCCCCCCTCCCCCATAGCGCCCCCAAACTTTTTCCATGTGTTTTTTAAAAAATATCTCTTTATCGAACTGCAGTGGCATCTATCAATGCATATTACCATATACTAAACAATATATATCATATAATATAAATACAATC
>JAIKXS010000059.1 GCA_024683955.1 Desulfovibrio sp. | reverse complement strand
GGATTCTATGTAAAACTGGGAGATAGCTTTTGTCACTCCCATATTTTGTAAAATAAATATTAGAATTTTTAATATGAACCAGATCCATCCTGCAATCGTTTATATCAAGAATGAGATAATCTGCTTTTTCTTTAAAAAGATAGTCCAATGCTGTTTTATTAATATCTTGAACAAGAACTCTTTTGACGTAGTCTGTGAATTCTGTATCAGACATTATTTCATCAGAGTTGTAAAATAACGGATTATCCGAATTTATTGATATCCAATTTAACAATCCTACAGCACTAACATGCGTAAAATTTTTCGATATTTCATGTGAAGCACAATCGCCAAAAATTGCCATGGTCGGCTTTTTTACACTATGAAACTTTTTTTTAAAAAAATCCAGCAGCTTATTCATATGATACCATTGAGTTATGACCGGTTCTTCAATCTGCCTGCCCTGCAGTGCAGCCGGGGAGGCAACGGAAGAGAAAAGAATGCATCGGGAACAAGCCACGAAACGGGAAGAACATCGGGCAAGACAGCGGCCATAGCAGGACTTTTTTTGCGGCAGCCGCCTGTACCTGAATTATACATCGACTTTTTCCGCTCTACAATCTGACTGTATGCTGAGCCGTGCATGCCAAACAGTGCATTGACGGCTGAAGTGCATTACAGGCCGTTCTCTCTCAATATAAGGTATCATTTGCCATGACGCCCCCCGGGTAAACACGTAAGCTGACGAGATCCCGTTTCCCGTATTCATAGCGTTAACCCGTAGCATCCGGGACTTAAAAGCCGTATGCAATCGTTCGTTCTGTATCAACGAAATACCTCACTTCATATTTTGCGGATCAGGAAAGTTGAGCGACCGGTATATTCTTTATCCAATGCTTTGCGGCTGAAAAAGGCTCATTTTATCCTAAACGCTCTTTGGAACCTGAATCTTGAAAGAGGTATTGTATACGACAACCTTGGACCGCTAGTTTGAAATAAATGAATCGTAATCCTTCATACCTTTAAAAAATCATGGATGAGAATGAGGTGAAGGAGCATGAGATTTATCAGTACGTAAACGAGGAAGTTTACGGTCATGAGTCAGCCCTTCAGAAGGATACCCCCCCATAACGTCTGCCTTTTCGTGAGCGTATCTCTTACTTCCCACACGAAGGGCGGTAAGAATGCAACCTTCATTCACACCGCTACCTCAAAAACATTGGTAAAAGCCACGGGACGGCACAGCTCCCATCGCGGAATCCGATTCTGATAAGAGCTCTCCCTTCCCTCCCTTCCTCGCCTTCCCCCCTCACCACCTTCATCCGTCTGCCGTTCCTTGCAAAGGAGTTATCCTGCAGAGCGATGAGCGAAGATATATTGACATCACATAATACTTACGTATAAATTTTTGTCATGAAAAAACTCATACCATATAATTTTGGACGGCTTCTTACATGGCTCAAAATGGCCGTCCGTCCCGGAGAAAAAATTTCCCCCGATCCCTTCTCCTGGCCTGAGGGCGCCATGGAGCGGTTTTCCGCCAAAGGTCTTACCACCACCTCCGTGACGGAATGCGATGCGCTCGCATCCATCGTGACCAGAGATACGGGTGCGGAAGATCTGCTTGAGAAGTTTCTGAAATGCCAGGCTCCCCGCATGTACCTCTTCTCCACGCATTCCCTTATAAAAAGTTCCTTCACAAAAAAGGTCCTTGACATCGACGCAAACCTCCTTGACGCATCAATACTGCTGCCCAAAGACGCCACCTGTATGCCCCCCGGCCGGGTGTCACTGTATGTCCTTGACAAAATGCGCATTGCAGACAAGCGGACATTCGTGACCTTTATTGACGCATCGGAGCTCGACATAGACAAGACACCCGACATCGATCTCTCCGCTGCGCCGGGAGCCGTGAAGGACTTCAGGGATATAGTGATCAAGAAAGAACCGGTCGTGGCCTCCTTCCACTGCGCCGCGCCCGTCCTCGCAACCGTACGCGAACGCGCGTCAAGACCCCTTTCAAAGGTTGCTGAAATCATCAGATCGCCCATGTACAGCAGCAGTCCGGGGAGCGAGGCCGTCGACATCACCTGCCTCTCACCAAGGGACTTCGCGCCCTATGGCTACACCCTGCCAACATCAGGCGAAATTCGACGCTATACGACATCGGCGGCCACCGGGAGATGCTGCATCCGGGCCAATGACATCCTCTTCGTCAGCCAGCGGAACGTCGGCAAGGTCGCCCTTATAGATCCGTCCTTCAGCGAGAAGTTCTGGTGCGGATCGACATTCACCTTCATCATCCGCTGCCACGACGTGATCGATCCCCGCGTGCTCTTCACATATCTCTCCTCCGACGCGGCACGTCTCCACGTTGAGGCCGTCACCGCATATTCCGAAATTCCAAGGCTCAGCATTTCACACCTCAGGGACATGCCCATCCCCCTCTTTTCCGCAGACGAAGTGAACGGCATGATTTCCGCGTTCGACGAACTCGAACGTATCCGTCGCGAACTCGCGCGCTTAAGCCTGAGGGCGGAAGAACTCAGGAGGAAATATTTCTTTGACAGCAGGGAATAGCCGGCAACTTCCTTGCCGGATCATTCTTCCGCGGGGATCAGGGAACAAACCTGATCCCCGCGTTTTTATACTTACGTATTACCTATTGACATTTATACTTTAGTATCATATAAACCATGTCGGCGCTTGTTCCACATGCCGGCTTTTGTACGCGTAAAAAAAATGGGCATGGCAAGAGAACGCTGCCATGCCTTTTCTTTTTATCCTCAATAACGGTAGCGAGGTGATCAAATGAATTTATCAATTGGATTCACGGCGAGCAGGGATATCGCAAGGGCCAAACCCGTCCAGGAAGTGAGCGACTGTGACAGCCTGATGAAATTCGATTCCGAGCGCATTCTGAGCATGGTTCAGGGCACCCGGAGCGTGGCCAACGTGGGCGGAACGGGATCTGGAAAAACCTCGGGGGTTATGTCGCCCATGGTGGACCATCTGATCAGGGCCGGTTACGGAGGGCTTATCCTGGACGTTAAAGGCAATATGCTATCCAAGATACTCCCCATAGTGGCGCAGCACGGGCGTCTTGATGACGTTGTGGAGTTCGGAACATCCCCGACGGCGTGCCGCACCGATTTCCTCGAGGGTATGGCGGAGCATGAGGTCGCAGACCTCTTCTCCACCCTCGCCACATGCGGCATTGGAAAAAACAGTCACAATATGAATTTTTTCATGAACGGCAGCCGGATCTACTACAACGTCTATCGCTGTCTGCTTGACATATCACGCATCCATCCGGATTCGGACTTCTCACGGCAGTTCCGACCAACACTCGCCAAGGTGTTCCATGTTGTGAACAACCCCCGAATGGCGCAGGGATTGTGGTCGTTTTATACAACCTCGCTCAGAAAAGCCCTCGAGGACTGCGAAAAAAAGGGTGTCGAACCACCGGACTACCTCGTCAAAGCCGAGGAATTCGCTTCCGTCGTGCAGTCCGACAGTCATCACGTGCTCCGGGAACCAGGGGAGGAAACGTCGTCTCAGTACCGTGATCAACTCTCATACGCCCTTAACCACATAAACGGCGTATTTTCCACTATTGAAGCAACCCACGGCCTGCTCGACAGATTCTCCTGCCGGGATGAGGACGCCGTAGCGATCGATTTCGACAAAATCGTCTTCCGCGAACACAAGATCGTGATTGTCCATTTCGCCATGGACTCCGGCCGCGCAGGCGAGATTCTTTCGAAGGCGATCAAATCCCGCTACTACCAGTCTGTTATCCGCAACGGGTATGGATCGGCAGGCTATACGTTCATGATCGGGGATGAGTTTCAGAGCATCATCGACACGTCAGACGAGTCACGCCTGAACGACATGGATTTCTTCTCGATTTCGCGGGAATACAGGAACATCAACATTATTGCGACACAGAGTGTGGCATCCCTGCGCGCCAAGGGCGGGGCCGAGGCCGTTTCATCCCTTCTCGCCAACTGCATGACCAAGATAATTCTGCAGACGTCCGACCCTGAGACCGATGCGTGGGTTCGTTCCATGCGCGGAGGCGCGGGCGCATCAATCAGGGATCTTGGACGCGGGGAGTGCGTTATCATGTGCCCTGACGATGAAGGCCGTCTGATCGAGGCCGAGGACTCGGTCAACTCCGAATACCGGAGAATTCAGGACGTCATCAAAGGCTACCAAAGCCCGAAGCATGAGGAGAGGGGCCGCCCTCTTCCTCCATGGCGGGTCGGCACGGCGGGCTTCCCCTACGCCATCTCGAGGGTCTTGACAACACCATTTGCATCCGGGACTTGCCGCGGCAGGCTCTCATCGCAGGACCGCAGAAAATATGGGCAGGAAATGTATGCAAAGCTCAACAAAATGCGTGAGATGTCAAGGGCCGGAAAGCCCTTCTGGAAGGCATCCGCGCCGCGTCGCGGAACGAAGACGTCCGTCTCCCCCCGGTTGGAGATCGGGTTGCGCCTTAAGACAAAAATATGAATGAAGAACTTCTTAAGAAATCTCCGGAGAGCTCTCATTCCGTGCGTGCCCTGCCGGGGAGATGGAGCAGGTGTTTGGCGCTCCCGCAAAAATTCAAATTTTGGGCGGGACAGAATGGGGCGGAAGAAAGAGGAGAAAACACGCGCCCCCCTGCTTCTTGCTTCCCTCATTCACAGGATAGTGCGAAAAAGACGGAAACGTAAAAAATACATTCGATGAGCAGACAGTACCGCTCGTAACATTCTAAAGGAATAAAAGGGGAAAGGGTTGTTATTATGGCAGGAAGAACACTTAATTTTATGAAAAATGCGTCCAGAGAATTTAAGGAAAAAGCCTCTCATGCACATGGGAAAAGGATACTAAAACTTTTTTCCGATGGCATGTGTCTTCGTTGCGGAAATCCAAGAGAAGACAAAGAGCTGAAATTCTGTAACGAGTGTGACCGTGTTATGAGAATGCCTCCTGCGGAAAGGCATAGGCTGCAAAGAATGGGCCTTATAAAGAGATATCCAAACGATTAACGATATATGCTCCCGAAAGGGAGCTTTTATTTTATATAAGAAAGAAAAAAATGCCGATCTTTGACAAAGGTATGAGGCGAATACACTCTCTTTCTGATCTTAACACTCACTATTTAGCACATGAACAGGATGAAATTTTTAAAGATTATACTGCGGGACTGAAAGAAAGCACAAAAGACAAATCAGATACTTTTTGACGATACCTTTCTGAATAAAACGCAAAGACTGACCATCTTGCAGCCGAAAGAGCAAGTTTGCGGGGGCAGTTAGAAAAAAATCAAGAATCGAAAAGAATGGTATCCGCACACGATGCCCCTGCATATTGCGACAACGGTTAGCAGGCATGCCAACGCAATTTCGACAAGAAAGACACATTCTGTTGTCGTAACTGTTTTCTGGAAACAGGAGAAGATCGTGTGGTTGTCATGGAGGAGCTGCAGGCAGGGAATATGTCACGTTCGGCTTCCGGCTTGCCGGCCGAGGCCTGGCATACTGTCCGGGCAAAAAGGGGATTGAACAAATCCATTCCGGATCAGGGCTTGCCCGGGTTTCGACGGCAACCTGGCTGCAACCTGACATGGTTTGGCCGCACAGTGCTTCTTGTGCCACAACAATACATCAGCCGGACATGCGGCAACCGCGGCTTTGCGGACAACGACAAAAGCCTCTCGAGAGCTGTCTTCAACGGTACTTCCCGGGTTTTGAAATACATGCCGGTCTCAATGCGGTATTGAATCTGTTGGCGGCAGGGCATGAAGTGTCAGCCTGTTGAGCGGAGAGGGACAGGGCGGCCGCGATGAGGCAGAAACCCGCCCATGGTGCGGCCAAAGAGGGCCGCTCCTGATAGAATCACCCCCGACTCGGGGGGGGGAGGATGTCAATGGCCGCATGTACGCTGAAGGTCCTTAGAAAAGGTGCACATCTGTGGGTGAGGGGGAATATTGCAAAAAGGCTCCGGCAACAGGCGATATCAGTGATATCAGCGACATCCCCGACTGTCCCTTCCCCGTACCGAAGGCCCATTGCGTAATGCCTTGAAAGAAAACAAATGGTAATCTGCTAAAAACAATTTCTGTGAAACTAATCGCACGGGATAAGAAGTCTGAAAGAAATACCCTCCGGGCAGGAGTTTCAAAAAATTTTCATCGATCTGTCTTTTCCCCTCACAATAGAGGTCAGGTTGAAAAACACTACTGCCCGCACGTTTCACTTAGCTCCTTACGGCAAGGTGTACACTCAGTGCAATAAATGAGACTGCGACTGCCCCTGCCATTACCGCGCTCCACCCGCCGAGATTCCACAGAAGTGTGGCTGAACTGCTTCCGACCGCGCAAAACAGGAAGTTGCTCACCACAAAGGCTGTATTCAGGCGGCTCCGCTCCGAGTCTGACAAGGCGAAAATTTGTGCCTGGCAGAGTATGGCCACCCCTTGCACTGCCAGGGAAAAAACGGCGGCAAGCAGAAAAATTGCCGGCACGGAAGTCCCGAACAGGGAGGAAAGTCCCATACTGACGATACTCATGCCGATAAAGATTGTCATGCTTTTGTATCCCAGCCCCCTGTCCTGCAACGCCCCCAAACGTGTTCCGGCGATGGCTCCGGTCAGTCCTGCCAGACTCACAAGACCTATCTGGAATGTGTTGTAGGAAAAAGGAGGGGCAGACAACAGAAATGTCAGGGCAGTCCAAAACAGATTGAAGGCTATGCCGAAAATCATTCCCTGTTTCAGCATAATTGACCTCATTTCCGGATAGCGCTTCACGGCAGTAAATACACCGGAAAGAAGTCTTCCATATGATATTTTCCCCTGTGCAGGAACTTTGGGCAGATAACAACGAATCGCTGAAACCATAACAAGGTTCAGTACTGCCGCCATGATATATATGCTGCGCCAGCTCCAAAGATCTGCAATGAGCCCGCTGAGTAGTCTTGAAAAGAGAACTCCCGTGGTAATGCCGGATGATACGATCCCTACCATACGCCCCCGCATGGACTCGTCTGCCAGGTCTCCCACCAAAGGCAGGATAATCTGCCCCGATACGGTGACAACTCCAAGCGCACCTAACGCAATGAACAGAAGTGCAAAGGAAGGCGCAACGGCACACGCCAGCAAGGCCGCAACAGTCAAAGCCATAACTATCGTCAGTAACGTTCGCCGCTCGAGGACATCTCCGAGAGGTACAATCAGCAAAATTCCCAAGGCATAGCCAAGCTGGGTGGCTGTTACCAAATATCCTCCCTGAGCGGGAGATGTACCAAAATTCGTGGCAATGGCTGAGAGAAGCGGCTGCGCCCAGTACAGATTTCCGACAGCCAGACCTGCCGCCACGGAGAACATGATTGCCATACCCGAAGTTATTTTCATAATGTGATGGATCCGCCCCTTCATGGAAGAAGGAGCAATGAGCATGCTTTTTTCTTCCGGAATTAACCTGTTCCGAACCGATTTGGCACAATTGACATAAAACGTATGGGCAACGGTCGGACCCGTTGTGATGTCGGTTTCATGGTGGGTGGGATGTGTGGCGCGGATTTCATCGTGGTACCGGAAATTTTCTCACGTAACGATGCCGCAGACATGGATGCCTCCGATTCGACGCAAAATGTCCTGACGTCAGGGGCGGATAGAGACGTGCAGCGTTACCATATCTTTTTCCATACGGCGTTCCCTGCCAGCCTTTTCCTCAGGGTTCCCGGATTTCGGAAATTCAAAATAGTTACGATACGCGAAAAGCCCTGGGGAGAGGAAACAGTCCTCTCCCACGGAAATTGTCACTAAGAGTTGTCAGATCGATATGCCAAGGGCAAAAAAACACGCACATTCCCGGACGACCTACCCGTTGATCCCGGTCTGTCTTTTTTCATCTTTGAGGGTATTTCCGGCAAAATCTTTCCGTTTTGAACCGGGCCATCGAAAAGCCCTGCATTTCCATTCATCAGCTTTCCCCCATACTTCTTTTCTCCGGACCAGTGATGCAGCCCCTTTTTGGAGATGCTTTACATTTTCCGCATACAATCCGACATTGTAAGAGCGAAAAATTTTTGTTTTATGTACGGTGGAACTTTTGGATAATTTTTTCCACAAAAATCAATATTGGTCTCAAAAAAAACAACCGTTTAAAGTTTTTTCGAAATGTTATCAATGATTCATCATTCCCGGAAGATAAACTTGAATTTAAATCTGAATCAATATTTTGATTTAAAAAAGCAAGAATACATAGTTTTTCATCAAGAAATTCTATCGGAATACTCTTGAGTATCTGTTTGGATTTTTCTGTTGCCAACACTGTTTCACACATAGAATACGTTATTTTATCTTTTGGTATATGTAAAAAATAAAGTGGATGTTCTTTCAAAACCATGCAGTACATTTGTTCTGTTCTTCTTGATTCCGGAATTTCTTCAAAGTTTTCTACACTGATATTTCCTTCTTTCCCTAATAAATATGTATGATATAATTCAGAACTAACGTCCCTTCCTTCAAAATTTCTGAGATTCTTATCTATATATCTACTGGTAAGATCTGTAATAATAGATTTATATATGGCCTTACTTTGTTTTGTTAAAAGTTCATTATCGACTTCAATACTTTCTTCAATATTTCTGAGTTTTTTATATATATATCTGTTAACAAGATTTGCAATGATAGATTTATATATACCATTACGTTGATTTTTTAAAATTTTATTATCGACTTCCATTATTTCCATCTTCTTAAAAACAAATTTTTCCCATGAGTATGTCGTGAAACCCCATAAATGGTCGTGGAACAGGAGATATTTTTGTTTCGAAAGACGAACGCCACGGCCGATGCACTGAATACCGCCAGAATACATCCGTCATTTATGCGGGTCGGTTTAATGCATGGTAACATCAACCCCTGGGTTTAGGACAAAGTGAACTTGACTATCGGCATATTCATAGGCGAATTCACATTCAAGGTACAAGTTTTGGGCGCGAGCCCGACCCCCTCTTGAAAAGCTTTCCCGTGCCGCTTTCCATCCGGGAACCTTTCCCGGGCGGTTGTTTATAGGAAAAATAGCCCTCCAATACAAGCCTCGCTGCCGGCTTTCGAGAAATCCGACTTTATCGGCAGTATTCTTTGAGCAGGCCGTTCGTGTTCCCGTTCATTCCTTTCTGCAAAGGACTGTGCGGGGCTGTAAAACCAAACGGTACGTTGGGGCACATTTCGATTTCGGCATACCTCACAAGCCCTTTCCCCCGATCCCCGCTCAGTGACCCTGTATTTAACCTAATGCTGTTCGGCATTGAGGCAGGCTTTATTAAGGGCTTCTATGGTGTCCCCGACTATCCGGTTCTGCCCTGACAGGTAAGGGAGTTCAGCTGCCCCGTTCCGGCTTTCGGATACTCATGGACATTAAAAAACGGATTGGCCGGGGTGCCACCGGTCAACAAATACTTGTCGTAGTGTTGCTCCACGGTAAGGCCGGTCTCTTCAATGGCGGTTATAAGGGTTTCTTCCGCGTAGACGTTACCGTTTAAACCAGTTTCTCCGGCTTTGGCAAAGCGTGCCGGTCCGGACTCGATGTAATAATCCTCGTTACAAGACAGCACTTGTCATTCCCGCTCTCCCTGTTTGCCTTGTCCCAAGGCAGAAAATGAATGGCGCTGCCGGGCTGGGGAAAAAAATTTGTGACTATTCAGTAGCCCCGCAGCGAGCGGGATACGTTGAATCTCATCCAGATATTTTCTCAAATATGTGAAGATATAAGGTTGCGGAGGTGAAAGAGATGGGACGCCTCGATTTCTCGCAACGCAAGATAAAGGATTGCCAAAACCGGTATATATCGGCATTGATCAGGCCTTATGTCCTGCAAAGAAATGCCCTTCCCGACATCATTCGCAAACAGCGGCTTCTCATTGACGACCTTAAGGCAAGGTTGGACACAAAGAGCCGCAAGAGTTCCAATCCGCCCTCTTCAGATCAAAGGCCCAGCCCCCCTCCAAAGCCTTCACCAAAGAGTTTTCGTGAAAAGTCCGACAAAAAACGCGGTGGCCAATAGGGGGGCAATAAGGAACATGGGTTCTCCCTGCCCAAGGGCCCTCCCGACACAATTATTCCCTGCCTTTCGTCCGAATGCCTTCAATGTCCATATTCTTCAAAATGTGCGGCGAATCAAGACAAAGTCGCGCTACGTTCGGGATGTCCTTTTTCCCTGATTCCCGTTCGCTATGACGTCTATAGTCGCCAATGTCCATTGAGGAATGGAATGAAACTTTCCGCACTTTCCCTCTCAACGTCAACAATACAAAACAGTGTGGTGAGACCTTTTGGATGCCGGCCGTCTTCCTGTACCTCTTCTTCAAGAGCCCATACCGGAAGATTCATGCATTTCTGTTCCGCCTTACCGGTACAAAAAGAAGTGCCGCCCGGGCGTGCAATAACGTAAAAACGCTCGCCAAAGGAATGAGCGCAAGGAAAGCAGTCAAAAAGATCAAAAGCAGGCTTATGCAGGAATCCGTGGTCCTTTGCGACGAAACAGGAGTTCGTGCAGAAGTGAACAATGCCCGGGTTCATACCACATCCACCCACGGGCTCACATATGAAACGGCTTTCCGGTCAAGAAGGGTCAGGGGCATGATCGGGCCCGATTTCCTTCCCCATTTCGATGGGATACTCGTTAACGACTGCCGGACGCCGTACTGAAGAAGTAAGCAACTCACTGAATCCGGGAAATACCAAAAGGGTTCGGGGTCTCTTCTGCATGCTCTCTGCAACCGCCACCTCATATGAGAGCTGAGATGGATCTATGAACACGGCCAAGGTCATGAAAAAGGAAGTCAGGACTGGCCGTTTGATCTTGCGGCATGGCTTCTTAGCTTTAATGGCTGCCGAAACAAGGCTGTCGCTAACGGATGATGCTTATTTACAAAGGAGATAATTGAAACCTTCACTGACGTGTTTTGGGACTGCATCGACGAAGGATGAAGGTGTAATCCAAAGAGTCAGGACCGCAAGGGCAGTCGGATTCTTCAAAAAATACATGCGTTGCCAAAGCGTCTGGAAAAGAGGATAAAAGAATTTCCCGGATTTCTTGCAGATTTTTCAATGCCCTTCTCATCAACCAGGCAGAACGTGACTTGAGAGGGCATAAGCCACGCTTTGTGGTCACCGCTAGTTTTCGAACACTTGCCGGGCTTAAAAGGTATATAGTACTCTGTTCTGCGGGGCAAACGGCACGAAAGAATACTCTTTCCCGGTCAAAAGTCATAATGGGCCTTATACGGCAGCAAGATCCCGGGCTCACTATGGGATTTATTCCGCAACAATAACAAATGCGTCAACGTATCCCCATAAAAATCACGTTGCTTTGATTCCGGGCACCTCAATCAGAGACTAATGAATAGTTACATTTTTTCATAATTCACATCTACAAGAGAATGTAACGATTCAGGTATTGGGTGAAAACTTTTTTTGAAACAAGATCCCATACATTCCCTAATGAGATGCATATGAAATACCTTCATTTATGTCTTTTTGCCGCAATTTTGATTCTATGTGCATGCAATAATGCCTGCACAATGAGTAACAAAGCCACAATTCCGGAAAGCAGCCTTATTGCCATACAGAAACGGGGTGAGCTCCTGGTCGGCACAACAGGCGACTACCGACCATTGACCTATCGCGACTCAATAAGCGGTGTCTATTGGGGATTTGATCTTGAAGTAGCTCAAAAAATTGCTGAACGTGTTAACGTTCCCGTTACGTATGTTCAAACATCCTGGCCAAGGCTTACGAAAGACGTGCTTAACAGCGCCCTCTTTGACCTTGCCATAGGTGGCATAACCATCACCAGGGCTCGAAAAGAACAGATGGATATGAGCGATGGCTATCTTGTTAATGGCAAGACCATACTTTGCCGCAGGAAAGATACACGGAAATACGGGAATTTGACTGATATTAATAAGCCAACAGTCAAGGTGATGGTGAATCCCGGCGGACTAAACGAAAAGTTTGCCCATGAGAAGCTCCCCCATGCCAATATTATCGTGTATCCCAGGAATGAGGAAATCCCGGAACAAGTGGCTATAGGGAATGCCGATGTGATGATTACGGAAATCACGGAGGCACCTTACTATGTAAAGAGGGATTCCCGTTTGGCAGCGCCCCTGCTTGATCAACCTTTCACGCACGGTGAAATAGGCATACTGATGCGCCGTGGCCAGAAAGATTTGCTTCAAATAGCAAATACAGTCATTGCCGATATGAAAAGAGATGGTTCGTTACGAAAGCTCCATGAGAAATACGGACTCAGCTATGGATACTGAATATGTAATAAATATGTCCGAAAAAGCAACAAGGTTCAATGGATTGCTGCACAAAGCAACGATTAGCTAATTTCATAAAAAGTTGTGTCCAAAAAGTTGTTCAATCTTATACACACATCAAAGGATTGCCTATAAATCACATTTTTCGTATTGCCATCACTATAAAGGCTTGTCTTACGATCTGCTCCTGGTAATGAAGTTATTGACATTATCAGCAGAGTCAGTTCGTTGTATTACAAAATAACAGAAATCAGATGCATCTTTTTCCTGGAGAATGGTTATGAAACGTCTGCAGACCTTCCTTGTTTTTATTCTCGTCCTGTCCCTCTGTGCCTGTGCCACCACACGACATAGCGCGGACATTACCGTACCAACGAGAGGCCAACTCGCTCAGATTGTCGTGAATGAACACGGCAGCAACTTCCACTACTGGAACAAAAATGCCGCTTCCTTTCAAAAACTGACAGCATATGTTAAAGAAGTCACAAATCCCGCAAGTCCCAATTTCATCCCCGTAGAGGACAGGATTGCTGTCTTCGACCTGGACGGGACCCTCATCTGCGAAACGACACCCTCATATTTTGAATGGATGCTTTATCTGGAGCGTGTGCTGAACGACCCCGCATACAAGTCCGCACCCGGGGAAAAGGAATATGCCCGGATGGTAAAAGCCGGCATTTATCACATCGGTATTCCCAATTCCGTGGCCGGTACAGGTCTTGAGTCGAGTCCCAACGGAGCGGGTCTGACGCCTCCCAAAGCGCTGCCAAAGGATCTCTCCCGTGAAGAAGCGAGAGCACAGGAAGCGGCTTTCGCCGGCATGTCCAACGAAGACTACGCTGCGTACGTAAAACGCTTCATGCGGACGCCCGCCGAAGGCATGACAAATCTTCTGCGCGGTGACAGTTTTTATCTCCCCATGGTGGAAGTTCTCTCCTATCTTTCAGCCAACAACTTCAAGCTCTTTATTGTCTCCGGCTCCGACCGGCAGACAGTACGCATTTTGGCAGACGGGGCGCTCCCCGTTGACACTGACAACATCATTGGCACGGACGTGAGAACGTATGCGTCACATCAGGGAACGACAGACGGACTTGCTTACAGGCATACGGGAGAAGATGTCATCCTGCGCGGCGAGTTCATTGAGAAAAATTTACAGATGAACAAAGTTTCGAGCATTGTAAGAGAAATTGGAAAGCAACCCGTTCTCGCCTTTGGCAATTCATCGGGCGATTACAGCATGTTCAGCTATACGATCACAAATAACAGGCACAAAGCCCTCGCCTTTGCCCTCCTGTGCGACGATACGGA
Organism: Desulfovibrio sp.; assembly: GCA_024683955.1. Classification (GTDB taxonomy): domain Bacteria; phylum Desulfobacterota; class Desulfovibrionia; order Desulfovibrionales; family Desulfovibrionaceae; genus Desulfovibrio. Next base: position 2,323 of record JAIKXS010000059.1, on the reverse strand, counting down.
GCGAGAACTGGGCAATCCTGAAAAAGCAGGTAAAGTTCGGGCTGCCTGTGAAGCAAACGGCTGGATTCCCATTTCCATGAAGAATGATTTCAGGCTCATTTACGGGCGGAATGTAACAAGAGCGGACAAATAGCTTCCGGGACTGATATACTTGTTAGAAGATGCTATCGTACATCGCAGTGATCAGTCTCATCTTCGAAATGGGTGTGCGTTCCATCTGCAACCTCTGGGGAAGGTCTGTACGCCCCGGATTACCGATAGCCAGATCCAACAGGCCCTGGTTAAAAAAAGTTGCCCCCCGTGCCTGAATTGTTTCATTCACGTGCAGGGGTGAATTATGTGTTCTTACTAGTATTAATCTCGTAGATTCCTTCTCATCTGATGAAACAATCAATTGCTTATATTAAAAAGAAAGCTGAGGTTACCATGTGGTTCTGACCTTCATCCACCTGAAGGATTTGTAAGTTGTTTAGCATCTGCAAAATGTATCTGCATTCCTTTTGCCTGGCTTCACTTCCCCATCGATGCAGATGATAAAAGATTCGAGTGCTCTTGATAAATGGCACCACATCAAAAATAATGACCCACTCATTCCTTATGGAATGGGTGGGTCTGCCTTAGCTAATTTCAGGCTTTACACACGGTTTTGGATACCGTATGCCTTGCCCGCATCGTTGAAGTCCCCGACATGCGACAGATACTGTTCCTTAGCCTGTCAATGGGCCAAACCTGTTCGGAAGAGGTCAATTCCTGTAGAAAGATGCATGCGCATCACGCCTTCTTCCATGAAGGGGCGGAGTCGATGCCCCTGTCAATAAGAGGATATAGCCTGTCCCGTTCCTCCCGTGCGGCCTTGAACAAGACAGCCGGATATCTCCCGATTATATACTGTTTTTCTTTGTATCTTCTGATCAATAAATAAGCAAAAAAATATCTGCAACACTTTAACCTTATTTATTATATTATAAGCATGTAACGTACAGTATACAAAATGGTATTAAATAAAAAAACAATAGAAATATATTTCACTTCTGTATTCTTAGAGAACATCGAAGAAGAATTTTCACTATACAAAAGTAAATATACGTAAAAACAATAAATCCAGCAAGGATTTAGTTAGTATTAGCAGGAGGAAGCATCCCTTTCTGCAAAGATTTTTCCAAACACCTGCACGGCAACTTATAAAGAGCACAGCTACCTATCACCCGACCACAAAAAAAAACACTTCGTTTCAGAGCAGCACTATTGCCCCTTGGCAAGACTTGTAAGAACCTGATTGGACTGAGCAACAGCAGCATTGGCACCCTGTATGTAGCTATTGTACTGACCCATGAAGTCCTGGAGCTGCACCATCTTGGTTTGAATATCCGCTCCCAGCGTATCCAGCTTGGTTTGCATCTGGGCGATGCACAAACCCCACGCTTTGTCGAGCTTCTCGTTATCCAGACTGGCATCTTTATTCGGTCTGCCTCCGGAGTTGTTATCAGGTATTTTTATGTTGTTCACCTTTGCCCATGTCTAGATCCGCCCTTGACGTCAAGACCTTTTGCGTCGAATCGGATGCATCCATGTCTGCGGCATCGTTACAGGAGAAATCTCCAGTGCCATGATGAAATCCGCGCCACACATCCCTAGCAATTTTTCGACATCACAAAGGTGTGCCATTGGGCTAACCGGGTTATTATGCGGACGGTCCGACCGTTGCTCATCAGTCTTGTGGCATCTGTTACGGAAAGACTGCAGATAGTTCTTAAATATTTATCAGGCCTTCGCTACGCCGTTACAGGGCAAACGGCTTTAGACGCGTTGAAGTCCTCTTCTTTGGCAATAAGCGCCCATGCTATACGTGCGAGCTTGTTTGCCAGAGCCACCTTTGCCTTGAATCTGCCAACTCTCTCGACAAGTTTTGTTACCCACAGTTCCATGGCATTGAGTGGACGCAACGGTTGACCGTCATCACCTTTTTTGCGCCGTGACAACCCCGTCATAAGGGCATTTGCGGCTAATACGAGTAACGTACGAAGGCGCCGGTTCCCTCTTTTGGTAATGCCCGGAAGGCGTTGTTTTCCTCCGGAGGAATATTCTCCCGGTACAAGACCAGGATACGCGGACAAGTGACGTCCGTTTTTAAATTGCAGGCCGTTGCCAATTGCGGCACAGAGGGCAACTACTGTCAAAGGTCCAAAACCGCTTATCTGCATCAGACGCCTGCAACCTCTTGTTCTTCAAAAGAAATCACTCGAACCTGATTGAGATCCATGAGGTTTTTTAGTATTATGTACGGTGTAGCCATCGAGACACCTCCTTATTATTGTTGTGCTAA
>JAIKXS010000058.1 GCA_024683955.1 Desulfovibrio sp. | reverse complement strand
TGAGATACATTAAGAAAATAATGTATTTATACTAAGATTGAAGTAATTTATTTGTATTGTGTGAAATTTTTTTATAATAAGTGATGTTATAGCGTTTTTTTTGTATCTTCTCCCTGTAGGGAGTAAGATAGTATAGTTGAGTGGTAAAAACAGACTAACGTTGAATTAAATATGTGTTAGGTCATATCCTTATTGCTAAAGCAAGGGGCCTTATGGCTAAACTTAGAGGATGATACGTTAGGCGATAGACAAATGCAAGGAATGGGAAGAAGGAAGGATATGTCTTGGCGAGAGGCCGTATCTGGCTACTTGCGGTATGGTCGTTACAAGTCACCGAAACACAGAAGCCCCCATTTATCCTTGGGGGCTTCTGTCGGTGATGTCCTTGCATCTTTACGGGGGCTTGCCGGAAGATTTATAGCGTATCAGTCGGCTGTGTCGCTCATGGGGCATGAACCCGTTCCGCAGCTTCCTCCGCACGATGGTCCGCCGTTTCCAAGGGGACGCACGGGGCCCGGTTTAAAGGGAAATGCGCCTGTTTTAAGGGGGCTAGGTGCAGAAACTTTCCTTGTGGTTTTGTTTGAACCGCAGGACGGACAGCTTGGATTGATGCTTGATTCGTTTTTTACGATATCTTCGAATTCTTTACCGCAGTTTTCGCAGCAAAAATCATAGAGAGGCATGTCGTATCCTTTATATAGAATATAGGTTGTACATTTTTTTGCGATTAAGCCATGTTGTTATGTACTTGATAAACATTGATACGCACAGAAAAAATCCTGATTCCGGAAGCGAGCTAGGCACATAAGGAACGCAGAACAGAAACAGGGTGAAGGCTTGGTATATTTGTATTTCCCGTAATTTGGAGCCGACAGGTTCCGCACTCACTCAGTACAAGGGAACATTTGCTTTCGGTAACACTCATAAAAAGGTCGTTTCCGACTTTTTGCGCAATGTCATATTTTTCTTTCTTAAAGCCGTAGCTTCCCGAAATTCCGCAACAGCCTGCGTTGGCATTTTGCAGATGCGAGTGCGGGAGACTGGCAAGAAGTTCGAATCCCGGCAGTCCGCCTCCAAGAGCGCGCAGATGACAGGGGGCATGGTATATCGCTTCAATGTTCCTTTCCCGTGTATTTGGAGAGAGTTCTCCGCTTTCAACAAGACGGGTGAAAACATCCATGCAGTCCTCAATAACGGGTTCCCCGAATTCGTCAATAATCTCGGGAAATAGTTCTTTCATTTCTCTCGAGAGCATAAGGCGACAGCTTGGACAGGATGTGATGACGGGAATCCCCTTTTTTGCGAGATCGGCCAGCACCCTGGCGTTTATTGTGGCGTTCTTTTTTGCGTCTTCCTCAAAACCGCCGCTTACAAGCGGGATGCCACAACAGACAAATTCCTGCGGAATGATGACGTGGTATCCTGCCTTTCTGAGCAGCCAGATGACGTCGAGACCAGTCTTGGGGTCGTAGTAGTTTGTGTAGCAGCCCGGAAAATAGGCCAGGCATTTTTTTGTGGTCTCAAGGTTGGCAGAATGGGCGAAGAGGGAGCGTAGAGATACCTTGGCAAAGGAAGGCATGGGGCATTCCTTCGCAATGCCGATGACGTCGAGAAGATTTCGTACCGGACCAAGGCCCATGCCGAAATTTTTGAGTCTGGCGGGAATAAAGCTCAGAAATCTGGCAATGATTTCTCCGTGGGCGAGAATCCAGTCCCTGAAGGAAGGAGGCTCCTCCCTGCACTGGGCAAATCGGGCCAGCATATTGATCGTTGCCACCGGGACATTCTGCGGACAGGCAATCTCGCAGTTTTTGCAGTTCGCACAATATGTCAGAGACCTGTCTTCACAGAGGCCAAGGAGTCGGAATCGCTCAAAGCCGGGGCCGATCATCCTCGGGCCGGAAAAGGCAGGCGTGGCTGCAGCAACCGGACAGTGCACAACACATGTTGTACAGGCAAGGCAGTTATCAGGATTAAGATGTATGCTCATAGTGTTTAGCGCAGAATTCCAGGAAAGTCCTGGAACGGCTGTCTCGTTGGCGGAAGTGTTTCCCTGTCGGATTCCTTGTACGAAGGGCCAGTTCCCTCCGTCTCCACGGACTGACACAGTGGAACTACTCCAGGATCAATTTTTCAGGTTCGTTGCGGCAGAACCTGTCACCAACAGTCATGCCGCCGATCAGGAGGGGCATGCCGAAGCGGATAGTGAATGTCGTTATATTCGCGGTCAAGAGCTGAACCGGCAAGACTCTGTTTTTGAGGCATGCTCTTACCGTTTATTTCAAGGATCATGATCATCCCGTCATTATGTATCAGGGCGTCGTGATTGGTAGCACTGCCCGCCGACCGCAGGTTTCGCGTTTATACGCCATGTGATTCCTTTGCGTGCCTAGCAGCGAATATTCCCGCCATATATCCTGTTGTGATGGCCACCCCGTGCCCGCTTTTTTCGTGTCCATGATCGTAGCCCCCGAGAATTCTTCCCGCGAGAAAAACGTTGTTGAGAAGGCAGGTGTCTTTTTCTGCAGGACGGAGATGTGCGTCAACACGAACACCGACAGACTGGACGGGATGCTGGTCAAAGATGTGAGCATTAGTACGAGATAGTCCGGATGGCGCGTCAACGGGAAGACGGAAAATTTTTTCTTCGATGCGGTCCGGATAGCTTGTAAGGCCGCCACCGAGAATCCCCCCCGTTGCCAGGATAAAGCTGCTTGCAAGAAGGCGTTCTGGGCTTGTTCCCTGCGTTGTAACACAGGTGGCTGTTGATCCCGAAAGAACGGCGGCCGAGATATCCACGTTTTCCAGGAAACGGATGCCAAGATCTCTTGCCTCCTGCATGAGTGCTTTATGCAGGCGGATTCCCCCAACACCGGGAGGAATGGACAGCAGTTCCAGAAGTCGCGTTCCAAGGCGTTTTTCTAGGCGTTCCGCAGGTTCTCCGCCGTTTTTTGTCCCCAGAATGGGCGGCAGAAGAACACAGTCGTAGAGAGGCGCAAGACGTCCAAGGGATGTTTCAAGCCAGGTCTCTCCTTCCTTTGTATCGACAAAGCGGGCAAGGTCAAGGGTTGAAAGACTGCGGTGAAGGCCGTTGAGGGGGGCGGGAAGGAGAACCGTGTCCATTTCCTTGTCGCCGAGGCCTGCCTGCCGGCGCAGTCCGTCCCGACAGAGCTTCGGACTCATGTCTCTAAGACCCGAAACACCTGCAACAAGAATTTTTTTGCCGTTAAAGAGGGGCGTGGAATCGTGTGTTTTCGGGATCAGATAACTTGGTTTTACGGTCCCGAGGATGGTCGGAAGAAGCGTGTTTTTCGGAGCCCCTTCTTCGGTTTTGCCCGCCGTATACGGAGCCTTTTGACGTTCAAGAATGTCACTGAAAAATGAGATGGCCTGGAGAACAGCATCTTTTCCAAGGAGACTATACGGATGGTCCTTCGGCAGGAGAGGAAGTGCGGAAAGGGGGGCCTCCACCGCTTCAGTTCCGTTCTTGTTTGCAACATAGCCGAGCAGATCTATGCATCCACTGCTTATGGCATATGTGCCGGCACCTTTGGAGACAAGAATGACAGACACCCCGCTTTGCCTCGCGGAAATGGCTGCCGTGAGTCCTGCGATGCCGGACCCTATGATGAGCACATCACTTGAAAAGTGTTTACAGAGCTGTGTCAAGATTCAGTACTCCTGCGTAGATGGCATGGCTTAATTCCATTTCCTGCGCCTGTGTTCCCCAGAAGGTTGTACGTATACCGCGGAACCGTTCATCGAGAAAGTCTCTGATAGAGAGCAGCGGATCCTTGGCGGGAAGAAGATCATGTTCATACATGGCATTGATGGCTCGTACAGTACAGAAGGTCCCCTGACAGGTCCCCATGCCAAGGCGTGTACGGAGCCGTATGTCGGTCAACGAGTAGGTATCGTCGGCTCTGGCAACATGTTCCACCTCGGCAAGCGATACCATTTCACAGTCACAGAGGAGGGGATTGGCGCCCTCTCCTTCTGAGGCGCAGGCTTCCGCGAGGTTGAGGATGGGTATAAGGTCATCCCCGGCGCGGTCGGCAAGGAGGGAAAGATCCGATACAGGGAAATAACGAGCGGCCTTGGCAAGAACATCCGGATCGGGGTCGGGAACAAGGGGCTCCAAATGGGTTGTACAGGGGGCTGAAATCCCGAGATAGGCGGCACAGGCGTCTGTCACGCGTTCTGCCATAAGTCTGTATGTCGTCAATTTTCCGCCGAAGATGGAGAAAAATCCCGAGAGACCGTCCTTCGCATGGTCAAATACCTGGAAATTGCGGCTTGCACCGCGGCCCGTGGCCGTCCCCTTTGGGGTATAGAGCGGACGCGTTCCGGCAAAAGCTCTGAGGATGCGGTAGGTACGCAGGTTCGGAAAAAGCGGTTCACCGATATCAAGAAGTCGTAAAACTTCTTCTTCGGTCGGCGCGGTGTCGTCGGGGCGGCTTGTAGGCACGGACGTTGTGCCAAGAATTGTTATTGAGCCATGAGGAACAAAAATGTCGCCGTCAGAACCGGGGTGAAGGCGGTTCACAACCCGTGAGGTAAAGCGGTGATTAAAGACGAGGAGTGTTCCACGGTCTGGTGAAACGGGTACGTCAAGGCCGGCCTTTGAGCAGACTTCACCGGCCCAGGAACCGGCGGCGCTGATAATGGCCGAACAGTCGATTTCAAGACGGCTCCCGTCCCGTGTGTTTTCAACGGTGGCCCCTGTTATGTTTCCCTGTTCCTGGTGGATAGAAACAAGTCGGTGGTACTGCAGAATGCGTCCCCCATGACGTTTTGCACTCATGGCGTTGTGGACGACGAGACGGAAACCGTCAACGCAGGAGTCCGGGACCCGGAAGACACGAACCGCTTTTTTCGAGAGCTCCGGCTCTATGGAACAGGCCTCATTGACGTCCACCTCATCTGTCTGGATGCCTGCTGCAGTGCAGGCATCAGCCCAGGAGCCGATGTAGGATTCGTCATCTTCAGGAAGCGCAACAAAAAAGCCTTCAGTCTGTTCAATGCACTGATGGCCGATTTTTTTGAGAATGGTGTTCTCTTCAATACATTCCCTGGCCGAGACAACATCGTTCACGGCGTAACGGGCACCGCTATGAAGAAGACCGTGAAAACGGGAGCTGGTTCCGTGGGCAAGGCTTCCCTGCTCGACGAGTATCGCCGATATACCACGCATGCTCAGATCTCTAAGCGTCCCAATGCCTGTGGCGCCGCCGCCGACGACAAGCACAGTGGTTGATAGACGTTGCATTCTATACTCCTTTGCCGCCGTAAAGAAGATGACGTAGCGAGTGTGTCATGGACTTGAGGGGCCACACTACACGGCAAGGAATCGGGCAGCGGAAGGGCGTTTTTTCCTCGATTTAATTAAAAAAACTTAGCATACATGCGTTTTTTCTTCAATGTGGAAAGGAGGAGGATAACCATTGGAACAGTGCCGGGAAAGTCTCTTCTCAAGTCGTAAAATAGGCTGTACTCTATCTCGGTCGCTCAGATAATGATGAAAATTCGTAACGAGGTTATAAATCTGGGCCCCGGCCGAAAAATCGGCTGCCGGGGGCTCCCGAAAACGCCGATAATCGACAATAGTCTCGAGAGTCTGATCGTATTTCCACGGTTATCTGCTCACGGGCTCATGATACACTAAGGAGGGCGGCTTTTTTTTCACCGCATGAGTCGGAGGATCAGCGCCGCAAAAAAATATGAGCTTTTCAAAGAAAAAATGTATTGTCCTTGATATGGATGGAACCGTATACCTTGGCAATCATCCGATTGTCGGTGCAGTTCGTTTTATTACAAATTACTGGAAAAACTTTGATTTCTATTTTTTGAGCAATAATACATCAAAGTCCCTTACTACGTATGTAGATAAGCTTAATAATATGGGAATTCCTGCAACACTTGATGTTTTGCTTTCACCTGCACGACCTCTTGTGAATTTTTTGAGGAAAACTCACTGCACCAATATATATCTTGTTGCCAATCGAGATTTCTCTCGTGAGCTTCATGAATATATGCCAGAATTACGCGAGACAGCGGAGGAGGCGGAAGCGGTTGTTCTCGCCTATGATACGGAGCTTACGTATGAGAAACTGGCCCGTTCGGCCCTTATTCTGCAGAGAAAGGAGGTGCGTTTTCTGGCAACGCATCCGGATCTTGTTTGCCCCTCGCCGGAAGGTCCCCTGCCAGATGTCGGCAGCATGCTTGCCTTGTACGAAACAGCCACTGGAAGGCGTCCCGAGCATATTTTTGGAAAGCCCGATCCCATGGTACTGGCCCCGTTACTTGAACGCTACGATAAAAAAGACATGGTAATGGTGGGGGACAGGCTGAGCACGGATAAAAAACTTGCAGAAAACGCCGGTATTGATTTTGTTCTTGTGCTGAGCGGAGAGGCAAGGCTTGAAGACCTGGCTTCTGAAGAGCGGAAGCCTTGGCGGGTCTTTGAGGATCTGGGAAAGGCTGAGGCCGAACTCGTCTGACGTCCTTTCTTGTTCCCTTTCACTGTCCGGGTGCCGGTGCGGGTCGGTTTCTGACCGTGCCTGATGGCTGCGGATCCTGCTGGTTCAGTTCAGATAGCAGGGGTGATGCGTTGAATAGCGGTATGGGGTAGAGCGTATCGCTTGTACGTATGCAGGGAAAAGGGCATGCCTTTTCCTGCCCTAGGTCTGAGATGGGCTGCTGCCGGGCAAGTCCCCCTGCTTTCAATCTTTCTGCTGAGCCCCCGGATCACCGTTGTGAAATGAGGATGTGCTAAATGCATCGGTGCAGGCTTTTTCTATAAAAGAGTTGCCGTTTCCCTGCCGTTCCCGAATCATCGTATTTCGTCTGCATTCCCATTCGTCAGGAGGGTATGTGGCATTCCAGACCTCCATAAGTCGTTTTTGCCTCCGGGACATATGGTATTCGGGGTAGCTTTGATCCATATAGAGGTAGGCCCGTGCCACGATGCCCTTTGCCCGTGCCGGCGGTTCCACCTTGCGTCCGGAAAAGAGGACGGGGCACGATGGGCCGAAGACTTGTCTTCCCTTTCCGTCCAGTTCCTCGAAGTTGAAGTTGCGCCGTGCGGCATTGACGGAACCGACCGACGGAAAAATATTGTGGAGATCAGCCTCCATCAGTCGAAAGCGGGCACTTGCCATTTGCGCACAGCGTCTTCCACTGTAGGCCCGCCCATGGTTATCCACGCACATGGGCGAGCCATTTCTCCATTCCGGGAAGGCTTTTCCGAAGTTCTCAACCGGGACGATGTGCTCCCGTTCCATTTTTTGCGCCCGCGTGGGAAATGGGGTGAGTGGAAATTCGTCGGGTAGTTCGACGTCTCTGGTTTTGCTGTATGAAAATCCGCAGTAGACCGTCCTCCTGTGCTGTTGATGAATGCTGTCAAAAATCCGTTTTGCTTCGGAGTAGGAGCTTATTGTTTCGTTGCCGTCTCCCAATGCCGTGATCGGAAAGCAGAGAAGCAGAAGCGGAATTGTACAGGAACGCAGAAGAAAGCGTGTGCGGGAGATTGTTTGCTGAATCATTGTGTGGCCTGGTCCGATGCGGTGAAGGCGTTTTCGTTGACAGATTCTCTTACGAGGCGCGCAGAGGAAATTTGTACTTTCCCCTGCGATTTTTTATTTGATGTGCGTAGGAAAATCATGTTGCAGTAGAATTGTACAGTATACAAATTGTTATTTTATAATATTATATATTGTGAATGTTGTAATGTTTTATATGATAGCCCTTTATATTAAAGAATATTAATGTATGACTGATATGTTAGATTTTCGTTAAATGAAAAAATAATGGTATTGTTGTGTTACGATAAATCAAAATGGAGGCTCTCCTGGATGTGTTTTTGAGTTCATTTCGAGAACCAAACGGTTTGTCATGCATTTTAGTTTAGGGTTGTTGTATATTTTATTGAAAAGAGGGAAGGAGACGTGGCTTGTATAACATTCAGGCCCCGCACGTTGCTTGCGGGGCCTGAATGACTTGGCAGTATTAGCCGGCAAGTGTGGTTGGGTTATTCGCCCATAAGCCAGTTCATGGGAACGATTGAGAGTTTCGGGAAGAAGAGAAGCAGAAAGAGCATAACGATTTCCATGAGGATGAAAGGAATCAGTTTTTTTATGAGTTCTGCAATACGGATGTCCCCGATGCCACAGACGACGTAAAGAATGGTTCCGACAGGTGGCGTTATGACGCCTATGCCAAGGTTAAGAATAAAAAGGAGACCGAAGTAATATGGGTCGATGCCGGCCTGCTGAATAAGAGGGAAGAAGACCGGAGCAAAAATCAGAATGTTCGGGGTCAGATCCATGACCATGCCGATAAGAAAGAGAAATATATTGATGCAGATAAGAAGGAGTATTGGTGAATCGATAAGAGGTTTGAAGAGCTGTGTCATCTGATTGGGTATGTCGGCAATGGTTATGAAGTAGCCGACGGCCGTTGCCGTTCCCACAATCATCATGACAACTGCCGTTGTCGAGGCTGCCCGGGCGCTTACTCTGAGGAGCTGACGGAAGGAGAGCTCCCTGTAGTAGAGCATGCAGATGACGATGGCGTAGATGGCTGCGAAGGCACCGCCCTCCGTCGGGGTGAAAAAGCCGAAGCGGATACCACCAAGGAGAAGTACCGGCATGAGAAATGCCGGAAGCGCGTCAACAAGAATTCGGACGCTTTCACGGAACGTGAAGGATTGGGTGTCGTTGTAGTTGTCAATGCGGACAACGAAGAACCAGACAATCATGAGGGCCAGGCCTATGAAGATACCGGGGAAAAGGCCGATCATGAAGAGCTTTGTGATGGAGAGTGAACTTATGGTCGCGCCAAGAAGAATAAAGTTTGTACTCGGAGGAATGATGGGGCCGAGCACGGCGCCCGAGGCTATGACGGCTCCGGCCCTTCCCGGATTATAGCCCTGTTGTTTCATCATGGGCAGCAAAAGTCCTCCGAGTGCCGCTGCTTCTCCCACACTGCTTCCCATGAGTCCGGCAAAAAGAATGCTTGAAATAATCGCTGCATAACCGAGGCCGCCGCGTATACGACCGATAATAAGCTGGGCGAGGCGTACCACGCGGTGGGAGAGGCCTCCGGCCGCCATAATTTCACCGGCAAAGACAAAAAAGGGAATTGCGAGGAGCGGATAGTTGTTTACGCCGTCAAGCATACTGCCGGGAATGGTCATGGCGTCCCAAAATCCCGAATGCCACATAAGGACAATGGCACAGAGTACAAGGACAAGACAGACGGGAATCCCGACGGAGAGCAGCGCAAAGAGGGTTCCAAGAAAGATAAAGAGTTCCACGGTTTACCCCCTTCCTTTCGTCCTGGGCGCACAGAGAATATCCTTGAGATCCCGCAGCATAAAGATGATGCCGGCAGCGGCCATGACGGGAAGGGTGCTGTTGATAAGCCCCAGATTTACGTCCGTTGCGGGAGAGTACGTGTCCATCGTCTGGAGTACGTTGATAATGCCCCCGTAGAGCAGGAGAGAAAGCGCTGCAATACCACAGAAGATCGCTAAAACGTCCACACATTTTCGTGTGCCCGAACCAAGCAGGTTCACAAACATATCCACTGCGATATGACGCTTGCGGTAGAATCCTTCGATGGCGCCGAAAAAGGTGATAAAGATGAATAGAAAACGGGCCCACTCCTCACTGGGCGGGTAACTTGAATTGAAGATTTTGCGCAAGACGGCGTTATAAAAAACAAGGCCGATCATGGTGAGAAAGAGGGTTGCGCAAAAGATTTCAAAGAGAAACTGGCCTGTACTGTGTTTCTCATTGGTCTTCGTTGTCTCTGTCTGCCCTGCAGAAGGGAGGTCCTGCAACTGTTCATCTTGCATCGGAATATCCTTTTCCTGAAAGGTTCTTCGGGGTTTTCCGACCCCAGAGGGGCTTAGCGGTTTTTCCACGTCAATCGGGGGCTTTTTTTCATCAAAGCGCCGTGAGCAGAAAGAAATTTGGGAAGCGGTGGGCTTTAATCGTACGCACGGTCTGTTCAATACCGTTCAGCTGCAGAACGTGAAATTTTTTGTAGACGCAGATCTTCCAGTTGTGGGGAGCTTCTCTCTGGTCGTCAATCTGCTTTGCAGATGTTCGGGGGCGATCGACCGTATCCTTGGGAGGACAAGGAAAATCAGCGTGCACCGAACCGATGAAGGCAAAATGTCCACTTTGACACGCCACCTGGTTTTTTCTTTCGAAGAAGGGCGGCGCACTCGAGAAAGAATGACTGTGTGGGCAGTGATTCCTGATTGTGTGGATGTGGTTGAACGCCGTGATTTTGCAGGGTTGGGCTAAAAAAAGTGCGAGCCGGAGAACATCTCCGGCTCGCAAGAATGCGATTACTTGAGGGCAGCTGCACTGTCCAGGATTTCCTGGCAGTTGGGCACTGTTTCGCGGAAGAGATTCCAGGTTTGTTCGGCAGCCTTTACCATGTGGTCATGGAAGGCCTTGTCCGGGGTTGAGATGTGGCCCTTGTTGGCGAGGATGACCTTTTCGGCCTCCCTGTCGATCCGTTCCATTTCGGTCCACACATAGTCAGCCGCAAGGCGTGCCGCTTCATCGAACCACTTCTTGTCCTGATCAGGAAGCTTGTCGTAGAAGTTCTTGTTGATGTAGAGGGAATGGATGACGAGAATGTGCCCTGTCAGCGTGATTTCAGGGGTGATCTCGTACATTTTCTTACTTACGATGTCGGCAAGCGGGCTGTCACCACCGTCAATGATGCCCTGATCAAGCGCGCCATGAACTTCGGCGAAAGGCATAGCCTGACCGGAGATGCCGCATTCCTTGGCGAAACGGATGTAGAGAGGAATGTTCGGCACACGAAGACGCAGTCCCATGAGATCCTTCACGGCCTTAAGGGGTTTCTTGGTGTAGAAATGACGGAAACCGAGAGGAAAGGCGTTCATGGTACGCAGGCCGGATTTTTCCTCAAAACCTTTATTGATGAGTTGGAAGGTCTTTCCGCCGTCCATAGCGCGCCGTGCGTGAGCATAGCTGTCAAAGAGCATGGGCGTCTCAAGCATAGCCATGGCCGGATGAAGGGCGGAAGTTTGCGTTCCGGTCGCGCACATTTGAATGATGCCTTTACGGGTTTGCGCAATATAGGAGTCTTCTTTACCGAGAATACTGTTGGGAAATACTTTTACTTCGTATTTTCCCTTGGAAAGCTTTGCCAGATGCTCTCCAAATTTGTGCATACTGATGGTCTCGGGCTCGCCTTCGGGTTTCATGCCGGCGATTTTAATCAGAATGGCCGCGTCGGCAGAAGGAATCACCGTCAGTGATAGACCGAGCACAAGGCCGAAGACCGCCAGAAGAGCAGTAAACCGTTTCATGAACTTCCTCCTCATTTTGCCGTGACCGATGGGGCACGGCTGTCATGAAATTCAATGCGGCAACCTCATTGGATTTTATGGAAAAAACCGCATTTGACCTACCTTTCGCTGTTTGACGAACATACCTGATTCGTTTTGAATTAACCGTGACCGGAAAACGCTCTTCACATGCACTGAGGCAGCGAGCCGGTCACAGAAAAGGCGCCAGAGCGACCCGTTGAAGCAAACGATCCGGATATAATCTTCATGCTCGATTAGCTACATTGACAGAATATATAAAAATGTCCCGTAATGCAATGGAGGGGCCTTTTTTAGGGCCTTTTTAAGGTTTCTTTGCCGGAAGGGTGGGCGCTTGCAAAAAATTTCTTGAAGCTCTCCTCCAAAGGATATATTAGCACCTTTTTATGGCCATGCTTGACGCAGCCTTCGACCTCTTTTCAAAGGACCTGTATCATCGGGGCTTTTATGTGGCCGGGCTTGCGGGGTGCCACCGGAATTTCCGGCTTGTTTTGGCATACCTTCATGCTCCGGAGTGGAGGCCGGGAAAAAATATCCCTGTCTTCTTTGTCTTGCGGGAAGAGCAGTCGGGGTCAGACGTTTTTGCATCAGAACATGGTCCTTATAACGATACGAAACAGGATCTCCCTTGTTTTCGCCCTTTAGCACGAAATCAGGAGGATTGGGTATGCATAGGGAAACACAATGCCTTCATGCCGGCTACACCCCTAAAAACGGGGAGCCACGCGTTCTGCCTATTGTTCAGAGCACAACCTTTACGTACGAATCAACCGATGAGGTGGCCCGTCTTTTCAATCTTGAAACGAGCGGTTTTTTCTATACGCGTCTTGGTAATCCGACCGTTGACTGCGTAGAAAAGAAAATAGCTGCCCTTGAGGGCGGAGTGGGAGCGATGTGCACCTCAAGCGGTCAGGCTGCTTCAACTCTCGCCTGCCTCACGATTTTGAAGAGCGGTGACCATATGGTGAGTGCCTCAAGCATCTATGGTGGCACCTTCAATCTGTTTGCGGTTACCTTCAAGCGTCTTGGTATTGATGTCACGTTTGTGGATCAGAACGCCACGGACGAGGAGCTCTCCAAGGCCTTCCGTCCCAATACGAAGCTTGTTTATGGCGAGACCCTGACGAATCCGTCCATGGATGTGCTTGATATCGAGAGGATTGCGAATCTCGCTCACGCCCACAATGTCCCCCTGATTGTTGACAATACCTTTGCCACTCCGATTCTTTGCCGGCCATTTGACTTCGGGGCGGATATTGTCGTGCACTCCACCACCAAATATATGGACGGGCATGCTGTTCAGATGGGTGGCGTTATCTGCGACAGCGGAAATTTTGATTGGAAAGCGGCCGGACATTTTCCCGAATTTACAGAGCCCGATCCCTCCTACCACGGTCTTTCCTATACCGGATCCTTTGGCAAGATGGCTTTTATTGTCAAGGCCCGTGCACAGCTCATGCGTGATATCGGGGCCTGTCAGACAGCCCAGGGGGCATTTTATTTGAATCTTGGCCTTGAGACACTCCCCCTGCGTATGGAACGTCACGCAAAGAATGGTATGCTTGTTGCTACTTTTCTTGCCTCCCATCCAAAGGTGAATGCAATCCAGTATCCGGCTCTTCCCGGCAGCCGCGATCTTCCCCTCGTCACAAAATATCTTCCGAAAGGAATCTGCGGGGTCATGAGTTTTGAGCTGCAGGGCGGGCGTGAGGCCGGTGCACGTTTTATCGATCACCTTTCCCTTGTCTCTCTTGAGGTGCATGTAGCAGATATCAGAAGCTGTGTGTTGCATCCGGCAAGTTCAACTCACAGGCAGCTGACCGACGAACAGCTCGCCGCCTGCGGCATAAGCCCCGGCCTTATCAGGCTTTCCGTGGGTCTGGAACATCCAGATGACATTATACAAGATATCTCCCAGGCCCTTGACGCCTAGGATCCTGCGGCGCAGCAGCAAAAAAACGCCCCGCATGAAGCGGGGCGTTTTTTGTGTGCAACTGGTATCGGGACGGATATGGCGTCCGGTACGAATCTTTGCATATGACGGGACGTTCAGCTGTGAAAGCGCTCGTGGAAGGCTTTTTCGGAGGCTGAGTCCCCGATAAGAAGAAGTTCCTCATTTGCGACGAAGACATGGTATGGGTCAGGATTGATTTCCATCGTGCTGTCAAGGGTGCGCAGGGCCACAACGCTGCAGTTGGTTTCACTTCTGATGCCGCTGCCCATGAGGTGTTTCCCCGCCAGGTCTTCGCCGACGGTGGAACGGAAGATGTTGAGCCCTTCGTTGACCATGAGAACCTTGCCAGGAGAGAGAAGGTTGATCACGCTGTTACTCACCATGGAGGCAAGGGAAAGAACAAGATCAGCGCCGGCCGTATGGAGCATGTGAATGTTCCGGTCTAAGTTGGCGCGACTGATGATTTGCACCTCTTTATTGAGGCGCCGGCAGTAGAGGGTCAGGTAAACATTGGTGTCGTCGTCGTGGGTTGTGACGAGGACGGATGCTGCCTTGCGTAAGTTTGCCGCTTCAAGAACACTCAGATCGGACGCGTCGCCGGTGATCATACTCTCCTCCGGTACGCCGCTTTTTTTGATCTTGTCCACAATGCAGAATGAGCGGCCGCTTGCCCGTAAGAAACGTGCGGCTGCAAGGCCGACTCCGCCACCGCCAAGAATGACAACAGGGGTCTCGTTTTTTTGACGTGTACTGTCGCGTGGCCCGAGGAGCTCGTTGACCTGTTGGATCTGATCGCTCGTCCCCGCAATGACCATGACCATGGTTGATGTGAAGACACTGTCGGCGTGAGGTAGACGGAATACGCCGCGTTCCCAGAGCCCCACAACGTTCACGCCTGTCTGCGCCCGCAGACCGCAGTCTTTGAGGGATTTACCGACAAGATGGGTGCGCATGACAGGTGTCTCCGCGATAACAAGTCCTTCAACCCGCAGAATGACGCTGCAGCGCTCCTTGTCGTTCAGTACGCGTCGTCCCAGGGCTTCCCCGAGGAGCCTGTGAAACTGAAAGACCTGGTCACAGCCTGCCAGCTTGAGGACCTCACTGCTTTCGTCGTTCGTGGCCGAAGCAACAATGGGAAGGTTTGGTGCGCCGGCATCGCGGGCCGTAAAGACGATGTTGGTGTTGCGAGTATCGCTGTCGAGGGCCACAAGCATGGCCGCCTGATCATGACGCAGATGTCGGTACACCTCTTTTTCATCATGCTCTCCAACGACAACATTGTAGCCCCGGTCCAGGAGATCCATGGTCTGTTGGCTGTCGTTGGAAAGAAGGACATAGGGCGCCCCGTAGGTGTTTAGATTGTCGGCGAGGTTCAGAGCTATGGGACTTGGCGTCACAATGATTACGTGTCCCTTTGTGCCTTCGGGAAGACTTCTTGGCGTGCGTTCTTTTTTCTGGGCCTCAAGCCACGGATTGTAGATATAATGGGTGAACATGAAGGGGAACAGAGTGAGGAAGAGAAGAAGACCCGAGAGGAGGACGAAGATGGAGAAAAGGCGCCCGGCATCTGACAGGAAGGTAATGTCCCCGAAGCCAAGCGTCGTCATGACTGTCAGAACCCAGTATAAGCCCGTGATAAAAGAATATCCATCGCGTCCCTCAAGCCACATAAAGAACTGAAAAAACAGTGAATAGAGAATGAGAAGAACGGTAAGCAGAACGGCGAAACGCAGCATTACGCCCATACCGTGATTTGTATTGTTTTTTGAGAGAAAGCGCTCTATGGATTTGGGGAGAAACAGCATGGGGTATGAGGGGTAAAAAGATTGTTATGGACTGTGTATGCGCAGGGTGTGCCGAACCTGTCCTTTTTGCTCTGCACACCGGAGTAACGCGTTTTTTGTAGAGCCGGTTTTTTTAGAGGTCCGATTTCCGGAGAATTTTCCATCATTGCCGGACGGTTTTTAAACGCAGGGGAGGCTAGATGCTTCGCTCGGAGAAGTCCTCCTTCTGTTCCTTGGGGGCGTCCGGTGTTGTGACTCTCTGCTCGCCCGGCTTCACCTCCGTCACGTTCGTGAGGGGCATGGTGTTTTCCTCTGTTCGCGTGGGGATGGCATTTTTATAGACCGTTGTCTGGCAGGATTGTCCCACACATTCCCGCAGGGCAATGGGAGTACCGTTCAGAATTTCTTCAGCTTTCCTCGGAGCCGGCACAAGGAGGAACCACGTTTTATCCTTCCCTCCATGCTTGGGGGTGACCCTGGCACGCACGAGCCATTCCTCCTCGCCGTCTCCGTTCCAGTCGCAGACAGCCAGCATGACGATGCGGACATGCTGTGTCATGTGTTCGATATGAAACGCGTTTTTTCCAAGGGAGAGAATGCTTCTTCTTGGTTGGAGAGTTTCTTTGAAGGTGTCGCCAATATAGTAGTTTTTGACCTGTCCCTGCATGAAGCGCGGAGAAAGGCGGGTCAGGAGTATGTGCCCGTAGGACTCACCTGAGGAAAAGAATTTTGTCTCGGGAGTCAGTGGCAGCCCGTGGCGCTCGAACTCGGCGGCCATAAGTTTCGAGGCTTCGCTGTATCCCTGTTCGTCAACAACGGAAAAGGTGGCGCAGCCTTGTAAAAGACAGAGAAGGAAGAGTAGGGAAATAAGGCGTGACATGGACTCTCTCAAAAAGTCGGAGGCGTTTTTACCCCCGTTTTAGTTTGTGTTTTCAGTCATTGTAAAAGCGGAGCTACTCTAGCGTAATCGCGGTAAAAAGCAAGAAAGCCTCCCTGTCTTTTTTCGTTTGATGCGTTGAGTCGCCATGGCGATCATTGTGCGGTGCGTAAACAGGGGCTTTGAGAATATTCGGAACGGAGTTTGCATGGATTTTCTGCCTATTCGTGTACTATTTGTCTGAGGGAGGTATTTCATGACAACACCAGAGGCCCTTGAAATGCCGAAGGGCAAGAATTTGCCTCCAAAAAAGCACTTTTTGCCGGTCATTTTGTTTTTTGGAGCTGTCCTTCTTCTGGCCCTGCTTTTCTGGCTTTGGCCGAGGAGCATCGAAAGCCGCTATGCCCTCCTTGACGGTACGGTCTATACGGTCACCGCCGAATATTCAGCCCCTCTTTTGGCCTTTGAAGTCGAGGAGGGGGCAAAAGTCCGGGAAGGGGATGTCGTGGCCCGCCTGGATGCACGGTCATTTAACGCCGAGAACCGTGATGCGGCTCGGGAAATCGCAAATTTGCGGACTCCTGATATGGTAATGATTGCCGGCAGACTCAAGGAGGCGCAGGAGGCGGAGGAGGATGCCGTTCTCCGCCTGGCCACGGTGCGGCATGAGGAGGAATCACGGGGACGGCTTGTTGATCAGGCCGTGATGAGGCACGTGAAAGCTCAGCTTGCCATGCGTTCGCTTCAGGCGGAAGGCGTGGGGGGAAGTTCCTATGCAAAAGCACGGGAACAGGAACAGAAGGCCAGAAAAGAGATGGAACGTGCAAAGGAGGAACTTGAGAGAGCCAGCCTGGTCAGGGCCAGGGTAAACCGTGAGCTGCAACAACTCAGAAAAGAAGTGCAGCTTGTCCGGGCAAGAGCGGGGGGAAATTTTTCGAGGACGGAGCAGACTCCGCATGCGGACGGGCTTTTGAAAAGTCCCATGGACGGAACCGTCCTTGTCAAAAGCGCGAAGGTGGGAGAAGAGGTCTCAAGGGGCGATCCGCTTCTCATCATTCTTCCAAGCGGGAGCCGGCAGTCCTTTTGGGTAACGGCCTGGTTTCCGAAGGAAGAGGGGGATCGTTTAAAGACGGGCCTGTCCTGTCGTGTGGAACGGAAGACCGGGGAGGTCCTTAGTGGAACCGTTACACAGATTAACGGACCCTCTCCTCTCCCGGAAGGAGATGACGGCGGAGAATACATATCCCTCCGTGTCGGTCTGGAGGGGAATGATCTGACCCCAGGTGAAGAGGTGCGTTGCATTGTGCGCAGCGCATTCTTTTAACGTCATCTCCGGTATTTCGCAGATCAGTCGTCTTCCGGCCGTAGCTTTCTTGCAAAGAGTGTGTGAAGGACATCCTTTGGCCTTACGCCGTTATAGAGGATATCGAAGACCGCGTTTGTCAGGGGTGCCTCAACGCCGAGCTCCATTGCGAGCGTGTGGGCAGCCTTTGTTGTGGCGACGCCCTCTGCCACCATGCCGAGTTCTTCCTGAATGCTCTTGAGTGAGCGTCCTTGTCCCAACGCTACGCCGACTGTGTGATTACGGGAGAGGGAACCCGTAGCGGTCAGCGTCAGGTCTCCTAGGCCGGAAAGCCCCATAAAGGTCGCTTCCCGGGCGCCCAGGGCAATCCCCATACGTTTCATCTCCGTAAGACCACGGGTGATGAGAGCAGCCCGACTGTTCATACCGAGTTCAAGACCGTCAAGAATGCCCGCGGCAATAGCCATGATATTTTTGAGGGCTCCCCCTATTTCAACGCCTGTTACATCATCGCTTGAATAGCAGCGGAAGGTCTGCGTGGCAAAGAGGTTCTGTAGATGAAGCCGGATGGTTTCGTCGTGCGAGGCAAGAACCACGGCCGTAGGAAGACCGAGTATCGTTTCCCGGGCAAAGGATGGTCCTGAGAGAACGGCATAGCGCGGCGTTATGTCAGCTAGCTCTTTGGCAACAATCGACGATACTGTTTCCCTGCTTTCTATTTCAATCCCCTTTGCCGCATTGCAGAGAATGGGGGCCTTTCGGAGGGCCTCCTTATATTCCTTAAGCCAGGAGCGCACATACTGGCAGGGAATGGCAAGAACAAGCACATCGGCGCTGAGGACTGACGGATCGGCCGTGGCGAAAAGATCTGGATGCAGGGGAAGTCCCGGAAGATAGCGCGGGTTTTCGTGCCTTTCCGTAATCTGGCGGGCAAGGGACTCATTTCTCAGCCACAGATGTGTCTGGCCTTTCTGGGCCAGAAGATTGGCCAACGCTGTCCCCCAGCTTCCTCCTCCCGCCACCGTGATTGAGAGAGCCATGATTTTTCCTCGATAACGCGTCCTTACGGCGCTTTTTTTGTTTCTTCCGCTGAAAGAGTTTCAATATGGCTTTTTGCAAAAGAAAGTAACGGATCCAGCGCAAGGGCTTCTCTGAGGTGATGAAGTGCCATTTCATTCTCTCCGAGCAATTCTTCACAGAGACCAAGATTGGCAAGGTCCATCGCAGATCCTTTGTCGATACGCAGCACGTTTAGGAAAACCTCTTTTGCTTCCGAGGGCTTCTTTTGTTTGAAGAGCGAAACACCGAGAAGATTTCCGTATTCTTTTACCGACGGGGAAAGATCAAAGGCCTCTTCAAGAAATGGCGTCGCTGATTTCCAGTCTTCGAGAAGGGTGAGTGCATAGCCCTCATAAAAGAGGGAAAGAGCCCTGGAATCCCTGTCAGGCTGAAGGGGAACTGCCTTTTCGAAGTGCGGGATGGCCCTGCGCGGGTTTTCTTCCCGCAGGGCGAGCATGCCAGCAAAGAAGGGAAGAAAATGGGCGTTTCCGTAAACTTGCTCCAGGGTACGGAGACCTTCGGTGCATGCGGTGATGGATCCCTCTTCAATAAGCTTCCGTCCAACGAAAAGGCCGAGGCACTGGTTTCTGTCGCGCTCTCTGAAGGAAAAACCGGGAATGATGGTGTAGTGGCTGGGGATCCCCAGATCTGGATGCGTTGTTCGTATTGAATAGACTTTTTTCGGGGCAAGGCGTTCAAGGGCTTTTTCTATTTCGTAAGCCATGTCAGGGTTTTCGATGCAGGGAAGATCCGAGAATTCGCATTCTTCACCTTCCTTAAGCCAGGCGATGTCCGAAAGGTTCATGAACTTGGGAAGTCCCGAGGCCTCATAGCAGGATTTGGTGCAGAAGTCTCCGGCAAGCTGTGCGACTTCCGTAACAGCCCGGATGGCGGCTTTTTCAGGCGATGTGGCCGTTCCTGCAGTAAAAACAATTTCCGACGTGGCTGGGAATGTTTTTGGATCCCAGGCAATGGCTCCAATGGTTGGAAGGGGGAGCCCTTCGGAAAAATCTTTGAGTATCAACGGGATATCTTCGGAAATAAATGCGTCGAGCAGGCGTTTCAGAGTCGGATCTGTGACATCTGCCTGCCTGATGGTCCTGGTTATATGACGCGACTTATCAATAAGAGCGCATGCATGGCGTTCTATAAGTTCCGAAAGACCCTGGAGAATGCTTTCTTCTTCAGTATTGCCAGCCGAGGACCCGTTAAATTCATTTATGAGTGTGAACCAGTCGAGCGGAATCCATGTTATGGCTTTTTCAGTGAGGTTTGTTGCGGGATAAAACGTCCATGGAAGAAGCGAGAGGACGCGTTCCGCGTCCACGGCGGGGATATCCTCATCGACGGAGAGCAGCATTTCTTCCGTGGAGATGATGGACGTTGAAAAACGTTTTTTCGCTTCAGTCCAGGAGAGGCGTTCGGTAAAGGGGAGCTGCTTCAGAAAGGAAAAATAGGAGAATCGTTCAATAAGTTCCATAACAGCCGAACATTCGGCCTGCTTCGGTGAGGATCCCTTCCCCATCTGTTTCCGGGTTGGTAAAACCGCGCGGGCATCCTGGCCTGCCCTGCTCATGAAGACGGGGATGCCTAGACGGCCCACATCAACCCGTTCTGTTTTCGCGAGGATATCCATTTGTGTTGCCCTGAACAGTGCCCGGACGCGAGCCAGTGTTTCTTCCGGCGCAACTGCTTTGTCGAGGTCAGAACGGTAGGCCTTAAAGCAAGGGGAAATCTGAATGAGGGGGAGTGCATCCATAACTGATGTGCTTATCCTTCTTTTCTGCGCAAAATATAGATCGTGAAGAGGCGTCGTTCTTCTTCACCGTCTTCATTTCTGGCTTTGATCCCTATATGTCCTTCCTGACACAGAAATGTTTTTGCTGCACGTTTTGCAAAATGTGGTTGTTCTCGCGCGTGATCTGTGCAGAAAAGGGCCGTGCCGTTGGGGGAGAGATGCTTGAAAAGGAAGGTCAGCAGGGGGCGGTGGAGTTCCGGTAAGTAGAGAAGCTCCGAGGCCGCAATAATGTCAAAGGACGGAATCCCGGCGGACGAAGAAGGTTCCGTGAGGTCAATCTTGGTTACGGAGATACGGTCTTCAAGATTGTTTTTGAGCACATTGGCCTTGGCAAAGAGGAGAGAATAGTCATTCACATCGCTCAGTGTGATGGAGGAAAATCCATAGTCTGAGGCGATGAGGCTTGTTATGCCACACCCTGCACCCAGTTCAAGAAGACTTTTTCCTTCGGGCTCGTATTTGCGCAAAAGTCTGCCGAGCACCATGGCGCCCGGCCAGATTTTTGCCCAGAGCGGAAGGTCCCTGAGGGGGTTCCTGATGGCATTTTTATGGATAAGGCCATCCAGGTGCTCCTTCATATTGACGATGGAAAGGACGGAGAGTGTCCTTCCATCGATTTTAAGGGGTTCAAAATCCACCTGAAAGGTTTCTCTGATTGTTTTGAGAAGTTCGGGAAGGGTTTCTCGCATGAGGTTCCTTGCAACGTATGAAAAAGCAGATGGGTCTTGGGGCTTTTTCTATTGTCTTCAGTTTTGAGCGCGCACTGAAACAGGGGGGATTTTTACCCCGCAACCGCGCGCGACATTAATTCTGCATATAAGGCGACGTAGGTTCCCGTATTTCCCCCGTCGATTCCGGAGCTGCCGGAAAAAACAGCTTGTTCGGCGGCCTGTGTTCGGGAACTCTGAAGAGTTTTCAACAAAAGAAATCCTTCTATCTTGAAGTTTTTGTTTTGACAACTTGATCCAGATCTCAAGCCGTTCGGCTATGAAAAGTAAGACGCCCGGAGGGCTACTTGGCAAACCAGCATTTGGGATAGGTGCAGTTCTGGCAGCCCATGCAGTATCCCCCCTCTCCCATCCGGGCGACGTCGGCACGGGTGATGGTCCTGCCGGCAAGAAGACGCGGCAGAAGAACATCGAGGGCTGTTGTCTTGAAATAGAGTGCACAGGCCGGAACTCCAAGAACCTGCATGGATCCAAGGTCGTTCTTGATGGAACCGGTGACGCTCATGGTGCCGGGAAGGAGGGGAATGCCGTGGATGACTTGTTCCAGTCCGCTTTCCATAAGAGCCTGCCGTGTTACGTCATCGGGATCAACGGAAAGGCCGCCTGTGGTGATGAGAAGGTCGCATCCAGCTTCCTGCATGGCACGTATGGCGGCAAGTTGCGCCGCCTTGTCGTCAGGAACTATGGTTTTGTCGACGACGGTGCATCGGAAATTGGTGACTTTTGCCGTGACAATGGGGATGAATTTGTCTTCGATAAGTCCCTTGAACACTTCCGTGCCGGTAACCATGATGCCCACTTTGGCTTTTCGCAGCGGGCGCACGGAGAACAGTGGCTCTGTCCCGAGGACGGAGAGGGCTTTTTCAAAGAGACCGCGTTCGAGGTAAAGAGGAATGGCCCGGGTACCGGCAAGGCGGCTTCCCTTAGTGACAAGGAGACCGTCTTGACGTGTGGCGCACATGATCTTTGGTACGAGATTAAATCGATAGAGCCGTTCGTGATCGAGGGTGAAAAGCCCGTCACACGTCGCTGAAAAGTCGATTTTGCCTTCGTTCGGCGGCAGGGAAAAGGTGACTCCGGGACCAGCCATGCGCTGCGCAAAGCGTTCCGCGACTTCATTTTCGTGGAGAAATCCACCGTCACTTTTTGCCGTGTGGTTCGTATCTTCATTTTCAACCGCTATGTGGAATCGTCCCATCTGCTGCAGGCGACAGATATCGCCGACGCTTATACGGTGTCCTTTTTTGAATTCCGGCCCTTTAAACTGCTCAGGCACAATGCGGGTCATATCGTGCGCGCAGCGTTGGCCGACAGCCTCTTCAAGAGGAACAACTCGGGTTTCCCCGCATGGTTCCGCAACAGGAGATTCCTTTCTGCTGCTGAGATATGGGGCCTCTCCTTGGCAGCCCCGGCAGATGGGACCGTCTTCGCCGGGATAGGCCTCTCCGCATACGGGACAGATGTCGATGTTGTTCATATGATTGTGCCCGATCATACTCTTCGGGACCGTAATCGACTCCAACGCACAGACAGAGTCACCTGCTTCCCGGATTTCCTCCTCGAGCTTTTTTGTGTCCTGTTCGGCCTTTGGTTTGCGCTTGAAAAACCATCCTGCGATTTCGGGCCATTCCTCGAGTTTTTTCGTGTCCAGGCTTACACGCACTCCTTTCCCAGTGAATTTGTCAAAGAGTGCCACGGCGTAGCGGCCGAGGTTTACGATTTTCATGCGGGTGTTGCCGGTGGAGCATAGAGTAAGAAGTTGAACGGCGTCTGGGAGACACTTGTTGGTTTCGACAATGGCTTCAAAGAGCGTTCCCTCAGGCAGGTGGCGTTTTCCGAATTCAACCATATAAGCGCCGATAAGAAGTCCCGGTGCGGCATAGCCGTGAAAGTTTTCTGCCAAAGCCTTAAATTCAGAAAAAGAGTAGCTGCCTATATTCATGCCGTATTTCAGCGTCGGGTAGGACCCGTATGCGCTGCCTCCTTGTCTTTATTTTATACTTGTGAACACTTGTAAACGTCCGTAACGGACTCATGCGGGTGAAAAATCCGGCATGGCCTGGTTCCTTACGTAGGAAGAGCGTGCCGTAAATTAAGCTATTGTAGAAGATCCTATGGGATCGATGGGTGCGGCCCCGCGTCACGTGGACGACAGAAAGCCAGAACCAATATTTTCCAAGTTTTTCATTGTAGCAAAAAGGCGTTCCTTACAAAAGGGGTTAGAGCTCTTTGGCGGAAAAGAAGAGAATTTTTAGAAAAGGATTTGCGCCACAGACGTTTCTTTCCTATACTTTTTTCCGAAAATTTTTTAGAGGCTGCTTTTTTTGCGTTAGGAAACTCCTCAAAGCTCTTCTTGTTTTTTAAGGAATAGATGTGCCGATAGTTTCTTCTTATTCCGGACGCGGAATCTTCACTGCTTGCTTCTTGCGGGTTATTTGTATTGTTTTATTTTCCCTGGTGGGGCTGATGCTCCTCGCCCATCCGGTTCTCTCTGCACCCCGATTTCCTGTCAGGGCCGCAATTCTGTATAATATGACAACAGGGAAAATCCTCTACAAGCTAAATCCCAACACGCGCATTCCCCCCGCTTCTCTCACCAAGGTCATGACGCTGTGTCTGGCGTTTGACCAAATCGAAAAGCGGCGACTTTCTTCGAAGAAACTCATAAAAATCAGCGCTCTTGCGGCAGGGACGGGGGGGTCGACCATGCATTTGCGCCGTGGAGAGCGCGTTCATCTTTCCAAACTTCTTGTGGGCACAGCCGTTGCTTCGGGAAACGATGCCGCGACCGCTGTTGCCCAGGCGGTCCAGCCAAATCTTAAAAAGTTTGTTTCCATGATGAACGCCAGGGCACGATTGCTCGGAATGCGCAATACCTCGTTCAAAAATCCAACGGGACTTCCGGCAAAAGGGCAGTTGACGACAGCGTATGACATGCTTTTGCTCGCCCGCTATTATCTGAAGAACCATCCAAAGGCCATTGATATTCACGGAGTGGCTACCTTTACTCACGGGGGGCATGTCCTGCAGACAACAAATGCCCTTTTGGGTTCCGTCTGCGGTGTGAACGGTCTAAAGACCGGATGGACTGTCGCGTCCGGCTACAATATCATCGTCACGGCAACACGTGGAAGGAATAGACTTATCTGTGTTATTATGGGGGGAAAAAGCCGTATCGGGCGAGATATGACGGCTCGCCAGTTGATCGAGGCCGGCTTCGTGTCCCCCGAATCTTCTGCCGGCGTCGCCCGTATTCTCGAGCGCAAGGGACTGCGGGGGCCATCGATCAGGAGCAGAAGAACGGCGAAAAATGACGATTCCAGCGGTTCTTCAAAGAAACGGCCTGCGGTGCATCGTCCATCCAAAAAGAAGAAGGAGCAGTCAGCCGCTGTGCCAGGCCAGGGAAACGAAAAGAGGAAGAAAAAACGTTTCTCGCTGACAAAGAAGCCCTCCTCCACACGGAATGCCGGAACGTCGCAGAATTCTTCAAGGAAATCGACCGTTAACAGGTCAAAGAGCAAGAAGAACAAGCACCAGAAGAAGGGGGATGGTTAGTGTCCCTCGAAGGCGAAAAGTCTGCATAAGCCTTCCTGTCTCTGATATTTTTTCTCATAACTTTTCGTTTCCTTTGTTTTTTATAAAAAGCGCTGTAAAACTTCGCCCTTCCAAGAACATAAGGCGCATTTTACTGGAATTTCCTTGCCATTTTGCCTTTCCTGTTCCAAAATACTTTCCGGCGGCAGGGCATGCCGTGTCAGCCTGTGGAGAGATAATGAGGTCTGTGGGAATAGGGCGTTGGTTCGCTGCCAAAAAATTCTTCACTGTGGGAATGTGAAAGCGAAAACCAAGCTGATGTTTCTCCGGACAGTTTCGTTGAAGCAGGAACCCGCCTAGGGAAGCAGGTGCAAGTCTGCTTTCGCCAGGCCCCCCCCGACGTTGGGTTGGAGAGGATGTCAAGATGTTATTGACGGCAAAGAGATTGACAAGGTGTTGATTCTTCGTGATACTTTCCGGCACGCTCTTCCATAACGCATTTTTTTGTGACTTAGGAGTTATGTCGAGGGCGGACAGAGATGTATGTCCTAACTTTTCAGGAACGGAGGCGGGGGATGCTTGGCCCGATTGGTCCAACCGAAATCATTGTTATCCTGGTGGTTGTTTTAGTGCTTTTTGGCTCTAAAAAGTTGCCTGAAATCGGTTCAGGGCTTGGTCGCGCCATTCGCAATTTCCGTAAAGCCACGACCGAACCATCTGAAGTTGACATCACTCCTAAAGCCGAAAAGGAAAATGCACGCCCAACACAGGCTGATGAGCCCAAGGCGTAACACTGTTTTTTGGATAATGATCTGTGTCGGAGACATGGCATATCCGGCTGTGATTCTGACACTATTTGCGAACGCACCACAGTAGGGAAGAAGACGGAGGCAGCGTTTCCTCCCGGTCAGTATGACGGGCTTCACGCTGAAATGTTGATGAAAGCTGAACAACTTTCTGTGTTTTTGGAAAATCGGGCTGGTCGTTTGGCCGACGTGACCCATGCGCTTGCCGAAGCGAATGTTTCCATTCGCGCCCTTTCTCTTGCCGACACCTCAGACTTTGGTATTTTGCGTCTTCTCGTGCCGGACCATGAAAAGGCCAAGGCTATTCTAAAGGAAAAGGGCTTTACGTTCGGGTGCACAAGCGTTGTTGCGGTTGAGGTTGACGACGCCCCCGGTGGGCTTGACGCCGTTTTGCAGCTTGTCTCCAAAAATGGCATCAATGTTGAGTACATGTATTCATTGATTAAGCGGAACCTCCCCAATGCCATCATGATCTTCCGTTTTGACAAAGTTGATCAAGCTATTTCTCTTCTTTTGGAACATTCTTTCACCATTGTTTCGTCCGAAAAACTTTTTGCATGATTTATTGAGGTAAGAAAAACCACTGACCCAAGGGCCTAGGTTTGCCTTGAGTGCAAACAAATAATCAGGAAGGTATCGGAATGTATTTCCGATACCTTTCTTTTTTATCCGACGCGCCGTAAAGCCCTGTCCTTCAGGACCGGGAGACAGGGCGAACCTTAACCGGAATCTTTGCCGTCTGAGCCTGGGGTACGCTGATTTTCAACGTACTGACACAAAACAGAAATCGGAACGCCGCCACATCTATCCGCAAAGTGACCTTGTGACCGGAGAGATCCACCCGACAGCTTGCGTTGCAGGCCTGATACCCACGCTTCCTGATCAGTCTGCCGGAAACGCCTTTCAGGCTGCTGATCAGTGAGGATACGGCGAATTTTGGAGGTAAGTCATCAGGATGTGCACATGGGTCATCTTCACCCTTAAACACATCAGGTTCTGCGTCAAAAAAAGCGCGCACACTGGCAAATATCAGTTTCATGTCATCGGGAATCTCGTTGGAGAAGACGCTACGGCGGTATTATGTGATCCCGGATACTGCAACAGGCACGTAAAGACTCAGACAGGGCCTATAAATTGAAAATCATGCAGCATTTTCACGATTCAACAAGAAGAGAGTACACGATTTTTTCCGCTATCTTCAGGAATTTAAGGTCGATGAAACTAACAATTCTGTCTTTCTTCCCAAAACAGGCCGGCTAAGATACCGCAATAATTCATCCCGGATCAGGGCTGATTCGGGTTTCGACGGCAACCTGGCTATAACCTGACATGGCCTGGCGGAACAGTGCTTCTTGTACCACCACAATACACCAGACGGACATGCAGCAACTGCGGCTGCACGGACAACGACAACAGGCCGTCACAAGCGGTATTCAACCGTACTCCCCGTGGTTTTGAGATAAATGCCGATCTCAATGGGGCATTGAATATGTTGGCCGCAGGGTATTCCGTGTCAGCCTGTGGAGCGGAGATGGCCCGAGCGGCCACGATGAAGCAGGAACCCGCCCGTGGTGCGAGCAACAGGGCCTCTACTGATAGAAATCCCCCGATGTTGGGCGGGGGAGGATGTCAAACCGCAGCGTTTTTCCGGCTCCTCGTCAGAGGGTACGGATAGAAGCGCTCTCTTTTCTCTTCGCGGGAGCGGCAAATATGTTTAGGGCATGATGACGTTGAGTCCCTGACCCTGGAATATGCGGCTGATCTTCTTCATTTCCCCGAAATCGTTTGGTCGCAGCAAGTGTCCGGACAGGGCACTAGAATACCGATTACAGGAGCGCAGGGCGAAGTAGCGGTCTTTTAGTACGACGCCGTCATTGACTGCATGAGTGCTGGGGCGGGTGTGTTCTCTGAATGGGTCGGGCGGCATCCTCGCAATCTGGGACCGGGTAGCGGTCTGCCATGATCTTCTTCCAGATTTATTGCGGGATCAGGCGCCGAGGGGGAGTTTGTTTTCTGAGAAAATCCATCCTTTCTCCACGCGTTGGCAGGGAGTCTGTTTTTCATCGCCTTTGTCTCGAAAAGAAAAAAGTAAAATTTTTTTGTTTGTATTTTCAGTGGGTTATCCTAATTTTTTACGGAAGAAGAAAAAAGTTTTTCTTCCACCCCTTTTCAAGCGGACAAGAGGCATTATCTCTAGACGTGAACAGAGAAGAACGTCAGAGTCTTTCCCAGACTCAACAAATTCTACAAGAAAAATATGTTTGGAGGAGCTTATTATGAAATTGGAACCGCTGAACGACCGTGTTCTCGTTAAACGTCTGGAGTCCGAAGAAAAGACCGCCGGTGGTCTTTACATTCCTGACACCGCGAAGGAAAAACCTTCCAAGGGTCAGGTTATTGCTGTCGGTCCTGGCAAATTGGGTGATGACGGCAAGCGTGTTGCCTTGGCCGTGAAGGCTGGCGACGAAGTCCTTTTCAACAAATATGCCGGAACCGAAGTGAAGCTTGACGGGGTTGATCACCTTGTTATGCGTGAGGAAGACATCCTCGCCATTATTAAATAGCTTATGTAGTTTAACTTATATAAAGAGATCGAAATTTGCCTTTTTGGAGGAAATACAATGGCTGCTAAAGAGATTTTGTTTGATGCGAAAGCCCGTGAAAAACTGGCACGTGGCGTTGATAAACTGGCTAATGCCGTCAAAGTCACCCTTGGTCCCAAGGGACGTAATGTTGCTCTTGAGAAATCATTTGGTGCGCCCGTCATTACGAAAGACGGTGTAACCGTAGCCAAAGAGGTGGAACTCACCGATAAATTTGAGAATATGGGCGCTCAGCTGGTGAAGGAAGTTGCTTCCAAGACTTCTGATGCTGCCGGTGACGGTACAACCACTGCAACCATTCTCGCTCAGGCCATCTACCGCGAAGGGAGCAAGCTCGTTGCCGCTGGTCGCAATCCCATGGCTATAAAGCGTGGCATTGACAAAGCTGTTGATTCCCTCGTCACTGAGCTCGCAACCCTTGCAAAGCCCACGCGAGATCAGAAAGAGATCGCCCAGATCGGCACCATTTCCGCCAATGCCGATTCCACCATCGGCAATATCATTGCCGAGGCCATGGCCAAGGTGGGCAAGGAAGGTGTTATCACCGTTGAAGAGGCCAAAGGACTTGAGACCACTATGGATGTTGTTGAGGGAATGCGTTTTGATCGCGGCTATCTCTCTCCCTACTTTGTAACCAACGCAGAAAAAATGCTCTGCGAAATCGAGAATCCCTACATTCTTTGCTCCGAGAAAAAAATTTCAAGCATGAAGGACATGCTGCCCATTCTCGAACAGGTTGCAAAAGTGAACCGTCCTCTCATGATTATAGCCGAAGATGTGGAAGGCGAGGCGCTGGCTACTCTCGTTGTCAACAAGCTGCGCGGTGCCCTGCAGGTTGTTGCTGTCAAGGCCCCTGGTTTTGGCGACAGAAGAAAAGCCATGCTTCAGGATATCGCCATTTTGACCGGTGGTCAGGTGGCTTCCGAAGATACAGGCACAAAGCTTGAGAATCTGACCTTGGCCGATCTCGGTACCGCTAAACGTGTGCGCATCGATAAAGACAACACAACCATCATCGATGGTAACGGCGATGCCGAAAACATCAAGGCCCGTGTGAAACAGATCCGCGCTCAGGTTGAGGACAGTACTTCCGACTACGATCGTGAAAAGCTTCAGGAGCGTCTTGCAAAGCTTGTCGGTGGTGTGGCTGTCGTAAGAGTGGGAGCTGCGACGGAAGTAGAAATGAAGGAAAAGAAAGACCGTGTTGAAGACGCCTTGAACGCGACCCGTGCCGCTGTGGAAGAAGGCATCGTTCCTGGCGGAGGCACGGCCCTCATCCGTGTGGCTAAAGTCCTTGCTGATATCCGGCCTGCAGATGACGACGAACTTTCCGGCGTGGAAATCGTGCGTCGTGCTATCGAGGAACCATTGCGCCAGATCGCTCATAATGCAGGCTTTGAAGGCTCCGTTGTTGTGGAGAAAGTACGGGCCGGTAAAGACGGCTTTGGTTTTAATGCAGCCACGGGAGAATATGAGGACCTTTTGAAAGCCGGCGTCATCGATCCGAAGAAGGTGACACGTACCGCTCTTCAGAATGCAGCTTCTGTTGCCTCGTTACTCCTGACAACGGAATGCGCCATCGCCGAAAAACCCGAGCCTAAGAAAGATGCCCCTGCCATGCCTGATGGTGGCATGGGTGGCATGGGTGGCATGGGCGGTATGTACTAGGACCGTCGAGCTCATGATTACCTGTTGAGTGAGTTTGCGATAAGGTAAACATTTTCACCACTTGCCTTAGACTCACCCAATAAAGATTTTGAACGGTGATCGGTACTCACATGTGCCGACCACCGTTTTTGCTGTCTTATGATAATTGCCCGCTATCCCGCCCTGAAGGATGGATCTTTGAACCGCAGGCTTGCAGTGTCGGGGACTAATGGGGTATCCCGGAGTGCATCTAGACCTGACAGCAGCGTAGTTCCGTCAGATTGATTGCTCATCATTCGTCCAGACTTGGTCAACCATCCAAGTAACATCTTCCTTTTACACACCCAAGGCAGCAGACAAACTAGGGGTAAGGTACGAAATGAGTTTCGGCGAACCACCAGACCGCAACGATGGCTGGAGGAAATGTTTCTTAGGCCGCGCGAGACAGGTCCCCTTGTGGGGAATACAGGAGAAAGGAAATGTTTGTCTTTGTACTGCTAATCGGAAGAAGCCGCTCATGCCGAGCAGCGAGAAAATGGCGCCGCAGCTTCTCCCTGCAGGTGCACCCGCCTTTCTAAGCTGGAGCCGTTCAGTACAGGACGTCAATTTTCCTGTTCTCAAGATTTCCTGCAATTGATGAGGCTCTCATCAGAGAACGCGCGTAAATAAGTATGGGGTTCCGCGCGAATACAGGAACATATGGTGAACGTGTTGCAGTGAGAGAAGCGTGCTCCTTCAGCGTCAAGTCCGCTACGGAAAACACGACTGGATTTCGTGGAAACATTGCAGTCTCCTTTAGCAGTCTGACGGCTATTGCTAGGCCACGTGCCAGGTCCGGTAATAAGGAATATTACGGAGGAGGCGTTTTCTTCCTGCCTCGAAGGGCCGGTGCCACGCCGGTGCTTTGATGAGAAAATGTGCGCGGCGGTGAAAAAATTAATCTCTCTTCAGTGCTTTTTTGTATGCGTGAACGTAGGCTGGCCTGCGAAAATTTATCCCATTTTTCACAGTGGCCTGCCGTGCTCTTCCGCGTGTATTGATCATCAGCCGGATTTTTTTAAGGATAACGTGTTTCTGTTCCCATGAAAGAATTGGCTTTTTTGTCCAGCAAAGAAAGTCGGCAGTATGATTTCCTTGGGACGACTATTTCTGAAGAAGGCCTTCCTTCATAGCGGGAGAGATCTTTTTAAAAGAATTTGCGTGGATTTTTTTCTGTCTTCGCAAAAGGTTTTCCGCTCCCCATAAAAACACTTGCTTTTTTGGTGGAGGCCAATTATGTTATTGCGCTACATTACAGCGCATTTCACTGCGTAGACCCTGTTTTTTCCATGAAGCTGCGTGTCTGCATGACAGCGTTTCAGGTTCAGAGATATGAATATTGTGCCGAGGTTGCCCCCCTGCAGTCAGGCATGCCACCTCTCGGAGTCTTTTTCTATAAATCTTTGTTGATGAAGTATTCCTGAAGGAAAAAACGACATAAGGTCATTCAGAATGATGTATCCTTGAATG
Organism: Desulfovibrio sp.; assembly: GCA_024683955.1. Classification (GTDB taxonomy): domain Bacteria; phylum Desulfobacterota; class Desulfovibrionia; order Desulfovibrionales; family Desulfovibrionaceae; genus Desulfovibrio. Next base: position 1,613 of record JAIKXS010000058.1, on the reverse strand, counting down.
CCTTATCATAATATTATTGCTGTATAATGAGCTTTGGAGGTTTATTATGAGTAAGTGTTGCGCTTTTTGCGGAAAAACCCCTCAGGTCGGCAACTTGGTTAGCCATTCAAATATTAAGACTAAACGTCGTTTTAATCCCAATTTGCAGAGAGTTCGTCATCAGTATGCCAACGGGACGGTTGCTACCATAAGCGTATGCACACGTTGTCTTCGTTCCGGTCTTGTCGTAAAGCCCTCTGCCCGTCAGAAGGGATAGTGCCGGGCTGCCGTTTGTGAACTGGGTAAGGCCATACGGGCATTGTACACGCAAAAATGCTGTATTATTTCCCGGGGCCTGCTTCTGACGCCATACATGTATCCCCAACAGAATTGCGCGAATTCCGCCGCTGGGCTGGAAGGCCCGTCTTTCTGTGCAAGGTTACCTTTCTGGGTGCAGTTCTGTTTTTTTGTAACGACCTTAAATGCTTTATCCAACGCGCCGAAAACCCCGTCCTTCAGGGCGGGGTTTTCGGCGTACCTTAACTGGAATCTTTGTCTTTTCTGCTTGGGGTACGCTGACTTTCAATATGCTGTAGCAAAACAGAAAACGAAGCGTCGCCACAATTCCCCGCAAAGTAATCTGCTGACCGGAGAGATCCACCCGACAGCTTGCGTTGCAGGCCGGGATCCCCACGCTTCCTGATCAGTCTGCCGGAAACGCCTCTCAGGTTGTTGCCCAGTGAGGATACCGCGAATTTTTGGGGGGGGGAATTCACCTGCTGGTGCACATGTCATCTTCACCGTCAAGCCCGACAGGTTCTGCTTTAAACTCAGCGCACACACTGGCAAATATCGGTTTCAGGTCATCGAGAATCTCGTTTGTGAAGACGCCACGGCGGTATTTTGTGACCTCAGATACTGCAACCGCACGCCCGCAGAGCTCTGACATACTGTCCGTGAAAAAAGAGGATTGAACAAATCCATTCCAGATCAGGCTTTCGGGTTTCGACGGCAACCTGGCTACAGCCTGACGTGGATTTGCGGCATAGTGCTTCTTGTGCCACCACAATACACCAGCCGGACATGCTGCAACTGCGGCTGCACGGACAACGACAAAAGACCCTCGCGAGCTCTCTTCAACTGTACTCCCCGTGGTTGTTAGATAAATGCCGATCTCAATGCGGCATTGGATATTTTGGTGGCAGGGCATGCCGTGTCAGCCTGTGGAGCGGAGAGGGCTCGAGCGCACGCGTTGAAGCAGGAGTCCCCTCAGGGGTACGGGCTCAATCCTGCCTTCGTCAGGAATCCCCCGACGCTATGTGTGGGAGGATGTCAATACTATATGAGGATGGTTAAGGGTAAAGACTTGGCCATCTTTTTTTATGTTGTTTTGCACCCCATGCGGGAAGTATCCCTTCTTTTTATTGCGCAAAGGCCCTCCTGCTTAGTGCTAGCCCGCAAGAGTCCTCCTCTCAGCCATTGTAGTTCCGTATTTATAGTAAACGACATTAGTTTTTGTGTTTAAAGGAGCAGAGAGATGCAAGTCTTTTATTCGGCTCCCGGTATTGTCTGAAGTAGTCATCGACTGCCTTTTGCAACACACTTTCGTTGGGAAAATAGGTGTTATGAGTAAC
>JAIKXS010000042.1 GCA_024683955.1 Desulfovibrio sp. | reverse complement strand
GGCGATTTGCTCTGCCTGGAATGCATTGATTTTGCGGAGACGGGCATTTTCCATCTCCAGAAGTTGATAAAGCTCAAGCGCCTTGGCGAGTTGAGCAGAAAGCATCTCAACCTTCTTTTCAAGAGCCTGGATAATCTCTTCAGAGGAAGGTGATGGGGGTTGTTGAAGGCTCACGGCCATAATAAGGATTACTCATATTGGCATCTTTTGTGAATTTCTAGAATCTGTCAACAAAAATACAAAAAATCTTCTTGACTGGTGCGGATACGCGGTGGCAAGTTGATTTTTAAAACCGTCGTTAATTTTGGTTATGGTGGGGCGGGTGAGCGCTTACCAATCGCAAAGGGCTCTATTTTCAAACATATTCTTAAGTTATGGAAATTTATGAGCGTGTCTTTTTTGGGAACTTTTTTTCCTTTACGCTTTTGCATTGATACGCCAGAGAAACACTGAAAAAGTATTAATGTGTTTGTAAAACAGAGCCAATAATATATAAAATTATATTAGAAAAATTTATATAAGAGGACTTGCTTTTATATATTCTTTCATATCCATCAGCTTTCGTATGAGATGACAAGCTTCTTTGTGTCTGTGTCTGTCCAGCAAATAAAAGATCTCATCAAGAAAACTATTATATAGATTTTTATTATTAACTTTTGTTGCATAAGCAGATAAAAATTTTCTATACCTTTTTATAAGCGACACAGACGTATAAGAATGCCGTCCTGAGTAAATCAATATGTCATAAAGCGTTTTGAAATGATGGAAGAAAATATCATTATTTTTGCTTATTTTTCCGGTTACTGAATTGTCATGTATCCTATGAGAATAAAGATACTCGTGACAGAAGGAGACAGATTTTGCATACTGCAAGACCAAATATTGATACAACACATCATCTAACAAATTAAATTTAGAAAAATGAATGTCGTATTTTAATAAAAATTCACGTCTAACAAGTTTTGTCCACGGAGCAATCAATATTTGACTTAGCTCATTGCGCAAATTCAACGTCAACCTATAATACTTTTCAGTAATAAAATCAAAGCATAGCTTTTCATTTTTTCCTGATTCTTCGAACTCATTAAAAAAACAAAATGATACATCTGATGAATGTCGTTTAATAGATTCATACAGTGAAAGTATCCATGCAGGACAAACAACATCATCATGGTCTATAAAAGTTATATACTTCCCTGTTGCTTTTTTAATTCCACAATTTCTTGAGTAACCAGGTCCATAATTTTTTATATTAAAAAGAAAAAACCTATTATCATATTTAATTTCATTTTTAATAATATTTGTTGTTATATCGCTTGATCCGTTAATTATAATTACTTCTATATTGCTATAAATCTGATTCTTTATTGATTCAATTGTGCTAGCAATGTATTTTTTTGAATTATATACCGGTAGAATAATAGATACAAGCTCGTTATTTTCTATCATGCCATATACGCTCCACAAGAATAGTTAATCAGAATTTAACAAAAAACGATAGTCTCCAGTTAACGAATTGAGAGATGAAAGAAGTTCATCAAAAAAAGCAACAACCATCTTGACAAATCATAAAACAAAGCTTTCAAAAAAAATAGATAGATTTTACAAAATCATTTTTTTTCGTCGAAATCTGACATAATTTATTTGCTTAGAAATACTACTATACTGGCTCTTTTATAAAAGCCCTTGATTGGATTCACCTTGAGAGTATTCTTTTTATTTCTTCGTTGCTGAACCAATCGCGAAAAGGCCCTATTTTCAAGCATATTTTTAACTTATGGAAATTTGTGAGAGTGTCATTTTTAAGGGATTCTTACCCCTTATGCTTTTGCTTGGTTACGCCAGAAAAACACTGATAAAAATCTTTTTCCAGTTTTTCACGGAAGGAATCAATGGGTTTGTAAAATAGTGCCTTTATTAAATATCTATTTTCTATATTACAGAAATTAGTCTTATTGTTGTAGAAAAACAGATGTGAAAAATTAAAAATAAAGTAGAATTTTTTTAAGAATTATCCTCTCAAGTAGTTTGTTCATAAACAATATCATGTATATGGATCTTGAGAATATATATTGCTCTTCAAAAAAATTACAGAACAAAATTACTCCGGTATTAAGTGAAAACAACGTATGCATCCTCAGTCTTGGAGGCTGTATACCCGCTGAGCCGGTTTTGGAAAAAAACTTGACACCTGTACAATATTAAGGAATTAAAAAAAATTCGCCAAAAAACTACGCCTAACTCTTGGAAAAGGATGGAAAATGGATACGCTGACGCAGATTGTTCAAAGTATTAACAGTGTCCTTTGGGGGGTTTTTTGTTTGATCCCCCTGCTCGTGGGCACGGGAATTTATTTTACCGTTAAATTGCGTTTTGTGCAGATCAGACGCCTAAGACAGATATGTAAGCAGGCCTTTGGCGGTATGACGCTTTTTGGCGAAAAGGCCGGCAAGCACGGCATGAGTTCCTTTCAGTCCCTGGCAACGGCAATTGCGGCCCAGGTTGGCACGGGTAACCTTGCCGGTGCAGCCACGGCCATAGCCCTCGGGGGACCCGGTGCCATTTTTTGGATGTGGATAGCTGCTTTTTTCGGCATGGCAACAATCTTCGCCGAAGCTGTACTAGCACAGCTTCACCGTAAGAAAAGCCCTAATGGCCGCATTCTTGGCGGACCAGCCTACTATATTTCTCAGGGGCTTGGTTCGAAGTGGCTTGCCGCATTCTTTGCCATTGCCATCATTGTTGCTCTTGGCTTTATCGGCAACATGGTGCAGGCAAATTCCATTGCTGACGCCTTCGTGGTGGCCTTTGATGTGCCAACATGGGCCACGGGTATCCTTCTTGCCGTCCTGGGGGGGCTTGTCTTTTCCGGCGATACAAGTCGTATTGCAGCGACCACGGAAAAAATGGTCCCGATTATGGCTGTCCTTTATTTGCTTGGTGGACTTTGGATTCTTCTGACCCACGCAAGCGAAATTCCCAATGCCTTCCGCATGATCTTTGTCGGTGCCTTTGACCCGCAGGCTGCCACGGGTGGTGTTATAGGTGCCGGTATCAAGGAAGCCATGCGTTACGGCGTTGCCCGCGGTCTCTTTTCTAATGAAGCCGGCATGGGTTCAACCCCCCATGCCCATGCTGTGGCCCGAGTGAAGTATCCGGCCGAGCAGGGTTTTGTGGCCATTATGGGTGTCTTTATTGATACCTTTGTGGTTCTCAATATGACGGCTTTTGTGATTTTTGTTACCGGCGTCCTGGACGGTCATACAACCGGTATTGCTCTCACCCAGACTGCTTTCGCCAAAGGTTTCGGTTCTCACTCCTTTGGCTTTGGGTTTGTGGCCATATGTCTCTTCTTCTTTGCCTTCTCTACCGTCATCGGATGGTATTTTTTTGCCGAACAGAATGTCCGTTATTTCTTTGGCAAAAAGGGCATCCCGGAATTTCGGGTGTTCGTCATGGGCTTCATCATGCTGGGTTCCTTTCTCAAGGTGGATCTCGTGTGGGAGCTCGCCGACATGTTCAACGGACTGATGGTTTTGCCGAACCTTATCGCCCTGTGGGGACTCGGCAATCTTGTCTCCAAGGCTCTTGACGATTTTGACAAGGGGGATCCTGCAGGCATGTCACCATTCGCGAATGAAGGTACGGCAGAGAGCGAGACAAAGTATTAGTGCCAGTGTGTGTTATGTATGCGTCTCTCGACGGAAGAGTCAGCGGAAGCGGATTTTCTGCAACCATTTTCGCAGGCAGACCCGTAACAAAATAATAACCGAAACCAAGACCATTCAGAATCCGACATCTCTGAATGGTCTTGTCACGTTGACGCGACGCGCCTTTTTGGGAGGTCGTATGGACAGGCGAGTGCTTCTTGGGATTGACTGTGGCGGAACTCATACAGACGGAGCTCTTATCGTGGAGGAGGGAGGTGCCCTCTCCGTCCGTTTCGCGGCCAAGGTTCCGACAGATCATGATGATTTGCCATCTTCAATCACGGCTCTGCTCTCAGCCTTGGCCGAGGACGGAGAGGCCCGGAGTCTTTTTTCTTCCGTCGATGCAGTGACGCTTGGTACAACTCTTGCCATCAATGCCCTGGTGCAGGGAAAGGCGGAGAAAGTCGCGCTGTTGCTCTCGGCAGGTCCGGGACTTTCCCCGAAGCGTTTTGCCCTCGGGGATCATGTTTCCGTCGTTCCGGGAGGACTGGATCACAGGGGCGTCGAAGTTGAGCCTTTGGATATGGGATCTCTTCCCCCGGTTCTTTCCGCGTGGAAACATGAGGGAATACGGGAGGCCTGTGCCGTTTCCAAGTTCTCGCCGAGAAATCCCTCCCACGAAAATGCGATGGGGGCGGTCCTTGCTAAGGAAGGCTTCCGAACCACCCTTGGGCATACGCTTTCGGGAGAACTGAACTATCCACGCCGTATTGCCACGGCATACTTTAATGCTGCGGTAGAACGCGTCCACAATGCCTTTTTGGGTGCGGTCGAGGATGCCCTCAGCCGTTTTGATATCCACGCCTCAGTCCGACTCCTGAAGGCCGACGGCGGATCCGTCCCCCTTGATATGTCGCGGAAAGAACCTGTACAGTCCATTCTTTCCGGGCCGGCGGCAAGCGTCATGGGCATCCTGGCCCTTTGTCCCGAGGTTGACGAGGGGACAACCCTGCTCCTTGATGTGGGCGGCACAACAACTGATATAAGCCTGATTCTTGACGGATCACCGGTTGTTGACCGTTTTGGAATGCAGCTTAACGGGCGTCGGACCCTTGTGCGTTCCCTCGCGTCTCTCTCCATCGGCGTTGGAGGAGATTCGCATCTCACAGTCTCCCCGGACGGCTCGGTGGTAACAGGTCCCGAGCGGAATGGTTTTGCCATGGCTTTCGGCGGCGAGACACCGACTCTTCTTGATGCGCTGAATGTGCTTTTGGAGAACTCCCCGGTAGATTCCGGAGACAGAACGTCCTCGAAGAAAGGGATTGCGTCCCTTGCCATGTCCCATAACCTTCCTCCGGATGACCTTGCAAGAAAGGCCCTGGATTCAGCGCTCCAGCAGATCGGAAATGCGGCATCTTCCCTCCTGGATACGGTGAACCGTCATCCCGTCTATACGCTGAAAGCGTTGCGTACAAAGGAGGAAATTCGTCCGAAACGTATTGTTCTTGTAGGCGGTCCGTGCCACATGCTCGAAGCGTTTCTTTCTTCCTCCATGAAACTTCCCGTTATCATTCCCCCTCTTTCCCACGTTGCAAACGCTGTTGGCGCAGCTCTTACCAAGCCTACCGCATCCTTTCAGACGTATGCAGATACGGGAAAGGGCATGCTTTTCTGCCCATCCCTTGACCGGGAGGAACCTCTCAAGAGAGGGGCCGACCTTGACAGCGTGACAAAACGCACCATGACGCTCTTTTCAGAGCATCTTACGGCCAACGGCATTCCTGATGCGGAGGTGGAAGTTCTTTCCGCAGATCTGTTTGCCACACTGGATGACTACGGTGGCAGTTCCAGAGACATGCGCGTCCACTGTCAGGTTGTTCCCGGCATTTACGGAAGGCCCCATGCAGATTGTACTCTTTGAACCGGAAATTCCCCCGAACACAGGTAATATTGCCCGCCTGTGCGCGGCAACCGGGACTGTCCTCCACCTTGTCGAACCCCTGGGTTTCCGTCTGGAAGACCGCTATTTGAAACGGGCAGGTCTCGATTACTGGCCTAACGTGACCATGCGTGTCTGGAAAAACTGGGGGGCCTTTCTTGAGCGGGACGGTCGAACAGACGCAGACAGGCTTGTAATGGTTTCCAGTAAAAGGCGCGTCCAGAGCAGACCCTTTCACCTGTTTTCGTTCACGGCCGCAGACCTTCTTGTCTTCGGGCCGGAAACACGCGGACTTCCGGACAATATCCTTACCTATTCACCGTACCATATACGTGTGCCAATGCTCCCTGGGGGTGTGCGGAGCCTGAACCTTTCGACGTGTGCCGGCATTGTTCTCTATATGGCCCTGTGCACCCTGGGCATTCCCTCCGAATGGATGTGAGCTGCATTTTTTTCCCGGGCACGGTCTTTGATGCCCCTCTTCTGGCTCCTCTGGCCCTTCTTCTGGACCTTCTCCTTGGAGATCCGCCTCTTCCCTGGCCTCATCCGGTTGTGTTCCAGGGACGCTTTCTGGGCTTCGTTGAAAAACCCTGCCAGAGACTTCTTGCCGTTTTTCCCTGTCCGCATGTCCTCGGCCGTCTTCTCGGCGCCGTGGTTCTTCTTGGGCTTGTTGCCCTGACCTCCGCTGTTCTTTTCGTCCTTCTTTGCCTGCCGGTCATCCACTTTGTTCTTGCCCTGTATTTTGCGTGGGCAGGCCTTGCCATGGGAAGTCTTCTTTCAGCGGGGAAGGGGGTTGCCCAGTCCATCCGGCGTGAACCCATGCGTAAGGCACGCCGTCATCTCTCCTTTCTTGTGAGTCGGGATACCCGCTTCATGGACCGTCCGCTTATGAGAAAAACTCTGGCCGACACGCTTTCGGAAAATTTTACGGACGCGTTGACAGCTCCTTTTTTCTGGCTCCTGCTGACTGGTCCCCTGGGACTCTGGATTTACAAGGCCGTGAGCACGGGGGATTCCATGTGGGGCTACATGACACCACGCTTCCGCTTTCTCGGCTGTGCATTTGCCAGAATGGACGACTGTCTCGCCTTTATTCCGGCCAGGCTCTCCATTGTCGCCGTCAGCGTAAGCGACATTTTCCTGCGGACCTTCTGTCCGGACAAGCGCGGCTATTCCGGCCGGCTTCCCTCCTTTAACGCCCTGCACAGGGAAGCCCTTGGCATGCCAAGCCCCAACTCCGGTTGTTCCATGGCGGTGTTTGCCTGGCTTCTTTCTGCTCGCATGGCGGGGCCTTCGGTTTATTTCGGTGAATACGTCCCCAAACCCTGGCTTGGTCCTCCAAAGGAGAAGGCCTTCCCCTGGGATGACGCGCGGCTTTCTGCCCTTCTTTCCGCCATGCGCTTTTCTGCATTTTTCGGCATGACTCTGCTCTGGCTTTTCTGTGTTACACTGACCGTTCTTTTTTAGAGACGGGGATCAAGTACCCGTTATTTTTTCGGATCACGCCAAGGTGAGCCGCATGCTGCCAAGGCTTGCAAGGCCACGCCTTTTCAAGTAAGTTTTTTTCGCAAATATACGCAAAAGTAGGTCACGCGGTTGATTACGCGGGTACCGCGAAGCGGTCATTTTGGCCTTTTCGGATGCAGGAGCTTTTCAGCGGAGGGCGAACCGGGACCATTCAGAAAAAGGTTTCTGGATGGTTCTGTGTCGCTGTTTTTCCGTTGGTGACAATATGTTTTGTGATTTCCTGGCAGTGCATTTTAGGAGGATCATATGCAGCCAACAAAATTTATATGGTTCGATGGTAAACTTGTGCCTTGGAATGAGGCCCAGGTGCATGTTTTGACCCATTCTCTCCATTACGGAAGTGCCGTTTTTGAAGGAATTCGTGCTTATCAGTGCAGCGACGGCAGTTCGGCAGTCTTTCGTCTTGAAGATCATGCAAAACGCCTGATCAATTCCGGAAAAATCCTTCGTATGCAGATTCCCTATACTGCTGATGAGATCGCAAAGGGCGTTTTGGACCTTCTCAAGGCAAATGGCATGCGTGATGCCTATATCCGCCCGCTTTCTTTCGTCGGTTATGGTGAAATGGGCGTGTATCCCGGTAATAATCCCGTGCAGACCATTATCGCGGCCTGGTCCTGGGGTGCCTATCTCGGAGCCGAGGCCCTTGAGAAGGGTATTCGCGTTTGCACGAGCTCATTTGCCCGCAGCCATGTGAATACCAGCATGTCCAAGGCCAAAGCGGCGGGGAATTACATCAATTCCATTCTGGCCAAGATCGAAGCCAAGGAAAACGGTTTCGACGAGGCCGTCATGCTTGATACCAACGGCTTTGTGAGCGAGGCCACCGGCGAAAATATTTTTATTGTACGTGACGGCAAAATCAAGACAACACCCTGGACATCCATCCTTGGTGGCATTACGCGGGACAGCGTTATGCAGCTGGCCCGGGATCTCGGATATACGGTTGAGGAACAGCAGTTCACGCGCGACGAGTTCTACATCGCCGACGAAGCCTTCTTCTCCGGCACGGCTGCGGAACTTACCCCCATCCGCCAGCTCGACAACCGTACGATCGGCGAAGGCCATGCCGGTCCTGTCACAAAGCATCTGCAGCAGGAATTTTTCAAAATAGTCAAGGGAGAAAACAAAAAGTACGCCTCCTGGCTTGCCCCCTACTCCCTGTAGTCCTTGCATGGAAATTCAGAAAAAACTTGCCCTTGCTGCCCGCTACCGTCCGCAGTCCTTTGCGGAGGTGGCGGGCCAGGACATGGTGAAGGCTGTTCTTTCAAGAGCTGCTCTTGAGGACAGTCCAGCCTGTGCCTACCTTTTTAGTGGAACGCGCGGTGTCGGAAAAACAACAATCGCGCGGATTTTCGCAAAGGCCCTCAATTGCGAGCACTCTCCCGCAGCCGAACCGTGCAACACCTGCACTCAATGCCAGAAAATAACCAACGGCACGCACGTGGACGTGGTGGAAATTGACGGTGCCTCCAACAATGGTGTTGAGGACATACGGGCCCTGCGGGAAACGGTCGGCTACGCCCCCATGGAGGGACGCTACAAGGTCTTCATCATTGATGAAGCCCATATGCTTTCAAACAGCGCCTTTAACGCCCTCCTGAAGACCCTTGAAGAGCCACCGGCAAGGGTCGTTTTTATCATGGCGACCACCGAGGTCCACAAATTCCCCATTACCATAGTAAGCCGTTGTCAGCATTTTACCTTCCGGCATCTCAGAGAAGAAGAGCTCACCTCCCATCTTGCCTTCATTTTGGAGAAGGAGGGGGTGAGTTACGAGGAGGGGGCTCTCGATCTTCTTGCAAAACGTGCCGAAGGAAGTGTTCGTGACAGCATGTCTCTTCTTGATCAGACCCTGGCCTTTGGCGAGGGGGTGAGTCTGGCCGTGACGCGTGACGTCCTGGGGCTTGCCGGACACGAATTCTTTTCAGAGCTCTTTTCGGCCATACGCGACCGCAATGCGTCTTCCGTTGTTTCCCTGACAAGGGAACTCCTGCGCCGGGGCGTAGATATAGGGTTCTTCCTGCGCGAGCTCGCGGGGTTCTTACGCTCTCTTTTTCTTTTGGGGCAGGGGGGGCCCTCGATGGCCAAGGCCCTTCTTCTTTCACCGCAGGATCAGAGCCTTCTTTCCCCCTTTGTCGCAGATTTTTCGCCGGCCCACCTTCATGCCGCCTGGCAGCTTGTGCTTGAAGGACATAAATCAGTCGTTCTGAGCACCGAACCAGCTTCGGCCCTTGAACTTCTGCTCCTGAATCTCGCCCTTCTTCCGGCCCTGCTTCCTCTTGAAAATCTTGAGGGCGTGCTGACCTCCAATGGCCGCCAACAGCCCGTCGGACAAGGTGCCAGGATATCTGGAAATTCCGCCTTTTCGGACAGAAACACACAGGGGAGACCTCATGCCGAATCATTGGCGTCCGCCCCCCCTGTCTCGCCGTCGCCGGCTGTTCATACACCTCCTTCGCACTTCTCCGTTACAAAAAGTGAGAAGCCGGGCGGGGAGGCCAGGGGCGCTGTGGCTTCTTACGGGACGCGAGACTCCAATGAGTCTTCAGTGTCTGACAGACAGCCCCTGACAGCAAACAAGGGCACATCCTCTTCTACGCGTGTCGATGAACAGGCTGCGGGTCCCGTTACCCCGTCGCGGCAGCGCCCGCCTTCTTTTTCAAGAGGCTCGTCTCCTTCTGCAAGCCGACCGAGTGGCAGTGAGGCGGAAGGAGAAAACGAGGGCATGGACGGAGGCCCGTCTTCCGCTGACAGAACGAGTGCGGACCGTGCGGCGGCTGTGGCAAAAGCTTTCGAGAGAAATGATGGAACGGAGGATGGGGAACACGCGGCACAGCCCACCTCTCTGAGCCCTGCCTCCCCGCTTTTGCCAGCGGAGGATGACTATTGTTACGAAGATGATCCCATCCTCTCTTCGTCAGACGCCTCCTTTCCGAGTCTCGACTGGCCGGCTTTTTGTGCTTTTTGCGCCAACGGGGCAAAGGAGGGGGCGCTCCACGTTCCGGAAACTGTCTTGCGTAATCTTTCCGTAGAAATGTTAGGCTTTAAGGTGCTCATGAAACCGGCAAGCCATAAGCTCTATTCTCTTCTCCGGGAGTCGGAAGGCTTTTTCCTTGAACGCTTGAGAACTTTTTTGCATACTCCCTCCATCACGCTTGAGATTTCTGAGCCGGAAGTCGCAAAATCATCTCGTGAACTTGTCGAGAAGTTGCGCGACCGGGAGGAATTGGCCCCGTGTCTTGCCATATTTGACGCGGTCATAGAACAGTGCCGCGAACATTGATTCGTTTACGATGACGTTGAAACGAGGAGTCTTTTATGCCCAATATGAACGATATTTTGCGTCAGGCCCAGGTAATGCAGCGCAAGCTGGCCAAGGTTCAGGAAGAACTGGCCGCGAAAAGCTATGAGGCCTCAAGCGGAGGCGGCATGGTGAAGGTTGAGGTGTCCGGCAACAATGAGCTGCGCAGCATCAAAATCGACCCCCAGATCTTTGCGGACGGCGATGTGGAAATGTTGCAGGACCTGATTGTTGCGGCTGTCAATGAGGCCCAGCGCATTGCGCGTGAAACCATGGAACGCGAAATGGGCACGCTTTCCGGCGGGATCAAGATCCCTGGCCTGTTTTAGATGTCCGTCCATCCTGTTCCTGAGGCTCTTGCTACGCTTGTGAAACAGCTTGGGGCCTTGCCGGGGCTCGGTCCCAAGTCTGCCATGCGGGTTGCCATGACTCTGCTTGCGTGGCCTGAACAGAAAACACGGGCGCTTGGGTCGAGCATAAGCACCCTTCGCGACAGGCTTGGCCTTTGTTGCCGATGCCTTGGCCTTTCGGAGGAGAAGGTCTGTCCCGTTTGCGCTGATCCCGCCAGGGACCGTCATATGCTCTGCATTGTTCCTGACTGGGACAGCATGCTGACCCTTGATAACGGAGGCTTCTACCGTGGCCAGTATTTTGTCCTCGGTGGCCTGCTTTCGCCCCTTGACCATGTTGATCCGTCATCGTTGCACACCTCCGAACTTTTGAGCCGCCTGCGTGAGGGGGAGATTACGGAGCTCGTTCTTGCTCTTGGCGCGACGGGAAATGCCGAGACAACGACCTCCTGGCTTCTTGATATTTGCAGACGCGAGGTGCCGGGTCTTGCGGTGAGCCGTCTTGCCCAGGGCATGCCGCTTGGGAGCGAGGTCAAGTTTATGGATCAGGAGACCCTGCGTCAGTCACTTGCCTATCGCCAAAAACTTGATTGATCTCTTCCCGTTGCCGGATCCTTTATTCCTTCCGATTTTCCCCGTTATCGGGGGGAGGACAGCCCGCCCTCGGTATTCGCGGTCTTTTTTTCCGGGGGGACAGACTTCCCGCCGTCTGAATCTTTCTCCGGAAGATCCCTTCCCACTCCTTCCTTTTTTTCCGGTGCGTGGAGCGCGACGAGTCGTAGGCGTTTTGTTTCAGTGCCAGACCCTGTTTTTTCGGGAGCGCCTTCCCCTCCCCCTCGACAGAAGAGCTTCTTTCGAGGTCCTTTCCCATAAAAATCTTTCAAACCTCCAAAAAAATTGTTCTGAAGGGTGGACAGCCTGAAAGGAAGCATTATTTTTCACGTGAACAGTCATAAAACAATCTTTCCGTGAACAAAACGAAAAAATGCGACAACAATTTTTCGGAGGAATACATATATGTCCAAAATAATCGGTATTGACCTTGGTACGACAAACTCGTGCGTGTATATCATGGAGGGGAAAGACCCCAAGTGCATCACAAACCCAGAAGGTGGCAGAACAACACCTTCGGTCGTTGCTTTTACGGATAAGGAACGTTTGGTTGGTGATATTGCGAAACGTCAGGCCGTGACCAACCCCAAACGGACCATTTTCGCCATTAAGCGTCTTATGGGACGCAAGTTTGCAAGCCCCGAAGTTGACCGCTGGAAAGAGCATTCTCCCTACGTGATCGCTAAAAGTGCCAATGATGACGCAGGGGTTGAAGTTGACGGCCGTGTGTACAGTGCACCGGAAGTTTCGGCCATGATACTCGCGAAGCTGAAGGCCGATGCGGAAGCGTATTTGGGCGAGACTGTTTCAGAAGCGGTTATTACGGTTCCCGCCTACTTCAATGATGCCCAGCGTCAGGCGACAAAGGACGCTGGCCGCATTGCAGGCCTTGAGGTCAAGCGAATTATCAACGAGCCCACGGCTGCCTCTCTTGCCTACGGCGCCGATAAAAAATCCAACGAAAAGATTGCGGTCTTTGACCTTGGTGGCGGAACCTTTGATATTTCCATTCTGGAAGTGGGCGATAACGTTGTGGAAGTCCGTGCAACCAACGGTGACACCTTCCTCGGCGGTGAGGACTTTGACCAGCGCGTGATCCATTATCTTGTCGATGAATTCAAGAAGGAAAACGGTATTGATTTGTCGAAGGACAGCATGGCCTTGCAACGTCTGAAGGAAGCCGCGGAGAAGGCGAAGAAGGACCTTTCGACCTCCATGGAGGCAGAAGTCAATCTGCCGTTTATCACCGCTGATCAGAATGGCCCTAAGCACCTGATGCAGAAAATTTCCCGGGCCAAACTGGAATCCCTTGTGGATGACCTGGCAAAGCGTACCATTGAACCGTGCCGTAAAGCCCTTGCCGATGCAGGACTTGAGCCCGGTCAGATCGACGAAGTTATTCTTGTCGGCGGTATGACCCGTATGCCGCTCGTGCAGAAGACCGTGACTGATTTCTTCGGAAAAGAACCGAACCGTTCGGTGAACCCCGACGAGGTCGTTGCCATGGGAGCCGCCATCCAGGGTGGTATCCTGACGGGTGATGTGAAGGACGTTCTGCTTCTTGATGTCACGCCCCTGTCTCTCGGAATTGAAACCATGGGCGGTGTCTTCACCAAACTTATCGAACGCAATACCACGATCCCGACACGTAAGAGCAATGTATTCACAACGGCTGCCGATAACCAGCCTTCTGTTTCGATTCATGTCCTGCAGGGCGAACGGCCCATGGCTGCGGACAATATGACTCTTGGACGATTTGATCTGACAGGTATTCCCCCGGCTCCCCGTGGCATTCCGCAGATCGAGGTCACCTTTGACATTGATGCAAACGGTATCGTCAATGTGTCGGCCAAGGATATGGGGACAGGAAAGGAGCAATCCATAAAGATTACGGCCTCATCCGGACTTTCTGAAGAGGACATCAACCGTCTTGTTCGTGAGGCAGAAGCCCACGCGAGCGACGACAAGAAGAAGCAGGATCTTATCGAGGCCAGGAATCAGGCTGACAGTCTTATCTACGCCACCGAGAAATCGATGACGGATCTTGGCGACAAGGTCGACGCAACCCTGAAGACCACCATTGAAGGCAAAATTCAGGACCTGCGTAAAACCATGGAGTCCGAGGATGTTGACGCCATAAAACGTGCCACGGAAGACCTGAGTAAGGCGAGTCACAAGCTTGCCGAGGAGCTGTATAAGCAGACAGGTACGGCAGGTGCTCAGGAGGGCGCTGCCGGCCCGGATCCGAAGGGCGGGGCCACGCAGAATCCCAATGACGACGTGGTTGACGCCGACTACACAGAAGTCAAAAAGTAGGGCTGCAGAATAGAAATATGGAAGAAAGCCGCGGATAATCCGCGGCTTTCTCGTCTTTCATCCGTTGAAATTCAGAATGTCCTTCCCATCATGACGTGACCCGCATCAGCGGGATACGTGTTTCCTTCTCTCCTGCGCCGCCGTTTTTATCCTCTCCGCTTCTGCTGTTTTCCCCTGCTTGCTGACAGTTGACAGCACTTCTCTCCGTCTTCGGGCGTATTTGCGACCTTGAAGAGAAGTGGGTAAAATGATATTTTTTCAACGCTTTTTGCCCGTAGGCGTGTATCGTAGTTCCTGTGTGCCATTTTTTAGTCAGTTTTTGCGGAGGATAGTCATGCAAGGGTGTGTGCGAACAATGTCAAGATGTTGTCTGGCTCTGATAGTGAGCTTGACCCTTGCCCTGACGGCTTGTCAGATGCCGTTCTCCCCGAAAAAAGATAAAAAGGCCGGTGACGGCCGTGCATTAGCCCTGCTTCTTCCAACTTCAGGCCCACATGCCACTATCGCGAGCAAGATCATCCAGGGCGCCCATGCGGCCAGAAAAGAACTTGCGACCGAAGGGGTTCAAATTGAACTCGCGGTCATTGATACCAGTGCGCAGGACTGGCTCGCCAAGCTCCAGGCTCTCCCGGAGCGTTTTGTCGTTGTCGGCGGCCCTCTTCAGCAAAAGATATACAACAGCCTCAGAACATCCCCTGTTCTGCAGAACAAGGTCCTCTTTGCCTTTCTGAATAATTTGAACGCCAACGACGAGGGGCGTATCGCCTGGCGTTTTTTCCCAAGTCCCGAAGACCAGGTGGACGCGCTTGTCTCCTTTTCCCAGGACCGTCTTGGCATACGCTCCTTCGGCGCCTTCTACCCTCAGGATTCATACAGCATCAAGATGGTCTCGCTCTTTGAGAAGACCGTTGCAAGGAGAAATCTTGCCTTCCAGAAAAACACCTATCAGGGGAATGATGTTGCATCCATGAGCCGCCAGGCCAAAGTCCTGGTCAATCCTACCAATATCGGTGAGGATTCTCTCGCAACGCCCGTCCCTCAGACCGCTTTCGAAGCACTTTTTCTTCCTGCCTCCTGGAGGCACGTGGGGAATATCCTTGATGCCTTCGCCTACAACGGCGAGGATCGTCTTGTGATTCTCGGCACCATGCCCTGGGAACAGAGCCTTTCCGGCAAACGTCTTGCCAACGCTGAAAAATATAATCTTTGCGTCTTTCCCTCGGCATGGAACACCGGCGTGAATGTGCCGGCGCTTGCATCCTTTGGCCACGATTTCTGGATTTCTCTCGGATATGATTTTGTTCATTTTGCCCTCAATACCGGCATTCATGAGAAATTGAGCCCGTCGGAGGTTGCTACCCACGCCAACCGTGCCGCCTCTATAGTGCGGGTCTTGGCTCCTTTCCGCTGGGATGCGGCCGGAGTTGCACATCAGCGACTCTTTATCTATAAGGCTGCTCCCAATGGCATTGCACGGGTTGATA
Organism: Desulfovibrio sp.; assembly: GCA_024683955.1. Taxonomy (GTDB): domain Bacteria; phylum Desulfobacterota; class Desulfovibrionia; order Desulfovibrionales; family Desulfovibrionaceae; genus Desulfovibrio. Next base: position 60,088 of record JAIKXS010000042.1, on the reverse strand, counting down.
CAACCCTCTTCATGAAGGAACGGGCGGAACGCCGTGACAAGTCAATGATGCGCATGCAGGTAGGCGGGGAAACGGATCCACTTAAGGGTACTCCGGACTCGGGGGATGTCATGCCAGAAATCCCGCAGAAGCCTGCTCCCGCGCCTTCTACCATCCCGCACTCATCCTATAAGCTTCGTCTGCCCGCAAGACCTTCTGCGAAGTAGCGAATGAATTTTTTGTCCCTGTAAGGAACTACAAAGGCTTGCTATGAGTATTGAAATTGGTATTGAAGAAGTCCGTCATATGGCAGCGCTTTCGCGTCTTGCGGTCACCGAAGAAGAGGAACGCCTTTTTGCCGGCCAGTTTGCCGCCATCGTTGAGTATATGAATGTGCTGCAGGATATTGATGTGAATGGGGTTGAGCCCCTGTACAGCCCTGTAGATCAGGAAAGTGTGACACGGCCCGATACCGCTTTTCATGCACGGACACGGGAGGAGCTTCTCCAAAATGCGCCCGAGTCAGATGAACAGTATTTTACGGTTCCGCGTATTGTTTGACGTTTTGCTGGGGTCTTCGGGGCTCCGTCCTGGGCGGAGTGAGATGGAAACAAGATGAAGGCAGCCTTCCTCCCCGTGAGGCAAAGGGCTGGAGAAACAAAAAAATGAGTGAACTCTGTTATGCGTCCATGAGTGATGTGGCAAAACGTCTTCAACAAAAGGACGTGAGTGTTCTTGAAGTTGTGCAGTCCTGTCTGGATCGTATAGAAAAAACCGAGCCGGTACTTCATGCGCTTCTTGCAAGAAACGCCGAAGGGGCGATTACAAAGGCAAGGGAGCTGGATGCAAGCGGACCCGACCGTTCAAAGCCACTTTGGGGCGTTCCCGTCACAATTAAAGACGTCATTCTGACAAAGGGCCTTCCGACCACGGCAGGCTCAAAAATGCTTGAGAAATTCTCTCCCCCATATAACGCATTTGTGACGGATAAGCTTCTTGATGCCGGGGCAGTAGTGCTTGCCAAGGCGAATATGGATGAATTCGCCATGGGGAGTTCCACGGAAAACTCCGCCTATTACCCGACCAATAATCCCTGGAATCCGAAGAAGGTTCCCGGCGGTTCTTCGGGCGGCTCGGCCGCGTCCGTTGCGGCCGGCCAGTGCTTTGCCTCCCTCGGGACCGATACTGGCGGATCGATCAGACAGCCTGCATCCTTTTGCGGATGTGTCGGCCTGAAGCCGACCTACGGGCGTGTTTCCCGGTACGGTGTCATTGCATATGCTTCCTCTTTGGATCAGGTCGGACCTCTGACGCGCAGTGTCGAGGACTGTGCACGTGTTCTCCAGGTGATCGCCGGCCATGACGAGCGCGACCAGACTTCCTCTCCCCGACCCGTGCCGGACTATGTCACGGGCCTTGGAAGACGCAAAGGTCTTGACGGAGTCCGTCTAGGCATTCCTCAGGAATTTTTGGGTGAGGGCATCTCCTCTGAAGTCCGCGAGGTCTTTGAAGATGTGAGAATTCGTGCGGAGAAGGAGGGGGCACGCATTTCGCTTGTCTCCCTTCCGCACACGAAGGCCGCCATCGCAACCTATTATATCCTCGCCATGGCAGAGGCCAGTTCAAATCTTGCCCGGTACGATGGCGTGCGATTTGGCTTCAGGGCTTCCGAGAGCAGGGAACTCCTTGATTTGTATGTTCGTTCGCGTTCAGAGGGTCTTGGTGAAGAGGTCAGACGCAGGATCATGCTTGGTGCCTTTGTTCTTTCCTCCGGGTATTATGATGCGTATTTCAAGCGGGCCGCACAGGTTCGTCGCATCATCCGTGATGAATTCACACGTGTTCTTCAAGAATGTGACGCCCTCTTAGCCCCCGTATCGCCTGTTGCGGCCTGGGATCACGGATCAAACGCCAACGATCCTCTTGCCCAGTACCTCATGGACGCGTATACGCTTTCCCTCAATCTCGCCGGACTTCCCGGACTCTCTTTGCCGGCAGGGCTTGGGAAGGAAAGCGGAATGCCCATTGGCGTTCAGCTGATCGGTAAGGCATTCTTTGAAGAGGACCTCCTTGCTGTAGGGCACGCTTTGGAGCGCATTTTGCCGTCAATTGGGAATCCGTCAATGTAAGGTTTTACGCTGTTGATGGTGTATAAAACGGAAAACCGAGGTTTTCCGTTTTTTTTTTGCGCTGCGGGGAGGGCGGGTCCGAGGTTGTACACCGATGCAAACCAAGCTTGTATGCGTGGAGACATCGTGGGGAGTTTCGTGAGGGCGAGGTGAAAGAATGGACTGAAACCTCTCCTTTGATAAAGAGTCTCAGACTCAGCCTCAGTCGGCGAAGGAGCGCCGTGTCCGCGAAGTTCCGGGAAAAGCCAAATTAGGGGAATGGAGATGAAACTTGCCTCCCTCCGGCAACGCCATGGAAAAATACGTGTATTGAGGTGTGCGGAAGTCGAGACAGTATGCCTTTTTCAGCTGATGCCCTCGTGAACAGGATGAACGGATACCGCTGATGGCCGGAACCTCTCGGCGGAAAGCGTACGCACAAGGAATCCTGTGTAAATTTTTTTGTCTTCTTGCGTTGTAGGGCATGACCTGTATCCCCGGACAAGAGTAAGAGATTCTTCCCTGCCGTTCGTGCCTGGTGGCACTGTTTTGCCGTTTAGAACGATTTTTTCTGTTCAGAAGAAGTACAAGAGGGCATCGAATGCCTGCGCATTCGATGCCCTCTCCCGTTATCCGTTCCCGTTTTGACCATCTCTCAGGGTGCTTGGTGATACGGGGAACGCCATCCGGGATATCCCCGACGCCTACTTCATGCAGAAGCGGAAGTCGATGAGTGAATCCTTCACGTCGCTGAAGGTTTTACCCTTAAGCTTGTTCTTAATGTAGCCTGTTTCATCGAGAACCTTCATGGATGCCTCAACGCCCTTAAGCCAGCTTTCCGTCATCTGGCTTATATAGACGGGCATGGCCTTTCGGCAATTCTTGGCGTCAAGTCCCAGCATGCTTCCGGCGACAGTGCTTGCCTCATCCGGATTTGCGGTGCACCATTTTCCTGAGGCTGCAAGAAAGTTCACTACATGCTGGACGAGTTCTGGGTGGGCACCAAGGAAGGTTTCCGTTGCAGAAACCGTGCAACAGGGAAATTGAGCCCATTTGCCGTCGGGAGGAAGCTCTCGAAGTTCGCGGAGTATGCGTCCGTACCCGTTTTGGACTGCCAGCTGGGGATGAGGCACCGGAGCGGAAAATGCATCAACCTGATGACTTGCCAGAGATGCCTGCACATTTCCAAGTCCCTTGAGATTGACATACAGAATGTTTGCCTTTGTGTCGTATGGATCGTCAGTGCTTGAGAGACCAAGAGAGGCCATGGAACTGCGGGTGATAAGGATTGGGGCGCTGTCAGGGCTGTGGTAGCCGATTTTGACAGGTTTTCCGGATTTCCTGATGTAGTCGACAAACTCATCGAGGTTCTTGGCAGGTATGTCCTTGTGGACGGTGAGAGCGCCTACGGCCAGGATAAACGGTGAGACAATTTTAATTTTTACCCCCTTGTCCTGGGCGGAAAGCGCAGCGCACAATGAGAATACCCCCATGTCGGCGTTATTCTGGCTCATGGCCATGGCCACATCCGCTCCACCCTTGCCATAAACGAAGTCAAGAACGGCTATTCCTTTGCCGTCCTTTCTTAGTTCATATTTTTCCTTGTAGATGATTTCGTGCAGGGAGTAGCCGTCCTGCACATAGGTGTCACCTTTTTTCATGGCAACAAGGATGGATGTGTTGTTGAGAATGAAGGTCGTCCCCAAGCGGATGACTGGCAGATCAGCCGCCGAGGCCGACATGGAGGAAAGAAGAAAGAGCAGTGCCGCTGCAAGCGGTTTTGCTAGGAATTTCAACATTGGGAAAACTCCTGTAGGTTGATGGTGAGAATATGTCCTGCGCAGGCTTTGCCGGGGTGCATCAGTGGAATATCAGCGAACGTCTTTTCTCCAGAACAGAAAGCGCGCCTCAAAACGTCGGAATATCCAGTCCATGAGGGAACTGATTGCGCCGATACAGATCATGCCCGCAATGACCACGTCGGTTTTACCTATGGAAAAAGCCTGCATAATCATGCAGCCGAGCCCCAGCGGTGTGCCCGGCATCATTTCTGCCGCCACAACGCACATCCAGGACATGCCAAGGGCAATGCGCATCCCGCTGACAATAGACGGCACTGATGCCGGAAGAAACACCTTGAAAAAGACATCACGCTTTCCCGCACCGAGCATCAGTGCGGATTCAACGAGCGTCAGTGGTATCTGCCGTACTCCGTGCATGGCACTTGTGAGCACCGGGTAGATGCCCCCTATGAAGATAATGCAGATCATGGACCACTTTATATTGTGTAAAAACTGATAGAGAGGGCCCACCGGAAGGCGAAAGAATGTTTCCAGACTGGCAAGTCCGCACCAGCCAAGCACCACCGGCACCCATGCAAGGGGCGGAATCGCGCGCAGCAAGGATACGATCCCTGTGAAAAGACGGTCGGCGGTAGTGCTGTAGCCCATGAGGATACCGAGGGGCACACCGGCGAGAATTGCCAGGCTGAAACCTATGAGCACACGTGTCAGACTGAAGGCGATGTTCCAAGGAAGGGAACCCATTGCGATGACATCGTTAAGCGGATGACCGAGGAGATCGAAGACGCTTCCCGGGGCAGGGAGAATAACAGGCGTATTGATCTCTCTGGCCGCCATGCTCCATACGATGAGCAGGAGCGCGGGCAGACACAGGGGAGCCAGAAAGGAAGCCGCAAAGGTTCCGGGGGAAGTTTTCATCTTAGCGCACCTCCCTGCTCCATCCGAGTTTTTTTCGTTCAAACACTCTGCACCCGTAGTCGAGAAGTGCCCCCGTGGCCCCAATGAGAATCATTCCTGCAATAACGATGTCCATACGTCCGAGCATCTGCGCATCAAAGATCAGATAGCCCATGCCGCTGGATGCTCCGGGAAGCATTTCAGCCGCTACAAGGTGGCACCAGTCCAGGGTGATGCCGATGCGTATGCCGTTGAAAATTCCTGGCGCTGAACCAGGAAGCAGCACCTTGAAAAAGATGTCGGATTCGGATGCGCCAAGAACTCTGGATGACTCGACGAGGGTTCGTGGAACAGAACGAACTCCCTGGTAGGTGCCGGTAAACGTGGGAAAAAAACCTCCGAGAATCAGGATGAACAGCATGGAGAGTTTAAGGTTGTCGAGATAGGGGTAAACGGGTCCCGAATCTATTCCGAGAAGTCCCGCGACGCTGGCCATGCCGAACCAGGCAAGGAGGAGGGGAACCCACGCAAGCGATGGAATTGGACGGAAGAGTTCGAGGAAGGGCCCGAGAATACGGTCCGCAAGCTTGAATCGTCCCATGACGAGACCGGCAACAATGCCAAGAATCGTCCCAACGGTGAAGCCCACAGCGACTCTGGCAAAACTCATGAGCATGTTCACGGCAACAGATCCCATGGCGAGCAGGGGTTCGGCCGGATGTACAAGAATGGCGGCCACGCTTGAGGGAGACGGCAGGAGGAGTTCGTTGTCGATGACGGGAGCCCAGTAGATCCAAGCTCCAACCACGGCTGCCGGGACAAGTGCCGGAAGGAAAAAGGAGAGCACGGAGCTTTTCATGATTCGAGAAGCTCCAGTATGTGTTGTGAGAGGGCCGCGTATCTGGCATCCCCCCGGCTTCGCGGGTGTGGAAGATCAACGGAAAGAATCCTTTTGATTCTTCCGGGCCTCGGGCTCATAACTACGATGCGGTCTGCAAGGTAGACGGCCTCATCGACGCTGTGGGTGACGAAGAGAATGGTTGTGGCGTGTTTTTGGCAGATCTTGAGGAGTTCACGTTGGAGGAGGATTCGGGTATGTGCGTCAAGGGCTCCGAATGGTTCGTCCATGAGGAGCAACTCCGGCCTGTTTGCCAACGCGCGGGCTATGGCAACCCGCTGCCGCATTCCGCCCGAGAGCTCGTGGGGATAGCTCTGTGCAAATTCTGAAAGTCCGACGAGCTGCAGAAACTCTTCGGCTGCCCGCACACAGTCGGCCCTGCTACCCCCGGCAAATTCAGGTCCCATTGCCACATTATCAAGGACACTGCGCCAGGGCAGGAGGGAATATTCCTGGAAAACCATGCCGATTTCTCGGCGGGGGCGAACAACAGGTGTCCCCATGAAGCTGATTGAGCCAGTCTCGCAGGATTCAAGGCCGGCAGTCATGCGCAGCAGCGTGGATTTTCCGCATCCGCTGGGGCCGACGACACAAACGAACTCGTTGACTTTGAGCTCAAGATTGGTCGTTTCAAGAGCTTTTAGACGTTCTCCCCTGCTTGTGAGAAAGGTTTTCTCTACACCTGTAATGGCGAGAACAGAAGCTGAACCTGCGTCTGATGCGGTTTCAGACGGTTGATGTGGCATATGGATCCCCTGGTGTCGGTGTTGCTTTTGTATGGAAGCAAAAACAAAAAAACGTGCAGAACTGCACGTTATTAGACAGGGGAAGATGACGACGGACTTGCTTATCTTCGCAAATTCTCGAAAAGGACTACCTGCCCCTGCCTGGCCTCTCGTCAGGTAAAGGGCTGGGCAGCGAAAAGAGTCGTTCCGCCGAGAATGGTTTGCAGAATATAAGGTACATCGAAGGACATTTTTGCAACTTAGCCCAGCTCGTGTTCAGTGTCAACTCGCGGGTCCATGGTCCGCTGGAGGACTTTTTCCTTTCTTAATCGCCATCGCTGTATACATTTTTGGAAATAAGAAAGGATATGGAGAATAATTTTTTAATATACGAGGTATACAATTCTGTATTATGGATATCAAATGCCAGCAATGACTTGTTTGAATACAGAATTGATAGAAGAAAATTACAGTTTTATTATTTTATTTTCTAAAGAATACTATATGGCGGGTGTGATATTGAAAAATATTTTTATCATGTTTGTAATACGTGATTGTAATATGGCCTCTATGCCTTCGTTGACGTCTCTCGCTGCGTGATGGCTCTGACTTCTTTCCGGATGGGTTAGTCGGAGAGTAATTCCTAGTGAATGTGAACGGCCCGAATCGGGTTCTTCGATTCGGGCCGTTGGCGTGATGCGATGTCTCGTGAGGGCGTGATGCCGTTTCAGTGCTGAGAGATCTTAATGGTTTTCGCTGGGAGCATCCAACCAGAAATGAGAATTCCTGCGTGCCCCGGGATCAGCCAGCCAGCCCAGGCACCATCCGAGAAGGGAACAGCCGAAGCCTACGAAAAACGGAGGAATCTTGCCGAGGGAGGGCCAGGGCATAGGAAGAACGGCAAAATTTCGGTCCGTCATCAGGTACCATAAAAGACAGCTGCCAAAGCCAAGAATAAAACTCGTCCAGGCGGCACGGGCACTGCGGCGACCGAAGCGTACCAGGGCTACATAACACACCAGAACAGCCGATCCCACGACGCTCCAACTTGTGGCGCAGAGCATGGCAATAATTTGGCCCTTGATTTGTGCACAGCCTGCGCTGAGCAGGACTATGAACAGTATGCCGCACAGCCACCTGGGTCGTGTTGCCTTGGATCCGGGCAGATCCTCGGCCACGGCACTGACCGCGATGTGAAAGATGGCGGTGGCAGTCGAGAGGGAGGCCGACGCGATGGCAAGGACAAAGAGCTGGAGGCCGACATCGGGGAGCAGCATCTTGACCATGGTCGGCATGACGGCGTCGGGAGACGAAATGGGCGGAAGGAAGAGACGTCCAAGTGAGGCCACATAGTAGGCTCCGCCAACGAGAACCGTTAGAACAAACATTGCCAATGGAGTGATACGCTCCACCTGGTGTGCGGAAGCCAGTGCAAAGTGGCGCTGGATCATCTGTGGTTGAGCCCATACGGCAACGGAGGTGACAATAACGAGTGATATGATGAACCAGCCTTCACCGCCTGCTGCCAGACTGACGAAACCTGTATTCGCGGATTGTGTGGGTGGAAGGGCTGCCAGTTGGAGCATGCCTGAAACAGGACCGCCTACTTTGTCAAAAACGGCAAAGATGAGCATGGTGATTCCGATGAGCATGACAAATCCCTGCATGGCCTCTGTGTATAAGACGCCCCTGAGTCCGCCCACAAAGACAGCAAGTCCCACAAGCAGCGCCACGGCCCATACAAGAATGTCCGCGGGAACGGGCAAGATCTGTTCAAGCAGCAGCGCGGCACCCTTGATGACGGCGGAGGCGTAGACGCCGAGGAAAACGGCAAAGATCAGCGCCAGACAGCGTCCGAGCAGGGGACTTCTATGTCCTTTGGCCAAAAGCTGCACTGGGGTACGGGCCCCGAGATTTCGCTGGCAGAGACGAGTGGGCCAGGCGAGATAGCGGTAAACAATCCAGGTCCCTAGCCAGACATTTCCTGCTGCAATGAGCAGCATCTGCATGCCGTACTTGTATGCCAGACCGCCGAAGCCCACGAGGGCGACGGCAGAAATGTAGGTGGCTACAAATGCAAATGCCTGAATGCCAAAACCAACCTTCCCGGAGAGCATGACGTCGTGCCCGCTTCCCTTCCGGAACAGCCAAATAAAGACGGCAATATACGCGACCCAGATCAGAATATCGACGATAACCATATTTTATCTACCCCGCCGTCCGAACTGAATAAGGGAGTACACAAGTGCCCCCAACAGGGAAAAAACACCGGTAATGACCGGTATATCGGCGCTTTTAAGCGCGGAAAGCAAGTCTGGCATACTGTGTTATCCTTGAAATAAGAGTGTGCAGGCTACAAAAGAGCCACAGGAATATCCCACAAGGCGGGAATAGACTATCTATCCCGTTTACGCTTGGCATCAGAGACAGTGGGTTATGCGTGCCTCATCTGCCGAAGGGACTCGGCGGTTTCGTGGGGAAGTTTTTTTCCGGGCGACCGAATATCACTTACAGAGAACGTATGTCGTACCATCTTCGTTCGTTCCTGCGCGAGAGGTACAGGGAGGCGTTTGTTTTATATCACGCATTTGGAACCTTTCTTATTTCTGAGGAATACTGAGAGATGGAAGCCCGTCTCGGAAGAGCCTTCCGGGAAGAAACGAAAAGTGACCAGACAAGCGGACTGACAGAATCAGGAAGAGGGGCATTCCTGCCGCAGGCGAAGAGGAAGAGTGTCGTGAGTAATGAATGATCTCTTTTGTGTTGGCTGTAAAACCCGGAAACTCCTTTTATCCGAATTCAGGAGAAAAATGCAAACACCAGTATCTCTCCCCAAGCGGGGACATTGCGCCTGAGAAGGAATGAGCGGGCCAGGAGCAATATCCGAGGTGGCCGATCTCCTCCTCATGCAGGATTGAGGCTTTTCAATAAGCGGCTTGGTTTGGGACGCCTGCTTCAAGGTAAGGTGAAAACGGTTTCTTCCCTTGCATGGAGAGAGCAGCTTTACATACCGCGGGATGAACGAATGTTGCAAGCCGGTGGGAAGAAGTGGCAGACGTGTCCTGCCAGGCCGGGCGAGGGGCTGATTAGTACGGGGAGCAGCTCAAAGAAACAAATTTGTGAGGAAACGGTGTATTTTGACAGGTTTTCGGTTCGAGGAAGCGGCTCTATCAGCGTGTTCTCGTGTCACTCCCGCCATCGAAAGAGATTCTGTTCGAGAGATGTTGATGGAGCGGGGATTCAGTGGGAATGTTCATGGGTGAGACAACCACCTTCGAAGATCTCTCAATCCGTACAGGACACGTATGGTTTGTATTATGTGGCGAATGCTCACACGTTTATGTGGCTGCGGCGTCAGTGAATTCCTTAAGCGCCGCAAGCGTTACCTGTGCTTCGTCGTGTGGAACTTTCTGTAGGGCAAAGCCGGCGTGTACAATCACGAAGTCGCCCACCTCTGCCTTCTCTGGCAGAAGCATGAGAGATGTGGTGAGATAGGTTTCGCTGTTTCCTACCCGAACACGCGCCATGGCGTCAGGAAGAAGTTCTTCAATCTTGGCGGGGATAGCTAGGCACATTGTTTGTGGCTCCAGAGAGGGAAGGGGGAGTTCCTTATGAACTCCCCCTTCCTCATGTACATTGGGTTTAGTTCTACTTCCCTGGCGTATTATTCTCTTTTTTCTTGTAGGGATAAAGAGCCGTGTTCCAGTAGAACACATAATAGGGCAGAGTAAAGAACATCATTATGTAAGCCCAACTCTTCGTGAAGAGAAAGTAATCGTAGAAGATGTTAAAATCCATATCTTCCCTCCGGCCTAGTGATGGGCATCTTTAAAATTGGGGTGTTCATAGAGAATCGGCATGTGATAGACTATGAAACGGTATGCCGTCACAATCATGGTTACCACAAAAACCGAGATCAGAATTTCCCAGATGCTCGGGAAATAACGTTCAGCTGAGGGCAGCTGATAGTTGAACGCGATCATGGAAATGTTAAAGCGGTTCAAGACAATACCTGCCACTGCATTCATGGAAGCGTATTGGCAAAGACGGACATTACCATCACGAGAACCCTTGGCGTACAGAAGTGCAGGAAGCAGGACAAAGCCAAACATTTCAACAAGCCACCAGGCGCCGTAGCCGCTGAAGAGGTAGCCCGTGTTGGCCTGAACCAGCATGTCGATGAATTTCAGCATGAAGTAGGCCATAAGGATGAAGGATGCCGCCTTGGAGAAACTCAGCACAACAGAGTCACTTTCGCGGAGGTGTGTGGAATCCATGTAGGCGTGGGCACCCTTATGGGCAAAGAAGCCCTCCATCACAACCATGGACGCACCAGCCACCATGGAACTTACGAAGAAGAACATGGGCAGGAACGGTGAGTACCAGAGCGGATGCAGCTTTCCGGGGCAGATAAGATAGAGCGAACCCAGAGAGGACTGATGAAGGGTTGAAAGCGTCATGCCAAATATGGTCAGAAGAATGTTGATCTTGTTTACAAATGTGCGCCACTTGAGGACGATCGGAAAACGGTTGGAAAGCCATTCGGCAGGCGCAACCGAGAATTCCACAAAGAGGACCGTCAGGTAGGTTGCCACACAAAGACCAACTTCAAAAAGAACCGATGTCGTGCCCGGGAAGAAGAACATATAGGGCAGACGGAGTGGATGACCAAGGTCGTAAAGAAGGGCCACAACCACAAAAAGGTAGCCGAGGAAGGCCGTAAGAACAGCCGGTCGAGCCGCGGAGTGGAAGTGTTTCATGCCCATGACGTAGCATGCAACGGTTGTGAAGTAGCCACCGGCTGCAAGGCAGACGCCGCAGAGCAGGTCAAAGCCAATCCACATTCCCCAAGGCTGATTGTCATCAAGATTGGCAACGGAGCCAATGCCCTGTGTAAAGCGGATAATGGTTATAATAAGGCCGACGGCCAGGATAATCCATGTAATGATATTGCCAGGGGTCGGTTTCAACAGCGGCCCCATATTGAACATCTTTTCCCTGGTGGGAATGACAATGCTGTGATTTTCCATCTTACGCACCCTCCCCGTGTTTTCCAGCCTCTCCACGGGCCTTCAGGGCTTCTGCCATAGCCTTGCGCGCTCGGTCGGCAGCGCCTTCGCCTTCGGTTTCCTGAATCGTGCGAACAACCGCGTCGACGGCTTTCGCCACATCTTCTCTGGCCTGACGGACGGTCTTTTCCTGTTCTTCTTTGTGCATGGCTTCGCGACGTTTGGTCATGGCGTAGGCTCCGCCGAAGAGGACGGGCCAGAAGGCCACGATCATGGGCACTGTGCCAAGGGCGCCGTAGGTGAGTTCACCCATGGGCTGGTTGCCGAGGTGGGTGTCCAGACCAAGCTGTTTCATCTCAGGACCGGCCAAAACAGGATTTTCCGGAGGAACTTTGGGACCTTTGGGGTTTGCAGGGGCAAGAACCATCCAAGCAGTACCGCCGGCGTCGTGTTCACCGTAGATATAATCAAGATACTTATCCGGATTCTCGGTAATTCTTTTCCGGGCGGCCTTGATAAGATCCGTTCTGCGACCGAAGGTAAGCGCGTCCATGGGACATGCTTCGACGCAACCGGGAAGCTGTCCTTTGTCAAGACGAGGTTTGCAGAAGGTGCACTTCTTAACGAGCGGATCCCACGCCTCATTGTACTCAAACCCAGGGACATAGAAGGGGCAGGCGATCATGCAGTAACGGCAACCCACGCACTGTGTTCCGTCATAGGTCACGCTGCCGTCGGGTTGCTTTTGGAAGCACTTTGCAAAACAGGCTGAGGCGCAGGCCGGGTCCTGACAGTGGAAGCACTGCAGTTTACGGAATACGTCCTTCCCGTTCATTTTGTATTTGTTAACGACCGTCCATTCGGTGGCCGAGGTGCGGCGCTTGGTGTTGCAGACACTCAGATCGTCGAAGGGCTTATTGGGCTTCGGGAGGGAGTTTACTTCATTACATGCCTGCTCGCAGCTTCTGCAGCCGACGCAACGTGTTGTGTCGTGCAAAACGCCATAGCTTTCAGGATAGTATGGGAAAATATGAGAAGCCTTGGCTTCTTTTGGGGCTGTTGTTGAGGCAAGAGCCGAAACGACACCCGCACTCCCGAGCATGGTCAGAAATTTTCTGCGGTTCATTTCGTTTCCTCCTGCTGCACTGTACGAAGCCTGTGGCATCCGGTGCAGTCTGTGTTGCGAGGACGCTTCACTTCCATACCGTCATGGCAACCCATGCACTGAAGATGGTAGGCCGCCTTCAACGAAGGCCGTTCGGGATGGGCCCTGTCAATGGTCGGTGTGTGGCAACTCACGCATTTTGACGGCTGTGTCGTTGCCGGCTCGTGATGGTGACATGTCTGGCAAAGGATGGAGGACGAAGAGTGGAACGCATTGGCCAGAGGATCATTGGCTATCTTACGCTGCAGTGAGACGATATGACGGGCGTGGTTGAAGACGTTTGCCTCGTACTTGTCTTTCAGGGTGTCGAGCGTAACTCTGTAGCGCGTGCGTGAACCTTCAAGGTACTCGTGAGGCTTCTTTGAGGCGATGGTGCTCGAAGCGATGGCGACGTTTTCAGCCGGAGAAAGCTTACCCTGAATACCTGCTTGCCACTGTTCGCGAGTCAGAGAGGGGAGGTCAGCGTGGCAAACGGCACACCAGTCGTCGTTTTCCGTTGGCTTCACAATGCTGTGGCAGCCGGCGCATTCAAGTCGCTCCGTATAAACCTTTCTGTGGCAGCTTACGCAGCTCTGCGGCGTACGTCCGTCCTTGCGCGGGGCGATGTTGCTAGCGTGCATGGCCCGTTCGAGAGTGACGAAGTTTCCTTCCGCCTTGCCCTCTACAGTATGACACGTTGTGCAGGGGACCGGATCCCCTGTGTGGTGACAGGATTCGCATTCCTGTACTTTTCCTTCATGAAGCTTGTGGTTAAATACCACTGGTTTCATGCCGCTAACCCCACGTGAGGGTTTATCGCTGACTGGAAAAAGCACCATTGCCGGCTGCGCGCCACTGTCTGTCAGTTCCGGGGCGTGCGCGGCGCTGATACCTTCCGGCTCCCGGAACATGAGACATGCCGCGCCGACAAGAGCAATTGCCGTCAGCAGAAGCATTTTTGTGCGGTTCCTCATACGATGTCCTTTCAATGTCCTTAACGGTGTCCTTTTCAGACGGTCTCCAAAAGCCCTTCCCAGGCACAATGCCGGAGAAAGGAAAATATAACGGAGCTGGCCTGGCGGCCGGCGTTTCTGTCTTCAGGAGAGGCGGACCCAGACGACGGGCTCACTGTTCCCGTGTGTAAAACGTAGCAAAAAAGCGTGCCACCAGGCTCTTTTCGAGCGATGCAGGAGCGGAAGGCAGGCTTTTCTCAGAAGCTCTCCTCATGCGGAGTCTATGTTCTCTACCGAAATCTACCGTTCCTGTATGTCTTCGTCAAGGGCGTCTGTGAATTTTTGCACTTGTCTCGATGTTCATTTCTTCCCCGGACGTACGAAACTGCCGACTCTTTGCCGAATGGGTGGCAGAAATCCTCGACACGGGCCGCCATGTTTTTTCACCGTATGTTCCCCAGTGGCCGTGGATTGAGAAGGCTCGGGTTTTATGGTATATATAATGGAAAGAACGCTCTATTTTTGCCAGTCGCCCGGTCTGGCTCGGCAGTGAGAATCATTTCTGATGGATGTTCTGTTTCTTTGCGTCTTTTCACCACGGGGCGTCTTTGTGTCATGCCTGTCTTTACTGCCCAGCCCCTTTTCAAATTCTTTAACACAGCAGGAGTTAAGAGGACTCTTTTCCCGTTGAATTTCAGGAAGAGATAAGTCTCTTGTACAAAACCTATGAAAATTCAATTTCTCGGCGCAGCGCGGACAGTGACCGGGTCTTGTTATGTTATCGAGGCCCTAGGCCACCGCTTTGCCGTCGACTGCGGTATGCATCAAGGCAACAAGGCCATAGAGGAACGTAATCATGAGGTAAAACCCTACAGGCCTACAGATCTTGATTTTATCTTTGTGACGCATGCGCATATTGATCATTCGGGCCTTCTGCCTCTCATGGCCAAATATGGCTTTGACAAGCCCGTTTTCTGTACACCTGCTACGTGTGAGCTTTTGCGTCTTATGCTTCTTGATAGTGCCCACATTCAGGAAATGGAAGCTGAGAATGAGCTAAAGAAATACAAACGTCGTGGTCTAGGGGAACCACCTGCCCCCATTTACACCATTGAGGATGCGGCAAAGGTGGACCCGCTATTCAAACCGGTTGACTACCATCAGCCTGTTTCGCCGATTCCTGGACTAAAAGCTACCTTTTACAATGCCGGTCATATTCTCGGTTCTGGTTCCCTTCTCCTTGAAATTACGGAAGACGGCAGAAAAACAACGCTTCTTTTTTCTGGTGATATCGGCCGTCCCCAGTCGCTCATTGTTCGCGAACCGGAAACTCCACCCGCCGCCGACTATATTTTTCTTGAGTCAACCTACGGCGATCGTGACCATAAAAACGAAGCAACCAGCGTGCACGAGCTCGCTGAGGCTATTGAATACAGCTACAGCCGTAAGGAAAAAATTATTATTCCAGCTTTTGCGGTTGAACGCACTCAGGAAATTCTCTGTTGTCTTCACCATATTGATCATGAGGGACTTCTGCCCCACGATCTGCCGATTTATGTGGACAGTCCCCTCGCCATCCGGGCCTCGGAAATCTTCTCGCGCTATCGGGATCTTTTTGATGAGGAAACGAGGGCCCTTCTCGGAAGCGGGGACGACATCTTTGCCTTGCCGAATCTGCACTACACCCTGAGCGCAGATGAATCGAAGGCGATTAACTCAACGTCCGGCAGTGCTATTGTTATTTCCGCTTCTGGCATGTGCAATGCCGGCCGCATCAAGCACCACCTGCGTCACAATCTTTGGAGACCGGGAGCCAGTATTGTCTTCGTCGGCTATCAGGCTGTCGGAACAATCGGACGCAAGCTTGTCGAACAGGCACAGAAGATCACCCTCTTTGGCGAGGAAGTGAATGTGGCTGCTCGCATTTTTACGATCAATGGCTTTTCGGGGCATGCGGGGCAGAGTCAGCTTCTTGACTGGCTGAAGCCTTTGGCTAAACACGATGCGCATGTGGTGCTCGTCCACGGCGAGGCAAAAGCTCAGGACACGCTTGCCGGAGAGATACAGGCTCGTTTCGGCCTGACTCCCGAGCGACCGGATTATCTTGAGGAAATCACGCTTGTCGGTTCAACCATTGCCGGGACGGTCCTTCATCAGGCAGAGGCCTACCCGCGTGTCAACTGGACCTTTTTGGCTGATGAGGTGGAAAGGAAGTGGAGCATGTTCAGAACTCAGCTGAAGGATATCGAACACAAACCCTGGGTTGACCAGAAGGAGCTCGAAGACCAGCTTGGAAAGATGGAATACTCCCTAACGCGTCTGCTTGCGCGTCTTTAAGCGTCTTGCGGACATAGGAGCTATGGGCGATGCGGATTATAGCTGGACGCTTTCGAAGCCGTGTTCTGAAAAGTCCTGAGGGCCGAGGGTGCCGACCTGCCATGGGACGGACACGGGAAGCGATCTTTTCCATGCTTGAAGCGCGCGGGCTTGAGTGGGATGGCTTGCGGGTCGTTGATGTCTTTGCCGGGAGCGGCAGCCTCTCCTTTGAGGCCTTGAGCCGTGGAGCCTCAGAAGCCCTTCTTATCGAATCATCACCCAAGATTCAGGCCTGCATTCGGAAAAATGCCGAGATTCTCGGTATTTCGGACTGCATCAGGATTGCTTCTGAAGACGCAATTCGCGTACTCCGCCAGGGAACGCACGCGGGCTTCGGACTTGCCTTCCTCGATCCTCCCTATAGACAGGAATACACGCAAAAGGCCCTGCCTCTTCTCTCCGGAAATGGCTGGCTAACTCCGGGTGCCTATCTTGTGTGCGAGCTGGAGCACGACCTCCCCCTGGCGATTCCGGATACTTTTCAGCTCGAAGCCGAACGCCTTTTCGGCCAAACCAGAGTTCTCCTTTTGCATTATGGGCAGCACCTCTCCCCACTTTCTTCGGGAATGTCTTGACGGAGCATGAAAAACACTATGAGAACGGCTCTTTATCCAGGGACCTTCGATCCCATTACCAACGGGCATTTGAGTCTGATCACCCGGGCTCTTGATGTCTTTGACGACGTTATCGTCGCCGTTGCAAAGGACACCTCAAAGAATACTTTGTTCAGTCTTGAGGAACGGGTCCTCCTTGCAAAGGAGGCTTTGCAGAACGAAAAACGAGTAAGCGTTGAGTCCTACAGTGGCCTCACCGTCGACTTCGCGTTACGCAGGGGCGCCTGTGCCATTCTTCGGGGACTCCGTGCCGTCAGTGATTTCGAGTATGAATTTCAGCTTGCGCTTATGAACCGGAGACTGCAGCAGAATTTGCAGACGGTATTTTTGATGACAGACTACAAATGGCTTTATATCAGTTCAACGATCATCAAAAGCGCCGCAAGTCAGGGAGGCTCGGTCAGGGGCCTTGTGCCGGACTGCGTTGCCGCTGCCCTTGAAGACAGACTCAGGTCAGAATGCAAAAAGGAGAATCGGGCTGCAGATTCCGTTATTCCTGATGTCGACCAGCTCCGCCATGCAAACCGCTGCTGACGTCTATCCGGTCCTTTGTCTTGCTGGCCCGACGGCTTCTGGAAAAACCTCTCTTGCCCTGGCTCTTGCCACTGAGCTTCCCGTGGAGGTCATCAACGCTGATTCACGGCAGGTATATGCCGATTTCCCCCTCATATCAGCTCAGCCTACACCAGAGGAGCGTGCGGTTTGTCCTCACCACCTCTACGGGATTTTATCCTCGGACACCCAGATAAGTGCTGGTGAATGGCGGGATATGGCCCTGGCCAAGATTATCGAAGTTCTGTCCCGTGGTCATGTTCCCCTGCTTTGCGGGGGAACAGGAATGTATTTTCAGACTCTTCTTCACGGCATAGCGCCTATTCCTCCAACGGACAGAGACGTGCGTGCACGCATTGAAGACCGTGTCGGAAGGGAGGGGCTTGCAGCGCTCCATAATGAACTTTGCAGCAAGGATCCCGAGTACGCCGCGAAGATCCATCCCCATGACAGACAGAGGATAGTGCGCGCCCTTGAAGTGCTTGAACAAACAGGACGCACCCTTTCCGATTGGCACAAGGAGGGAACGGCGTCTCCAGTCTCCGGTCCCCTGTTTGTGATACAAGCCTCCCTTGACTGGCTTATGCCGCGCATAGAGGCGCGCATTGAGTGCATGATGAAAGAGGGAGCCCTTGATGAAATGAAGAGGGCTTTTGCTCGAGCGCCTGATCCCTCCCTTCCCGGGTTCAGTTCTATAGGCTGCGCCGAGCTTCTTGCCTGTGCACGGGGTACCCTTACCTTTGAAGATGCCTTGACCCTCTGGATTAAAAACACTCGAGCCTACGCAAAGAGGCAGAACACTTGGTTCCGTGGCCGGAAGGAGGCGCGTTTTTTCTCCCCATCTGAAGGGAAGCGTTTTATTTCCGAAGCCTGCAGTGCCTGGGAGAACATTCACTCTTTTAACCCGTAGCATGTACAGCATCCGTTTGCTGTGCAATACAATTGGAGTCCTTATGCCAGAAAAACAGCAGAATATGGTGGATGATCTCGCTAGTTTCACTACGGAGTCCTGGCGTACGATCAGGATTATGGGGGAAATGGTTCAGGCCCTGGACACGCTCAACAGCCTGACCCGCAGTTGTGTTTCCATTTTTGGGTCGGCTCGTGTTAAGCCGGGAACAAAACCCTATGCCGACGCTGAGAATACAGCGCGTCTTTTGGGGGAAGAGGGGCTTGGCATTATCACGGGCGGCGGACCAGGGATTATGGAGGCGGCCAACAAGGGGGCCTGCGATGCCGGGACGGAATCGGTCGGACTGCATATTTTTCTTCCTCATGAGCAGGGTTGCAATGAATATGTGCGTACCCGCTGTAATTTCCGTTATTTCTTTTTGCGCAAGTTCATGTTTGTGAAGTACTCGATGGCCTATGTCGTTATGCCAGGAGGCATGGGTACGGTAGACGAGCTTGCCGAGGCTTTCGTGCTTGCCCAGACCAAACGGATCCGTCCATTTCCCATTATTCTTTTTGACAGCAACTACTGGAAGGGCTATGTCCAATGGCTTAAGGACTCCATGGTTGCCGGCGGCTACATAGAAAATGATGAAGTGGACCGGCTGATTTCTTTTTGTGATACTCCCGAGGAAGTGCGTGACAACATCTGCAAGCGCATTATTCTCTAGGCGTTTCAGATCCTTTGAAGCCCATGGGCCTCTTCCGTGTCCGCCGTCTGGCTGGACGTGGGAAGGACTTATGGAACTAGCCCTACAGGAGGCCCAAAAGGCCTTTGATTCTTTTGAGGTTCCGGTGGGGGCCGTACTGGTTGACGTTTCAGGGCAGATCTTGGGCCGTGGACACAACACCCCCAGGACAGACTGCGACACGACTGCGCACGCGGAAATCAATGCGCTGCGAATGGCGTGCAGGCGTCTTGCCAACTACCGCCTTCCTGGCCGTATCATGGTTGTCACCCTGGAACCGTGTGCAATGTGCGCCTCAGCCATTCTCCAGGCAAGGCTCTCGGGACTTGTTTTTGGAGCCTATGACCGTCTGTGCGGTGCGGTATCTTCTGCCGCCGAATATTTTGATCCCCCCTGTGCCCCTGCCAGTGCGCCCTGGCACATGGGGGGTGTGCTCGCGGACTCCTGTCAGACAATACTTAAGGAGTTTTTCGTCGGGCGCAGAGAAAATGAGTGACGTCCTTTTCCGTGCTTTCTTCGGCGTGAAAACTTGTCAAGGAAGGGAAGAAAAGGTAGGTTCAGGGCGAGGGGGGAATGAACTATGGAAAATAATCTTACTGTTCCCAGCGTTAAGGGTAGTGATCTTCTTCTGCACGACTTAGGAACCAAGATGGCTCACGGGCTGGAGCTGAATAGTCCAGAGCGCATTATGGCGGTATCCACCGCGGCCTACACGGAAAGCGGCAAGTTCGGGCCGACGATGGAGACGTTTGAAGTCCATCCTTTGGATCTTCCTGAGAGCACGAAGGGTATTCTAGCCGATTATGCCGGCTAGGGGAGCGTGGAAGACGTGAACGAGCGTGTCGAAGATCTGACTGTGGAGTATGAGGAAAACGGTCAGCTTCTTGTTAAAGAGCTTGATAAATGCGTTCTTAGCAAGGGAGCATGGGCTACCGTGCTGTTCCGTTTTCAGGAGTGGCGTCCGCAGTCGGGTGATTTTGGTCCAGATAAATATGTTATTCGTCGTTACCAGAAATCGGGTGGCGAATATCGGCAGAAATCGAAATTTGTGATCTCCAGCGCCGACCAGGCGCGGAAGATCGTCGAAGCCCTTGAAGGGTGGATCGGGGAACCGCAATAGGCTCTGTGACCCTGCCCGGAAAAAGTTTCTTCTGAGGCTGATCCCCTTCGTATCCGCGTTCCTCGTGTGCGCCGGATTCGGCAGGGCAGATGGCCCTGTCGCAGGAATTCGTCATTACCATTCAGAAACAAGTTTTTCTGAATGGTCTTTTTTTTCACCTGCCGTTCCTGAGAACCTAAAACCTTGTAATGATCTGCGCCGCCTGAAGAAGATCCCTGCAGACGGGGATGCCTTCGTCGACGCAAACAATGTCCTCATCCGGCGTCCCCTTCATTTTAAGCACGTGACAACCCGCATTTTGTCCAGCCCTGACATCGGAGAGCTTGTCTCCAACCATCCAAGACTCTCCAAGATCAATGTTCAGATCTGCTGCGGCGTTGCGCAGAAGACCAGGGGCGGGCTTTCTGCAGGAACAGGGACCCGTGACGTCGGGGTGGTGCGGACAGTAATACCAGCCGTGTATAGGGATCCCTTGGCTGGTAAGCTCCTTCGTAAGTGCGTCCTCAAGGGTCTTTACCTCATTCATTGTGTAAAAACCCCGTGCGATACCGGACTGATTGCTTACAACGACAAGAATAAAGTGCTGAGAAGCAAGGAGAGAGAGGGCAGGGAAAACATGTGGCAACCAGACAAAGGATTCTCTTGAGTGGACATATCCTCTGTCCTGATTGAGCGTGCCGTCCCTATCGAGGAAGACAGCGCGGGCAGGCATTTTGGTGCGGAATCAGGCCGGGTCGCGGGGTGAAAACCCGGCTTCCGTTACGGCTCGTTTTAAGGATTCAAGATCAACTGTTCCTTTTTCCGCATAACGAAGAATACCAGCTGCCAGATCAACTTCAGCCCAGCAAATGCCCGGCGTTTCACTCGCTATGGTCTCGATCCGCTTTTTGCAATGGGCGCAGTGCATTCCCTCAATGGCAAGACGCTTTATGTTTTTTTGATCGAAGAATTTATATCGCAGTGTGTCAAAAAACGACATGTTTCACTCCTTTTCCCCGCTGGTTCTTTCCGAATCTCCAGCGTCCTCAAGACCGAGTCGTTCCCGACGGGCGCTTTCCTGCTTCCGTTCCCGTGTTCCCTTCGGAAGCCACGAAAGAAACTCTTCACTTATTTCCTGCTTCCGTGCGAAGATGAGGAAGCCTGTATGCGCCGTCATGCGGTCCATGGGGCGCAGCCGATCTGCCACTGGTTTCCATCCGCGCTTCAAAAGTTCGTATATCTCGATATTCGCAAACGGACGTGTCTCCATGGCGAGGAGAAGTTGGCGCACCTGATCAACGGTTGGCAGAAGAAATCCAAACGTTGCGCCGTTTTTTGTGGCGTTGATGGCGTGGTCAAGATAGGTCCACGGGGTACGCACATCAAGGAAGAGAGCATCGGCATTCTCAGCGAGAAATCCTTCTCCCACATCGTGGTGGTGGATTGTAACGTTTTCTCCGAGACCTGCCCATGTCAGATTTCTTCGTGCAAGGGCCACAAACTCTTCCCTCGCGTCGTGACTTATGACTCGGCCTGTGGGACCACAGAAAAAGGAAAGTGCGGTAGTGAGACCGCCTGACCCGCACCCCGCTTCAACAATGGTGCGCCCAGGTCCTGCCCCCAATGTGAGGCAAATGGCCGCAATGTCCTTGTCGTAGATGATCTGTGTCTGGCGTTTGAGACCCTTGAGACGATCGGCCAGCGTTGCCTCCTGCAGCAGGATGGGTGTCCCGACATGTGTGTGCAGAATGGATCCAAAATCGCTGCTATGGATGGCGTCGGCTGAGAGAATGCCGTCTGTGCTCTGCCAGTCTTCTCCCTCTTTAAGGTGCCGGATGTAACGTCGGCCCTTGGGCGTCATCAGTACATAGAGTGAACCCCAGTCTATCATCAGCTTACCTCAGCGTGCCACAATTTTGGGTCCGGAGAAACACTGCCCCCGGTCGTATCATAATTCGGGTTGATATTTGTGCTGTCGTGTCCTCAAAACATCTGTCGCATCAGATCCTCACCGCTGTCTGAAGGACTCACGGGAACCTCCTCGCTTAAGGTGCCGCTTGTCGCTCGTGATCCTTCATATGGCATGTCGCTTTGATAGGCGAAATTTCCCGAAAGGGTGACATTGTCAGGCTTTAGGAAATCCTCTACCGGATAGAGGTCCTCCACCTGATCCCGATAGTCCTTGAATATGGGCGCGGCTGTACGTCCTCCCTGCTCTGTGCGACCAAGCGGCTGAACCTTATCATAGCCCACGTAGACGCCGGTAACAAGATACGGCGAAAAGCCGATGAACCACGCATCTCTCGCCTGATTTGATGTTCCTGTCTTTCCGCCGATGAAGCGTCCTTCGATGCGCGCGCGCCGGCCGGTTCCCGTATTGACTGCGTTTTTCAGCATTGTGTCCATGATAAAGGCGTTTTGGGGGCTTATGGCCTGCCAGTGTTCAACTTCCTGCTTGTAGAGCTCTTTTCCCTCACTGTCCTTGATGAGAGAAACCATTCGTGGGCGGACTCCGAGACCCTGATTGGCAAAAGCCGCGTAGGCCTGTGTCATATTGAGGGGAGTGACCCCGACTGCTCCGAGGCTTACGGCAAGCTCCTTGGGGAAATTAGGCTCAAGGCCAAGCAGTTTCGCCCGTTCTATGACGTTTTCAATGCCGATCTGCTGTGCTACCCGGACGGCACATGTGTTGCGTGAGAGAGCCAGGGCGAGATAAAGAGGTATTTCGCCCTTGTAATTGTGCTCACTGTTATTGGGACGCCATACCTCACGTGTGTAGGGATTTACATAAACAAACGGACCGTCAAGAACGACGGAAAAGGGGGTGAACCCATTGTCGAGGGCAGTTGAGTAGACAATGGGCTTGAAACTTGAACCGGGCTGACGGCGGGCCTGAGTTGCTCTGTTAAACTGGGTATTTCCGTACTGATAGCCGCCAATAAGTGCCACGACGTCGCCGCTACGCGGCTCGATGGAAACGAGGGCCCCCTGCACGAGGGGTTCCTGCTGAAGGGTGAGCTGAACGGCTTGTCCCTTCCGCATGGTCTGAGGATCAAAGGCCGCAGGGCCCTTCTCCTTCTTGTCGTTTTTCTCAGTTGCTTTCCGAATATTGACGTAGATAAGGTCTCCGACAGAGAGCACCCTGCGACAGTCTGAGATAAAGCTTCCGCCGAATCCCGAGACGCGCGGATTCGGTTTTCTGGCCCAGCTCATCTGTGAGACCGGAATGGTACCGATATAGCCCTGCCCAAGGTTCACCTGGACCTGTTTTGCCTGGACCGCGGTCACAAGGGCCTTGGTCCACGCTCCTCCCGCCAGGTCAATGGGGGAAAAGGCGTGTTTTGTGAGGAATTCCTCCTGCTGGACCTTCGTAAGCCGTGCAATGGGACCTCGCCATCCCTGGCGTTTGTCAACGGCTTCAAGCCCCTTGCGAACGGCTTTGCTAGCCGCTTCCTGATGGGTCGGATTCATGCGCGTGTAGACGGTGAGGCCCGCCTCATAGACATAGTCCTCGCCGTATTTTCTCGTATCAACACCAAGTGCCCTGAGATTATCCTCCGTGAAGAATTCGATAAGCATGCGGCGTACTTCTTCAAGATACCAGCTGGCAGCGCCATCCTGCCGTTCCGGCATGCTCCAGTACACAAGGGGTTCGGAGATGGCCTTCTGATATTCATTTTCGGAAATCCAGCGAAGATCACGCATACGGCCGAGGACGTAGCGCTGTCTTGTTTTTGCCGCCTCCGGATGGCGGAAGGGATTGTAGCTTGAGGGGGCCTTGGGGAGTCCGGCTATCACGGCGCTTTCGGCAAGGGTGATGTCACTGGCGTGTTTTCCGAAATATGTTCTGGCTGCGGCTTCGACACCGTAGGAGTGTTCCCCGAGATAAATATGATTTAAATAGATGGTAAGAATATCGTCTTTTGAGAGGTTCTTTTCCAGCTGATAGGCAAGAATGGCCTCTTTCATTTTACGTGTGTAACTGCGCTCCGAGGTGAGGAGAAGCTGTTTTATCAGCTGCTGGGTGATGGTGCTCCCCCCTTCACCCGTATGGCCCTTGCGGAAGTTGTTAATGGCCGCCCTGGCTATTGCCATCGGGTCGACACCGAGGTGGCTGTAAAAGGCATCGTCCTCCGAGGCCAGAAAGGCCATCGGGAGGTATTTGCTCATATCCTTGATGGGGATGACGTACCGGCGTTCGTGGGCAAACGTTCCGATGACATTGCCGGACTGGTCGAGAACGGTTGTTGCCTGGGGAGGCCTGTAGTCGGCAACTCGCTTGATGTTAGGAAGGTCGCGTGAGGCCCAGTAGAGGAGTAGTCCCGCGCAGGTCCCGGCGCCAAGGATGGCCAGTAAGATAAGAATAAGGAGAAAACCAATGGTCTTGCCGATGAACGAGAGAAATGGGTGGCGTTT
This sequence comes from Desulfovibrio sp., assembly GCA_024683955.1. Classification (GTDB taxonomy): domain Bacteria; phylum Desulfobacterota; class Desulfovibrionia; order Desulfovibrionales; family Desulfovibrionaceae; genus Desulfovibrio. Next base: position 35,876 of record JAIKXS010000042.1, on the reverse strand, counting down.
TGGTGTGGGTTTCTCTTCCTTCTTTTCTTCTTTTGGTTCCGGATCGAGACTTAATTTGTCCAGTTTGTTTAGATCACTCATAGGGTGTCGTATTCTCCTGAATACTTTTTGGTATTATAGGAGAGGGCTTTTTGGGGGTCAACACTCTGGCAGAGGCGCCGGCTGGAGAAGTGGATGTCAAAAAAGGCGGAAAAGCATAGCTTTTCCGCCTTTTTTGAAAAATAAGAGCGAGGTCTATACACAGCCTGTGGGCTTGGGAAGACCAGCCATTTTGCAGGCTCCCTTGCCAGGGCCGGAGGGGAAGAGCTCGTAAACTTCTTTCAATTTGTAGCCGGTATTCTTGGAAAGAATACGAACCATGGGGGCAATGCCGTTCTTTTTGTAGTAATCCTGCAGAAAATCAAGGATTTTTTGATGGTCAGGAGTAAGCTCGGCAATACCTTCTGAATCTTTTACATACTCAAGCCATTCAGGGCACCAGTCGTCAAAGCGCAACAGGAACCCGTCTTCATCGACTTCGAAACTTTTTCCTTTAAAGGTGATCTCTGCCATGCGCGTCCTCCTTGGACAGTTTACGTACGAAATCAGCGTGAAAAACCCCGGAAGAAAAATGGGGGAGCCGCTGTTTCAAATATTTTTGTTGACGTCTGTGACTACCACCACGTGAGGTTCGACGTTCGAAAGACCTGTGGCGGGCCGATTACTCGGCAATTCCTCTTACCAAATATGAGTGAAAGTCCCCTTGAATGGTCGAAGGGATGTTCATACTCCAGGAAAATTTCTCTGATGGACGGCTGTTCATCTCCTGTTGTGGAGATTACGAACGGCACCCAGAAGGATTTCCAATCACTCTAAAATCTTTGCGCTCGTGGGTATAAAGGATTCATTTAGAGCACAAAAACTAAAAAAGCAAGGAGCATTGTGTGTTGAAATGTTGACTCAAAACAGCTAAAGTCTGTTCTTCCACTGGCTTGACTGGCGTCATAGAACTGTTCTGTCTTGACAGACAACGATTCATCCTGAGACTATGTGAGTTACACACAAGGTGTTTTCCCCGTACCAGGCCTGCTTTCATGGCAAGCCCTTCGAGGGGGATATCTTCTTATCAAAGGATGATTAAATACTGCCATAAAACAATGGAGTTTGCAAGCATTGGGCATTTTTTGCAGGGGTTCATTTTCCTCCCCGCCTGACCGCCTTCTTTGCTCCATCCGGTTTTGAGTGCCCTTCACATGCAACTTACCGACCTGAAGGATCCTTGTATGCGCACAAAAATTTTAGCATTCGTCCTTTCTTTTGCTTCGTCTTTGTTCTTTTCTTATTCCTCTCCGGCTTTCGCCAGCCCCTCCGCAGGAGAAGACTGGATTACGGTCAGCCAGAAAACGGACGCGGCGAACACAAAGAAGGAGGGCACTCGGGGCAGACGCGGGAGGGAGGATGCCGTTGCGGCCAAAAAGGACACTCGTCCTGATGACCGCAAACTTATCCTCGAACGTCCTTCACTGGAGGAAGCCCGTTTTTCTCCCTTCAGAAAGAGATCGTCAACCGAAGTCCCCCCCTGTCCGTTATGGTAGCAATCAGCTAGCCGTTACACGCCTCGATGAGAGCCTTGGCAACGCCGACACCGAGTGCGTGGCAGGCCTTGAGGTCGTCCTTCGAGGGACGCCATGCACATTTTACTGGCTCGCAGGGGAGTTGCATTTTCATGGCCTTCAGGGCCTCTTGGAGGTATTTTGGAGATTCACCGGACCATCCGTAGGACCCGAACGCTCCGCCGATTCTGTTGAGAGGTTTGAGCCCCTTCATGTAGGTCAGCTGGGCGCTGACTAGGGGAAGGATGGTATTGTTGTGGGTTGGCGAACCGCAGAGCACTGCTCCGCAGTCAGCAAGCTCGGTCATGACGGCGCTGTGGTGATTTTGTTTGACCGACATGATCCGGGTAGGAACCTGACATTCCTCAAGCCCGCTTGCAACGGCGTAAGCCATACGTTCTGTCGAGTGCCACATGGTATCGTAGAAGATGAGCGCCCGTCGTTGCGGTTTCTGTTCGGCCATGGTGCGGTAGCGCTGCACCATGCGTCCCACCTCCTCGCCACGCAGTATGAGGCCATGGTCGGGAGCTACCATGTCGATGTCAAGGGATTCCACGACGGGTAGTGTTTTCAGAACCATGGGAGAATAGGGCAGAACGATATTGTAGTAGTATTCCTTTATACGGTGCTCGTAGTCTTCCTTTTGGGTGTATTCATCGGCGAAGCGGGCACTTGAGGCGATATTTTGGCCAAAGATGTCGTTGGAAATCAGAAGTTTTTCTTCGGGAATATAGGAAACCATACTGTCTGGCCAGTGGAGCATGCGGGTTTCCTGAAAGACGATCGTATGTTTGCCGACGGAGATTTTATCTCCGCTTTTGACGGGAACGACGGGCCAGTCCGTGTTTGGATAATAGCCGGCCATGGATTTCATCCCCGTCTGGGACACAAAAATCTTTTCTGGCTTTGTGCGCGCAACTATTTCCTGAAGAGCGCCCTGATGGTCGAGCTCCATGTGGTTGCAGACAATATAGTCAATTTTCTCTGGCTCAAGCACCTTCGCGAGGCGGCAGAGCAGAGTTTTTGCGCATTCGCCAGCCACAGTATCAAAAAGGACGTTTTTTTCGTCCTTGAGTACGTAGGCGTTATAGGTTGTTCCCTCAGGGGACGTGGAATAGCCATGGAAATCCCTGTGGTCGTAGTCAACGGCACCGACCCAGTATATATCTTTTTTTATTTCAACAGCCTGCATGAATCATCCTTTGTAAAAAGAGTTGGATGTAATAAAGAGTTGTATCTTGCACAAAAAGAAAAAGTACAAAACAGGTGGGTGAAAAGCAAGCGCTTTTCGGCCGGAAGCGTAAGAACTCCGGCAGGGCCTTCTGAAGAAGCGGCGCTTCTCAATAATAAAAGCTGGAAAATATCGGGACCGCATCCCAATATCCCCCAGCTTATCTGGTATTTTTAATGAGGTCGAACCCTAGTCGTCAGCCGGTTCGAACTGATCCTTACCTACACCGCAGACAGGGCAGACCCAATCATCGGGAAGGTTTTCAAAGGCGACATTGTCGTTTTCGGCAGGATCGTACACGTGGCCACAGATGGTGCAGACATATTTTTGCATAGTTTCTTCAGCGTACGCAGCATATGCGTTCCGCTGCCTCCTTGGGGACTTGGTTAGGGGTAAGCATGAGATAAGGAAGGTCGGAGAAGCTTTTTAGTTTTCGGCCTTCCAGAGTCCGTGCAGGTTGCAGTAGGCACGGGCGCACACTTTTTCCTCGGTACACGGGAAGAAAGCCTCTGGCGCATCACCTGGAGCAAGCTCGATACGTTGCAGACCTTTTTCGGTGATGAGCTCAATCCACTGAATGTAATGGGCGTCCATCATAGGATGAGCAGCGCTTCCCACGCTGACCTTGTATCCGCCGTCCTGCTTTTCGAGAACCGGCACATGTTTTTCCTTTGCCGCGTCAACCGAGCCTTCAACAAGCTGCTGCATAGGCTGCCCACAGCATGTGGGGACAGCGGTCCCGTCGTGGAGAATCTCCATGATGGTGCCACAGACAAGACATTTGTACACTTCGCGTTTCTTGGGCATAGTTTCTCTCCTTTGGGGGCCTGACATTCACGCCATGTCCTTGGAAAGGGCGGTCCATGGTCCCTGATATTTACTAACGAAATACCTGGTCCACACGCATTCCTCTTTCACGTGCAACGAGATTGTGCCGAGCTGTTCTGGCCTTTTCCTTACGAAGGCCTACCGTATCACAGAAGTCGTTCTCTCCTCTTCCCATGAAACACGGCATATTCTGCCAGAAGGACCGCGGGCAGCATATGGGGATCACGCGCAGGCGCATTCATATTTTTTAGCTTAGACGAGGGTGAAAAGCAAGAAAACAGTGCCTGATAAGGGTAGCGCTCCTCAATCTGTGTTCAGCCGAGTTCTTTTTTTCGCGCCAAGAATATTGGGCACGCCCGCGAAAAAACGCAGAAAGGATAAAAATCGTTCCGAGGCCTCCCCGCCTGCTTTGACAAAAAGTTCGGCTTCAAGCCCCCCCTCCACATACATGGTTGTCCGTATGTCAAGGGGAAGCCGCAAAAGGGTTTCGGCAACTTCATACGGGGTTGACGGCAGGGTCCCAAAAATAAAAAGAATGGCACCCGTCCCGTCTTTTCCGACACAGGCGACGGTAAACCTGGGGCCTGCGGGGGACCAGCAGTTTTTCCGTTCAGCGCTGATGAGACGGAAATTCTGGATAACAATGCCGTAGCGGCCAAGCAGGTCATTGAGTTTCGGCGTATCACGTTCTAAAATATCGGCGTAGGGCAGGGCACGATTTTCGTTTTCGCGGCTTTTTCGCGGCTGTGCCACAAAGAAAGCACCGAACCGCCTATGCATTTTGGGGTTGTTGATCTTTTTTTCCCCGCGCATGTACCCAGTGCTTGTGAGCCCGTCCTTTTGAAACATGCTGGCGTTGATGGCCGCATCAAGACCCTTGATGCCTGCCCATTCCTTCACCGTTCGGAGCTGTTTATCCTCAAAGCGCGCCTGCACGAGCTCAAAATGGTACAGAGAAGGATCGATGCGGACGATAATGAGCCCTTTTTCCCTTCCCATAAAGGGAAACTCCTGCAGAGTGAGCCCTTCATCAAGGACAGTTCTGACAGAGGAAGAGGAACTTTTTGCGTGGGCAACGCGAATGACTGCCGTGCTTAAGGGAAAGATCAGAAGAACGGAGAGGAAGAAAAGAGTACAACGGGAATGGATACCGAACAACGAGTGGAGTACCCGTGTCAAACGCCACATATCTTCTCCTTGAAAAGTCGACTTTTCTCGCTTTTCATCTGGAATCATGGCAGAATTTTAGAGAATGTCAAAGCTCCTTGTGTCCCGTTTTTTTCGACAGAATTGTCGACGCCGAAAATACAGCGAACGCATCCAAAAAGCCTGAAGCCGTTCATCCCACCTTTTTACTAAGGATATTCCCATGCATATCGGAGCACTTCTTGAGTCAAGGAAGACGCCTTTTCTTTCTTTGGAATTTTTTCCTCCGGCGGAAGACGCTCAGCTTCCGCCTTTTTATGAGGTCGTCAGCACACTTAAAACTCTTGATCCGCTTTTCGCTTCAGTGACCTATGGTGCCGGTGGTTCAAAACAGGACCGGACGCTTGCCGTTACAGCGAAAATTTGTGAGATGGGGCTTACAACGATGGCCCATCTCACCTGCATAGGGGCAACGGAGGAACGGATTCGTGCCTTTTTGCAGGCCCTAGAGAAGGCTGGCGTCATGAATGTCCTTGCGTTGCGCGGAGATCCCCCGAAGGACACCACCATTGTTCCAGAGAACATGCACTTCAGGCATGCCAGTGATCTTGTGCATTTTATCCGCAATGAGTTCCCATCCATGGGGATAGGTGTTGCCGCCTATCCGACCCCTCATCCTGAATCGGAATCCTACGCAGCGGACAGGTATTTTCTGGCGGAAAAGCTTTCAAAGGGGGCTGATTTCGCGGTAACGCAGCTTTTTTTTGATGTGCGCGAATATGTGGCCATGGTGGATCGCGTAAGGAAACACAACTGCAATCAACCCATTATCCCCGGTATTTTGACCATACAAAGTATCGGGAGCCTTAGACGTATTCTTTCCCTGAGCGGGGCACATATTCCCGGAAAACTGTATCTGGCTCTTGAAGAAGCCGATCAGAAGGGCGGGGCAGAAGCCGTTCGAGAAGCCGGAATCCGTTTTGCAGCGGATGAAATACGCCGTCTTCTTGATGCTGGAGCGCCAGGAGTGCACCTTTACACCCTCAACAGGGCCGAAATTTGTCTGGAATTGGCGAGACTGACAGGGCTTATGCCGAAAGAGCGTGCCTGACGTCTTGATGATCATCCTTTTGTCTCCGGCACAGCCGGCCATCAGTTTAAAAAATCATATCGTTTCATCCAATAAACTCTAAAGTTTTTTTGGCCTATGTCGATAAGAGACAAGAGGTTCCCATGAGCGACGTATCCGAAGCAACAGCGCGCGTGCGCATGATGCTTATGCGCTATGAGCAGCAGCTACTTGCTGCAAGGCGTCTTGCGCGTTTTCGCGAGAGGCTTCGTCGTGCCAACGGCCAGAGTCCGGAAGATCCCGATCCTTCCATCAAGCGCAGAATCTATGTGGAGAAGGTCACTCGCGAAATTTACGAGTGTCTGATTTACACGGGCGGCGACAACCCCATAATTGAAGAGATCAGAAAGGAACTGTCCCGGGTTGTTGGCATCCCCCTGCGCTTCACCTATCCTCCCGGCAAGCGTCTTCGAATTGTTAAGGCCGGGCCTTCGGGAAACATTGCCCTTACCGAGGAGGAACAGCGGGTTGTTCGTTCCTCCCTTCTTAGGGTGACACGCGAAAAGATAGACGCTAGTATGCTCGAAGAACATGAGGCAGAACATTCGAGCCTGGAGAACTAATATGGGTCTTGAAATATCGTCCGAAACCGGTATGACAAACGGGATGCTTTCCGGGGCGGAAGGGCTTTCAGAAGTAGAGCGCAGCCAGACAGTCAAAGAAAAAGCCGGAGAAAGGCCTTTTGAGAAAGGACTCAATCCCTCTGACAGCGTGAGCGTATCCCAAGATGCGAGATTGCTCTCCGAAGCCGCAAAAGCAGCGCAGACGGCTCCGGATGTGCGCAGCGAGCGGGTTGAGCAGTTGCGTATCCAGGTGCAGAACGGCACATACAAGCCCGACAGCGCCATGATTGCCGCTAATCTTATCCGTGAGGAGCCCGGGCTCTTTATCTGAGCATGAACTGTGCGTTCTTCTGAAAGGCGGCCGTTTGTACGTACGCCGTGTTGTCAGGCATGGGCATGCTGGAAGACATATTTTTCTGTACGGCAGATGAGAACGACGTCGGGTCTGTTCTCCAAAAGAAGGTGATCCGTTGCATGGCCCGCTTTTCCGTTAGGTCGGGTAATGGTTTTACTTGCAGCGTAAGAGGTGGATAGTGGTTCCCCGTTATTCACGGGCCGCCGAATGCAGCAAAAGGCACATCTCCCGTTGAAAACCGTTGGCATTCATTGGGAAAGGCGGGAGAAACGCGGCGGCCAGTATGAAAAGAAGACTGTGACACCTGCCTCCTGGGCATGGTTCGTCACAGTTTTTTATTATGGGCAGGGCGTTGATTCCTTACATTGGCCGTACGCTTCGTCTTGAAAGAGATCAAGGACGTCTCCCGTGAGATCCTGCTCTTTTCCTTTGGCTGGCGGGGGGGCTGCGTTTAGCTCAGAATTTACCCCCCCGACGGTTGAAGCGGCGGGCCCTTCTAGGCTTTCCATACGGCGTTTTTTCAGCTCCTTTGCCACATGTTTCGGCACACCCCGGAATTCAAGAAACGGGACCCCTTTTGAATCGGAACTGAAAACGTGAGCCTTATTGACGATGAGGCGGAACGAGAGAAGGAGATTCTCCGGCCTGCAGTGTGCAAGGAACGGCCATGGCTCTGCGTTTCTGCTTTTTGCCAGCGCCTCTTCAATGGGAACGTCGCTTTTCAGCAGGTCTTCCATGGCCTTAATGCGGTAGATATCCCCTTCATTTTCTGCGACGGGATAAAAGGCGACATTAACGCTTCCTCCGTAAAAACTGATGGCATCCCGGCAATGCGCGCAGGACGGGGAGAAGAAAATGTGTACACTGGCGTCTTTTTCTCCAAGCATCGGCCAGGGGCCGGCTTCAAGGCGAAGAACGTTTCCCGCATTGATGGAGAAAAGAATGAGCCACGCCGTAAGGAGGAAGGATCGGGATTTGGGCAAGCCGTTTTCGTGGTTATAGACGCGTAAGAGCCCCTGATAGCCCAACGCGAAAAGAATGGCGACCCCCAGACAGTTCATGCACGGGGCCGTGACGGACATAAGGAGAAGAAGCCCCAGGTCGCAAAAAAGGACCATACCCAAAAAGACAAGGGCCAGGGAGAGGGGGGCGAGAAGTGTCAGGAAAGTCGCGACAAGAAAGGCAAGAAGGCCAAACCACCACAGTGAAAAGCCGGCAATACGAAGATCCTGATAGAGCGTGCAGCCCGCTGTGTGACAAAAGTTTACGTCGTTTCCCTGTACGGTCCAAAAGCAGAAAACAGCGCCTAGCAGGGTGCAGAGAAGCGATTGAACGGCGATAGATTTTTTTTGCTTCATACTACGATACGTGTCAGCAACGAGAAAGGGTTCTGTCCGGAAAAAATAAGGTCAATAAAAAGCCCCCTTCGGGGATACCTCAGGGGGCTTATGAGACAATTGATTCGCCGTTCTGTCAACTACATCGTTGAACCTGAGGCGGCACGCTGCATTTTGATCTCGACTTTTTCGGTAAGACCTTCATAGTACTCGCGCAGGATGACGAGAACTTCTTCGCGGCCAAAATGATCCGGCACTTCAGCTTTTTCGGAAAGCATTTTGCGGAGTTTTGTACCGGAGAGAATGACGCGGTCTTCCTTGCTGTGGGGGCATGTACGCATGGAGGCCATGCCGTCGCACTTTTTGCAGTAGAAGGTCCAGTCAATCTTCATGGGTTCGCAGAGCAGGCGTTTGCCGGGATCTTCGGGCTGGGGAATCTTGTCGAAGATTTCCTGAGCTTCAAACATGCCGTAGAAGTCGCCAACACCGGCATGGTCACGGCCGACAAGCTGGTTGTTGATGCCGTAGTTCTGACGGAAGGTGGCGTGAAGAAGGGCTTCACGGGGTCCGGCATAGCGCATGTCAAGCGGATAGCCAGCCTGAATGACGTTTTCCTTCACGAAGTATTTTTCCACGAGTGTGTCGATGCATTTCACGCGGACTTCAGCCGGAATGTCACCGGGCTTCAGAGCGCCCACGAGAGAGTGGATCACAACGCCGTCGCAGGTTTCGACGCCAAGTTTGGCGAGGTATTCGTGAGAGCGGTGCATGGGGTTACGGAGCTGGAGAGCGGCAACTTTTTTCCAGCCGCGTTTATCCATTTCTTCACGCAGTTCCTTGGGGGTCTTGTAGACGCCCTTGAATTTCTCGGGGAAGTCGCCCTGAGAAAGAACTTTGACGGGACCGCCGATGTTGAACTGCTTCTGCGCCATGACCATTTTCACACCGGGATGGTCTTTTTCAGCGATATCCCAGAATTTTTCGGAGTCGGGGCCCTGACCTTTGAAGACCAGTTCGCATTCCCATTTCTTGTCGGCTTCAGTCATTTCGTAGACGTCTTCGACTTTCATGGTAGCCATGAGTTCGCCGTCGCGTACGAGAGCAACTTCCTTGCCTTTGATGTCCTTGGCGTCTTCGGCGCTCACATCAAGGGTGACGGGCACGGGCCAGAAGGTGCCGTCAGAAAGGAGCATTTTTTCACAAACGCTTTTCCAATCGGCTTTGTTCATGAAGCCGTTCAGGGGGGAGAAGCCACCGATGCCCATCATGATAAGGTCGCCCCTGGCGCGAGAGGAGATTTCGATCTTTTTCAAGCCAGCAGCTTTTGCTTTTTCTTCTTCAAGAGCCTTGCCTTCCAGAAGGCAGCAGACAAGACCCTTGCCGCCATGAGGGGGTACCAATTTAGACATGAGATATCCTCCAAACGTTTGAGTGTCTTTCCGTGCGCGGGGGACCAAGATAAGAACGGTTCGCCAGCGACAGGGAATAAGTTGTCATGGATACAAAAAATACGCTTCATTAAAGCCCGGATCGGACTTTGTACGCAATAAAAAACGAACAGATTTATCTTGTGAAAAAATGAACAAAATGTCAAGGACGCATCGGGCTAAAAAGGTACTTTATCGAGAGCGGATTCGCTTCCGCCGTCTTCGGCAGGTTCGAACTGTTCATCAGACAGGCCGTGGGGCTGACGTTCGTAGCGCTGTCCGGGAGCCCCGTATGGGCTTGATGATGGCTCGGAATCGTTTTGGTAGGATTCATAGCGTGAGTAGCGGTTTTCAGAGTAGGAAGAACGCTGCCCGTAGTCGTTCTCTCCCATGCCCCCCTGTCCTTCGCTGCGCTGGAATTCATCCTGAGGTTGGCGGCGGTCAAGGAAACTCACTCGCTGTGCTCTCACCTCAACCATGGTCCGTTCATTGCCTTGCTGATCCTGCCATTTGCGGGTTTGCAGACTTCCCTCCACATATACGAGGCTTCCTTTATGCAGGTAGCGGGAGCAGTTTTCCGCTATTTTCTGAAAAGCGACCACACGGAACCATTCGGTCCGCTGCTGGCGTGTTCCGTCGCGGTCGATGAAACTCTCATCTGTTGCTACGGAAAAGGTTGTAATGGGACTACCCGACTGGGAGTATTTCAGCTGTGGATCCTGTCCCAGTCTCCCGATAATCATCACTCTGTTGAACATATCTCTATCATGCTCCCTGTTCTCGTTTCGCGGTAAAACGTATATGTGCGGTGTCTTTCGCTATTTGAAGTGCTTTTCAAGCTCATCCAGAATCGCTTCAAGCTCAACACTCAGTTCATTGGCTTTTTTGGGCTGCCAGTCCGCAAGAGCCGTTTCAAGATTCTTTCTGACGGTATCGGCCTTTCGAATTCCCCCGGAAAGGGCTCCCTTGCGTTCTTCTGACCAATCCATGAAAGTCAGACCTTCGGAGAGGGCCTTCACCATTTCGAGCACGCCGTGCTTTTCGTGTTTGGTTGGAACGGAAAAGGCCAGATCTGTCAGTTTTGGCCAGAGTTCTTCCAAAAGGTCCTCGTTCCATGTGACCGCACTGACGCGAATTTGCAGCGCTTCGCCCATATTACCTCCCGGCCCATTCTGTTTTGATACGCATAATGACTTCCTGAATGGCAGGAAGCTGTTCCTGGGTGCAGACACCTATAAGGGGGGCGCCGGCATCAATATTTTCGTTATACTTGAAGTAGATGGCATAGATTACGCCATCCGGCCCTGAATATTGCAGATGCACCTCACGCTTCATGCGCGACATGATGAGCAGTTCCATGCCGTCACGGACCTTGACCGAGTGGCTCTCGGTCGCATGGATTTTTTTGTCCATTTCCGGGGTGAAGTAATATTTTGCACGCTCGGGGGCGCGGAAAAGAAAAAGGGCTTTTTGGAGTATTATGTGCTCCACCTCTTCACGGGTCAGCCTGTGTCGGATTGTGGCGACAGCTGTCTGCGCCTCGACAAAGGTTCCTGCAAGTTCGGTGTGCAGCTCAACAAGCTCCCCTTTTTCCGGAGCCAGAATGGGTTTCGGGTTCCGTTCCCGTTCAAGGGTGGCGAGGAGGGTGCCGGGCTTGTTTTTCCATTGGCTTGAGGGCCCGTGAACCTCCGCTCCGATGGCAAGGTCGGGAAAACTCAGACAGCCTGTATGGGGCGTACGTATGACAATATCGCGGTAGGGCGATTCTTTGATGGATTCAAGCAGTTCTGAAATGTTGAGCATAGAGTGTCCATCGCTTCGACATCCTGGTGCCTAGCGGTAATAAAGATTCCGGCCGCCGATGGTTCTGAGGGCCTGTTTGAGGTTGGCTCTGATCTGGCGTCTGTCCCAGATTCCCTGGATATGACCACGCGCAAGGGCTTCGGTTGACCGGTGGTACCTGGGGGGAATGTCCATCCCCGTTGTCTCCTTGATGACGCCGGGGCCGGCAAAGCCGATATTGGAAGAGCGCACGGCAAACTGATAAGGGGAACATCCAAGAAAACTCGCCACGGGGCCCGCAAAGGAATTGGTGTCGTAGAGTACCACATAGAGGCCCCCCGCCTCAATATAGCGCCGTACGGCAACCGTGCAGCGGGGCATTTGAATGAGGGCGTGGGTGCCTTCCTGAATACGCATGCCGGCTGTGCCGTGAACATAGGCCAGGAACGGATATCGATTTTTGGTCGCCCGTTCCGCCGCCTCTACGAACTTACATCCTTCGGCAGCACCGACGGAGCCGCCCCTGAAGGTTCCCATAAACATGGCCACAATGATTTTGATGCCCGCTATACGTGCCTCAAAGGTCATACAGCCACTGCGCGTGCCATTTTTTTCCTGGGCCTTGCGGATGCGTTCGTCGAAGTTGGGAAAGGAGAGGGGATTACCGGCTTCGATTTCGCTGTTGAACTCTATCACAGAGTCTTTGTCGAAGACATTGCGAACATACCATTCCGGTTCCATGGGAAAATGGTAGCCACAGTAACTGCACACCCCGGCAAATTCTCCGAAGAGGTCGGGCCCCCAGAGATCAAGACAGCCGTACTCGGCACTGTTGGGACATGTGAGGGTCTTGTCGATCTTATAGCGGGGAGAGAGGTAGTTCCATTTTTTGCGTCGTGAATCCTTGGTCCATTCGGAAAGGGCCATGAGGGCCTCTCCCTTCGCGTTGTTTTTCTTTTCGATGCCGTGTTTGAATTTACGCCAGGGAGATAGAAGACGGTATTTGAAGGTTTCCCACTCATTGTCGATTTCTTCAACAAAGGTCTGTATTTTGCGCTGGTGTTTCCGATAGAAATCGTATTTGAAGCTGTTCCAGGGCTTCGTGATGTAGCTGGAGAGAAGTTCCATGACTTTGTTGTACATGGGCCTTTTGTCCGAGGCTGCACTGCGGGAGAGCCTGAGGAATTTTTTTTGGCGAAGCGCCACAAGCCGGGAGCGAGCCCCGGCGGAAAGCCCCCAGTGGATATAGAGATGCTCGAGGTTGGCCGTCGGCCTTGCGTGGCGGTTTTGGGCAAGGGTTTTCAGAAGAGGAAGCGCACGGGTTGAAATGATCACTTCATCCGTTGCCCTGATCACTTCCTGTCGCAGCGTGCGGAAGAATTCAAAGTGCCAGGGCCTTGCTCCGAGGGGTGGCTCCTGTATAATCTGGTCGATATAGCCGAAGCCGAGATTATCCTTTGCCGTAATGTGGAGATTCTCTGCGCAGTGTTCGATAAGCTCGGAACTCGCGCGTTCGCCTTCCTTGAGATGTCCTTCGATGGCGGCTGCGCCTTCCGGAGAGATAACGGAATAGTACCCGTGGGAAAGCATGATACGTTTGTCGGCAAGACTTATAGCCTCTGCGCCGCCGCTGCCACCCTCGGAGATGATGGCGATGATGGGAACTCGCAACCCCGCCATTCCGTAAATATTTCTGGCTATCTGCTGGGCCGCTCCCGGATAGTCCTCGATAGGGAAAGATCCGGGTGTGCAGACATAGCAATGGATGGGGATTCCTTCTGTCTCGGCAACACGCATAAATTGCATGGCCTTGGCGTTCCCCCATGGCTTGACGCTTCCGCCGTTGCGGAATTCTGCCCCATGTCCCTTTTCCTGGCCGATGACCATGACAGGCTGATGGTAGGTCTTTTTGCCCCGGTGGCGGGTAATGACGGCGCGGGCAATGAGGATGCTCGGATCAAGGCTGTATTCATCCTGACCGCCTACTTCCGTAAATGTGTCATAGACATTTTCTAGAATGTCACGCAGGCAGATCCGCTGAGGATGGCGCACGATACGGACACGATCCATGGCCGTAACACTGCTGTCGAGTTTGCTTTCAACGTAGGAGAAGAGGTCCTCCATGGAGGCGATGTCCGTATAGGGATCGCTGACCTCATCGCTCCTGAGCTTTCTGCTGAAAGACGCAAGGCGGTCTTGCAGAAGATCGCTGTCGTCGGCGTGCTTGCCGGCAAAAATGTCCTTCAGGTAGATAAGTCTTTCCTGCAGAGCTACGATACGTTTTTCAATATTATTGTCGATCATGCACTTCGCAGCGTGGAAGCTCCCGACATGCAGGAGAGGAAACGCTGCCCCGCTTGGTTCCTGATTTGTGAATAATGGCCGTCACGCGCCCTCCCCGAGTCGTACAATGACAGAAGGGAAGTGCGTTTTTGTCCCGCTAAAAATGAAGGATTTGGTCCGTATTTGTCTTAAGAAATTCGATGTTGCTGCGCAAGGCTTCTCCCGACGCGTTTTGACCTTCAAGAACAATGGAGTCGAGAAAGATTTTTCCGCGTTCCTTTGTTTCCTCAAGGTTCTTTCCCCAGATGATGGCAAGGGCGAGGTTGGGGTCAAATTCCGTTGGAATTTCGTATGGTCTGTCCGTGGGAACATGGGTCAGCATGGTGAGCCACGGCTGATCCTTCCAGTGAAATCGTTCGATCTTTCCGACCCAGGGAATAAAATTGTTGGCCGGATCTTCGGCTATGATGCGGTATTCAAGGCCGACACCTTCGGTGGCGATTTCTGCTTGCGTATAGCCGATTTCTTCACCGAGTCCAAGACGGATCTGTTCGGCGATGAGGTCAACGCTGCCTCTTCCTGCCACATGGGCGATGCAGCCTGAGACCCCGTTTTCCACCTGGATGCGCGTGTTGACCTCCATAAGAAACGGCTCGCCTGCCCGAGTGACGATCCATTCCCATGTGCCGACATTGTCGTAGCCGACCTTTGTCGCCATGGTAAGGGAGTATTCAACTATGTTGGTCAGTACCTTTGCGGCATCGAAACTGTAGTCAAGGGTCTCCGGAGCAAATCCGGGAGCCACCTCGATGCGTTTTTGCCGCCCCGTTGACTGTATTGAGCAGTTCCGTGTGCCGAAATGAACCGGGTGTTTGCCGGATCTGTCGGAGATAATTTGTACTTCAAGGTGATTGAAGTCCTTGATGCGCTGCTCTATCAGCACCCCCTCATCCTTGAACTGACGCAGGGCGTAGTTGCGGATTCGGCGGTAGACAGAACGGAATTGATCAGGGTCGTAGACCTCTTCAATTCCCATGCCTCCTCCACCGGCTGACGCCTTTACGAGGACCAGTGGATGGGTTATGCCCTGGCTTTCCTGAAATTCAAAAATTGATTTTGCGATGTGCTCGGCCTCGGCCTCATCGTAAATGGGCCTGTCGGAACCGGGAACGGTCGGAACGCCGAGACTGCGTGCCAGGCGTTTTGTATTGATTTTATCTCCGAGTTCGCGGATGATTTTCCACGAGGGACCGATAAAAATCATTTTGCGGTCACGTTTTGTGACGCGTCTGGCAAACCGGAAATCCTCGGCGAAGAACCCGTAGCCCGGATGCACGGCTGTACATTCGGACGCGTCTGCCACACTCATGATTTCGTTGGCGTCGTGGTAGGATGAGACCCGGTAGAGACAGTGCTCTCCTCCAAGCTCCCTCGCAAGATCACAGTGACAGGAGGCAGAGTCTTCTGCCGTGTAGAGCGCCGTAAAGGGTATACCAAGTCCATGGCAGGCCCGCATGATGCGCATGGCTATTTCGCCGCGGTTTGCGACGAGAACTTTATGATCAGTGATGGCAAGAGCCTCAGGTGTTTTCCCGTCTTGGTGTACGGTATCCTTCTCCATCCTCACCTCTTTTTTCCCAGAAGGGCGTCTAACAGAAAAATATAGACAGTGTTGTTTCTAGACAATTCCTCGGGATTGTGCAACAGCCTGCAGCTGACATCGACCTTTGTCGAGCGTTTGGGGGGGGCGCTCTGTCCTGTATGTCGAAGAGACTGCATGTGCACACTGTCGGGAAGGGGCTCCCGAGATCCGCATGGTTTCTTTTTTATGGCAAGTGTCGTAGGGTATCAGCGGAATGCGGACATGGGTGGCATGTTGTTTCTCATGCACGGATCTGTCACGGTGTGTTCTTTCAAGACATCTCTCCGGAGAGGAGAGCCCACGATGCACCGGAACGAACTGGCCACATGATCTGTCTTGAGGCCTCTGCATGCGTCTGGGCCCGCTTCAACTTTTTCCGGACAGTACACTATTCAACCGTCAAAGGCGAGAGCGGAAAGAGCCAATTGCCAAAAAGTCTCAAATTTTTCAACAGGTTTTTTCACGGTCGTCTTTTTTTTTGCAGGAACAGCGGTGCGGGCATGAACGTAATGCAAATGCCGGATGAGGTCAGGGCAGGAGCCACACGGCTTCGCATGCTGCTTGGACTTGGCGGGGAGGAGCGTATTCCTCTTGGCGTGATACTTGGCACAGGACTTTCATTTCTGTCGGAACGTATTGACGGGAAGGAGGTACCGTTTTCGGATCTGCCGTTTTTCCCGGTCTCTACAACTTCGTCCCACAAGGGTTCCTTTGTGTATGGAACACTTGACGGATGGCCGCTTTTGATTCAGGCGGGGCGGGTTCACCTCTATGAAGGATATAGTGCCGGGGAAGTGTGCATGGGGGTAAGGGTTATGGCTTCCCTCGGTATTCACACTCTTCTCGTCACAAACGCGGCAGGCGCCCTGAATCCGCTTTTCGGCGTGGGTAATCTTTTTCTTGCAACGGATCAGATCAATATGACCGGTCTTTCGCCTCTCTCCGGTCCTAATCATGAATCTTTTGGCCTTCGTTTTCCCGATATGAGCCGTCCCTTTGATCCCGACCTCATGGCGGCTGCGCAACAAAAAGCCCTTGACCTCGGCATTCCCCTTGAAAAGGGCGTTTACATCGGGGTCCACGGCCCGGAACTGGAGACCCCTGCGGAGACAAGAATGTACCGCATGCTCGGTGCGGACGCCATCGGAATGAGCAGTGTGCTTGAGGTGATCTCTGCCCGTCATCTTGGACTTCGTGTGCTTGCTCTCTCAAGTCTTGCCAACAAGAATTTGCCCGACTGCATGGAGAGCATGTCGATAGAAGAAATCGTACGTCAAAGCGCTTTGGCTGAGCGGCATCTCTCATCCCTTCTCACGGCACTTTTGCCGGAACTTTGCAGGGAAACCTCCTAAGGGGCCGGGACCGCAGTTTTTTTCGGGCGAGAGTTTTCAGATGCGTATTCCGTTCGTTGAGGACCTTCTTCGAAGGTTCCGTTGCGTACCATTCGTGTTTCCCTCCAGTGTTTTCCTCCTCTGGCCTGACATCCTCTCCCCTTGCCTTCGGCGGGAACAATGGCTAGGATGCGCCCACGGCAATTCTGACGTGCGCCCCTATCTGGAGCGGAAATATGCGAAGGAAAACGCCCTTTTTCTTCCGTTTTTGCGTCCAAGCAAGGCCGGTCGTGTTCCTGTGTCCCTTACGTCGTAAGGGCGGTTTTTTGTCTTTTTTCCTTTACACTTTTCTTCCCCTCCGCTTTACGGGAGCTTTTCATAAAGGTTTCGGTGTATGCAACAGAATAAATCCCTTCGTAATGTCGCCATTATTGCTCATGTTGACCATGGCAAAACAACCCTTGTTGACGCGCTTTTTCGTCAGAGCGGCGTCTTTCGCGCCGATCAGCATGTGGACGACAGGGTGATGGACAACATGGACCTTGAGCGGGAGCGCGGCATCACAATCGCCGCAAAAAACTGTTCCGTACACTGGAAGGATGTGAAGATCAATATCATCGACACGCCCGGACACGCTGATTTTGGCGGGGAGGTGGAGCGTTCCCTTTCCATGGCAACCGGTGCTATTCTTCTTGTTGATGCCTCGGAGGGACCTCTTCCGCAGACCCGTTTTGTGTTGCGCAAGGCCCTTGAGGCAGGATTGCCTGTCGTTGTCGTGATCAATAAGATAGACCGCAAGGACGCAAGACCAGATGAGGTCCTGAACGAAATCTATGATTTGTTTATAGACCTCGGTGCCAGTGAGGAACAGATTGAGTTTCCCGTCCTTTACGCCATCGGAAGAGATGGCGTTGCCATGCGTGAGCTTGAAGATCCACGGGTTGATCTCTCGCCTCTCTTTGACACCATTCTCGACTATATCCCTGGTCCTGAGTTTGATCCGGAAAAGCCCTTTCAGATGCTTGTGGCCGATCTCGATTACTCCGACTATCTCGGACGTCTTGCAGTGGGGCGCATCGTTCACGGTTCGGTGCAGTCGAAGGAAAGCCTTGTCTGCATCGGGGAGGACGAGAAGCCCGTTCCCTTGAGGGCGACCCGTTTGCAGGTCTATGATGGTCTGAAACTCTCGGAAGTGGAATCTGCAGAGCCCGGAGACATAGTCGTTCTTGCGGGCATTGAGGACGTGAAGATCGGCGACACCATCTGCACAAAGGATGCCCCTCAGGTCCTGCCGCGTATCCGTGTGGATGAACCGACGGTTGCCATGCGTTTTGGCATCAACACTTCGCCGCTTGCCGGACGCGAGGGAAAGATTGTGCAAAGCCGCGCCATCTATGACCGTCTTCGCAAGGAAAGTCTGCGCAATGTGGCCATCAAGATAGAGGAGACCGAAGATAAGGACGCGTTTCTAGTCAAGGGACGCGGGGAATTTCAGATGGCCATCCTCATTGAGACCATGCGCCGCGAGGGCTTTGAACTTTCCGTAGGCCGGCCTGAAGTCATTGTCCGACAGAATGAAAAGGGGGAGACAATCGAACCCATTGAGCACCTTTATGTGGACTGCGATGAAGTTTTCATGGGGGTTGTGACCGACAAACTGGCACAGCGGAAGGGCCGGATGCTCAACTGTACCAACAATGGCACAGGCCGTGTGCGCCTTGAGTTCACCGTTCCCTCAAGAGGTCTTATCGGGTATCGCGACGAGTTTCTGACCGACACCAAGGGCACTGGCATAATGAATTCTCTTCTCGAGGGATACGACACGTGGCGCGGTGAGTTCCCGACGAGATTTTCCGGCTCCATTGTGGCGGACAGGGCAGGAAGCTGCGTTGCCTACGCCCTTTTTAACCTTGAGCCGCGCGGCGTCCTTTTTGTGGAACCGGGGGACCCGGTTTATGAAGGTATGATCGTCGGTGAGCACAACCGAGACAATGATATCGACGTGAACGCCACAAAGGAAAAAAAGCTGACAAACCTTCGTGCGGCCGGCAAAGACGAAAACGTCATTTTGACGCCTGTGCGCAAGATGACCCTTGAGAAGGCCCTGCATTTTGTGCGTGAAGATGAGCTTGTGGAGGTTACGCCTGTCTCCATCCGTCTGCGGAAGCTCGAACTGTCCGCGCAGAAGCGCTACCAGATGGCGGGCCGTGTTGCCAAGGCCAAAGGATAGTTTTTTTGAACGCGCTCTTTTTGCGCATTTATCTTCCCGAGAGTTCCTATGCGTTCCTTGATCATGAGCGGCAAGAGAAAACTCCCGTTTCTGCGTGTCTTTATAGTGCTTTGTACGTTGACCGCGCTTGTGGGCTGCGGTCTCGTTCAAAGTGATTCGGAACGCAATACCGACATAGGGCGGAAAACCGCAGATGCCGACGATTCGCTGCGAGACCCCCCTGTACCGTATACGGTTGATATCGTGGTCGAGGGGGGAAGTAAGGATCTCATCTCGAAGATGAAGGCGGCGAGTGCCCTTTACGTTCTTTCTAAAAAACCACCGGACAGTGTGCTCGGCATAGAGAGCCGGGCAAGGGCCGATGTTGAAAATGCCCAAAAACTTCTTCAATCCGAGTGCTACTATGACGGCAGTGCGTCCTATGAGATCTCTGAGACGACGAGCCCTTTGTCCGTCCGTCTCCGCTTGAATCCCGGACCCCGATACACACTCGCCGCTGCCAGACTTTCTTACGATCCCGCCCCCTCGGTTCCCGAGACTTTTACCCGCCGAGTCCGAAGTTATGGCCTTTTTGGCCTTGATACAGAGCCACTGCCGGAACCGTCTTTCCCCTCCCATCTTCCCGGTGTCACGGCCGGCAAGCCCGTGACCGCTTCCGATATGCTGAAGGCCGTGGAGGAATTTCCCGAGAGTTTGAAAAAGACAGGCTACCCTTTTGCGCGTGTGCGTTCCCAGACATACTCCCTGAACCGGGAACTGCGGGAGCTCTATGCCGACATTGTGATTGATCCGGGACCGCCCTCCAACATGGGGCTCGTACGGGTTACGGGGAACAAGGATGTACGCGACACCCTGATTCACAATCTTGTCCCCTGGGATGCCGGTAAGGAGCCCTGGGATGATGACATCCTTGAGGAATACGCCAATACACTTCGTCACACGGGCCTCTTTCGTTCCGTTGAGGCCCGTGCCATCAAGGATGACGCGACGCGTTCTCCCGATGGCATTACCGTTCTGCCCGTAGAGGTAACGGTCAAGGAGGCCCTGTTCCGTAGCGTCGGTGGTAATGTACATTACGACACATCTTCGGGATTTGGACTTGAAGGAACCTGGGAACACCGAAATATTTTTCATAACGGAGAGAAACTTCGTCTGACAGCCCCCATTGCCACCGAAGAGCAGGGCTTGAAGATGGCATTCGACAAGCCGGCCTTTTTGGACAGGGACCAGAATCTCTCGGTCACGGCCTCTCTCCTGCATGAGAATACCGAGGCCTTCGAACGTCGTGGCTTTGGTGTGGATGCCAGTGTTGAGCGCAAGCTTACCCGTACCCTGTGGGGCGGTGTTGGCGCCTTTGCCGAAGGCGGTATCCTGAAGGATGCCAAGTACGACGAGCAGTCCTATTCGGCCTATGGCCCTAAATTTTTCTTCCGACACGACAGCCGCGACAATGTTCTCAATCCTACGCGCGGGACCACAGCCAAGTGGACCGTCAAACCCTTCGCCGGGTACTACACGAAGTCCTTTACGGCCCTTTCGCAGACGCTCGGCGGCAGCTTCTTTTACGCGCCGTTCCGGGACAACGATGGAGCAAAGAGTGATGAGCTTGTGTTTGCGGTCCGTGCCGAGGGCGGCTCCATTCTGGGACCATCAAAGAGCACTCTTCCGACCAGCATGCGACATTTTACGGGCGGTGCCGGATCCGTCCGCGGCTATCCCTTCCAGGCCATAGGTCCCAGGGACGAGGGGGATGACCCTGAGGGCGGCCGCTCGTATCAGCTTGTCAATCTGGAGGCACGCTACAAGCTCACGAAGGATGTGGGGCTTGTTCCCTTTGTGGATGGTGGTATGGTCTATGACACACCCTACCCTGAGATCATCGGTGATATGCGTTGGGGCGCGGGCCTGGGACTCCGTTACTACACCCCCATCGGCCCCCTCCGTTTTGATGTGGCAACACCCATTTCTCCCTACGACGGGGATCCGCCCGTGCAAATTTATATCAGCATAGGTCAGGCCTTCTGATGGACGACACCCTTCTTCCTCTCCTTGATCAAAAGCCGGAAGAGCCCAAGGTGGCCAAAAGGCGTTTTTCTCTTGCCCGTTTTTTCTTCCGTTTCCTCTTTTTTCTCGTGCTCCTTCTGTTTTTTTCCGTTGCCGGTTTTATGATCTGGCTCAGGACCGAGCACGCCGAACAGTATATACAGGGAACCATTAATTCCAGTCTCGCGCCAGGTGGCCCCGCCCCCGTTGGCGTCAAGGTGACATCTCTTTCCGGCGACCTTCCGTTTTCCGTCAAGGCCGGTCTTGAGCTGTACGACGAAAAGGGCCTCTGGCTCACGTCAGCGGATACTCGTTTTACTCTTTCCTTCGGTCTTTTTCCTCCGCGTATTCTTCTTGAGGAATGCCAGTCCCTTCATCCCGTCCTCCATCGTATACCGATCCTGCCCGAAGAGCCTGAGGTCAAACCCGAACCTGAGGTGCCCATGACGCCGGAACGGCTTCAGACTCTTTTCCGGGAGAGCGTCCATACCCTTTTCGGTCTGCCGCAGTGGCTTCCGTCCGTTTCTATCCGGAAAACAGGTATTGAATCCCTGGAGCTTCCGGTCGAGCTCCTGGGTGTTCGCGCCCGTCTATCGGCGATTGCTGAAACGGACTTTGCCGTGCTTGGAGAAGGACACGGGCCAAGCCTCCGGCTGACCGTTCCTCGTTTTTCCCTTTCGTCAGATCCCTGCTCTTTTTCCGGAACGTGTACCTTTCTTAGCGGAAAAGGTGAGGAATCCTGGCTTTTGGGCGATCTGTCGATCTCATTGACAGGGGACGTGTATCCGGCTTTTTTTCTTTCCGGGGACGGTAAGAAAGCCGGAAAAGAGGCCGGGAACCAAAAAGAATCTGCAGGTATCGGCGCGTCAACCGGAAAGGGTGAAGTGTCGTCCAAACAGGGATCTTCCCAAAAGCCCCTCCATCTCGATCTTTCTGCAAGCGGTCCTCTTCTTGCGCCAACCGTATCCCTTAACGCCGCTCTCCCCCGGCTTGTCCTGGAGGGGAAGGAACTTAGGGATTTCCGTTTTTCCCTCAAAAGCCGTGATCTTGATGTCGTCCGTTTTCTCGGCTCGGGCGAAAAGAATGCCGTCGGTCTTGATCTTTCCCTTGAAGCCCTTTTGCAGAACGAGCCATGCCGTCTTTCCCTGTCTGCCACGGGGGCTCTGTTGGACACAACGCGTTTTGACGCTTTTCGCGTAGCCCTTTCAGAGTTTTCACTGAACGCCCTTGGTTTGAATGTCAGGGCCCAGCTGGAGGCTCTTCTGGCGGGAAAGATCCCCTCGCTCTCGGGAAAACTTTCCTGTCATATGGAAGATTGGCATGCGTTAAAAGCCTTTCTTCCGGAGTATTCCCTGGACGGTCGCGTTGACGCAACTCTTGCCCTGACGAGGTCGGGGGAAGCGCAGAATGCCGCCCTGCGCCTCAGTATTCCTGCTTTCACGCTGAAGCCTCAGAATGGGGAAGCCCTCAGTCTTGCGGGGCTTTCGGCAGACTGCGCGATTTCCGATCTTTTTGCGTCACCGGCCATTGCCTCCTCCGTCACCCTGGCAAAACTCTCACAGGGGCCCCTTGGTCTTTCTCTTGAAGCCCGCTCCGATGGTTCCTTAACGGGACCTCTCACTTTTTCGCTTGCGTCAAAAGGTTCCGTCACAACGGATATTCACGGTGACTGGCGTGATGGTCTCCTTCATCTTGACCGCTTATCTCTTCGCACCCGGACGGATCTTCTTGCCGACACAAAAGGGCCGGGGCTTGATCTGGGGATTCAGCTCAAAAAAGCGCTCACCCTTGCCTACGGAAAGGACGGCATCCGTCTTGATCCCGTTGAACTTCGACTTCTGCCCTCGGGAACACTCTCGGCCTCCGCGGCCCTTTCTCCTTCCGGAACAAATGTCAAAGCCAATCTTGAGGGATGTTCTCTTGATGCTTTCAATGCCCTGAGTCCTTCTCTTCCGAAGGGCAGCGTCTATGCCCAGTGTGCGCTTTCAGGCGCGGCAAAGAAGGCACAGGGAACCTTTGCGTTCGGTGTAAAGGGGCTTTCCATGAAATCGGTGCGTCTTGCCCCGATGGATATCGGGCTTACGGGCAAACTCTCCGGAAACACCCTTGTGGCAGCGCTTTCCGTTCCACGGAAAACGCTGCAGAGCATCGGTGGCAGAAATCTTGCCGTGGAAGCACGCATCCCCCTGCTTGTCTCCGATACAGGCGTTCCAACCCCCAGTATGAAAGATCCCCTGCAGGGCAGGGTCTCCTTCGACGGAGCCCTCGCCCCCCTCTGGAAACTCGTACCCGTTGCCGATCAGCGACTCAAGGGGGATCTCCGCCTTGACATGGGTCTTTCCGGAACGCTTGCCGCCCCTTCCGTCAAGGGCTCTCTGACTCTCGCAAACGCCATTCTGGAGGATCCAGTCATTGGACTTCTTCTGCGCAATATCGGCTTGAACGTCGGAATTAACGGAACACTCGCACAGGGCGGTCCGGATGGGCATATCCGTATCGAGGGGTCTCTCGCGGACGGTATGGGCGGGAGCCTCGGCATACGGGGAGAGAGCGCTCTTGATGCCTCGAAACTGGCCGTAACAGCCCGTTTAAACCATCTCAGACCCCTGCGGCGTCAGGATGTGCGTATTTCCCTTTCTGGGGATGTAAATGTGCGGGGTTCCGCGGCAAAGCCCGAGGTGCTCGGCACAATTGTCGTGGACAACGGGGCTGTCATTCTTGAAAATATAGAGGCCGGCCCCTCCTCGGTCACCACATTGCCCATTACGGAGAAAAAACAGGAAGGGACAGGCAGGGGAGCTCATGCAGCGGGAGAGGGCGGAAAGAAGAAGAGCGGAAATAGCGAGGAGAATTTCGGCCGTATTGCTCTTGCCGTCAAATCTCCCGGCCGTTTTCTCATAGACGGCTACGGGCTTACGAGTGAGTGGAAAACAAACCTTTCCGTCGAGGGTCCTCTGAACAACCCCTCCATTGCAGGGGAAGTCAGCGCCGTGAAAGGGGAACTTGATTTTCTCAACAAGCGTTTCTCCCTGGAAAAAGGCATTGTGACACTTGCCGGCGGAAATGTGGCCAATCCCCTTATTGATATGCTTTTGACCAACAAGAGCAGTGATCTAATCTCACATATTCGTGTAAGCGGCACCGTGAAAAAGCTGAAGCTTAGTCTTTCAAGCGAGCCCGAGATGCCTCAGGATGATGTGCTTGCCCACATTCTGTTCGGCCGCAACGCCAATGAACTCGGTCGCTATGAGGCCCTGCAGCTTGCCGCGGCAATGGGAAAGATGGCGAGCGGGCTCGGAGCTGGCCTTGATTCTTCGAGAAAGGCGCTCGGTATGGATGTGATGCGCCTGAAGCAGGGAGAGTCCAAGGACGGGAAGAACGAAGAGGGCATGTCCAACATGGCGGTCGAAACCGGAAAATATCTTACGGACAGCCTGTATGTCGGTGTTGAGCAGGGGACAAAGGAAGGAAGTACTGCCGGGATCATTCAGTACGAGCTGACGCCAAAGCTCAAACTTGAGCTGAAAAGCGGGCAGTCCAACACCCAGGGGAGCCTCAACTGGAAGCTCGACTACTGAGTCGTTCCGCCAGACGGATTCCCGTTCGACGGGTGAACGGCGAAGAGCGCGAGCTTGTTCATTCCGCACATCTCCCCCGGACGTTCGAAAACGGATTCTTTAGAGAAACGGCGCAGCATTTTGAGCGGGATGCTTGTCTTCGGCCTCCGATTCGGGAGGTTTTTTTGATCCGGACACCCGCGGGCAGGATTTCCGGTGAAAAAATCCGTATTCCCTCCGGTTCCGGACGGACAACGGGGAAAACAGACAGAAAGACGTCCCTGAGGACGTCTGCATGTTGAACGGGAGGTGGCGCAAAGGGTCCTTCGCGGTTTTATTCCGGAAAGGCTTTGCCGCCGCTCTTCTGAGGGAGAACGGCTGGTCTTTTCCCTTAATTGTTCTTTCCCTTATGTTCCTTTGATTTTCGTTGAAGAGCCTTGCCTTTTTCAATGGTCTGGAGCTCTTTTTTCGCGTCTTTATCCCCGTTTTTGGCAGCAAGTTTGTACCATCGAAGGGCCTCCTGATGGTTGGGGGCAACGCCTGTCCCCTGATCGTAGAGTACGCCGAGACAGTACTGTGCCGCCGGCTCGTTGAGCTCCGCGGCTTTTTTATACCACTGGAAGGCCTGATCGTAGTCCTGGGCAATGCCGAGCCCCTGTTCGTACATGACGCCGAGATTATAGGCCGCAACGGGATAGTTCTGTTCGGCAGCCCTGGAATACCAGTAGAGCGCCTTGTCAGGTTTGGGTTCGGATCCCCTGCCTTCGGCATACATGGAGGCCAGATTGTTTTGTGCCTTGACGTGCTCCTGCTGCGCGGCCCGTTCAAGCCAGTGCATGGCCTGAACGTCGTTTTGCAGTTCGCCGGTGCTGTTTGCGTAGAGCCATCCAAGCGAGTACTGGGCGTCCGCAAGCCCCTGCTCGGCTGCTTTGTTGAGCCAGACTGCAGCTTCCGCCTCGTCCTTTTTCACGCCGCGGCCGTGAGCGTAGAGAAAACCCAGGTTGTACTGGGCTATGGCCACGCCTTCATCAGCGGCTTTTCGAAAATACCGTGCGGCTTCAAGAAAGTTGCGTTTTACCCCGGAGCCCTGGGCGTAGGCCTTTCCAAGGGCGGTCTGGGCCCGTACATCGCCAAGATCTGCCGCTTTGCGGAAAAGTTCGCAGCCCGCCCTCGGACTTTTTTTGACGCCGTTTCCCTGCACCGTCAGATAGCCGAGCACATACAGGGCTTCGGGATTTCCCTGGGCGGCAAGAGGTTTGAGTTTTTGCACGGCATTTTTGTAGTTTTGGGCGTCAATGTCTGTCTGGACGAGGCGAAGCGTTGTTTCAGCCTCTTCAGGCGAAATGGGGGCTGCGCTTTCCTTCGGATTCTTGGGCGCGGCAGGGCCTTTTTTTTGGTCAAGGGAAAGGGCCGGATCCGCGGAAAAAAGAAGCAGAAGGATGCAGAAAAGTCCTGTAAGACGCAGACGTTGTTTGACGGATCCGGACGTCTTGATTACGGAAGTGTCAGTAGGCAAAAGACCGTTCACGGCCGCCTCCATGCAATGCTGGATAAGTTTGTAATAAGGGACGCCTGCAGGGGCAGTCCCCGTCTGCCTGGAAAAAACGCATCGTCGTAGGTTCGCGTACAGACGATGGATGTTTACGTCGATTGTCAGAGATTCCGCAGGCAGGTTCTCCAGAGGGGGCTTTCATCCTCCTCACAAATGCGGGCGTAGCAGGAGCAGAATTCTCGCCGAAGACGTTGAATCGCCTCTCCCTGCCACCATTCCCTGGCACGCGGAAAGACGGCGTCTGCCATCTCGGCAGCCTTTTCGGGTGTTTCGTGAAAGATGCCAAGTTCTGAAAATTGATCAAGAAAGCTATCAAATTCTTCCGTAAGGGGCCAGTGGGCACGTTCCCAGTAGAGAAGGGTCGGGACATTCGCAGCCATGGCCTCAAGAAGACTTGTTCCGTGGTGGTCAAGCACGAGGAGTCCTGTACCGAGCACATGCGGCATAAGTGGCCCTCTGCAGAGGGTAAGTTCCGGAACCTGCCGGCAAAGCCATGTTCCGTCCTCCAGGGAAGACGGAATGGTAAAATAGGGCCTGTAAAGCGTTCTTGCAAGGACTTCTTTTGAAAGGGCGGAAAAAAAACGGAGCTTTGCATTGCGGTAGGCGACCACTTCCAGGGGGGTGGGGTGGGAGTCAAGGCGGTAGCCGAAGAGGGGCATTTCCGTTCCGACAACGAGAAGCGTCCTTTCCCTTCCGTGCCATGCATTTCGTATGCGGGCAAGCTGCGGGTAGGGGAGAGGTATGGCGTTGACGGTTTCGTCCCCCTGTTTTGTCCACCCCCATGAAAGAAAGGCGTGCTGGCTGTATTCAACCATGGCCGTGAGACAGGCCTTTTGTATCTGTCCGTAGTTTCCGCCGTGCTGTACAAAGAACAGGCGGTTCCCCCGTGCCCTGAAGAGGGCAAGCTGACGGCGGTAGACGGCGTTTTCATAGGCCACGATGCTGGCACAGCGGATTTTCGGGCTGCGGGTTTGCCGGATTCTTCGCGGGTGAGAAAGGCCCGTTAAGGAAAATGGCAGGGCTTTTTCTATGATGAGATGCATGTCCTCGGGCAGGTGCAGGCGTTGAAGGGCTGAACAATCCTCTTCCCGTGCAATGGGAACGGAACGCGAGGGCCCGTGACTTTTGTGGGAGAGGGCGAGAGAAAAGGAAAGCCACTGTCCGGGGCGAACGCCTTTAAGGGGCGGAAAGGGGAGGGAG
This sequence comes from Desulfovibrio sp., assembly GCA_024683955.1. Lineage (GTDB taxonomy): Bacteria > Desulfobacterota > Desulfovibrionia > Desulfovibrionales > Desulfovibrionaceae > Desulfovibrio. The sequence goes on along the minus strand of JAIKXS010000042.1, from coordinate 8,648 downwards.
AGAAGAAGAGAGTGGAGGGCTTTTTTCAGAGAAAACGAGTCCTGCTTTTGCGCTGCTCTCTCCCGCACGGGCTCGGCGTAGCTGACATGCCATGTGCGGGGAAGGTGTGCGGCCTCAAAGAGGCGTGAGAAAAGCCAGTGATTAAAGGTGAGACCAAGGGCTCCGCGCAGGGTGAAATCGTTTTCATCGGCGAATGAGAAAGAGCATTCCTTTGGAAGGAGACGAAGCGTGATCTCGTCGTTTTCAAAGGCCTCCAGCATGGCCCTGATCCGGATCCAGCGTTCGATGATCTGCTGTGTCAGCTGGCCAAGCCAGGGTGTGAGGAGGACTTCCCAATAGCATTCCGGAAGTGTATGACTCCATGGACAGAGCGTACCCGCTACGTCCGGCAGAAGCTTTTTTGTAAGCCCCCGGCAGCATGACACGGCATGACGGATGGCCTCCGGGCCTTTCAGTGGTTCCGGGGCAAAGATGAAACGGCTTGCAAAGTCCGGGAAGCGTTCTTCCTCACCCGCAAACGACCACGGGCCTGCAAGGATGACCTCATCAGGCCTGCACGTGTCCGGAAGATGGGCGAGAATAAGTTCTTTTGCACTCATGGAAGGCTTCATTGTTTGTGTGCGTGTGTCCGTTCCGGAAGTGCGAAGCGTTGCTCCGTGTTTTGCGGGTGGCCTGTATGGATTTTTGTGTGCATGGGAAAGTCCCGCACTGCCGGTTCTACGGGTTTTCTTTCTTTTTTGGTTGTTGTGCACTACAGTACGTCGGTCTGCAGGCGCCGTCACGGATCGATGACGTTTTTCAGAACGGAGCGGCTGATGCGGGTTTTGGCAAGAGCTTCGTTTTCCCGCAACCGTGTTGAGGTTCCTCTCCACCAGGTTAAATGCCGAAAGAACGGTGCAACCATACCCTCCTTGCAAGCGGCCTGCAAGGTTACATCCGTGTCCTTTGCATAGTGATTTCTCTTTGTTTTTTGGATTGATGCCCCCCCTGATTTTTTGAACAGGGGGTGACATGTATGTTACCTCTGTGCTTTCTTGATAGTGCATATCCTTTTTTTCAGTATTTACGGGGGATATATGACGATAAATGATATACGGGCTGCGCTTGCGTCAGACAAGGCAACCGTCGGGACGTGGCTGCAGATCCCTTCCGCTGATGTGGCAGAGCTTATGGCCAAGGCAGGCTATGACTGGGTCGCCTGCGATATGGAGCACGGATCCTTCGGTCCCAGCCTTTTGCCAGATATATTTCGCGCCATTGAGGTCGGGGGCGCCGTTCCCTTCGCGCGTCTGCCGAAAGCGGAAAAAACATGGATCAAGGCCGCTCTTGAGGCAGGTGCCCATGGGTTGATATTTCCCATGATCGAAAGCGCGCAGGAACTTGCTGAAGCCATTGATCTCGCCACCTATCCGGGTCAGGATACGTGGCGCGGAAGCGGAGCGGCAGCCTGCTACAGGGGTGTCGGGTACTGCCGGGCCAACGATTTCGGCAAGCGTTTTTCCGACTATCTGGAACACACCTCGCCCCATCTTTTTCTTGTGGCGCAGATTGAGCATATACGGGCCGTAGAGGAAATTGACTCCATTTTGGCGCATCCCAGGCTTGATGCCATTATGGTTGGGCCCTATGATCTGTCAGGAAGTATGGGCTGCACGGGCAACTTTACGGACCCGCGCTTTCTTGCGGCCATGGAAAGGATCAGCGCAGCCTGTACACGCGCATCTGTACCCATGGGCCTTCATATTGTCGAGCCTGATCCCGCAGCGCTTGAAAAGGCAATTGGAGACGGTGTGCGTTTCATCGCCTACGGTATTGATTCTGTTTTTTTATGGAAGAGCGCCGAACGCCCCCGTGTCTAGGCCCTGTCTTGCGGTTTTGCTCGTTGTCTCGGTGTTCCTGGCCGGGCTGTGAAAAGACGATGAGCCTCAGCTCACCGTGCGTTTTTGGAGGATGGATTCGTGAATATTACCGTTTTTGGCGGTTCCGGTTTTCTTGGCTCACACATTTGTGACAAACTGACGGAAAATGGCCACGCAGTGACCATTGTCGATTTGCATGAATCACCCTGGCTCAAAACCGGACAAACCATGCTGATTGGGAGCATTCTTGACGAGGAGACGGTCAGGAAGGCTGTCTCCGGGAGCGATATGGTCTTTAACTACGCCGGAATCGCTGATATCGGCGAAGCCAACAATCGCCCTGTGGACACGGCACGCATCAACGTTCTTGGCAATGTCATTGCCCTTGAGGCCTGCCGTCAGGAAAAGGTAAAGCGTTATGTTTTTGCCTCTTCTCTCTATGTCTACGGAAAATCGGGTGGATTCTACCGATGCTCTAAGCAGGCCTGCGAGATTTATATCGAGAACTACCAGAGCATGCATGGCCTTCCCTATACGATTCTTCGCTACGGTTCCCTGTACGGACCGCGGGCTGATAACCGCAATGCCATTCACCGATTTGTCCACGAGGCGCTGACCAGTGGTACTATCACCTACTACGGGGCACCAACGGCTCTTCGCGAGTACGTGCATGTGGATGATGCGAGCGCCGCAACTCTTGCCGTGCTTGATCCGCAGTTTGAAAACCAAAATATCATCATTTCCGGTAATCAACCCATGCGCGTTGGGGACCTCTTTAACATGATCGGTGAAATGCTTGGGAAAAAGCTGACCATCAAGTATCAGAACGACCCTAACAGCGGTCACTATCAGATCACCCCCTACGCCTTCATGCCAAAACTTGGCCGTAAGCTTGTACCGCCCTTAACGGTCGATCTCGGACAGGGCATCCTGCGTGTTATGGAGGAGGAACATAAGGCACTCCACACGGAATTTTCCCAGGAAGGCGGTTACCTTGTCCCAACCGATGACTGAACGCCGTATTCTTTTACCAAGGAAGCACGATCGTCTCATCGTTCTCGGAGTCACGGGAAGATGGGCCTTTGCTGCGGGCGTTCTTCTTCGGGCGCTTCGCCGTTTTCACCCGTCTCTTCAGGCGGATATTCTTCTTTTTCATGACGCAACACTCCGCAAGACGGATAAGGATCTTCTTTCGGAGCTCGGCGCCGTATGCGTACTCTTTTCCTCCCGGTACACATTTATTCCCGAAGCCCTGCTTTCAGAGTATTCCCCGCTCTGTTTTGCAAAGTTTTCCTGCTTTTCTCTTTTGAGTGAGTATCCGGAAATCCTCTGGCTTGATGCAGACTGTGTTGTGCAGGATTCCCTCGACGAAATCTGGTCCTTCGGTCCCCTCGCTCTGGCCCGGGAGGATGTGTATTTTTATGAAAACAACGAGGGCCGCAGTTCACAGGTCAACATGTATGAGCCTGTGGAGGAGCTTGATGCAAACGAGCCCAATCTTAACAGCGGCGTTTTGCGGCTTGGCCGGGAACTTCTTCCCCATGCCGATTTCTTTCAATCTCTCTGTCTCACCTTTCTGCAACGCCATGCCCCCATTCTCCGTTATCCAGACCAGGCAGCCCTCAACATGCTTGCGCAGCATGTAAAACAGCATCATCCCTGTCTCTGGCAGGAATTGCCATCTTCCTTCAATTGCCATCCCCGCAACCCGGCCTCCCTCTTCGCCCCTCTCGTCCATGCCTTCGGGGCCTACAAACTTTGGAACGACGGTGTGACGCAGGCCTGTTTTCCGGAATGGCAGCGTGACTATGCCCATTGGACGCAAAGCGGTGGAAGTGCCTGGGACGGGGATCTTGAAAATCCGCAGTTTTCAGGGGTGGCTCCCTTTTCGCTTCTCGGGGGCCTCTATAAAACACTTGAGAAGAGTGATCGTGCAATTGCGGATCTTTCGTCGAGACTTGGGCGGGAGGAAAAATTGCGGAAAAAGTTTGAATCTCTTTTGCAGCGTGTTTCAATAATCTCCTGAACGGAGCATCGTTTCTGTGGTTGCGCGGATGCGCAAGCCCGTCCTGCACACTTTTCTTCTTGAACAAAGAATGGAGTCACTTTGTTATGAATATTATTGCCATTATTCCTGCCCGTATGGGTTCAAGCCGCTATCCCGGAAAACCCCTCGCCCTGATTCACAGTGTTCCCATGGTGGGACATGTAGCCTTTCGAACAGCCATGAGTGACATATTGGATGCAACGTATGTGGCAACGTGTGACGACATCATCGCACAGTATTGCAAGGGGGCGGGACTGCAGTGTGTCATGACCGCCGATACGCATGTCCGCTGCTCCACGAGAACGGCCGAAGCCTTGCTCACTATCGAAAAAAACACGGGCAAAAAAGTCGATATCGTTGTCATGGTGCAAGGGGATGAACCCATGGTTATGCCGGAAATGATCAGTGCCGCTGTCGAGCCCATGCTGCACGATCCCTCCATAAATGTGGTGAATCTTATGGCAGAAATGGAGACGCTTGAAGAATTTGAAGATCCCAATGAAGTCAAGGTCGTTGTCGACCGCAATGACAATGCCCTCTATTTCTCCCGTGAGCCGATTCCGTCCAGAAAAAAAGGGTCGGACAAGGTCCCCATGCGTAAGCAGGTGTGCATCATTCCCTTCAGGCGTGACTACCTTTTACGCTTTAATGAAATGGAGGAGAGTCCCCTAGAAATCTATGAATCCGTCGATATGATGCGTATTCTTGAACACGGGGAGAAGGTTCGCATGGTTCCGACGGCCTGCAAGACGTGGAGCGTTGATACGCCGGAGGATCTGGCGCGGGTCGCCAGATTGATGCGAAACGACGAGATTATGCTCCGTTACGGAGCTCATGTGGAGTAGGCGTACGGGACGGGGCACTGTTTTGGCACGGTTGTCATGAGAGAAGAGCGCTTTCTGTCTTCGATGTGTGTTTTTTCGTTTGCTTGGATCCTGACCATGGAGGCCATATATGCAGGGCAGCCGTCTTTGCACCCGTCTTTTTTCGGCGTTTGAAGAAGCGTGGATTGCGCTTTGGGGCTGGATTCCGACTCCCCTTGGCATGCTTCTGCGTCTTCTTTTCTGGCGCCCTTTTTTCCGCTCCTGCGGATCTGTTCGTTTTTCCACCCGTCTGACCCTGAGCCATTGTCGCAATATCTCTCTTGGACCGCAGGTGCGTATCGGAACGGGTGTCTTTTTGACAGCCTGCAACGGATCAATCATCCTTGGGGAGAGGGTCGCTCTTTCCCCCAATGTGCATATTTCTGCCGATGATGGCGAAATTGTGCTTGGGGCGTGTACCGCGGTCGGCCCCGGCACTGTATTGCGAGCTGCCAACCACGCTTTTGCCCTGCGTAACATTCCCATCATGGACCAGGGGCACACCAGGGGGCGGATTGTTATAGAAGAGGACGTATGGATCGGTGCCAATTGTGTCCTTACACCCGATGTGCATATCGGTAAGGGGGCGATTGTTGGTGCCGGCGCCGTTGTGACCCGTGATGTTCCTCCCTACAGTATTGTCGCAGGCGTTCCGGCCACCGTCATTGGCGTTAGAGGGGGGGCTGAGTCCTGACATCCCTTTTTATTTCATCAGGGAACTGCAGATCGAGGTGTCTGATGCCGATTAGGAGTCTTATTTTTGATTGCGATGGAGTTTTGCTTGACAGCGTACCTGTTAAAACCCATGCCTTTTCCCGTCTCGCGGAACCGTTCGGGGAGGAAGCGAGGGAACGCTTTGTCCGTTTTCACATGGATCACGGCGGGGTAAACCGGAACGAAAAATTTGTCTGGTTCTTTAACGAGGTTTTGCACAGGCCACCGCGTCAGGAGGACATAGAGGAGTGGGGAACCCGTTTCCGCAGCTTCTGCCATGAGGAATTGCAGAACTGCGCCTTGATTGAAGGGGCAAGGGAGGCTCTTCAGTCCCTGTACGGGAGTTACCCGCTTTTTGTTTGTTCCGGTGCGCCGCGCGAAGAACAGGCCGGAATTCTTAAAATTCACGGGCTTGATGGCTTTTTTACCGCGATCTATGGCGCCCCGCCCGAAAAAACAACCCTTCTTCGCAGCATTCTTGAGCAGCATTCCCTGTGTCCCAATGAAACACTTATGGTTGGGGACGCCTCGACAGATCTCCTTGCCGCAACGAAGTGCGGCACTCGTTTTTACGGCGTAGGGGATCAGCTGAAGGGTGGCGACTATCCCTGGGGGAAGGATTTAACGAAACTTGTCGATTTTGTGCGCTCCTCCTCCTAAGGGGAATGGCCGGACAAGTAAAAAAAGAGCTCTGCGAGTTCTTCAAGGACGGGATGCCGATGCGCCGTACAACAATCTCCTATGTGCTGGCAGGGAGTCTTCTCTCGCTTTTTCTTGTGTTTCTCTTCATTTTTGGTTCGACGTACGAGAAAAAAAGTTTGGATGAGGAGAAAAACGCATCCCGCCATGAAGAGACGGCGCTAAAAGAGAAGGTGGCGACCGGGAAAAACTCTTCTGACGGCAGGGAGACCGCCGGCAGAGATGTCGAGCCGGTTGAAAAAACGCTGGATCCCTACCTTGAAGAGGTGAAGAAAGAAGCAGAGGTTGAGAAAGAAAATGTCGTAGGTCTGGAGGAACGGCGTCACGCTTCGGCTGTGCTTGATTTCAGCAATCATGCGGAAACCGCCATTTCAGCAAACTGGTTTTCTAGGGCTGATTTGCTGGCTTTTTTTGTGCGTGTGTACCTTGGAGAGTGGCAGCTGCCACTTTTACCAGAACCCAACAGATCCCGCACATCTTCTCTGAGAGACCTTTTGCCGCCCTCCGGACTTTTCGATTCAGTGGCAGCAGCGGGATTGAAAGATTCCGCTGAGAGCATGGCCGACAGACTGGAATCCATGCACAAGGACTATGCCGCCCTTCAGCGATATGTTGAGGATCCCTCAATTCAGGACGAAGGTGCGGAGGGGAAAAAGCTCACCTCCTCGATGCTCAAAAATTATGAGCGTTTTTGCGCGGCCAGACGGGCGTATTTTATTGTTCTCGAAAAAGAGGCCGACGCGGCGGAAGCTCTTTTTTTGTCTGAATTCCCCCTAAAGCGTCAGGTCGTTGCCGCAAAACATTTGTTCCGGGCCTTTCGTGCCGTGGCAGGGCTTTTGGAGCAGGATAAAGTGGAACGCAGTGCGGTGCAGAAGTTCCTTGAGAGGATTCGTTCGCTTTGCGCGTATGCGGCATTACCGCCGTTTAAAGGCAAGCCTGCTGAGGAACGACAGTACAGGAACTTTCTGAAGAAGGTTTCTGTGTACTGTGATCATCTTGCAAGAGGTCTTGATGAAGGATTTTACCCGCATGTGCGAAAAGCATTAAATGACGACCAGACCGACTGCCGGATTGCCTATAATGAATTTGCCGAACTATTGAATACGGGGGCCGTACGGTAATCTTGTATGGCAGTTTTCAATGCCTCATATTGTCTGTCATACGTTTGCAAGTCGACATGTGCGGGAGGAGGGGAGAGAACGGGGGCTAAAAACACGTTCTGCGGTCGTCGAACGAAAAGCCGTCCATTTCTGTCGCATCGCGGGACTAACCGACCGTATAAGACATATCTCCCCGTGTCCTTTGCCCCCTCCGCATGGCAGCTGTCCGTTATCGAGGATGACTCCAAACCGGAATTTGCCGGTCAGCATTTGTCCAAGGATGAATGGGCTTGCTACGTGGCTTTTCGTCCTTAATGAATACTTTGCCGTCGTCCGGTAATCAGCTGAGTGACCGTGGCTTTTACGCCTGCAGGCTATTCTGGGGGAACGGCTGCGTTCTGTCTGAAAAGGAGCTTTTCACCGGCCTTGGTTGGGTCAGCCATTCTTTCCAGTAGCGAATGGCCTGAACGAAGATCGTGAGAATTCTTTCAAACTCAGGGTAGCTCATGTCGCCGTCAAGAATGCGATGCAGGGTAAACTCCATGCGGCCTGTGTCCACGCCGAATGTTGCCTGTCCGGATTCCTGTCCAAGATAGTTGGCCTCAAGCAGGCGGCCGTAGGCGTCCTGCCGACCTTCGGCGGGACCCAGGTCGGCAATGAGGTAGAGCTGTCCTTCATGTAGTTCGAAGATGACTTCATCCTCGTCAAAGAACAGGCCACAGGTTCCCTTGTCGGAGAGTTTTAGGCTGACGCCGAGGACTCGGCCCAGTTCGTCGAGTAACAGTCCCTTGTTCATACGTTCTCCTGACACGTTTGTTCTCAGCTGAGATATGGTAAAATGGCAGCCATGAGAGGCTGTGGCGTTTGCCCGAGTCCTGTTTATTTCTGGGATTTCTGTTTTGCCCTGTCTTCGGTGATACGTAACAGCTGCCCCGTGTGTCGTATCGTGATCCTGATACCGTGCTTTCTTCAACTTTTTTCTGTATGCGTTACGTCGGCCGCTGCCTTTGTCGTTCTTCCGTTAAAGAGGCACTGCCTTTTATTCTGTAGAATTTTTGCCCGAAAGCCTTGTCTGCCGTTGTCTTTTTGTTTCTTCTTGAGTTGGTTCATCTCTCGAATTCTTGAGTGTTAAGGCAGACTCGCAACATCTTTGGGATACAGACGTTCTACAGACACCGTGGGGAGACTTGGCAGGATAATATGTTTCTAGAAGTAAAATGTCTAATTATAGTAAACGACTTAAATAATTGTGCTTGAAACTTTCTTCTTGCTATTGTAAGATTCCAGCAGGAGGAGAGCAAAATGCCTGCACGCGTTTACAAAACCGACAAGGATCAGTTACTGGCTGAGGGCAAGTTGATTGTCA
>JAIKXS010000040.1 GCA_024683955.1 Desulfovibrio sp. | reverse complement strand
GGACTTGAACCTGGAACTTGCCGGTTATGAGCCGGAGGCTCTGCCAATTGAGCTATAGGCCCCTCGTCTTTTTGTATCGTAGACGGCACACCTTCTAAGGTCAAGAACTATTTGTGACGAATTCGTCTAGTCCTGCCTTTTAGAGTGCACTTGAAGAGTTAAGCGTTTCTATTTGCTCATCAATGGCCTTTTGCAGCTGCTTAGGCAAGCCCATAATATCCACATTCAGGAAGCCACGCACAATGGTCGAGGCGGCCTCGTCCTCGTCCAGACCTCGTGCCATGAGATATTCAATCTCCTCCTGGGCAATTTTTCCGACTGCAGCTTCGTGTGACAGCTCGACGCCGTCTCTACAGCTATAGAGCTCAGGAATGGTGTGAATTGTTCCATTCCCCAGAATAAGGCCCTTACATTCAAGATGTCCTTTAACAGGACTTGCACCGGCGCCAATATACCCGCGGCTTATAACATTGCCGCCAGTCGTCAGCACTCTGGCAATAACCTCACCTCTTGTTTTAGGGGCGTTCAGTTCAATTCGGTTGCCACAATCCAGACGAGAGCCGGTCGGGGCAACAATCACCGAATTGAACCGTGCCACGGCTTCTTCCCCAACAAGGCTGATGACCGGGTAGCTTTCAAGATCCCCCACAGTCTTGAGAAGAATATAATTGTTTAAAAACTGTCCCCCAGCTTCCACCTGTCCGGCCGAGACGGGCCGCACAACGACCTTTTCCCCCCAGTTGTGCACCATGGTGAAGGTAAGCTTAGCACCTTTTTCAACGTAGTACTCGGTCAGGCCGAGATGAAGGGCCTCCTCGGCCGCGTGAGATGTGGCACAGCCGTTAAGGATATGAACCTCTGCCCCCTCCTCAACAATGACAATATTATGGACGCACTGTCCGACACGAGTACCTTTGATAAACATGCATGACTGCAGAGGTTCTTCAATTTTAACCCCTTTATGTACACGAACAAAGTAACCGCCACCTAGATTTTCCCGCGCCATGCGGGTGATTTCATTTTTATCCGGATTGAGGAGTTTCCAAAAATGCCGAGGGAGCCCGTCATACTTTTTAAGGGCCTGCTTGATTCCCATGAGCTCAAGGCCTTCCTGGCGTGTATCACAATGCACATCACTTTTGTTGATCTGCATGAAGGCGCCACTCACATCGTGATTTTTCACGTCAATGCCAGCCGCCACAAGACGGACCTGGTCCATGCTCGGAAGAAGGCCAAGGTCAGCAATGGGGTCGCTCCCTGCTTCCGAAAAGGAATAGCGAGAAAGATCTACACTCATCGGCCCATCTCCTTATCAAGATCAGTGGAGAAACAACGCAAGCATTCCTGGTAGCCGTGCCGTTGAATATGCTTAAGAATTTCGTGAGGATTGGCCTCACAGCACAGTTTTCCGTGGTAGAGCACCTGCCCACGGTGGGCGTTCACATACTGTAAAATATACCCCGTGTGGGTGATAATAAGTCCACACGTCTGACGACATCGCCCTTTTTCACGTAGTGATTTCCCGGAATTCTCACCTTCAAGCAGTTCATGTACCGTATTCCCGACGAGAGACATATTCTCAAGATCAACGCCGGACTCCGGCTCATCAAAAAGCAGAAGATCAGGTTTTTGCGCCATGAGTTGCAAAAGTTCCGAACGCTTAATTTCCCCGCCGGAAAAACCGGCGTTCACATCACGTTCAAGAAATGCGTCAAAATTCAGCTTTTTTGCCATGGAGTCCAAATCAATTTGTCTGGAACGTGCGCACAGTTCTACAAGCTTCCCCGTGCTAAGGCCACGGATTGTCGGCGGTCGCTGAAAGGACATTCCTATGCCCAGTCTGGCTCGCTCGTACATGGGGGCGTGGGTGATATCCTTTCCCTTAAAGACAATGCTGCCCCTCGTCACCTTGTAGCCAGAAACGCCCATAAGTGTCATGAGGAGGGATGTCTTTCCCGAACCATTAGGCCCAAACAAAATAAAGGTCTCGCCGGCGTGCACGCTGAGATTAACACCCTTGAGAACCGGAGTTTCACCGATACTGACGTGCAAATCACGAATTTCAAGCATTATGGTCTCCAGTGTGGCGGTGCTGGTCCCCGTGGCATCCACAATCACATTCGTCATCGTCTTCAAGATAGGCAATAACTCTGCTGTGAAGCTGGTTCAGAATGGACGTGAGATAGCTTACGCATTCCTCTCCAACCGCCCTGCCGAGTAAGGAAACAACAAACTGAGTCCGCTGGGCGTTTCGGAGCGCCTCATGTCCCAGATCGTCGCTTTCAGGTATCGCTTTGATCTTCTCATTAAAAGCGATCAGCTCTTCTTCCGTCACATACTTAATCGGTTGCACCTCATCGTTAATAAGGACAACCCCATCCCGCAATGTCAATATAATAGGTTCTGTTCCGAAATCGGCAAGACAAATTTCCATTATAGATCTCGTTTTGTTAAGAAAGACACATGAACAAGAATGCTAAGCACGCACAATGCCAAGAGTATGTCGCTGAACTAGCAAATTTTTACTGCTTAGGCTAGCGTGAAGCACTATTTTTTTCCGCGAGGACCGAAGAAAAAGGAGGAAACCGTGATTGTTATCACTGGCGGCGCAGGCTTCATCGGAAGCGCCCTTTTGTGGCAACTCAACCAGACAGGTATGGACGACATCCTCGTCGTGGATAATCTCGCTCAAACGGAGAAATGGCGAAATCTCGTCAAACGCCGCTATGTTGACTACATGCACCGTGACCGTTTCAGGGAGTTGCTGAAGCGCAATGCCCTGCCCTATACCATATCCGCCATTGTGCATCTGGGTGCTTCTTCCTCTACGACAGAAAGAAACGCCGACTTTTTAATGGAGAACAATTATCACTACAGCCAAGACGTTTGCCGCTTCGCCATGGAGAAAGGTATCAGGTGCATCGTGGCAAGTTCCGCGGCAACCTACGGGGACGGACACATGGGGTTTAGCGACGAGCACGAGCTCATCCCCGCTCTGACGCCTCTCAACATGTACGGCTACTCAAAGCATCTTCTCGATCTCTGGCTTCTGAGGGAAGGAGCTCTGGCAGATGTTGCCAGCCTCAAATTTTTCAACGTGTACGGACCGAACGAATACCACAAAGGCACAATGCAAAGCGTTGTTGTGAAAGCCTATCACTCCATAAGGGAAACGGGAACCTTTCCTCTCTTTTCATCAACACAAGAAGGTGTTGGGGACGGGGAGCAGCGGCGTGATTTCGTCTATGTGAAAGACTGCACGGCCCTCATCGCCTGGCTTCTTGAAAACACCGAGGTCTCCGGGATCCACAATGTGGGAACAGGATCGGCGAGAAGTTTTAACGACCTGATCCGCGCCGTCTACACTGCCATGCGTCTCCCCTGCCACTTCACCTATACCCCCATGCCGGAGTCGCTTAGCAAAAATTATCAGAATTTTACCTGCGCAGACATGAAATGGCTCGAAAAGGAAGACTGCCCGGTCTCATTTGTCTCCATTGAACAGGGTGTTCAGGACTATATATTACACTATCTCGGTACAGAAGACCCCTATCTCTGACATGGTATGCACTCTGCTGCAAATAGATCCACTCAGATTCTTCACAACGTTGTCGGATCACACGGGAAACGGAAAACGAAACACGGAGCGAAGCGCTCCGTGTTTCGTTATAGACAAAGAGTCCTTCCTAGGCCCAAAGCACAAGACCAGTCTCAAGGGGCGTTGAGAGCGCGGGATGTACGGGCACAACCCGAATGCCGTAGGAATAATGACCATTTACAGCCGGAGTGTAGGTAATGGAGTAGTCCATGCCGTCAGATCCGTGGTCCGCAGGACGAGCCTTGAGAGGAATCACTGTGGGCTTTCTTATAAAGTTGCCGTTTCCATGGACAAGTCCGATTACAAGCTGCACCTCGACCTCATCTGCACGCATATTGCCAAGGTGGAGATGCAAGTTAACTGAAATAGGCTCCCCGCAGATCATTGTGTAGCCATCGGCACCCGAAATTTCAATTTTTTCAAGATTGATCGAAGTAAAGCGCGCGGGAAGATTCTGTTCCCACGCTGTAACATCGCGCAGAAGTTCCCAATCATTCTCGGCTAGCTTGTCACGGCGCTCTGCAGCCGGCAGATAGCCTTCTCGCAAATAGTCCCCAAGCATACGCGAAGAATTATACATGGGAGTCAAGCTCTTCATGGAGTTCTTCGACACTTCAATCCAGCGTGAAGGCAAATTGTGCTCGTCAAGATCGTGGTAAAGAGGAATTACCTCATTTTCAAGAAGTGTGTAGAACGACTCGGCGTCAGCATAGTCGTTCTGTGAATCCTTCGGCAGTTCCTCTCTGACAACGGGCCCGATAGTCCAACCGTTCTGACGGTTGTAGCCTTCGCACCACCATCCGTCTGAGATGCTGAAATTTATACCACCGTTGACAGGAAGTTTCATCCCGCTTGTGCCGGATGCCTCATAGGGTCGACGGGGAGTGTTGAGCCATACATCGCAGCCCTGGGAGAGCACACGCGACACTCCGAGATTATAATCCTCAATGAAAAAGATCTTGCCCAAGAAGCGGTCTTCACAACAGGCCTGAACTATTTTCTGTATAAGATCGTTGCCCGCTTCATCGGCAGGGTGGGCCTTTCCGGCAAAAACGAGACAAACAGGACGATTTGGATCACTTAAAATTCGTTCAAGTCTGTCCGGATCCGCCAAAAGGAGAGTAGCACGCTTGTATGGAGCAAAACGTCTTGCGAAACCAATCACGAGTGTATTCGGCTTCAGGAGTTTTTCCATGGTCCTGATTTTCTTTGCGCCCATATTAAACTTTTGGGCAAAATCAAGCACATGTTCACGAAGGAAGTTCAAGAGTTCTTCCTTCTGCGTCATCCGGGCCCCCCAGTATTCGTCGTTGGGGATGGTATCGATTTTTTTCCATACGGGAGAACCTGCGGGTTGGGAGAGCCAGTCATCGCCAAGATAGTGATGAAGAAGTTCCTCCATCTGCATACCGACGTAAGAGGGCGTATGCACACCGTTTGTCACATGATAAATCGGAACTTCACTTAGGGGAAGATTCTTCCACAGCTTGAACCACATGTGCCGTGCAACAACGCCGTGCAAACGGCTTACACCGTTTGCCCACCGTGAGAACCTCAATGCAAGAACCGTCATTTCAAAATGGTGGGAGCTGGAGCCCTCCATTTGGCCAAGCTGCACAAACTGCGACCAAGTAAGTCCAAGACGCGTGGCGAGAGTCCCCAGATACCGCTGCATAAGGTCCGTTGAAAAGGCCTCGTTGCCGGCTGCAACAGGGGTATGGGTCGTAAAGAGCGTGTTTGAACAAACTCGGTTGCAGGCCTCGTCGTACGACATGCCCATGTTCATGCACTCATTAAGACGCTCAAGGACCAAAAATGCCGAATGTCCCTCATTCATATGGTAGACATGCGGTTCCAGGTTCAGTTTTCGGATAAGACGAATGCCGCCAATGCCGAGGATTATCTCCTGAAGAAGGCGAGTTTCCCGATCACCGACATAAAGATTTGCCGTGATTTCCCGGTCACTTGCGCTGTTTTTGTCCACGTCGCTGTCAAGCAGATACAGGGAAATACGGCCGATCTGCATCTTCCAGATGCGCACGTAAAGAGCCCTGCCGGGGAGATCAATCTGCACAAGCAGGGGATCGTCATCGTCATCCAGGATCGGACGAATGGGAAGATGGGCGAACTTGTTCACCGGATACTCAGCGACCTGACGCCCAGACACGTCAATCCGTTGTTTAAAGTAGCCCTTTCTGTACAGGAGTCCGATTCCGATCAATGGTATGCACAGATCGGAAGCACTTTTTAGGTGGTCTCCGCTCAAAACCCCTAGACCACCCGAATAGATCGGAACAGATTCATTCAGACCATATTCCGTAGAAAAATAGGCAATGGGATGTTTGGGAGTGACGTGGGCAGACTGGGCCCGGAGAGGCTGCGCCATATAATTATCAAAGGCCGCCACGACTTCATCATAGAGTTTCATGTAGTCGGCGTTGTACACCATGGCATTCAGACGCTCGGGATCTGTCTCCTCCAGAACCTGAATGGGATTATGCTTTTTTTCAAAGGCCTGGGGGTTAAGGTCGCTGAAAAGTGTCTTTGCCTTATTATTCCAGCACCACCAGAGATTCTGTGAAAGATCCCGCAGACGGACAAGGGCTTTGGGAATCTCAGAAACGGCAAGAATGGAGCGGAGGAATGGGGTCGCAGAGGACGAAGCGGTCAGGACTCGACGCAGTTCCTCACGGGAGACAGCCGATCGCTCCACACGGGAATCCACCTTGTTTAACGCCAGAGAAAAGGCCTCGCAATATTTACCGTAAAACTCGTTCCAGTCCGTCTTCTCAGCAAGCCGTCGTGCCGCACAGCGCAAGTTCTCCATGCGCTCGGGAGAACTTGTAGACAGCGCCATTATCGCCGAATGCAGCATGGAGACCGATTCGTCGAAATTTCGGCCACGGCGCTGCAGGATCTTTGCACCGGAGATATCCGAATCCTCCTCGTTGTCCTGCATTTGGCCGCGGACCCATATTCCGAATCCCGACAGATCAGTTGTTATGGTCGGCACGGCCCAGGCGGCACACTCTTGCGGAGTATACCCCCAAGGCTCATACCATGAGGGAAAACAACCGGCATCGCAGGCAGAAAGAATCTCTTCGTACTGCATGTTGAAGAATCCGTCTGAACCGTCCAACATGGCCGGGACAAAAACGATTTTCACATGATCGTCGATATTATTATTCAGTCCGAGGCGGCGGCAGTTAGTGATAATGGGGTCATTCGGAGAGTTCCAAACGTGGTGGGTGCAGAGGAAAGGCTGTCCGTTGTCGCTGACAAGTGTATTACCAGAAACAGCGTCTTCGTTGATGCCGGTATGACCGCCCATGACAAGGCACAGAGCCAGAATATAGGTGTCTTTTGATCCAGACAAATTCACATTGGCACGAGCCAAGGCTTCTAGGAAGATGTCCACGCCCTTATTATGGTATTCATAACGGCCTGATATGGCTATGATTTTGGGATCTGGGGGAAGATCGCCGTGAAGGAAGCGTCGGCAAGCCTCAAGAACCTTTGCCCTGTTCTTTGTCGGGCAGTCCCGAGCACGTGAGTAATCAGGAATCACCCGCATATCGAGGCCGTTGGTCGTAATGACCGAAGGCTGACGGCCAAGGAAGACAGCCGATTCCTCTCCCGTGATGTCGCTGACCGTGGTAAACGCATCCGCCTCACGGGCACTGGTGCTCTCCATGGACCATTTTGCCGTAATATTATGAGATGCCGCCTCGTTGGCGGGATTGATGCTGCGCAAATTTGCGTAGATATCGTTCCCTGAACCAGCCAGAGCACGCCCCAGCATGGTGGCGTGGGTTGTGAAGACAGTACCGATATCCGGATGATTTTTCTTAAGCCACAAAAGACCTGCTCCGCACATCCATTCGTGAAAAAGCGCAACAGAGCGTCCGTTCCGGGGAATGACCTTAACATCATTGATAACCCCGATCACCTCGCCGCACAGGGTAGAGAACATAACGGGCTCGATGTAATCCCATCCGCCTGACATGGAATCCACGCCAAAATTCTTCCATAAATCATAGAGCAGCTGATTTGAGTCATAGCGTTTTGCGAAATCAACAAGAATGACCCTGGGTTTGCCGGGGATGTCCCAGCGTCCAAGCTTTGCTGTTATCTGCTTTTCCGCAAGTACAGGCCGTATTTTTTCCCAAAGGGGCTCATCAGTCTCTTCAAAGCCAACGTTTTTTGGAAGCAGCGGTCCAAAGAGGAAATATCTGTCGTCAAACGTATCGCGCGTTTTCAGCGCCTTACTACTGACAACAGAATAAATTCCACCAACCTTGTTGCAGACCTCCCAGCTCACCTCAAAAAGTGTTACTGGTGCGTTGTTAAACTCCATGGCGGTTCTCCTTGGAAGTGCTGTAGAAATGGGATAATTCGGCTCTGGATATGTATCGATACATAAAAAAATACTGTGAACAGCAGAGCTCGAAACGAAACATGAAACCGAACGATCCTACACAAGCAATAAGCTGTTCCTTTCTCTTAATTTTCGCTTTTTTTACCCGAACTTCCTGTCTCGACCCTGGTTCTTTTTCTGCGTTCCGCGCTGGGCTCTGCCGCTGCCTTTACGGTCGACGTTGCGCCCTTCGAGGACGTGCCAATGATTTTCCTCACTGCTCTACGGCCTCGTACTGACGCTTCGGCATTTCCTCCAGAGCCATTCATACTTGCGGTTTTTGCCGAAATTTGCGACCTCTTCTCATTCGATTCCTCCATGCCGTTCCCTTTTGCCGCAGCGCGTTTTTTCCGTCCCTTTTCCTCCTCCAAGACGCTGACGCGCTGTGTGAGGTCAGTAAGAATATTCATAAAGGAAATATACGCATCATAGGGGCTTAAAAATGGATTTGGCCTGTCAGGCTGAGATTCTGAAAACCAGCGGGTCGACATGTAATGAAAAAAATCAGAGGTCTGAAGACGCTCAAAATCGTGAATCAGATCTCCGTCTCCAATACGGCGTATACGCAGGGTCAGACTGTAAAGAGACTGTATCGCGTCTCTTTGCATCTCATTACCAAGCCAGCCGCGAATATCACATCCCTCATCATTCCAACTGATACTGTGAGGTGATGCAAGAGCGTCTTTTGGGGAATACTTTTTTATTATTTGCTTAGGAGTCATAAATGACAAGGAATTCGATGCAAGTATCGCGTCCGGTAAATGCTCTGCGAAATCAAATATGCCCGATTCCCGTGAATTACGCAAACCAAAAGCATGAAAGTCAAGAAAAAGATTGACCGTTTCCGCCTCTTCACCAAGGCGATGGCACCATGAAGCGAATTTTTCGGCTGTGAGGGGCCATTCATTCCAGGTAGTATCGCTAAAGCGCCCGCTCAAGTCCTGAGAAAGGGAGGGATTCCTTAAAAGCAGGTGCAACTGGGGCTCAATGGAAGAATTGTAGAGGTAATTGGGACTGCGCCAGCCGAGAATATCAGGAGAACCTTCGGTCAGCACGGTCTTAAAGCCGAGCTGAGCTATCGTATGAGCGAGGTCATTGTTAAAAAGAAGCTCGGTATTCCGAAAACAGGTCGCAACTCTCCCGAAGATGCGCCTGAGTCTCCGGTTATGTTCCCTGACCTGGTGTACAAATTCTTCAGTGGAATAAAGCTGCGCAAGCGTGTGCGGTCCCGCTTCGCTCACGAATTCCACATTTCCCGTTTCTGCGAGGCGCTTGAGGCTGTCGATGACTTCCGGCGTATACTGTTCGAAAAGATCAAGTGCCGACCCTGAAACACTGACTGCGAAGGAGAAACGATCCCTGAACCGTTTAATATGGCGGTAGAGGATTTCCATCATGGGCAGATAGCAGTTCTGGGCATAGTACATTGCCTGGCTGCAGCTGCGGTCGTCATCTTGGTACACGCTGTTTTCATTGATATCAAAAACAGTGTAGCGACGAAGAGAGTAGGGCTCATGAATGGCAAAGGCGAGACAGATGGCGGCCATTACTTTCCTCCGAGAACGCTTTGGTAAATAGTCAAAAGTTGCTCAGCCGCATTTTCCCAACGAATGGTTTTCATCTCTTCCCGACAGTTCCGTACTATCTCACGGGACAAGGCAGGATGCTGCAACACAGCGCAAATCTTGTCGGCCATATCCCGTGTATCCCAGAAATCAGCCTTAAGAGCATGGTGAAGGATTTCCGAAACTCCCGACTGACGCGAGAGCAAAACCGGAACGTCATAAAGCATGGCCTCAAGAGGTGTTATTCCGAAGGGCTCCGACACCGAAGGCATGACATAGAGGTCACTTAACGCAAACATGCGATTCACTTCTTCGCCCCTCAGGAAACCGGCGAAATGGAATCGTCTCCCAATCCGCAACTGACTGGCCCTTCGGATGAGCCCCGGCAGCATATCACCGCTTCCTGCCATGTAAAAACGCACGTTCTGCATTTTTTGCAAAACAAGGCGAGCCGCCTCCATAAAATATTCAGGTCCCTTCTGATAGGTGACACGTCCAAGAAAGAGCACTCGCTTTTCGTGACGAAGGCGGGGAGGAATCACGTAATTTGTTTCGACCTCTGGCCTAGTAACGGCATTGTATACAACAGTCACCTTTTCACGCGGAACACCATAGCGGGAAACCACAACATCCCGTGTAAGCCGGCTCACGGCAACGACACGATCGGCCCCAAGCAAGCCTGCCCGTTCTATAGACGCGACCTGAGTATTGATATTCTCCCCGCTCCGGTCATACTCCGTTGCGTGGATATGACACACAAGAGGTTTTCCCGTAACGGCACTCGCAAGGAGACCTGCAGGATACGTCATCCAATCGTGGGCATGGATGACGTCAAAGTCCTCCTCCAGCGCGATTGTCGCGGCAAGACGGGAATATCGGTACACTTCCGCCAGAAGATCGGGTCCGTACCCTCCCTTCAGCGTATACGTGAAGGTGCCGTTCTTGAGACTGTCACGAGCCTCAAGATGGCTGATACTGCTAAATTGACGGATGGCTTTTATATAGGCCTCAGGTGTCAGATAGGGAGTAAGGGGGCTCATGATGGGAATATACCGTATGGAATCATTCCAAAGGGTATTTCCCGACAGTTGAATTTTTTGTGCGGCTTCATAGCCGATGCCCGTTCCCGAGGCAGACCTGAGCTTAAGGAAACCGGGATCCCCTCCATTGTTGGTCTTTGGGAGGACAAAAATGACCTCAGCCCCCTTCTGGGCCAGAGCCTGCGTCATCCCAAAGCAGGCAGTCCCCAATCCTCCGCTGATATGAGGAGGAAATTCCCACCCGAACATCAGTATCCGCATGAGCACAATCCTTTATTTCTAAAAAAATTGAATTAGGAATCTGACAATATATACCTAAGGCTGCTCTTCAAAGTATAAGAAACGCCCCAGTGTCTACAAATCAAAAAAGGCCTTTCTTTTTTCAACCGAAAGATACAATAAGCTCAATATCAAAAGTTTCTCCCAAGATAGAACGCAAATGCCACTCTTCAAAAAAATCGAATGAAACTTTTCTGTTCAAAAAACAGAACAACGAACTAGAAAATCGGGGACAATGGAGGAAAAGATGTCCGTGTTCCCTAATCTATCAGGCAAACATTTCCTTTACTCTTCCTACACCGGCCGTATCATCACTTGGATTATGCAGGCGTTGCATGACCTTTGATTCAAAATTTGCATATACACCGGGTGCAACTGACCTCGCGCGGAAAAGCATCCGCACGCATTCGGCGACACTCCATGCCTGAGAGATGCAACCATTAGGTCTATAGGGAGGAGCTGCATCAAAGACCTCTGATATCGAGCCAATTCCAGCATCAAGAAGATGATCGCTCAAAAGTGGCGTGACCGTCTCAAGAAGGTCGTGAATCTCCTGTTCCACTGCCCATGTCG
Source organism: Desulfovibrio sp. (assembly GCA_024683955.1). Classification (GTDB taxonomy): domain Bacteria; phylum Desulfobacterota; class Desulfovibrionia; order Desulfovibrionales; family Desulfovibrionaceae; genus Desulfovibrio. The sequence goes on along the minus strand of JAIKXS010000040.1, from coordinate 6,306 downwards.
CCCGGATAAGGGCGTCCGTGTAGTGCCCGAGAAGCCAGGGCCAGACAGTGCCCTGATGATAGCTTGCATCACGTTCTGCAGGGGAACCTTCGTAACGGCTTTTAAACTGGGCATCTCCCGGAGCAAGGGTTCGCAGACCAAAGGGTGTCAGAAGATTTTCCTTCACGGTATGCCATACTTCCATGTGATACTTCTCGGGAAGAATGGAGTGAGGCATGGAAACGGCAAAAATCTGGTTAGGACGGATACTTCTGTCAAGCCAGCCGTCCCGCCACACATCACCAAGATACCCACCCCGGGGCGTATTTACATAAAAACGCTGCAGAAATGCCTTGCGCATGGCGGCAAGACGATTCTCCATCTCGGGGTCGGTTCCTTCACCAAACTTTTCCGCAAGCTCCTGACGAAGCTCGAGAGTATTGTACCAAAGGGCGTTGAGTTCTACGGCGCATCCGTGCCGGGGAGTTACGGGCTGTCCATTCACTTGGGCATCCATCCATGTTAGCTGCGTGTGAGCATTGCCCGCATACAGCATCCCCTCCCGGTCAAAATGGACATCAAACCCGGGACCTTTGAAAAAGCCCTCGACGATCTGCTTGATGGCAGGCCAAGCATGGGTATGGACCCACGGCAGGGCCAAGGGATCACTAGCAAGAAGACACTGGACAGCAAAGGCGTACCAGAGTGAAGCGTCTACGGAGTTATAGGCGTTGTGCCCGTCCGGACCGAACATATTGGGAATCAGGCCATTGCGCATCGAACGGGCAATCTGGGCAAGGATGGTTTTTCCGACCTCGTGTCGCCCACAGGCGAATGTGAGTCCGGGCAGCGAGATCAGGGTGTCGCGCCCCCATGCATCAAACCAGTGATATCCCGCAAGGACGGAAACCGATCCCATGGGATACTTCACGATAAATTGTTCCCCCACATTTTGAAGATGCTGGGCTACACAGGGCTCCCGATGCTGGCGCTCCAAAAGGAGCGCATCCGTCTCCTGTCTCCAAAGCTCCTCAGGAGACCTGGTGCATGGCGTTTTTCCGACAGAGAGGCAGATCGATTTATCGCTCCCGATGGTCACATTCAGCCGACCCGCCATGAAAAGGTCCTCCCTGTATGGGAATCCTCGTTCATTTTCCTGCTGGTATTCGATGTCATAGTACCAGTCGGACGAGTCCTCCCATTCATGATGATGAAAAACCTGGAAAAAGAGTGTTGGATCAGCATCCGACATTTTTAAGGCAAAGCCCCCTTCCACAGGCGTCGTCTCTGGCACAAAAGAGGGATCGGCTTTCCTCAAAGTATGGAAGCTACGCGCCGCAAGCAAAGGTTTAAGCCGTAATGCAGTCGGAAGAAGACCATTGCCTTCAAAACTGTAACGGATGAGCAGGCGGGCCTCATTACGCATCAGCAAAAGCTCACGGCGAATAAAGGTATTGCCCATGCGATAAACAAAAACAGGCCAGTCCTGCTGGGTAAAAAGCTCCTGGAATTGGTATCCGTTGGGAAACATGGTCATCGGATGCTGACGGGTGGAAAAAATGAATTCTCTTTCCTCTCCGACCAACGATTCCTCCAGGGTGGAAAGCATAACTCTTCGTCCACCCGGAGTGGCACATACAAAAAGTCCATGATATTTGCGAGTATTGCAACAAACAATACTGCTACTGGCGTAATCGCCAAGTCCATTGGTAATAAGCCACTCATGCCTCAAAGCCCGACGGACATTCTGGCACACGACCTTGTCGTAAAAAAAGTACATGAAACCTCCCACGTGGAGATCTGATGACTACGGATCCGGACGAGTCAGCAACAGCAAAATCCCTTCCCGATAAGCCGGCATTTTATCCCTTGCCGTGGAACGGGAAGGCACCTATGCTCACAAAGCAATTTCCGATCATTGAGAAACAGATTTCAACGTGTCAGAAAAAAACGCATGGCCATCGTCTAAAGAACGTCGAAAAGGTTCTTCTTCATAATTGCCATAACAACCAAATCTTAGCTATACTAGCTCTTTTTCAAAACTAAGCCTATTTCAAGTAAATGTCGAGACAGGGGCTTTTTCCATTCTTCCTTAAAGATTAGGAAGAAAATACATAGCCCAAAGAAGGAGAATTCCCATGGAAGACACACCATCAAAGATTATTTTGGCAACTACGAACAAGGGCAAGATCAAAGAACTTGCAGCTCCTATGAAAACATTGGGGATTCAGGTCATCGGACTGGACGGCCTCGACAACATTCCTGACATTAAGGAAGATGGCAAAACCTTTGCCCAAAATGCGCTCATCAAGGCCCGCACTGTGACACAGGCTACAGGCTGTATAACCATTGCCGACGATTCAGGCCTAGAGGTTGATGCGCTCAACGGACGCCCCGGGGTTCACTCGGCCCGCTACTCAGACGACTGGGTCTTTCTGCCAAACGAAACAAAAGATCAGCGCAATATGCGCAAGCTGCTCTGGGAGATGGAAGGTGTCCCAGAAAACAAGCGGACTTGCCGTTTTGTAACATGCATAGCTGCTGTGCGACCTGACGGGCGTGAAATAACCATCGAAGGGCAGTGGGAAGGGCGTCTGCTCATGTCCCCGCTTGGCGAAAATGGCTTTGGTTACGACCCAATCTTCTTCGACCCTGAGATAGGCACAAGCGCTGCCATGCTCTCAACAGAACAAAAGACGGCCCGTAGTCACAGGGGCAAAGCTATTCGCGGACTTCTCGAACGCTGGAAGCGCTTTTTGTCTCTTCCTTCACTCGCGACGCAGGACTAACAGTTGTCACAGTGGGGCAAGGCCCTGTTTATGCCATTCTCTGAGCCTCAAAAAAAAAAAAAAGGCCTATACTTTTTTCCGAACCAGCCGAAAAAATGATTGGAGTTTTTTGGTCTTAAGAGTGCCTCTTTTACATTTTAGCATGTTTTTTGCACCTTATCGTTCAGACATGCTGATTTAGGGAAAAATTGGCAGCAAGATTTTTGCGAGGGCACAATGGGAATCAGTATCTCAGGATCAACAGCCATCTCCGGTCTCAGCGGCTCAGACACTAACTTTGATACCGTACTTGAGCAACTCTACGCTGTTGAAAAAACCCAGATAAACCAGCTCCAGTCCTGGAAGAGTGACTGGCAGCTGCGCTATGACGCCTTCAATACCGTCATAGATCAGATGTCAGCCGCCAAAAACATGCTCAGATCCATTGGCAGCGTCAATAACTTTGTCACCAAGAAGGCCTCAAGCTCCGACGAGACCGTTCTCACGGCGATAGCCACTGGTTCTGCGGCAAGTGCCCAGCACAAACTCAACGTCTCCCAAATTGCCAACAACGCAATCTGGTGCAATACCGGCGCGACCTTTGATACAAAATCTGACATTATTAACAAGACGGGAGAAACGGTCAACTTTTCTTTTGACTATGCCGGTAAAAAATACAGCTACGCTATTGCCCCCAATACGACTCTCGAATCCTTCGTGAGCATCATCAACAATGCATCCAATAACCCCGGTGTCAACATATCGCTTGTCAACACCGGATCTGGGTATGTCTACCAAATTGCGGGCAAATCCACAGGCGCCTCAAACTCCCTGACAATCTACAGCTGTGGCCTTGAAGGAATGGACAATTCCAGCGCCACATCTGTTTGGAAAACAAATGCAGGCGTAGACCCCACCGCCTCTCTGACCAATCCCACAACATATACTTACACTGCCGTCCTTAACAGCGGCAGCAAAATTTCCTTTTCACTTAAGGGCGACGCAACGGAAGAAGACCTTGCAACCGCACTGCAAAACGCTGCCGGTGCCGGGCTCATTACAACAAGCATAGACGACGCAGGGAACCTGCTTATCAACGGGGTCTCCTCACTGAGTCGTACAGCGAACAATGGCGAGACCTATACCCCCGGAGGTCTGAAGTTAACCGGAGGAGCAGATCTAAGCGCGGCACTTCTTGACAACGACCCTGCCACAACACTTGATGTCACAATTACCCTTGAAGACGGGAATACGCGCACGTTCTCTGTATCGAGCGACAAGACGCAACGCGATTTTTTTAACCAAGTCAAGCAGTCCCTTGGAAGTTCAGCCAGTCTGAAGAAGGACACATCAGGCAATTATCAGCTCAATCTCTCCGGGATCCAGGATATAAGTATCGACGGATACTCTCTAGATGATCTGGGCTTCGCCCAGGAAACGTACGAAGCAGAAGGCACAGCTGACGCCACGTCAACCAGCATTGCCGAAGCTTCAACCGCTTTGACCTTTGCACAGTCGACGCTAAGCAGCCGTATTGACGGCAAGAGCACCGACAGTACAGAGAGCGGAGAGTCTCTTCGGTATACGATCGTTGCAAAGGACGGGAGCGCAATCTACGTTGACACAAGCGCGGACGGTACAACGCCTCTCACAAGCGACATGACCAACGAGCAGCTCCTTAGCGCCATCAAGGCGGCCATGAACGCTGCCGGTAAAACGGTTGACGAAAGTACTGATGACAGTGGAAATACGGTTTTAACTCTTGAGGATGTGAAGTCCATCTTTCTCTCCACGGGATCGAGCGGAACAAGCGGTTTCACAAGCGCATCCACTGCCTCAATACAGGTTGACGACTCGTCTTTTTACACAACGACTGACGAGGAGGGAAATCAGGTCCGCCTTTTGGAAGAACCGCCGTCTCTTACCTATTCTGTTGTTCTTAACGATGGCAGCGAGTACTCCGTAACCCTCGAAAGCGGTTCCACCTTGGAAGACGTAGCAGACGCCCTTTCCTCTGCCCTTGCCGGCACAGATTCGACAGTAAGCCTTGTGGACGCAAACGGGGATCCCTGGGTCGATACGGCTACGTCGGGCGAAGCCTATCTGAACGTGACAAATATTCAGTCTCTCACGGGATCGTGCATATCAGGTCAGATTGTCTCCTCATCCAACTGGAGCATCACCAATGCTTCAAACGCGATCTATCAGGTCGACAACTGGCCAATGTCCATGGAGTCTGAAAGCAACACCATTACAGATCTCTTGGACGGCGTCCAAATCTCCCTTCAGGGCGTCGGGGAATCAAGTCTGACGATCACAACAGACGTTTCTTCCGTTGAAACTTCCATTCAGAACTTTCTCGACGCCGTCAACTCCGTTCTCATGACAATTCGTGATTTAACAGCCGTAGATGACGACAAAGAGGTAACATCCAACGACCCAAACGACATCGGGAACTCTAATTACAGCAAATCAACACTCACATCGGAAAAAGGTGGACTGTTGACCGGTAACTACGGCGTACAGCTTGTCAAAAGCCGTTTTTCCTCCATCATCAGCTCGACGCCACCCGGATTCCAGGCCATTTCTACCGCTGACGACATGCTCTCTGGTGATATTCTCTCATGTCTTTCAAATCTCGGCATCAAAACCGATACGACACAGACAAGTCCAACATATGGTCTTCTTGTCATTTCGCCGCAATCTTCCTTTCTACAGCAGATGGATGAAGAAAACTATCAGGACATGATCAATAATCACATTGATGAAGTTGTCGATTTCTTCGTCACGGACGGTAAAGGGACCTCGTCCTCGGCCGATTTCAGATATTCCAGTCATGTTGCTGGCATCACCGGCTCAGGAGTCTTTGATGTTGAATACGAGGTAGACGCCAACGGTCAAATTTCAAACGTAACCATCGGCGGACAACCTTGTGCACGCGATGAAACACGCGGAGGCTACTACTACACTTGTACAGCAGGAGACGCACGAGGACTTGCAATCAGTATTGACGACCTCACGGAAGGAAGCCACTCGGGTCAGGTTCGAATCAAGCAAGGTCTTGTGCAGACGGTAGCAAACTTTCTCGATAAGGAGCTAACCTTTAACGACGTAAACATATCTACCAATGCGCCGTCTGATATTATCGAATCACAGATTGCCCTGAAAAGTGAAAACGGTGCCATGATGACCCTGAAGGCAAACTATGCTTCAATCATGGCCAATATTGATAAATCCATTGACAAGGAACAACGCCGCCTAGACACTTGGTACAAGCGTCAGAAGAATATTTTCGCAAATCTGGAGACCCTGCTTGCTCAAATGAATTCTCAGAAGGAATCTCTTGAGTCACAGTTAGAGCAGCTCAGCTAACCAGCACGACACAACATACCGTAACGCCGACCCACGGCACTCGTATTACCCCTTTACGCAGGATTGCGTGAAGAGTTGAAAAAAGGATTTTTCATGAACAAAGCAGCCAACGCCTACTTCAAGACAAAGGTCAGTACAACGGATCAGGGACACCTTCTGATCATGCTTTATGATGGCGCACTCAAGT
>JAIKXS010000069.1 GCA_024683955.1 Desulfovibrio sp. | reverse complement strand
GCCCTTCCCGCTCAATCTGTCGACATTCATCTGCCCTCAACCATCTTCTGTCATCCATCTTCTGCATCCCCGTTTTTGTCCTCGTCCTTCCCCTGTCCCCTTTTTCACCTTCAAAGATCATCCACCGTTACGCCGAAAACTTCCCGTTCCTGCATCGCAGACTTCTTCCTGATATCTCTCTTCGTCGCAACCCCTCTCCCATGAGCAACTTACCTTTCGGAGACTACTCCGGGAAAATACGATAGCGGAGCCTCACTGCCCCTAAGGAGCGTAATGCAGTATGGCAGAGGCTGCGGCATTGCTTCTTCTGTCTCATTGACGGCGGCAGTCCTGCCAGAAAAACCGCAGAAATACTGCGACGCATCAGGCGCCCGCCCGTAAAACTAAAGATAGAAAAAATACAAAAAGTATTCGCGCGCACGGGAAGACAAGCTGCGTCCTGTATACGGAAGAAAAAGGCACAGGAATGTCTTAAAGAATTCCCTTATGCCGTACATGAGACAGGAGCGGGCTTTGTAAAAGAAGAGTGCTTCAGCGGTAACATATCCGCAGTCAGATCGACTTCCGCTGCATCCCTCTGAAGGATTTGCCTGGCAATGAAGGAAGAGACCTATTCTTCAGAGGAGCGACACGTTTCTTAAGACGTTTCTTCGTTCCTGTCTTAAAAAACAAGTCTGAGACATGCTGTTTGGGGATGTAAGAGACGGGGCAGGTATCTTCCGAAAACATTCCTGCAAGGCCAGGCGGGCACAGGGTCAGGCTTTCTGCAGAAGGTTTTAGCGCAAACCGCCTTCGCATGGGAATTCTCAACGGAATGTCGGACAGACTGTATCGATTTGTAATGAAAAAAAGAGTGAAATATGGGGAAGAAATACGCAATATGCGTTTAAGACAGGGGTGGTCAAGGAGGAAGCTATTTTTATCAAAAAGCTACGACTTTTAAAAATATTTGCGCGGAATTTTTTTTCAGAAAATATCTTTTAACATACTTAATTTACACTATTAATTACAATAAAACTCAAACGATATTTTCTATTTAAAAGTCTTTTTACTCTCATATGATAAAAAGTTTAAGAACTTGTATTTTTTGAAAACTACCAGAACAGTTTTTGTGTTTACCGGAGTAGCAGGGGCAATACTACGGGCTCTGCAGAGGGGGCGGTGTTACGCCGCCGCTTTTCGTTCCCGCGCGATGCGGTAGAAGGTCGCCGCGGTCATATGAAGCTTGTCGGCAGCCTGATAGCCCGTGATCTCCTTCTTCAGAAAGAGCTGGTACACCTCCTCAAAGTTGTCAGGAAGCTTGTTACGAGGTCTGCCGAGCTTTACGCCGCGGGCTTTTGCGGAGAGGATGCCCTGCTTCTGGCGCGTCTTGATGGCAAGGCGTTCTTTTGCCGCACTGTAGGACTGCATGAGAAGCGTAAGGGCCTTCGCAAACGCTTCCTCAAGGGACATATTTTCGTTTGTGGAGAGGATGTCGGAATCCAGAACCTTGAAGTTGACATGAAGTTTCGACGTGATGGTGATCCACTCGGAAAGGATGTTAATGAAGTCCCTTCCGAATCTGTCCAGACTATGAAAGAGCACCGTGTCTCCCGCCTTCAGCCTTCTGATAAGCATTCTGTATCCGGGACGGTCAAAATTCTTTCCCGACGCCCTGTCGATGACGATGTGATCATCGTCAAGACCCAGTGCGTGCATGGCGTCGAGTTGACGGTTGATGTTCTGTCGCTTCGTGCTGACACGAACATAGCCGTACGTTTGCGGTTCCTTACTGTTCAAGGGTTTCATACGAATACTTCCTGATATAGGGTTAATGGTTGCAGACAAGGGGAGAATCAACACTCTCCGTTAACCGGAAAAGGGAGACATCAAAAAAATACCATTCCCTTTTCCGGACGACTGCCACAACAAAAAAGCACACCCTGATGGGTGAGCGCAAGCGCTTTCAGAAACTGAGACCGTCCCCTGCATTCGGGGGGCAAGACAGCTTGGAAGTGTTTGCGTATGAAAAGTGAACAGACTAACGGGCAGGGCCAAGGATTTTGCTCATGCCCGTTACGTAAGCTGACCGGGCGTTTCCGGATCGCGTCCCATACGGGCGTCCGGCAGATAAAGGAAGAGACTGTCTTCCTGCAGTTTTAGCCGGCAGAAAATCCGCCGTTGCGCTTCATGCATTCTTAACGTGAAAGCCGGCTTGTTATTTAAGAAAACATATTACAACTGCAACGTTGGTGTTTCGATTGTGTTTACAGGAAGACGATCCTTCGGGAAGCGAAGCAAATTTTGCGTACAGGCTTCGCCGAAAAATCCGATCTATCCAGGATCAGGTATCAGCGCAGTTGCAACGTTACAGCATGAAACACCATTAAAAAAAACCGCTGCGTTGCGCGTCGGAAAGCGCACCCGGTGCGTCAGCAAGGCAAATCCGGATACGTCCTTTCGCCACCAGCCCGGTTTGATTTGATTAATGAAATCAAGTTATTGGAGGTAAAAAAACTTTCTCGGGAACACGCAGCTCCTGTTTCTTTTCTTAGGGATTAAAAAATCTTCTGTCAATAGTAATTTTTATGTAAATAAAATTTTTTACGGGTTTTAAAACCATATTTATGCTGTAATTTTAAAGGTTCTCTTATGTGTTAATAGTTCTATAATATATTAATAATATTGAATATATAATTAATTTTCAAATGGTAATTTATGGAACAGACAAGAGATAATGCAAGCATTCAGGACATCAGCAAATGTTCACATCAAACTTGTCCATGATGGTGATTTTTTTATTAGTATTTTTAAAATCAAACAAACAGGATGGGGTGGGTAGATGCGGTAGGTTTGGGACAGGTACTCGCGATGGAGCTGGGGAGTTATTTTTTGAGGATGGCGGTAAGCATAAATATCAACGAACCGGCAATACCAATGAAAAAGTGAGCCGTCTGCTCACAACTATCTATGACAAAAGGCTGGACATATCTTGATGTGATGTTCAAACAATGTGAATCTCCATTGATCTCCAATAGTTAGGAAGAAAAAGCAATGAGATGCTCTCCAAAATTTGGACAAGTACGGTATCTGTCAAAATAGCTGTCACTTCGAAAAAAAACTCAACTAACCAATGTGAATCTCCATTTATCTCCAGTAGTTAGGAACGAAAAACAATGAAATGCCCTCCAAAATTTGGTTCATCCGGATTTCGCGTACTCGGGTGTGATGACAAAAAAATGGACATGGGTGGTATCGGCTGCGCCGTCAGAAGGGGCAAGGTATTCAGCATCTCCAGGAGTCGGAACAGGATCGGAAGACTTGTCTGTCGAAGCCATGCCGCAAGGCTTCGTTACGGCAGTGCCGTTCCTGCCGACTTTGGTCGGGGAAAGCAAAGAGGAATTGTAGTTTAAAAGCACATTTTCGCCGCTTGCCGCGCTGAAAGGATATTGACGACCCGGTTTGCAACAGGGACCGTCTGCACCATATCGATACCAGATACCTCAATACCTCAGTTCTTCAGCCTTCTCCTGCCTCTCATAGTGACCGACCAGAGACACGTGATCCCTGGAGATGGCATCAACAATGTCCCCTGCTGCGGCGTTTCCCCACGTATCAGGATCTTACGCCTTGCACTGGGCAAGCTTTGCGGAGACATGGGCGTTGGCATCGAAGGCGTTTGAGGGGTTGGTCATGTTGCCGTCGGCGTCCGTTTCGCGGGAGCCTCTGATGTGGTGCTGCCCGGCATTGGGGCCGGCCTTCTTAAAGGCCGCTTATGGTGTCTTCAAGAGTCCGGGTCCTGCCATGGTACTGAATGGAATTAAGCTGGGGCCGTCCCGGCCTAAAGCTACTCCGTGACGTTAAAATGGGGATTGGCACGTGTGCCTTCTGTCAACGGCTACTTTTTGTAATGCTGCCAAACGGTAAAAGAGATCTTCACAATGGCGCCCTCGGCCTTTCTTCCGTATAGGCATTGGAATCGCTTTCACCGACTCTTGCAAGCACTGCCAGTTTTGGCCGGATGTAACAGTCCCCATTGAAAGCTACCGCCATAGAAGTCGGCCCCCGTTGAAGAAAAAGAGCTAAAGCGCGCAATTAGACACATCCATAAGATCAATTTACTTTTTGAATTTTATACTTACCGTTAAAAAATATTGAGTCAAACGAAATTTTTTGAGATGCGCTTCGTTTCTTGAAATACTCCGCAATAATGAGTAGAATTTACCTAAAAAATCCTTCGATATCACTCACGAATGAAATGATTACGCTTCCCATACACCTACTCTGACGACCTCGGCCCCCGCGGCTGCACCCGGAACTTACGAGTACCGGATGGTACAACGGTACGAACGCACGCGATTTCTTTCTTACGGCAGATACCGGCAAGGATCTCTTTCCGTCATCAAAAACTCTTTTCCGAGAGGTGATACCGTGCAAGGTTTGAATACACTGGTTAAAAAATTTGCAGAAGATAATGGTTGTAAAGTCGAAATGCTTGACAACGGCTATGGCGGGACACTGCTTTGTGATCCGCTTCGTATACGCTTTATGCTGCAACCCGGCGGTACAATGCTGATACTGCAGATCGCCGTAGGCATTCTTCCTGAGACAAACCGTGAGGAATGCATGCGGCGTCTCCTTTCTGCCAATGATTTATTCCACGACACACAGGGAATGACACTTGGTTTGAACGAAGAAGCTGATGTTGTCACGCTTCAACTTGTCTGGGATATTACAACACTTAATCAGGAAAATTTCTCTAATCTTGCTCTGAACCTGGTCTATGCTGCAGAACAGTGGATCAGATACCTGGCGAAGCCTGACTGGGCGAACGACAATAACTCTTCGGAAAAACCCGTTCATAAAGATTTTTCATCTGCCTGGATGAAGATATAAGGATCAGGAAGCCTGCTATCGAGAACAGCGTCCGGCTCTTGACGTCCTCCCCCGCCTGACGCCGCGGCATTCCTGTCAGTAGCGGCCCTCCCGGGTCGCACCATGGCGGGTTTCTGCTTCATCGCGGCCGTCCGGGCCCTCTCCGCTCCACGGGCTGACACGGCATACCCTGCCGCCAACATATTCAATGCCGCTTTAAGACCGGCATGTACCTCAAAACCACGGGAAGTACGGTTGAAGGGAGCCTGCGGGGCCTTTTGTCGTTGTCCGCGCAGCCGCGATTGCCGCATCTCCGGATGGGGTATTGTTATGGCACAACAGGCCGTGTGAGGTCAGGCCTGTCAGGTTGCAGCCAGGTTGCCGTCTAAACCAGAACCGGCCCTGATCCGGAATGGATTTCTTCAATCCCTTTTTGCCCGGACAGTATGCCAGGGCTCTGCCGTCGTGCCGGAAAGTCGAGCGTGACATATTTCTTATCTGCAGTTCCTCCATGTTTGTTAAAGAGAGCCTTACAAATTGTTCAGAAGCGTTTCAAGGGCATCCGCATGCCTCCCTCCGGGCTTCCTCTTTTCCTTCTTTTCAACACCCGACGCTTCTGTTCCGCAACGATCACCCCGCCCCACAGGCCGCGCATCGTGAACCAAACAATCCCTTCCTGCCGTTTCTCTTCCTCCGGCCTTCTTTCCGCATTCTTTCTTCCCTTGTTCCGGGCCTTCCAGAGTTAACGGGCAGAGTTCCCCAGCACTGTCTGGGATATTCTCTTCCCCCGCCCCGCCGGACGCACCCTTCCCTCTTTTCAGGGAGAATTCTCCTCCGCACACCCCGTCAGAGTCCGTCCCCCCATGGTCCAGAGACATCAGGTCCGTCCGTTCTTCCGTCCCCCCGGCAAGGATCTTCTCCTCTCCGCTCTTCAAGCCCCTCCTGCCTGCGCCTCCCTCATTTCCCCTCCAAAAACCGTTCTCCTCTTCGTTAGCCCTGTCATCTTCTTCCACCGAAAAAAGAACACCTTCATACGCCTCCTCCGTAAAAAGGCCCCCTCCACCGTTCTTTCGAAAAACACGGCTGTCCAGACAGCAGACGGCGCTTATGCCCCTGTCGGCAACGCCCACGCTTCCTTTCTTCCCGCGCATGAAGGCACCGATGCCAGAAAGCTCCATTTCGTCAGCGCACCGCTCCATCTCCTCCCATTCCTCTTCAACGCGTCCCGCAAGATAGTCCGGGTCCGTCTTCTCCGCCTTTTTCCCCAGTGCTAAAGAGCCGTTCTGAAACATACCCGCATCCGTTGCTTCTTGATCTTCTTTACTTTCTTTATCTCCATTATCTCCATTTTCTTCTTCATAGCCTTCTTCATATTCTTCCACTTCATGCCTCTCCCCTCCGTATTCTTCCCATCCTCCATCCCCGGCCCTTCCATCCATCTTAAGCCTGGCCCGCGCAAGAAAGGCCCCTACAAGATTCCTGTGCGCCCCGAAGCGGGCCAGGAGCTCGTCCACGTTGGGGTCGCCGCACTGCAAAAACACGTTGAGACGCACATGCTGCGAAGGAGCGAGGGGGGGATTGGCGTAAAAGGTACGGCCGCGGATGATCTCCCCCTTGAAGGAGATCGTCACCTCCCCCTCCGTCTGTTTCTGCAGATCCCTGAAATCAACCCGCTCAAGGCGCTCGCTGTTCACCTGACAGGAGTCGTGATACGTGCTTCCGCCGTGCTCCCTGTCCACGGCAAAGCCGGAACTTTTCAGCACATACCCCTGACCTGCCAGCTTCTGCACAAGCTCCGCCGTCTGACGGGGGTCTTCCGTTGTCATGAAGAGCTTTATTTTGCTGTTGGAGACGATCTGCTCGGCTGCGGCTTCAGAAGCACGCCTGATCCCCGCAAAGTCCTGACTTGCCACAATCACGGCCATGCCGAGCCCCCGCCCCTGTGTCAGAAGAATTTCAAATCCCGGCGTTTCTATGGCCGCGTATTCGTCAACGATCACCCCGAAGGGCACGGGAGACGCCGTCGGAAGAGCTCCCAGCACATCGGAGACCCGGCCCTGGATGGCTCCCCCGAGCCCGACCGCACAGGCGTTGCGCACCGAGGCGAGGCAGATCTGGCCAAGATTCTTCAGTTCCTTGGGATCCTTGTCCATGGAGGGAATGAGGGTGAGAAAGATCCGCCTGTTCGTGATCACGTCAACGGCGTCCACCTCTCCGTGGGAGACCCTGAAAATATGGCCGTAGTTGTCAACGAGAAGGGAGAGGGCACGACCGAAATAGGCTCTGGCATAGCCGTACTGTTCGGGAAAATTCTTCGGCTGATGCGACAGATCCCGGCTTTTGTCCCAGCCGACCGTCGCAAGTCCCGCCTGCAGGGCGAGGGAAGCCGTTTCCGAATACCGTTCATCCCGCGCCAGGGCGTCGATCTTCGGAATGTTCATGAGATAGCTCCGTATGGTTTCGATGGAGAGGGGCTCAAGTCCCATGTCCCTCCGCTCCACAAGCACAAAGAGCAGCCCCGAAATAAGGGCCTGGGCATTGCTCGAAAAAATGCTCGACTGCCCGTTCTCATCACTCGGCATGAGGGCGAAAAGGAGCTGGGTCAGACTGTTGGCGTCCCCGACGGCAAAGGGATTCTGGGTGTTGCTCTTCCTGCGTCCGTGATGTTCCGACGTCTGATTCCGCATTGTTTTTCCGCGGTCGGCCATGTAGCTTATCACAAGGAAATCGTCCTCTCGTCCGAGCATTCTCGCCATGGTCCATATCTGGACGGCAAGACGCGGCGCGGCCTTCGGATCCACATAAATGAAACCGCTCCCGACAGCGAAATAGTTGAAGGCAAGAGAGACCAGGGTTTCGGTCTTCCCTGCGCCCGTCGTACCGAGCACGAGCATATGGGTCAGAATATCGTCCCGGCCAATCCAGAGCTCCTCAAGACTTCCGTCGGCATTGCCGAGATAGAACATGCCTTCGGCGGGACGGAATCCGCCGGCCCGGGGCGCATTGTAGTCATGCCCGCTAAAGCCCTTCGGCATGCGCATGGGGAGATGATCTTTCCTTGTCAAAAGAAAGCGGACAAAAACAAGAAGTGAAAAGGCAGCCAGAGGCAGGGGCCAGAACCCCGGGTAGAGATACATAAGGGAAAGCATGAGAAGGCCGAAAAGCCCCGTGCCCTCACGCCGGAAAAGAGCGCCGAAGAAGCGCTCGGCAGGCCCCCGCACATCCCGAAGGACCTTCTCCTTCCGCTCTTCCTGCCAGGCCTCAAGACCGTAACGCCCCTTCCGCATGCCGCCTCCCTTTCCAAACTAAAGCCCCACACCGTCCGTGAACAATTTCTAGCCAAGCCAGCCCTCTTCCATAAGGGCCCTCTCAAGCCCGCAGACAGCCTCCCACACGCACTTCTCCTCCATGTCCACCCCCTGGAAGGACGGCAGACGCAGGGAAAGGGCCTCTTCCGCCCGGTAGTGCACAACGGGCCCCGCGACCTCGACCCAGACCGTACGGCGTCCGAAATTATTCAGAAGATAAAAGAGAGGACGCAGCAAGGGCTTAAGCCAGATGAATTCCGCCGAACCAAGCACCCCCTTCCGTCTTGCAAAGGCGTAGAGCGCAAGAATGACAAGATAGGTGTACTGATTGTGGGGACGTACGGCTTCGATAACCCCGGCCTCTGCAAGGACAGACGAGATTTCCTCCCGTGTGTTCGTGAAGCGGTATGCCATGCCAGCCCTTCGTCCGGGCCTCCCAGCAAGGAGCAGAAAGGGCGGTTTCGGTCGGAAGGAAAGGCCGCGCCTCTTTCCCGGCGGCATAAAGCCCCTTGCAAGATCGTTCAGAATGCGCATGCTCTCCTCCTTTCTGTCGAGACCGAAGAGCGCAAAGGCGAGAGAAAGGGCAAGAAGCGGCCCCCCGAGCGCAAAGAAACCCTTGAACCGTGGCCCGAACTGCCCTTCAAAGACCGTTCTTGCCCTTTTTGCATCAAAAATGAGCTCCCCCTTTTTCCCGCGGAGGGGGGATGCGGGATCAGGGAGGCCGTTTTCGTCAAGCAGAAGTTCCGCAGGCACTAAGGAACGGTCAGAGGAGCGGCGAAGAAGCCCGTGTTCAGCGGCAAACTGCAGGGGCTGGCGTGCGCACATCCAGGGACCCCTGTCGAGGGGCTCCTCAAGAAGGGAGCGTGGCCAGGCCAGAATGGGGGCAAGACATGGATGGTGCGCCCTGTTACGGGCAAGGAGGGAGGCCATGGAGTGGATTCTCGCGTAGCGTTCCCGACAGGAGAGACGCCAGGAGAGACAGAGCAGAAGAAGAATAAGAACTGATGCACCAAGAGCAAAGGGAATACCGAGCTCCGCGAAAAGAGGCCAGAAAAGGTCACTCTCTTCGTGGCCAAGCCCATCGAGACGCCGGTGAAAGGCCTCATCTTTTCCTGCGACGAGTGCTTCAAAACGTGCAAAGGAGCGGAGCAAATCAAAGAGTAGAGGCCAGAAGGCGTCAGCCAAAAAAACCGCTGCAACAACCACGGAAAAAAGCAGGAGAAATATCCCGAACCCGCCGTCCCGTTCCCGTTCCATATGAGCACCTCACTGTACGGACGGCCGGTCCCGGCACACTCCGTTCTCTCACACATTACGCCTCTTTCTCTCTCCCTCTCAATCGATGCCCGTCCTTTCTCACTCCAAAGGCTCCTTACCGTCAGGTGGCGGCCGCAGGCCGCCGTGTCCCCGCACGCCCCTCCTCTTTCCGAAGAGAGCCTTCTTCCTCATTACCTCTGCCTCGCGGAAGCCTTCAAGATGACGCCGGATTTTTCCAGCATAGTCGGCGGCGCGCCAGGAGGTGTGAGAGTGGTAGTGGCCGACGGCCGTCCAGGAAAAGCCGCGCCGCTGGAGCTCCTTATGGAGAATGAGGGCGCCGAGGAAGATGTTGTTTTCCGGCAGCAGAAGGAGCTCCGGCCTGACGCGGTATTTCCTGAGCCAGTAGCGGTTGATCTGCATGATCCCGACGTCAAAGCTCTTCCCGCGGGCTTCGGCCTCCCTGATGAGAAGCAAGGCTTCCGAAGGGTTCTTTGGATGATGGTCGCGGCCTGCGATGTTCACGACAAGGGGGTTAAAGGAGGACTCCTGCTTTGCTATGGCGCCGAGAAGAAGCTTCGGGATCCCGAAAAAACGTCCGGCATAGGCAAAATGCTCGTCATAGGGAAGAGAGAGAGGAAAGGCCTCACTCCGGAGCACGAAGAGAAGAAGAAAGAGCGGACAGCAGAAAAAACGCAGCACATGAACGGCACGCGCCATGCCGAAGTTCCCCGTTTCAGGACATCTCATACATCCTCCCCGCGGCAGAGCCTGGTTGAAAGCATATCCCCCCCACCAAAAAGCCCCGGCTGTCCCGAAAAACGTTTCGTGCGGACATGCCCTTAGTTCCCGGAGGGTTCCGGACGGCAGAGGGTAAGCACACGGCAGCGTCCAAGTCCCGTGGAGAGCAGGTAACCGTTTTCCGAAAGACCTATTCTCCAGGAGTCCTCATCCTCCCCGAGAAGAACGCCTCTCAAAATTCCCTCTCCGCTCCCCGAAAGAGGGGAGAGAAAGTAGTCCGGGACCCCGCCAGGACATGACGGTTTTGCCACGGTATCTCCCGAGCTGATGGTCGCAATGGACTCAAGGATTGGCTTTCTCCCGTCTGCGACCGCGGTCCAGAAAAAGCCTCCGTTCCGTTCAAGGCAGAGATGGAGCCCCTTTCTCCCGTCCTTCTGCAAAAAGGCGAGGGTCCCTGCCTCCTCCTCACCGCACATCCCCTCCTCCATCCCGGAAAAGCCTACGGCGGAGACCGCGACAATGGGATTTCTCCCCATGGAAAGAGCTGTCTCCATGCGATTAAGCTCCGGCATCTCCACGATCTTCCGCCGGTAGAGCATCTCGCTCCCGTAGAGCCTTGCCCAGGATTCGGGGTCCGGGATGGTGATCAGAAAGGCGAGGCGTCCTGCCTCAGCCGCTATCCCCATGGCCGGAAGATCGACTTCCCCGTGACGGGTCCGCATGCGTCCGCCCTCAGTAAGAAAACCCGCCTGTTCAAAAAGCAGATCGGTACGCAATGGAAGCATCCTCGAGATGTGGTTAAGAACCCCGTGAACGCTCTTTCCTGAAAGAGGCGTTCCCCCTCTTGTCAGAAGAAGCAGAAGAAGGGCCTTTCCGGCACCCGGAAGCGTTTTTTTCCGCACATGAAGCTCGTAGTGCTGTCCAAGACTGTTTTTACCCGAAACGTCCCCTGGGAGGAGCGGACGAAAGGCTTCGGGGATCCCCGGGGCTCCTGAAAAGACAGGCCCGTCCTCTTCGCCCGCCGCCTCGTAGAGCGCCTCCATATGCCCTTCGGCATAGGCAAGGGAGAGGGCAGCCGCCGAGCGGAGCTCAAGGGCGAGCGTTTCTTCAAGGGCACGTTCGCGACCGGCCTGGTAGAGCGAGGCAAGACCTGAAAGCATGCCCATGATAAGGCCAAGAGAAAGAAGACTTTCAAGCAGATGCATGGCAGTGATCCTTAAACGCTAGTACGAGAGAGACCTCTCTCATCTTCTATAAAAAGGGCCCGCGGAAAGGGAGGAAGCGGGCCCTTCCTGGAAGAAGGCTTCCTCCCAATCCTGCACGCACGTTCTTCTCCCCCCCGTAACAACGGAATGGGGAGGAGAAGAGGGAATCCTTCAAAGAAAGGTGCGTCAGGGATGACGTATCACAATGGCAACCCCCCCGGGATTCGGATGAAACCGTATCTCGTGGCGGCTTAAGGCATACGGAAGAAGACGGGAGAATGCCCGCTTAATCCCCTCCTCCTTTCCGTAACCGAAAATCAGGCTTTCCTCCCCGGAAATTCTGAGCGTAACATCGCCTGCCTCCTCCCAGGTGTTTTTCCCCTCCTCCGCATAGGGGAAAAAACGCCCTTCAAAAAACGCCCGCTCAAGCCCGCCAAGTTCCCTGAAAAGCATGTCCGTACAGGGATCATACCCGCGGGGACCGCTCAGAAGATCCCCCATGAAGATATCCCGTCCGGAGCAGTAGGGCGCGGCCGCCCTTCCGTGATCACGGAGAAGGCGCAGGGCAAGAAGATAGGGTCTGACACCTGCTTCACGCCCCGTATCCCGTGAGGGCTTCCCAACATGAAACAGGGGCGGAAAAAGGAGAAGAAGAAGCAGCAGGGGACACAGGATTTTCATATGGACGCATTTCTCCTTCCGTGTTTATTCTTCCGTTCTTCTTCCATTCTTCTTCCATTCTTCTTCCGTTATTATTCCGTGCCCCTCCATCAACCCTTCCGGTTCCGGCCGGTGGCCGGCGTACCGGAAGGCCGGTTCATGAATGAATACGCATGCATGAAGGAACGGAGAAAACCTGAGGTCTGCACTCCGGGTTCTTAGGGCGCTCTAGGGACCCGTGAACACAAGGGTGTTGCCGGCTCCCTGACAGGCCTGCAGAATGGCGCTCGGGGTCACGTCCGTGTTCTCCTCGCGGCTGAAAAGGGTTGTTTCCCCGACGTCGACCTTGCTCCAGGAGGTTGTCGAGAGATTGGCGAGATTACGGCAGGCCGAGGGAGGAAGATTTATAAGGGTCATGGTGTAGGAATCCGTGCCGAGGGCCGCCACCGTCACCTCTCCCCACCGTGTCTTGATGTCGGCTGCGCCGTGAAGGATTTCACGCGGCACGGCCCCTGCCTTTGCCAGAACCTCGTTATTGATGCCCGTGTAGTTGTTTGTCCCGTAGATCTGCTCGATATTGGCCCGCAGCATCTGAAGAGACTGCATGACCTGCTGCTCGTCGTTTCTGTCCTTGACGGTTGTGTAGTTGACGGCGACCCCCGCAACCACGGCAATCATGATGGCAAGACTCAGCAGTATTTCCGTTAAACTCATAGCGCGTTACTCCTCCTGCGCAGGAACGGACATATCCGCACATGCGCAAACCATAGCGTGAAGAAAGATCCCCGTCCCACATGGCGTCTCCTTTAGAGAAGAGCCCCGAAAAAACGGGAAGAAGGCCGCCAACAACACGCGTTTGAAGAAACGGAGGCGCCCGTTCCCGCAAGGGGAAAAAAACTTCCGGCATCGTCATTCTCCTTCCCAGGTTAACCAACCTTCTTCCCTCCATGACCGGCCCCTAGAGTGCGGCGAGGCCCATTTCAAGGGAGGAGAGGGCCATGAGGATGAAGAAGACCGCAACTGTCACAAGAAAAAGCAGAAGGACCGAGAGAAGACGCAGGCTCTCTTCACATTCCTCAAGACAGGCTTCCATGGATTCCTCACTGATGCCGTGGAGCTCCTCTTCGAAGTTGGAAAGCCTTGCGTAGAGAAGAAGATCAAAAACGACCTCCCGTGAGGGGAAGAGAAAACCCGCGTCAAGGAGGGCTTCGCCCATGGTTTTTCCCGCGGCAAGGCCGCCTGCCAGAGCGTTGCTCCGCTCCCTGAGATAGGGACTTAGCGAGGGAAGCAGAGAGAGCGCCTCAACGCTGTCCCTGAGACTTTTCCCGGACCTTATGAGCGTTGAAAGAGAGAGGAGCCAGCCCGATCCAATAAGCGAACGGTAGACACTCCAGGGGAAAAGGCGGTCAAGAAGACGGCGGAGAGGTCCCGTGAGACGCGGAAGGGAGAAGAAGAAAAGCCCCGTCAGAAAAAGAAGTGTGAAGACAAAGGGAAGAAAGAACGGGCCCGTCACAAAACGGCTTGCACGAAGAAGAAGCGCCGCCTCCCCCGTCCACTCCTCGGGCGGCAGAACAGCCGAAAAGCCGGGCACAAGAACCAGCGCCGAAAGCACAAGAAGTCCCAGAAGGAGAAGAAGGAGAAAGAAGGGATAGAGAAGAGCTCTTCCAAGACGGCGTCTTAAGAGATTCTTTTTCATAAGACACTCACTGGCAAGGAGAAGGCCCTCTGCAAGGGAGCGTTCTTCACCGGCACGGATAAGCATGCACTCGTCTGGACCGGCGACGTCGCCGAGGGCGACGGAAAAGGGAAGACCGTTGGCGACCCGTTCCCGGAGCACGGCGAGGACGCCGGCATGGAGGGATCCGGCGCGCCTGTACTGACTTTCGAGACTGAGGAGGGCCCCGTAAAAGGAAATCCCGTGCCGCAGCATAAAGGCCATCTTCCTCCATGTCTTCGCCCGCAGGGCGGGCGTAAAAAAGAGGCGTGCGAGGCGTGACGCGGAAAAAAAGCCTTTTTCGATGAAAGGCCGGGGCTCGTCATAAGGACCTGGCATCCTTTCCCTCATCGCGTCCAAAGCCATATCTCTCTTCCTTCCTTTCATCCTTTTCTCCCCTTCTCGCCTCATTAATCCCCCAAGAGCCCCTCTTCCCCGTTCAGGAAATCCCGTAAGGGGGACGCTCCGCGCGACTGCATGAAGGCTTTTGCCGGCACTTCAACCCCGTCCCGGCCGCAGCGATGAGGCAGAGCGGCAAAAAACATGGCGGATTCCGAAGTTTTACTAAAAATACCCTATTGTATTTATTATATCTCTTCCAGATTAGAGAATTCGGCCGGTTCTTCGCATCATGTCGAGAGGATCCGCAAGACCTGAAAGAACCTTCTCCCGCGCGTGGGAGAGAAGATCGATCCCGCCATCCTCCGTGAAGGCAAGACGCGCCCGGTAGAGCCCCTCCTCCCTGACGATACGCAAAAGCTCCGGTGTGAGACGCACGACCTCGGCTACCGCGGTCAGCGCCGTGCTGCCACGAAATCCGCAGGCCCGGCAGCCCCGTCCCCTGAGGTAGAAAGACGTCCGGTTTTCCTTAAGAAAGGGGCTCTCGGAAAAATAGGCGGCAAGACGTGCGGCCCGTCCTCCGTCCGCGTCGCTGAAAGGCAGACGGCAGCGTGTGCAGAGAAGCGGCACGAGGGTCTGATGGATAAGACCAGACAGCACGGATTCCTCGGTGATACGTGAGAGGCCATCACTGATTCCAAGCTCCCCGAGAAGCGCCGCCATGCGGCTCACGCAGGAAAAGGCGTCGTGTGCGTGAATGCTTGCCCAGACCCCGTGCCCCGTCAACGCCGCCGTCACGGCGGTCTCGGCGGCCTCTGCAAAGCGTATCTCGCCGATCATGAGCACATCGGGATCGGCACGGAGCGCCCCGGCAAGCGCCTCCCGGTAGCAGGTTCTGCGGTCGGTATCGCTTTCCCTGCCCGCAACATGAACCTGCTGCACTCCCTGTATGTGGTATTCCGGCGGATCCTCGACACTGAGATAGCTTTTTTCGGGCTCCTGACGCACAAGGGATTCAAAGATATGCTTCAAAAGAGTCGATTTGCCGTGTCCTGTCTGCCCGCTGACAAGCGTAAGCCCCCTGCCGAGGGTAAGCCTTGCAAGATCCCTGCGCTGCACCGCGTTATAGCCGAGGTGTTCCAGTCGCTCATCAAGACTTCCTCCGGCCCCCGTGGCGTCATAGAGAAGACGCAGTGCCATGAAGACCCCGCTCTCCCGGGCCCCCGCCTCAATGGGCTCCGCATGGAGCCGCACGGCCCAGACCCCCTTTGGAAGGACCCCGGGATGAATGATGCGCCCGTCAAGACGCCGGCTGTGGCTGAAAACGGCACGGCCCGTCTGCTGGGCAAAAAAATTGTAGAGAAGAGCCATGAGGGCCTCTCCGAAAGCGGCGTCCCTGCGGTCAACGTCCTCAAGATCCCCAAGGATGCGGAAGCGTATGCTGGTCGTGACGCCCGAAAGAATCACATGGATGTCCTGGGCCTTTCTGGCGTAGGCTGTCTCAAAAAGCCGCACGACATAGCGCTGCAGCGCATTATCCTGCATCCGCGTCTGGGTTGCGTCCTTCTGATGGTACTCCTGAAACTCAAGGGCGTTATGCCAGCGTTGCTCAAGACCGCTTCGTCTGGCCGAGAAAAGCAGAGCACCCAGATCGGGATTGCCAAGGGCCTTTCGAGACAGATGAAGGGTCGCATCCCGTATGAAGGCCTCCCCGGAAAAAAGAGGGAGAAGACGCGCCGGCGCATCCGTTCTTTCGTTCATGCCATTCCTCCGTAAGACGTTCTGCCGCCATTCTCCGAAAACGAACGGAAAGGCAACGCATCCGTAAAACCTCTGGAAAACCTCTCCAAAAAAACCTCTCTCAAAATTCTTCTCTCCCCTGTCAAATCCTTTGCAGCGAAAGGCCTTCACTCTCCACCCGTTCCACTTTCTCCTCCGGGGCCTCCTGGAGCTTCAGGATCTCCCGGACAGGCAGATTTTCCGGATTACCGGACTTGCCGAAGGTAGCGAAGTCACCGGAGTTACGGAGAGCCGGACCTTCACCCAAGGCTCCACCTGCCGGCTCAGCCCTTCTATTCAAAGACATCCCTCTCAAATGGAAGAAGCCGCCTTCTTCCCTCTTTTTCAAGGGTTACGCCGTCTCTTCGTATGCGAAGGACCTTTTCTCCGAGGAAATCCTCGCCCTCCCGGACCCGTACAACGCGTCCTCCGGCAATAAGTTCGGCAACAGGAAGGGACGTTTCGCCAAAGACCGCGTGCACGCGAACCGTCTGAAGGGAGGGCGTGAGAGTCTTTGAAGCCAGGGTCTCTCCAACATCCCCGGAGGCTTTTTTCTCCCCAACCGTTTTTTTCACGTCAGTAAACAAAACCACATCCGCCCTTCCGCCCTCCTTCTTTCCATCCTTCTTTCCACCCTTTCCTCCGCCTTCAAAAGATCCTTCAAAGCTTCCGGGACTCTCCCGTGAAAGGCGGACCTTCTCCTTCTCCCGTGCTTCACGTGCCGCAAGCTCGGCAAGCTCAAGACGCAGCCTCGCGACCTTCTTCTCCTCCGAAAGAATCTCAGCCTCGTTCATAAGACGGCCAAGTCTTCCAAGCGTTCCCTCCTCCTTCTCGCCCGTATCCATAAGGGCGCCGTGCCGTCCGCTTCCCGGATCATTCATCCCTTCTTCCCCGTAAGCCCTCTTATTGCCGATTCCTTTCTCCTCTCCAAGGCTCTCTCCGCTAATGACCTCCTCTCCTCTCTCATACCAATCTTCCTTCAAGGAATTCTTACCTGCCACCTCCGGGGCATTAACGGAGAGGCATTCCGACAGCCCCCCCTGCGCCAAGGAAGGCTCCCGGAAAAGAAGGAGAAGGGAGAGGACCTGAAAGAGAAGCGCACAAGGAACCTTTAAAGAACTACTTGAAAAATTCATCCTGTCACTACCCATGCTTCCTCCTTTTTTTCACATAAGAACACTCACTCCTGCACCCCCTTTTAAGAAGAGCGGAAAAGACCCTACCCCCAATATGGGGAAGACCTCCCTGCATTCAAGAAGCAAGGGCAAGAAAGACAAGATCCATATCCCAGAGGCCTCCGGAAAAACCTAGACTCTTAAGGTAGACAGCGCCGCCGCAGTGTGCCGGCAGGGTTGCGGCAAGATCCAGAAGTGTGGCGCGTCCAAGGCCCCTGAAGGAGACCTTTAGAGCAAGAAAAGGGGAGCGGAAGACGCCAATATCCGGAATTTCCTTCGTGCGCTGCGGCACTTCGCTGAGTGTCAGACGAAGACCGCGCCTGTTCTTCTCGTTCATGAGCGCCGCAAGAAGCGCTGTCTTTAACGGGAGCGTACCTCTTTCCCTGCGCGGAACAGCCAGGGAGATACGACGGACATGCTCCATTTCCTCCTTCCCGGCATCGATTCGAAAGCCCTCATGAGCCGTAAAAAACCGCGCATTGGGAGTCCTTAAAAAACGCGCCCGAACCCTGAATTCGAAGGAGGCAGGAGGCAGGGATCTCTCCTCCGCTCCCGTCAAAGACCCCTCCTGCAGACTCAGACCTTTCCGGCTTGCGGCCTCCTTCGTAAGGCCATCCCTTCCATTCCCCTCCGTCCCTCCTTTCACCTCTTCCTCCCCCTCTTCCTTACTTCCGATACAGACGGAGGTAACCTGGCAAAGCCTCCAGCCCATGAAGGAGAGGGGCTCCTCATCAATCTTTCTAAGAAGAGGAAGGAGTACGTTAAGACGGGGCAGAAGACCCTCCTCCTCAAAAATAGCTGACTCGGGATCCCCGAAAAGAAGAGAGGGATCCTTCGTATAGCGTTCAAGAAGGGCCGCCCGCTCCGCTCCGTACATCTTGCCTTTGAGAGCCTGACAGCCGGAATGAAAGGCCGCCGCACAAAGAAGGGCAAGAAAAAGAAGGGGAAGGGACCTTGCAACGTAGCGGAAAAATCGCGCTGCCCTTCGCATGCGTGGCGTACGAAGTTTTACCCCCTCTTCAACGGCGAAGACTCCGAAGAAGAGCTCGGACGGACGCGGAGGCTCAAGGCCTGAAAGAAAGGAATGCGCATCCTCCGGGCGTTCAAAAAGTCCTGTTTTCAGGGGAAACTCTCCGCCGGCAGGAACGTCCCTTGAGGGCGTCAAACGATCCCTCCTTCTCCCCAAAGCCTCCCTTCTCCAAAGGGATTTCCCAAACGGATTTTCAACAGAATTCTCAAGCGTCTTATCAATCGTATTATCAATCGTATTATCAAGCGTATTTTCAAGCGTATTCTCTCTGCTTCGTATACCCCGCGCGGGAAGCTCCCCCTCCTCAGGCTTCGAATCCCCTGGAGAAACCCGCCTGCAGACGATCTCCTTCCTGACGCGTTCTCCTTCCGTACGGTCACTCCCTGGACCAGGTCCGCTTCTTCCTGCAGACACATTTGCGGGGGACACGGTTTCCAAGGACACCGTTCCGCCTCTCCCATTCCCTTCTTTCTTCTCCCCGTTGGCCTTCTCTCCCTGAAAGGTCCTCCCAAGAGATATGAGAAAGGAAAAGTCCGCCAGGGCCTCCTCCCGGTCCTCATAGAGCGCGTCCGTGAAGGCCGCGAGAAAATGACCGTTAAGACGCGCATAGAGCCAGTAGCGGAGGATGTTTCCGTCGAGACGAAGGGGCATGAGAAGGATGGCGTCACCAAGACGTCTGCCAAGAAAGGCCGCAAGGGAAAGACTTCCGCCCTTCTCCCCATCCGTTCCGCCGCCGTATTCCACATCAAGGAATGCCGTGTGGGAGCAGCCGCTAAAACGCGCCGAGAAGATATCCGTAAGCCCCCCGCCAGGCCGTCCCCAGAAAAAGCCCAGGCTGAAGGGCCGGGAAAAGAGAGTAAGTCGTCTAAGCCTCTGACTCCGCATTGTCCGCAAGGTCCGGAGCGGCATTTTCCACCTCGATGGTCACAATGATAAGGGATGTGCGGGCCGTCTTTTCCCGCGCCACGCGAAAGAGTCCCGTTTCCCCCTGACTTCCGCGCCCGGCCTCCTGAAAACCTGCCAGAACGAGCGTCTGCCCCATCATCATGCGCGCCTTCTGGGAAAAGGCCCGCTGGGACACCTTGGGAAGCTGTATTCTCGCGTTTCTGCTCTCGAAACTTTCCATGGCGTCGAGAGTGGAAAGATGCACATTGTACTGCAAAAGCACATGCCGCCCGCGGCCTATGTGCGGGGTGATGGTCATGGAAAAGCCCGTTGTCACCTCGCCGGGCGTAAGACTTGTTTCGCTTCCGTGCTCCGTTGTTTCTATGGAGGATTTGGCGAGATAGCTGGTTTTCTGTATAGCTTCGACGGGCGCCGGCTGATTGTTGAGCGCCACGATGCCCGCGCTTGTGATCTGCCTGGCCTCTCCCATGGTCTTCAGGGCCTTCAGCATGACGTTCGTGCCCCTGAAATGGCCGTCGAGAATCGTGGCCTCGGCCGTGCCGAGTCCTCCCGACACAAGATGTCCCGTCCCGCCGGCAAGAGAGAGAGCTGCCCCGGGGAGACCGAGCTTTGGAAGAAGCAGGCCGAAATCAAAGCCGCCCTGCATCTCCTCCCTCGTCTCAAGGGAATAGACGTTGACCTTCATGACAACCTGTCTGGAAAAGCTTCTGTTGATCTCTGCGATATAGAGACCGATGCGCCGCAGACGCTCCGGACTGTCCTGCACGGTGATGGTCCCGGCCGCCTCGTTGCCCTCGCAGCGTCCGTTTTTCGAGAGCATGGCGCGCACGGTTGCAACGGTGTCCCTGAAGGTGTCAAAGCCGAGTCGCCCTTCAAAGGTCTGTGCGATCTGGCTCCCCGCTCGTCCTTTTTCCCCTTCCGTTTCCGTTTCGCGGCTCCGGTTCGTCAGCTGCGTACGGTACTCGACCCGCCCCGGAGGCGCCTTGAGGAAAAAGGTACGTGTCATTGTTTCGGCAAAGATCACGGTCTTTCTTGCGCGCACATATTCCCAGCCAAGACCCGTTTTTGCGGCTATCTGATCAAGGAGACCGTGCAGGGGCCCTTCGAAATCTATGGAAAGAAGTCCATCCCCACTCCCTGGAAGCGCCCCCGCACAGAGGCGCATGAGCTCCGGATCGGGTCTGACCGTTTTCCCCTTCGCCTCCCTCTCCCTGCCCGCGGATCCCGCGCGCCCCTTCTCCTCGGAAACCCGCGTAACCTCAAGGGGCACCATGCTCCGGAGACGTGCAAAAATCCCTTCAAGCGTCGCCGTGATGCGCATGGTGACGCGTCTTTTAAGAAGGGGAGAACTCCGTTCGTCAAAGGTCACGCGGCTTGCCGTAAGAGACGGCGTATCAAGGATCCTCAGAGACTTGCTTTCCCCCATGCGGGCAAACTGCTCTTCCGCCCAGACTTCCCGCCCCGTTTTTCCCCCTCTCTCTCCGTGCCCGCAGGCGGCCAGCACGAGAAGCAGCGGAAAAAGAAAGAGCCCGTATCGTCTTCCGTGTTCGCTCACCCTAGTCCTCCCGTATTTCGAGCACATGGTTCTGGGTGAAAATACTCGCCCGGATCCCTATTCCCTCCGCACGCATGCTCGCAAGAAGGGCCCGCATGGCCTCATAGAAGGACGCGCCGAAATACCCTCCTTCCTCAATTTCGTAGTCAAAGTCCCCCCGCCAGGCGAGGGTGTAGCCGGCCTTGGCGCACCACGCCTCCAGGGCCTCGGAAAGAAGGCCTTCGCGGAGGTAGTAGCCGTTTGCAAGAAGAGAGGCCGCGGTGGAAAGGCTCTTCTCCCTCTCTCCCTGCCCGGTACCCTCCCCGCTGTGCCG
>JAIKXS010000051.1 GCA_024683955.1 Desulfovibrio sp. | reverse complement strand
CAGGGCAAAGATCAACATGGGCGGTCCGGAAAACTGGCCTGAAAAGGAGGGGATCAAAACAGACACGAGCATGGGACAGGCTCCTCCTGTCCAAAAAGAAGTGCCGCTCTCTCCGGAAGAAACCTTTCTGAGGCCGGAAGATCGGCATCAGCAGGAGGATACGGCCCCCTCTTCCGCAAGCGGGAAGGACGAAAGGCCTTTCCCCGCGCACGAAGTGCCTTCTGTCTCTGACGCACCCGGAGGAACGTTCCCGAAAAACGAGGTGCCTCCTGCCGTCTCTGACGCACCCGGAGGTGCACTCCCAAAAAACGAAGTGCCTCCTGCCGTTTCTGACGCACCCGGAGGCGCACTCCCAAAAAACGAAGTGCCTCCTGCCGTTTCTGACGCACCCGGAGGCGCACTCCCAAAAAACGAAGTGCCTCCTGCCGTCTCTGACGCACCCGGAGGGACGTTCCCGAAAAATGAGGTGCCTCCTGCCGTTTCTGACGCACCGGGAGGGAGACTCCCGAACAACGAGGTGCACGGCGGAACCATTCACGGGAGTGATAATCAGGAGCAGAACGATCCTGCCGAACAGGCCAGGAAGGTTGAAAGTTCCGTACGTGGCAAGGCTCGGGATGTCCAGGAAGGCATTATTGAGGCAAAGCCCGAAGAGGAAAAGCCCAAGGGCGAAGAACGCCCGGTCATCTACGTTGACGAAAAAGGCAACCCTGTCGAAAAGCCCGTTGACATCAACGGACTCTTCAAGGAAGTCCAGGGACTCATGGAGGAGAAAAAGTACGATGAGGCACTCCTCCTCTTTGAACGGCTGAAGGAAATGCCGGGATTGACCAGCGAACAGATTGAGACCGTGCTCTATGGCATAAGTGACTGTTACTGGTTCCGCTACGAAAAGGATATTCTGGCCGGCTACGATCAAATTCTCTCCTCGACGAATGAGGCTCTGAACAACAACCTCCGTTCAGACCGTGTTCCCGAGGCTCTCCTCCGTCTCTGCCTGGCCAACGTTGCCCTCGGCAACATTCTCGATGCCGAAGGGTATATGACCGCAATTCTCCGGCGCTATCCGACCTTTCCCGGTGCCGCGGCCGGCCTCTCCTCCCTTGCCAAGGCCTGTCTTGAGCGAAAGGAGTACGAAAAGGCAGAAAAATACTTCTCCATCGTTCTCGACAAATATCCAGAATCCTCCCAGCTCAAGGACTCCTCGGTCGGTCTTATTGAGGTCTTCTACCGCGAAAAGAAATTCGACCGTGCCAGGCTGATTCTAGACTTTGTGAACAAACGCTGGCCCCGGCACTATGTCGACCATCCGTCCTTCCTTCTAATCCAGGCAGCCCTCGAAAAAGAGTTTGGGAAGACCGACAAACAGGTGCAAACCCTTTGGCAGCTGTATAATATTCAGCCCTCAAACGAGCAGACGGTTCCCTCCTTCCTTGAAATGGCTGACATCTATCTAAGCGTGGGGAACATTCAGTCCGCCTCATTTCTCTATCAGGAGATTCTCCGCCTTGCTCCCGACCGCAACGAAGCGATCACGGCTGAACTCCGTCTTGCCGAAAAAGGCTTTTACAATTCCCCTCTCTCGCAAAGGACCATGTTTGAACTCTTTGCCAGAGGAGGAAAGCCTCCGGTTCCTGAAGTATATCAGCGCATTGCGGCAAAATCCCGGACAAATCAGGATTCTGTCCTTGCGCGCCTCAAACTGGCCCTCTGGTTTCTCTGGAACAAGCAGTATCCCGAAGCCATGGGCAAGGCAGCCGACTTCATTGACGAATACCCTGAGCAGCCGGATAAAAAAATCGCTGAAGACATCATCTGGGAGGCCTTTCAAAACGAACTTACCATGGCCCTCACCGAGCAGAACTACACCCGGATCCTGACGCTCTGGAACGGATTTCCCCTCGTCAGGAAACGCTACGGCCCGGTGGACGCAAAACTGCGCTTTGCCCTGGCACAGGGACAGAGAGAGCGCGGTGACGAAGAGGGATGTCTCAATCTTTTAAGACCCTTCCTCTCGTCCCCCATGGATCCGGAATACGGCGAATTCGCCTTCCTGCAGTTCTTTAACATCTATCTCTCCCAGGGAAACTGGAACGCCATTCTTGATCTTGGAAAAACCGTCGAAAGCTGGAAGATGAAGCCGGAACTGCGCCAGGATCTGGATTACGCCATGGCCCTCTCGGCGCAGAACCTCAACCTCGAGGGCACGGCGCTCAACATATGGAAGAAGATCGCCGCCAATCCAGCATCCCAGCTCTATCAAAAGGCCTGGGCCACGGTCTTTCTCGCCGCGGACGCTGAAAAGAGAAAAGACATACGGGCAGCGTACGACGCCAACACAAAAATCGTAGCCATGTTCACCCAGCTTGCCGAGGAGCGTTCCGACAAGGCTGATCCGGAACGCATCAAAAACGCCATACTCTCCCTCATGGACATCTGCGAGGTGGCAAACCACATTCCGGAAGCCATCCAGTGGGTGAACAGCTATCGTCCCTATGCACCGGAGAATTCTGAGGAATATGCGGCCCTGCGCTACCGGGAGTCCAGGCTTTACCGCAAGCTTGGCGACATCAACAGGAGTCAGGCCCTTCTCGAAGAAATAGTGCGTCACTACGGACAGTCTCCCTACGCACAGGCTGCCCGTTCAGAGCTCAAAACCTTTGAAATTTCCCGTGATCTGCAGAGTTTTCAACCGCGGCCCGGCGAAGAAAAACCCTAGCGGATCCGTCCCGTTTCGATCTTCCGTGACGAAAGGCGCATGCAGAATGTCGTCTGCCCTGACGGAGTTCTATCAAAATAGATCTTGATTTTGAAATTCATTTCCATTAAATACTCCCTATCCCTGCAACCCCGAACCATGACGGTAATCCGGATAAGGAGGAAAAAGAATGTACAATCGATTTGGTACGACAGCGGAAATGGTTATCCAGACAGTCGAGGAGAACGGGAAAGAATATGTTCTGGCCATAGACAGCCAGGGACTCTACATGACAACGCCCAACTACGTGGGAAACCCTTCGGCCGACCGGAACAGATTCAGTCAGACACGCGCCGCCACCAATGAACGTCTTCAGGCACTCGGACTTGATCCCGTGGCCCTCTGGAACGACAATCAGCACCGCATACAGGTGGCATCGGTTGAAACAAAGAAAATCAACCCCCTGAAGGCATCAAAGCGCGGGGCCCGGGGCTAGAACTTCGGGACAACGACGGCGTCTCCCGTATATACGACAGGAAGAAACGTGACACTTCCCCTCTGAACCGCGCTGGTACAGGGGGGAAATGTTATATTGATGAGAGAGGGGGAGGGGATGGAAAAGGGAAGAGCTCGTCACGGAGTCTACACGGCCAGCAGGGGGGAACGGATAACTCTGACCCTCCTGCTGGAACGGCAGGGGAGAGATGTGCTTTGCCGGATCTTTGGGGGAGAAGCGCATATAGGCGCCTGTGCCGTGCAGTTCAGGGGAGAAACGGTTCGGCTTCTTCAGGGGGCCGGACACAGGGAAGGGGAGATTGCCGCCCATGCGGCAGCACGGCTCGGAAGTGCCTTCGACTGTACGGTTGCGGTCCTCTGCGGCATACATCTTGAGGCGATCACGGCAGAAGAGATCGACTGGATCACGCAGGAGTGCAGGGCACTCACGGAACGGGCCCTGCAGAATCAGGATGCCGTAAAAATGGTCCCGGGTGAGCGATGAGGTGGAGGACAACGCCACACACGACGGCTCAGACTGTCATGGCGGTCTTTTTCCAGGCGTGTATTTCCCTGTACAACTCCACGCAGGGCTCAACGGACAGACTTCGAACCTGCAGAAGGCAGTCGCAGTCGTCAAGATGCACCGAAAACTTGACCAGACGGTTGCCGGGAAATTTTCCGAGGAGACCCTTCAGGCGCTGAAGAGGCTCCTCCTTAAGCGTATCTCCGGAAAGCTGCACGATAAGGGGAAAGTCGCATCTGCGGCAGGTTTCCTCAATGGACACCGCATCCCGCAAGAGGAAGCGGCACTCCTGTTTTCCCTGTCCTTCCTCGCCATCGTTATCCGACTGATCACGCTGCTGTCCCTGTTCCTGAGTGACCGTGCACACAAGCGGAATCTGACCTGCTTCAAGGAAGAGACCGCGCAACCGCTCCCAGTCCTTGGGAAAAACAACTATTTCGCAGTGCCCCGTCAAATCCTCCGCCTGCACAATGGCCATCTTCTGGCCTTTTGACTTGGTGATCCGCTCCTTCACGTCCACAACAAGCACTGCCACCCGGGCTTCACTCCGGTTCTCGGCAACGATGTTCTCGATGCTCAGGAGATGTTCACGCGCAAGTTCATCCCGCCAACTCATAAGGGGATGACTTGTCAGATAGAAGCCGAGGGCCTCTTTTTCAAAGCGCAGTTTCTGCTCTTCATCCATTTCGGGCAGGGAGCCTTCGGGAAGATCAAAGCCTATGCCGGGCTGCCGCAGAGCTTCAATGTCAGTGCTGTCCATGAAACTCAAAAGGGAGTTTTCAAGCAGATTCCGCTTCTCGGCAGCGTGCTGTGCACGGCTCACAACCTCGTCTATGGAGGCCAGCATGGCGGCACGGCTCACGCCGAAGCAGTCGCAGGCACCGGCCTTGATCAGGGCCTCAAGGGTCCGTTTGTTCACATGACGCAGATTCACGCGCTCACAGAGATCAAGAAACGAGTGGAAGGGACCGTCCTTTGTCCGGGCTTTCACGATGCTTTCTATGGCGGAAAGGCCCACATTCTTGATAGCACCGAGACCGAATACGACCTTGCCCTCGTGTGCGGTGAAAAAGGAGAAGCTCGTGTTCACAAGGGGCGGGGTCACCTCAATATTCATTTCTTTGCAGCAGGCTATGTACTTTAGCAGTTTATCCTGATCGTCCATTTCACTGCTCATGATGGCTGCCATGAACTCCACCTTGAAATGAACCTTGAGGTAGGCTGTATAGTAGGACACGAGGGCGTAAGCCGCCGAGTGGGATTTGTTGAAGCCGTAGGCCGCAAATTTCTCCATCAGGTCAAAGATCTCGCACGCCGTTTTCTCCGGGATGTTATTCTCCTTGGCCCCCTTGAGGAAGATTGAACGCTGCTGCGCCATAGCCTCGGCTTTCTTCTTGCCCATGGCCCGGCGCAGAAGGTCCGCGCCGCCCAGGGTATAGTTGGCGATGATCTGCGCGATCTGCATCACCTGTTCCTGATAGACAATGACGCCATAGGTATCCTTGAGGCAGGATGCCAGGGACTCATGCGGATACGAGACCTGAATCTCTCCGTGCTTGCGTTTGATAAATTCATCCACCATGCCGCTCCCGAGGGGCCCCGGGCGGTAGAGAGCCAGCATGGCAATGATGTCTTCAAAACAGGAGGGCTGCAGCATCCGAAGGTACTGCCGCATGCCTGAACTTTCCACCTGGAAGATGCCGTCCGTGTCCCCCTGGCTGTAGAGCTGATAGGTGGCCTTGTCATCAAGAGGAAGGTCATCAAGATTGGGAGGGGTTTTCCCTTCGCGTCTGATGTTATCGAGCACATCAAAAATGACGGTCATGGTCTTCAGACCGAGAAAGTCGAATTTGACAAGGCCTGACTGTTCGGTCATCGGACCGTCAAACTGGGAGACAACGGCATCCTTTTGTACGCAAAGCGGCAGGTACTCCTCCATGGGTTTGTCGGACACAACAAGGCCCGCGGCATGGATTGATGCATGACGGGTCAGTCCCTCAAGGCTGATGGCCGTATCAAAGAGTTCCCGCACGCGCGCATCCTGATCGTATCTGGCCCGCAGATCGGGCTCTACTTCCATGGCCTTGGTGATGGTCATCTTGGGATCGGAGGGGATCATCTTCGCGAGTTTATCCACTTCGCTCAGCGGAAAATCAAGCACGCGGCCGACATCCCGCACAACGCCCCGGGCCTTCAGGGTTCCGAAGGTGATAATCTGGGCCACACAGTCAACGCCATAGGTATCACGCATGTGCTGGATCACTTCCGGGCGCCGCCGTTCGCAGAAATCGACGTCGATATCGGGCAGGGAGACGCGTTCACTGTTCAGGAAGCGTTCAAAAAGCAGATTATACGGAAGAGGGTCCAGGTTTGTGATGCGCAGGGACCAGGCAACAAGAGAACCCGCCGCGGAGCCTCGTCCTGGACCTACGGGAATACCGTGATCCTTGGCCCAGTTGATGAATTCCTGAACAATAAGGAAGTAGCCGGGGAAGCCCATATCAAGGATGACATCTATCTCATGCTGAAGCCTGGCACGGTACTGCTCTTTGTCAAGATGTTCCCTGTTTGGGTGCTTTTCGAGGCGTTGTTCGAGGCCTTCCCACGCAAGACGTTTGAATTCGCTTTCAATACTGGCATTGGCCGGAAGGGGGTAGAGGGGAAAGTAGTGATGCCCCATGTCGAGTTCGACATTGCACAGGCTCGCAATGCGACCGGTATTGGCAATGGCTTCAGGAATCGCCGAAAAGGCCGCCTGCATTTCGTCTGGGGATTTGTAGTAGAACTCATTGGTGGTAAAGGAGAGACGGTCCTCATCGGTGATGAGTTTCTTGGTTCCGATGCAGAGCAGAACCTCATGGGCCTGATAGTCGCTCTTCTGCAGGTAGTGGCAGTCGTTGGTGGCCACCAGGGGAAGATGTTCGCTTTCAGCAAGTTCACAAAGCCCCTGATTCACGGTTTTTTGTTCCTCAAGGCCGTTTGACTGGACCTCAAGATAAAACCGGCCGGGAAAAATCGAGTGGTACTCCCGGGTCAGCTCTCTGGCACGGTCCATATTCCCGGCGAGAATCGCCTCGGGAATCTCCCCTACGATGCACGCGGAAAGACAGATCAGCCCCTCCGCATAGGTCTTCAGCATCCCCTTGTCCACGCGTGGTTTTACGTAGAATCCATCGGTAAAACTGTGGGAGACGAGCTTGACAAGGTTGTGATAGCCATCAATTGTTTGGGCAAGCAGGATCAGATGGTTGCGGTGGCGCGCGCGTTCGCTTGATTTGTCTGTATGATCATGGCAGACGTACACTTCGCAACCGAAGATGGGCTTCAGGCCGAATTCCTTGCAGGCCTTGAAAAAATAGGCCGCGCCGTACATGTTCCCATGGTCGGTGATGGCACAGGCCTCCATTCCAAAGTCTTTTGAACGGGAACAGAGGTCTTTCAACCGGATGGCGCCGTCAAGAAGGCTGTATTCCGTATGGCAGTGGAGATGAACAAAATCAGACATTGCTATACTCACTGAAAAAAAGAATCAAGATGGCCACGGAAAGACATCGCGCTGGCGACGACCCCGTCTTCCTGCCCCATATACTATATATCTTGTGGGAAAAAAGATAGCTGAAGGGAAAAAAAGATTCTGTTAAAATACACTGAGGCACCCAAAACATTTGTAAAGTGACGAAAAAACATGTATTTTATCTTATTCAACAACTCCTCTGGGCTCCTCTATGTCTGAATTTTCATACTGCAGTCTTTGGAACGCCAACGCCGACAATCCCGTTGTCCACGCTCTTCGTGATCGCTCAACGATCTCACTGCGGGGCTATTTTTCCCACATGGGGGAATGCAAGGATTTGGCACTCGAAGGCACGCTGAAATCCCTTGACGGGCGTGATGGTCTTCTCGCAGTCAAACAGTGCGTATCCATCTCCGAGAGAACACAGCGCGAACAGGATACGGAATGTCCTTTTTCATTTACCATGATGCGTAAACAAAAGGACGGGACAAAAGCCCAATTTAGTGTCTCAGGTCAGGCACTTATCATTCAGACAAAAAACAACCACGAGAAGGCGCTTGAATCCATTCACATCCGCTTTCCCCGCAACTGCAATGTGCGCAGGCTCCGTATGAATCCCCGATACGAATGGAAACCGGAATTTGTACGTCTTCTGCGTATCATGGTCCCCACCTCCATTCCGGAAAACCGGGACGACCTCGCAAAACTTCTCAGGCAATACACTATGGCGCCCATTGAAGGGCAGGAAATATGTGATATTTCTGCAGGCGGTGTCTGCGCCATTCTGGGGACCGATGCAGGCCGCGGCACCTTTGCTGCGGACAGGCTCTATCTTTTCTTTTTTATTTCAAGCAAGAGCAAGGCCGGAGAAAACCCTTTTGTTCTGCTCGCCCAGCGCCTCGGCTACGGGCAGGCTAAGAATCAGGGACAGCAGCCCCCCGTGCGTATGCGCTTTCTCGCGGAAATGGACTGGACAACACAGGAACAAAAAATCCGGTGGCTTGATGTGCGTAGTGAAGGATCTCACCTTCTCAGGGAGCATCTGAAACGCTTCAAGGACTGCACTGCCACAGACGGAAAAACGGCCGAAAAAGCCTAGGGAAAAAACAGGGTTGTGCCAGTGAGAACGGGCACAGAGGACTGGCTTATGGATACGACAACACAATTCATCGACACGGTGTCTCTTCTGGAAAAGGAACTAAGGGACGTGCAAAAGCACATTGCCCAGCTCGACAAGCAGCTTGCAGACATTTGCTATGCACTTGGAAAAGGGGATGTCAACGACAAGCTGACGCGACTCAAGAAGCTGGAACTTGCGAAAGACAGCAATGATGCCCTGCAGAACTTTCTGACCTATGCAGTCGCTAACAGGGTTCCCCATCTCTACGGTTCTCTCAGCGTGCTCAGCACTCTCCTTGAATCAGTTGAAAATGAGGTTTGGCTCGTCAGGGGAAGCGGGGAAGAACTCACGGCCCCCCAGACGGTCGATCATCTGACCGACGCCATCACCGACCATATGCTGGCCCACCAGAACGATTCACCGTCTCCCAAGTCGTCCTTCGTGGATAATCCCGACAGCTTTGTATCCGATTTCGTCAAAAACTACCTTGATCACGCCATCACTGACCGAATGAGTGATATGGTCATCTCTCTTGTGACCGACTGGATGTCCTTCCGCCTCCCGGACTGATGCCTCCTGCATCACGTCATTAAACGCTCTGCTCCCTCTGAACGCGCCCGGCTCTCAGCAGGCATGAAAAAGCAGGGCAGTTTCCCGGAGGCCTCCCAGGCAGAGGCGCTGTCGTCGAAGACGTGAAGGGCACATGCGCCGGGCAACAACACGCCGATTCTGGCAGGGCCTTCCGCTGCAAACCGACAGGAAAGTGCCTTCCGCCTCCTTTCCGCCCCGGGATTACCATCCACCGCATACCTGTCCCGTCAAAACCTGTCTCATCCCCTCATACAACAGGGGACACCTTCCGAAACAAGCAGCAATCCCCGACACCGCCGCACCGAGAGCCTCTTTTCCGAAAGTGCAACGTCTGAAAGCATGGTGCTTCCGGCATTCGCAACGCTTTTACGCATCCGGGACTTCTGAACGGGCCTGGCTGTCATGGAAAAAGGCGCCATCACAGAGCGTCAGGGACAAATCATTGTCTGACGCTATTATGGAAGGGAATTCAAAGGGGAAAAAAAGCCCCCGGGAAAGGGGAGAGAACGGAAAGGCATATGGCTAGAGGCCAAGGAAGCGGGATAGACAAAAAAACGAAAAAGAGTCTGAGCGCAATCCAGAAAGCAAAGGACCCGTGTCCTAACCCTTCACGACAGCGTCATATTCCTTTTCGAGACTTCTGATAAGCTCGTGCACTGAGAGAATGGAATCAACCCGTCCCACATTGGCACCGCAGAAGGCAAAGCCATGCTCCAGACGCCCGTGCATGGCGTTTAAGAGGACGCGGGCAATGCAGTAGGGGGTTTTTTCTTGATTACACGTTTTCACACAGTGAAAGATACACTTGAAGGGCTTTGTCAGACCTTCCCGGGCCTGACGAATGAAATCATTATAAATGGCCCGGCCCGGCATGCCGACGGGACTGTTGATAATCGTCGCGTCTTCTGCCTTCGCATTGATAAAGGCCTGCTTGAAGCCATCATCTGCATCACATTCATGGGTTACCACAAACCGTGTGCCCATCTGAACGCCGCTTGCCCCCATTTGAAGGTAGCGATGGATATCCTCGCCCGTATACACGCCCCCTGCGGCAATAATGGGAACAGCACGTCCGTATTTGTCTTCAAAGGGCTTCACGGCGTCAACGACCTGCGGCAACAGCACATCAAGGGAAAAAGCCGGATTTTCTATCTCTTCAGGCTTGAAGCCGAGATGACCACCGGCCTTGGGGCCTTCAAGCACGAAAGCATCGGGCAGGTAATCAAAATGCGAGAGCCATTTTTTGGCAATAACGGTGGCAGCCCTGGCTGAGGAAATGATCGGAACAAGCTTGGTCTTAAACTCTTCCTTTTTCTCTTCACAAAGCTCCCGTAAATACTTGGGCATATCCAACGGAAGACCTGCTCCGGAAAAAATAATATCAATTCTGTTTTCTATGGCCGTCCGAACCATCTGGGCAAAGGTTGTCAGGGCGACCATGATGTTCACGCCGACTATGCCGTTGGTTTTCTGGCGGGCTTTCTGAATTTCCTCTTTGAGCGCACGAAGATTTGCTTCAAGCGGATTCTGGGCCACGTCCGGCTGTGTCATGCCGATCATGGCGGCCGCAATCACTCCGATTCCGCCTTCGTTGGCAACGGCTGACGCAAGACCGGATAGAGAGATCCCAACGCCCATTCCCCCCTGAACAATAGGAGTTTTTGCTTCCAGACATCCAACACGTAACGCAGGAAATGGCATTGAAAAAACCTCCAGCCTCGTCAATTCAGACAAAAAATTTGACGTCACTATCCAGCAGGGGAAATGAATATCCCTTGTCACGGCCGCATCGGGCCGCAGAAGGGGAGGGTACCTGCTTCCTGAGGTGCCAGGAAGAGAAAGAAAAGGGTGCTGCACGATACGCTCGACATCAGCACTTTCTTCAGAAAAAAATTGTATGACCTCACCCTCGCCGAGGTCGATTTTGAAGCAAGAAAGACAAAAAGGCAAGAAAATTTTGGAGGGCGATGCTCCGGCAGAAATACGTTGGCCCGGGATGCGCTGGAAACATACGGAAAGGACTAAAGAAAAAAGCGGCACGTTCAGAGCGGGCACGGGCCACGGGCACGTCCTGGCCGAAACAAGCAAAGACAAAGGGGACAGCGAAAAAACGGAAAAGGGGCCCTGTTGCAAGATTGGGGAGCCTCTTCCCATTCCTCATCGTGAAGGAAGGCTCTTCAGGAATGCCTCTCCGAGTGTTCCTCCCCCCGCCATGCGCGACAGTTCCGCACGCCGTTCCTCCTCGCCAAGGCGGCGGCAGAGGGTCTTTGTCACACCGTCCTTCTCCCGCTTGCACACCTGAAAATGGCGCTCGGCAGAAGCCGCCAGCTGTGGCCAGTGGGTGATGACAATTGTCTGGTTGCGGGCGGAAAGATTCTGAAGTTTATCCCCGAGCTTCTTCAGGGTTTGGCCGCCGACACCGGCATCAACTTCGTCAAAGATAAATGTTGTGGTGTTATTCCGCGTTTCCAGACTCGTCAGGGCAAGAAGAAAACGGGAAAGCTCGCCGCCTGAGGCAATATGGTCAAGCGGCTTGGAGGGCTGCCCCGGGTTTGGAGCCCAGAGGAAACGGATGCGCTCGTCGGCGACATCTTCCCTCAGCTCCACGGGAAGAAAGTCGGGAATAACCCGTACCTGCTCGGAAAAAGCCAATCCTTTAAGTTCTTCCTGAAGATTCTGACAGAATGTTTCAGCGGTTTTCCGACGAGCAGGAATCAGGCTTGAAAGAACGGCACGCAGGGAGTCGGCCACATCCTTCTTCTCACGTCCAAGCTGGGAAAGATCAAGGGCACAGGAATCAAGGAAGGAAAGGCTTTCCTCAAGGTCTTTTTGCAATTCACAGATTTCCGCAAAGCTTCTGTGGAGTTTTCTCTTCAGCTGGGCCAGTACATACAGCCGCTCTTCAATGGCATCAAGATCAGCATTTTCTCCGTCAACGGGCGGAGAAGCAAGCTTGCTGGAAAGGGCATCCAGGGAAGCGCGAAAATCCAGA
Organism: Desulfovibrio sp.; assembly: GCA_024683955.1. Taxonomy (GTDB): domain Bacteria; phylum Desulfobacterota; class Desulfovibrionia; order Desulfovibrionales; family Desulfovibrionaceae; genus Desulfovibrio. The sequence goes on along the minus strand of JAIKXS010000051.1, from coordinate 4,375 downwards.
GAGGCGTTCAAGAAGGGGAGGAAGCCTTCATCAATTGCCGACAGGGAGGAAAGAGAGCGCTCAAGGCTCCTCAGATTGTCGAAGAGACCGACGGGATCACGACTTAAAAGAAGTTTCTGGGTCGTATCGAAGAGGGAAAGAAGGTCCTTGTTGTTTCTGGCCTTCTGCCTCCTTGCCTCAAGTTCTTCCTCCTCTCCTTCCTTCGGCGACACCCTGGCTATTTCCTCCTGCTGCATCTCGAGCAAATCGCGCTTGTCAAGAAGATCACGTTGTCTTGTGAGAAGGGCGTTTTCCCGTTCGTCGAGAGACTTCAGTTCCGCAAGGAGGCTGTCCCGTTTCTCAAGGAGGGAGAGATCAGGAAGATGGCGCTCCACAAGCCTGGACTGAAAGGCCGGCTGAAGCAGTTTCTGCTGAGCGTGCTGGCTTGTATAAGTAATGAGGCTGTCGCGTAATTCTTTCAGCGTTTCCTGGGTATGGAGCGTATCATTGACAAAGACACGACTGCGCCCCGTCTCCGCGGAAAGTTCACGCCGCAGAAGAAGTTCTCCATCCTCAGTCTGAAAAAGACCTTCCACAATGGCGCGTTCGGCAGAAGGGCGTACCATGTCAGGCTTGAGGCGATCGCCAAGAAGAAAGGAGAGGGCCTTCAGAATAAAACTTTTCCCGGCTCCTGTTTCGCCGGTCAGCACATTCATGCCGGGACAAAATTCGATCGCGACATCCTCTATCAGCGCCAGATTCCGTATATGGAGATATTCCAGCATAGGACAGACTCAAAAAAGGCGGTCTTTCTGCCGCGGATCAAAAAGATCGCGCAGGCTTTCGCCGAGTACGTTATAGCCGAGCACCGTACACAGGATGGCAAGACCGGGATAGAGAGAAAGCCAGGGGGCTGTTTCCAGGACGTTTTTCCCCTCCATAAGCATATTCCCCCAACTTGCCACTGGAGGCTGCACGCCAAGCCCCAGAAAACTTAAGCTTGATTCGATAAGGATGGCCCCGGCAACACCGAGCGTCGCGGAAATAAGCACGGGTCCCAGGGCATTCGGCAGGATATGGCGCCAGAGAATGCTGCGGGTCGGTGTTCCGCAAAGACGGGCGCTTGCGACAAAATCCCGCTCGCGCAGGCTCAGCGTTTCGGCACGCACAAGACGGGTCACGCCCATCCATGACGTAAGTCCGATGACAAGCATGATATTGGTCAGATCGGGCTCCCAGAAGGCGATGACGGCAAGAATAAGAAAAAATGAGGGGAAACAGAGCATCACATCCACAAACCGCATAATGAGTTCGTCGATGATACCGCGGAAATACCCGGAAACGAGGCCGAGAACGGTACCGATGGACACGGAAATGCCAACCGCAACAAAGCCAACCCAAAGAGAAACACGCCCTCCGTAGAGAAGCCTTGAAAAAACGTCCCGGCCGAGTCTGTCCGTTCCGAGCAAAAAGTTCTCTGACGGCGCTTCAAGGATATGATCAAGGTGAAGTTCTTCGGGAGGACAAGTTGTCAGAAAAGGCGCTCCCAGAGAGGCAAGAGTCATGATCAGGACTATCCCGAGACCAAGACAAAGTTTTCCGTATTTGGACGCAACAAAACAAAAGCGTTGCCAGAAAGAAGAGGAATTCCCAGACATACGTTTTCCTCAACCCGTCTTAGCGTCCGCGCGAAGTCTGATTCGCGGATCAGCAAGGCCGTAACAGATATCAGCAAGAATGTTCCCGAAAAGAGTCAGGACACTGCCGAGAACAAGATTTCCCATGATCATCGTATAATCACGAGCCATGACCGCCGAGTAAAACAAATTGCCGAGACCCGGCAGGGCAAATATCGATTCGATGATGACACTGCCGCCGATAAGACCCGGTACGGAAAGGCCAAGCAGGGTAATGACGGGAAGCAGGGCATTGCGGAGACCGTGACGCATGATAACCGTATAACCGGAAAGGCCCTTGGCCCGAGCTGTCAGCATATAATCCTGCCCCAGTACATCGAGCATGCACGAGCGCATGTAGCGGGACATACCGGCGAGACTTCCGATGGTGTACACGAGGATGGGGAGGGTCAGATGCCTCGCAAGATCAAGAAATTTTTCCCAGGGCGTAAATGTTTCGTAGCCCATGGACGTCAGGCCGGAGAGGGGAAGAAGGTGCAGGTCAATACCGAAAAAACCCATAAGGAGCAGGGCAAGCCAGAAGGAGGGCATGGCAAAGCCAAGAAAGACAAGGAGAGTGATGATATGGTCGGGCCAGGTATTCTGCCTGCAGGCCGAAAGAATGCCGCAGGGTATGGCAATCAAGAGCGTCAGCAGGAGAGAAATGACATTCATGCTGACGGTAAGGGGCAGACGTTCAAGTATTTTGGTCATGACCGGTCTGGCGTCAGCGGACATGGAATTGCCGAAATCAAGGTGAAGCAGGCGGTCAAGCCAGCTCATGTACTGTTCAAAAAGGGAACGATCGAGACCGTACAGAGCCTCAAGGCGGGCACGCGCCGCCTCGCCCGCCAGGGGATTCAACGTCACATCCATGTCTGTGGGTGAACCGGGGGCAAGATGGATCACAAGAAAGGAAATAACAGTTATGCCCCAGAGAACAATGAGAATCCAGAGGCATTTTCTGAAAATTCTCAGAAGAAGCGGCGCATGACTCATCATTGGCTAACTCTGCACCGTGCTGGTCATCCACTGTCTCATGTCCCGAACCTCGCCATCCCAGGCGTCGGAGAGTCTCAGTCGCAGAAAGGAGACGTAGAGCGAGTCCCACAATTCAACGACGGTCTCCAAAAAATAGATTTTTTCGAGCAGAAGGGCATCCGGGTCGTCTTCGTCGTTGGCTTCTCGCTCAATTTTTGGCGTACGGACACTGTTCATGGTGAAATCCTCGGCCTTGGCCGAAAGTTGAAAGGCCATATCGTCCTTTTCAAGTCGGAGCAGGGCGCGCACAACTTTTTTTCCGGTGCCAAGGCCAAAGCGTGCTTCGGAGAGAGAAGAAAAGGCTCCCTGGACGGATGCGGTCTCCTTGCTGTCCCCGTCTCCACCCTGCACAACAATACGCTGCTCCATGGACACGGAAAAGTGCTCGCCGGCACCGGTAACAAAGGAGTCGGGCGACACATCGCTCTTAAACCAGAGCCAGGTCAGAAATTCCTGCCCCAAAACAATATCAAGAGATTGTGCAAACTCTCCCATCGGTCCTGTCCTCACATCGAAGCTGTTACGACGCCAGTGCCCCAAAAAAGGCTCCACGAAAGTCTGAAGAGAAACGCCTACGCGCCCGGATCAAGGGCAAAACGGGTTTCTTCAAGCGTATCAAGCCCTGCTAGCGAAGATTCGTCAAGCATGACCTCCGCAAGGATGGAGGGCGTTATCTGTTCCAGATTCAACTCAAAGCTTTGCTGAAAGTAATCCATGAAGAGATCAATCATCTTTCCCTGGGTCGAGGCGAACCAGATTTCGTTTTTCTTTATTGACCAGATAACGTTAAACTCGGCGGGAACCGGGAGAAAGCGCTGGCGAAGTCTTAAAATAACCTGTTCCTTGATTTCCTTTTTCCGTTCCCGTGCAATGAATTTTTTGTTGAACTGGGCAAGGCGCTGGAGTTCTTCTCTTACAGCCAGGGTCAAATGCTTTTTAATGACACCGGCAGGAATGCGCCTTGTATCAAGACGCAGGGAAAAGACGATATACTCACCCTTGTACGGCTGAGCCGTACGCCATTCCGTATCAAGCATATCGTCAAAACAGACCCAGCCAAACGAACGCTCCTCGGGAATGTCGTCAATATCGTGAAACGCGTATTTTTTCAGGAGTTCCGGTACCTTAGGCCAAAACTCCTCAGGAATGGCGTCAATAACCCGGAAACGGGTGAAACTGCTGGAAGAAGTTAGAAAAGCCATACTATGTCACCCCGCGACATGCTCCCGCAGCCCATGACTCACAGCGGACGCACGGACATTCCGAAAGATCTGTGCCTTCCATAACCGGAAAACTCCCGGGTGTCCCACGGTCCCATGACAGGGCCTAACTCAGGCGTGCAGGATTTTTTGATGCCGACGAAAACGGCTTTAGAACGCAAAAGCGCGGCAAATACGCCCGAACGCATGGACGTTTGTCACCATGGCGCAGTGTACGGCAGGAGAAACGTTTCGGCAAGACGGAAAAGAACTGACAGACCGACCGACCCAGCGATTCAGGGCCGTACAGGGAAGCTGCGTCCGCGTGTGAACCCGTTCTTCAACGACAACGCCCCCTCTTCCAGGGGGAAAAAAGAATGTCTCATAATGCTAATTATGTAAACTAAAATATGCCCGAACTGCCCCGGGAAACCTCATGATCCATATTACGCAGGCCGACACGACCCTGCAAGCATTCTT
>JAIKXS010000031.1 GCA_024683955.1 Desulfovibrio sp. | reverse complement strand
GGAATTTTAGCATAAACAAATATTATTCAATTTTATAATATATATTATTCATAAAATAATATAATAGAATAATTTAAAAACTTACTTTAATCATTAATAAATGTTTTTAATTTTTTAGCATGCCACTATTGCAGAATAATCATTCAAAACTCCTAGTAATATTCAAAACTACAAAAATTTTTTAACAGGAATACTTAAAAAAGATCTTTGAAAAGCTTTTCTCAATGATGCTCCTTATGAAGTAGCAATTTTCTTCAACTGGATTGTCATTCAGTCATTCCGAAAGGACGAGCAGATGCATTCCGTATAATCTGAGACGGCGTCAGTGCCATCCCAAACGAAAGGTGAACATCACCCTCCTTGCAATCCCAGACAGACCTGTCTGAGCAGATCTCGTCTATAAAAAGGATCTCCGTTCACCATATTTCTGTAATTCCAGCCCCTCATCCTAGATATGTATTTTCGAGGACTCAAACTCTCCTGTCTCGATATAAACTGATAGCTGCGCACGACACATACAGCTAAAGAAGTCTCTAAATTCAAGGACATTAAAGGTGGGATTTGTCACCCAGCCCTCTACAGGTACTCAGAATATATAGTAAACGACTTAAATAATTGTGCTTGAAACTTTCTTCTTGCTATTGTAAGATTCCAGCAGGAGGAGAGCAAAATGCCTGCACGCGTTTACAAAACCGACAAGGATCAGTTACTGGCTGAGGGCAAGTTGATTGTCAACGCTACGAATGATGCGAAATTTCAGCACAAAGTTGAAATGGTCAATCTTGTGCTTGGGGGAATGACTCCGTCAGCGCTCAGCGAGTACGTCCGCGAAAGCAAAAACACTATCACCTCATGGGTTAAAACTGCTGACGAGCAGGGCTTTGACGCACTCCGTGTCAAGAAGCAGTCTGGACGCCCCACGAGACTCCCAGTAGAGAGTATCGCAGATATCAGAGCCGTTCTTGAAGAGGACGACCCTAAAAAATATGGCTACAATGTCTGGGATGGTCCGTCACTATCCGCGTACATAGCCAGAGAATATGGTGTGAATCTTTGCGTTCGGCAATGCCAGCGGATGTTTCACCGCCTTGGCTTTTCTCTTATTCGCCCTCAGACATTCCCATCCAAGAACAAAGATTTAGAAGAAGAGCGAGAGTTGTTTAAAAAAAACAGCGGAAATTATAGCTGATGATTCTCGCATCCTCGTTTTTCAGGACGAAGTCCACTTCCGGGTGACAACATCTGTTACACGCAAATGGACACAGAAGGGCTCAAAGCCGAAGGTTGCCTCCTCCCCCGGAAGGAAAAACGTTCCGTACAGTGGCTACGTCATCCCGGAGACGGGAGAACTCATTGCCATGAAACCCTCGTGGTTCAACTACGAAACGGTTATCCAGTCATATCGGGATTTCATGGCCAAGTACCCTGTCGCAGACGGCAAAAAGGTGTGTATGGTCGTGGACAATGCACCCTGTCATAAAAAGGCATTCCGCCTGGTGCAGGAGGAAGAACTGGAGGAATACAGCGATATTCGCGAGAAAATTGAACTGATAAAACTCCCCCATATTCGCCGGATCTGAATCCCATTGAGCAATGCTGGAGAATCACCTGACGGGATGTTACTCATAACACCTATTTTCCCAACGAAAGTGTGTTGCAAAAGGCAGTCGATGACTACTTCAGACAATACCGGGAGCCGAATAAAAGACTTGCATCTCTCTGCTCCTTTAAACACAAAAACTAATGTCGCTTACTATACCTTTAATTTTTAACATACAGGATGCCTTTTGCAATTTTCTTCACCAAACTCCATTCAAAATTCTCGCAAAAAGAGGCATCCCTCCTGAGGTGCCCACAACCTTTTCTATGGGGCTACCTACCTGCTTGATCAGATAAGGTCAAATCAGCCCATAGAAGCGGATCTAAAAACCTGCTTCCCAGACAAATACAAGTAAATCCTTTCTATCTATGATTCAATCCTGGAATATTCAGAATCTGAGCCTCCGTTTTCGGAAATGAGGGCAGGGCATTAGCACACATTGATAGGAATATCTCTCTAGGTACTCCAAAATGATCCGTAAACTAACGTAAAGCAAAAACAAGGATGGTGAAAATCTGCACCCAATCGGTCTTGTATTTCTTTTTAAAGAAGTAAGTAGTCTGTCATTCTAGAACCGTACGATGGTTGGAAATATACATGCCGTCAAAGCCACCTCGAGCTGGATATTCTTAGTTATAAAAATAGCATGGATACAATGAATCAAGCATTCTACAGTACAAAAACATTAATTCTTTACGCTAAGAACAATATAAATTTTATATATTCCACATCATAAAAATTTATTTTAAAATCACATACTATAAAAAGTTAACACAAAATATATTGATTGTCATTAAATAGTATTTAAGAATATCAATAATACATACGGTTCTTTTATATCAGAATTATGTATAAAAGACGCATTTCTTTATCCTTTAAACAAGAAGCGGTTTATACTATCCTTAATTGTTATGATTCCTTTATTCTGGTCAGCAATGAGAAATGTGCTTGTAAAGGCCATTTGTAAGATCAAACAGCGCCAGAATCTCCGGAAAGCCCTCATCACAATGATCTTGCGTGAACGCCAAACCTTTTTTAATTTGTTCATATCGTCTGCTTGTCCTACATCAAGAAGAAGATTAAAAATGTAATAAATATTCTCACAGTAGATATACATGTACTTTTTGATTATCTTGATTCGTCTAAGTGCTTTATAGGAATCGAAATAAATATCATTTAAAATAAATATATGAAAAAATAGAAACAATTATACAAAAAAATTATAATACCAGTGCCTTCATGAATAGTTCATAAAGATTACATACATATAAAAAATAAATTTATATCTTCAAACACAACACTAAACAATAGACAAAAAAACGTTATTCTTTACTACACAAAAATTTTATATATCCTGTTATTACACTCTATCAATGTATAGAATAGCGTCAAAAACCAAATAATATCGGATATATTGGGAGCAAAGTATCCGTATTAATACAATATTAAAAAATTCATATTGAAGAATACGGCTGCGGCAGAAAACAAAAATTTACCCTGGTGATAATCTCCCTCCTCAGATACGACAGAAGCATCCCCATTCTCTCGTCTTGTCGGCCTATACCTTCCCCAGCAAACTGCTTATAAGAAAGGTCTTCGACAATCAACTGACGTTTCCCAATTGTGCGCTTCAGCTCACCTCGCTCTGACATTCACCACTCCTTGTTCACGACATGGCGCTTCGCTTTTTCGCCTTGCATTTTCTCAAGAATCTACATAAAATTATTATTTTGCATATTGGAAAGTTTTCTTCTACCGTGTGAAACGATATACATCCACGATTTGAAGAGGCTCTCTAAAGAAGGGCTTGGTGGCCCTTCTTTTACAGTGCAGTGTGCGTTGAGGCTGTACAGAGCAAAAACCTACTTCGTTCGACCAGTACGAGGAAACGTTCAGAGTGTCATAACGAGCCGCTTGAATTTCTCGCCCTTTTAACCACAGAACACCCTTCTCAAATACCGCCCACACGTAGCACACAACCTTCCTTAAGGAACTTACCGGAGGCAGCGTTTCCTCTCCGCCAAATACGGAGTATCCCGCTGATAGAATTAATGAAGAACCGCCTTCTCTGTCTATTTCTCCTTCTTTCCAGCATCTCCCTCATTGCCTGCGAACAGGAAAAGAAAGCATCTGGACAAGCTATGATTCCGCCTGTCGCCGTTCATGAAGTACGAGCTTCGGATGTTTCATGGCCCGCTGAATTCCAGGCTCAGGCCACAGGCTCGCGAGCCGTCGAGGTGCGGGCAAGAGTACAGGCCATCATTCAGAAACGTCTTTATGAGGAAGGCGATTTTGTAAAAAAAGGACAGCTTCTTTTCCAGCTTGAACGAGATCAGTACGAAGCACAGATGCAGCAGGCGGAGGCGCAATACAACAATGCGGAGCGCGAATGGAAAAGGGTGCGCCCTCTCTACGAAAAAAACGCCGTCTCACAGAAAGAGCGTGACAACGCAAGAGCGGCCTACGATACTGCTCGGGCGGCCCTGCGCTCTGCACGCATTAACCTTGATTACTGTCAGGTTGTTTCCCCTGTCTCCGGCTACAGCAGCAAGGAAAATGTTACGGAAGGCAACCTCGTCAGCAACAACTCGCTCCTGACATACGTCAATCAGACAGATCCGATGCATATAGATTTTTCGATAGCTGCGCCCGAGAGAATGCGACGTCAGAAGCTCAACCTGGAAGGACGCTTGCAATTTCCCAAGGACGGAAAGTATCAAGCAAGCCTGCGGCTACTTGACGGGACCATGTATGATGGGAAAGGATCCGTCACCTTTATCGACAGTCAAGTTCAGCCAACGACTGGCGTAATCAAGGCGAGGGCTGTTTTTGATAATTCAAAAGGTGCCATCATGCCAGGGCAGTACGTACGGATCTTTATGGAAGGCGACATTTTGAAAAACGCCATCCTTATCCCACAGAAATGCGTCACTATCACCCAGAAAGGCGCCGTTGTCATGGCCGTCGACAAGGAAAACACCGTTTACGCGATTCCGGTGACCATTAGCGAAAGCATAGGGCAAAATTATCTCGTGGATAAAGGTCTGAAGGGAGGAGAGCGCCTGATTTCTGAAGGACTCATGAAGGCTCGCCCGGGAGCCAAGGTGACCGTAACACCGTCGCTTGTGGAACAGCAAAAGGCCAAGGCGGCAGAAGGAAGAAAGAAAGAATCGGACAGCGCAACCGATCAAAAGAAGTAGGTGAATCCCAATGGCAGCCTCAGCGAAGCCGAATCTTTTTTTACGTAGACCCGTCCTTTCAGCGGTTATTTCCATTCTTATTACCCTTGTTGGGGCGCTGGCCCTCAAGGCTCTGCCTATTGCCCAGTACCCAGACCTTGTCCCGCCAACCGTCAATGTGCAGGCGTCCTATCCTGGCGCATCCGCAGAAACCATCGCCTCAACGGTTCTTGCTCCGCTTGAGGTCAATATCAACGGTGTGGAAGGCATGCTTTACATGTCTTCCACGGCTGCATCCGGATCCGGATCCGGAACGATCAACGTCTACTTTTCTCTAGACACAAACCCCGATATGGCCCTGGTTAACGTCAACAACAAAGTCAACCTTGCCCAAACTCTTCTCCCGGAAACAGTTCGCAGACAGGGGGTAAGTGTTGTCAAGCGCTCCCCATCCATGCTGCAGGTGTTTTCCTTTCTCTCGCCTGACGGACGGTACAGCGAAACCTATATTCACAACTGGATGTCCATCAATGTCGTCGACGAGCTTAAGCGCATCCCTGGAGTAGGTGACTGCGCTGTCTTCGGCTCTCAGGACTACTCCATGCGCATTTGGCTCTATCCTGATAAGCTTGCCAAATACGGTCTTACGGCCACCGACATTTCTCAGGCCGTCAGTGAGCAGAGCTCCCAATTTGCCCCTGGCCGTCTGGGCGACAGGCCCCTCGTGAGCGGTACGGAACTGTCTTGGCAGATAGACACCCTGGGCCGTCTTCTTACGCCTGAACAATTTGGAAATATCGTCATCCGCTCAGACAAGGACAGCGCCATGCTGCGCCTTAAAGACGTTGCCAGGATAGAACTGGGAGGCAAGGACTACTCGGTTGCATCAACTTATATTGGCTCCGTCGCTCGCATGGGGGCTGTCTACCTTCTTCCCGGAGCCAACGCAATTGAAACCGGCGACAGGGTCACAAAGAGACTTAATGAAATCAAGCAAACCATGCCTGACGGTATGGAATTCAAACTCATCGTGGACACAAACGACTTCGTTATGGAGTCCATTGTAGAGGTGATCCATACCCTCCTTGAAGCCATTGTCCTGGTCTTTTTCGTCGTTTTCCTTTTCCTTCAAAACTGGCGTGCCACCCTTATCCCATGCATTGCCGTCCCAGTATCCATTATTGGAACCTTTGCCGGCATGTACGCGCTTGGCTATTCGATCAACACCCTCACCCTCTTCGGGCTTGTTCTCGCAATCGGCATTGTCGTTGACGACGCTATTGTTGTACTTGAGAATGTCGAGCGTATCATGAGCAGTGAACACCTTCCTGCCAAAGAAGCAACGGCAAAGGCCATGAACGAGGTCACAGCGCCTGTTATCGCCATTGTTCTCGTCCTTTGTGCGGTCTTTGTTCCTGTCTCTTTTATGGGCGGACTTGCCGGACAAATGTATAAGCAGTTTGCAATTACGATTTCTGTCTCAGTCGTGCTAAGTGGTATCGTGGCCCTGACACTCACGCCATCGCTCTGTATGCTCCTTTTAAAACCACATGACCACAATCACGTTCCTTCAGCTTTTTTTCTCCGCTTCAATGCGTTCTTTTCCTCACTGACCGAGGGATATCTCAAAGCGGTCCGTTTTGTGAAGGCATCCGCCCTTAGAGCCATTCTCCTTTTTCTTCTCATGATTGTCGCCCTTGTATGGCTCAACAAACAGGTTCCAACAGGACTAGTGCCCAGCGAAGATCAAGGATACACCATCGGGATGGCCATTCTTCCAGATGGCGCATCTCTTGAAAGAACCATGCGCATCGGGGAAGTCATTACAGATTACACGATGAAACTTCCGGCCCTTGCCGGTATGGCTGTTATTGACGGACTGGATATCACTACCATCTCTGTCAAAAGCAACTACGCGACGTTTTTTACGACTTTGAAGCCATGGAGCGAACGAAAGGACCCTGAACTTTCGGATACAGCCGTTACAGCCAAAACAATGGCTCTCAATATGATGCAGCCCGAAGCAGTCGTTCTAAGCTTCTCTCCGCCTCCGATCCAGGGTATGAGTACAACCGGTGGTTTCGAAGGATATATCCAAATGCGTGGCGATGGTACGCTCTACGACCTCGAAGCCATGGCCAACAAATTTGTCGCCGAGGCCATGAGCAAAAACCCCGATGGAACACCAAAATATCCGGCCATCGGAATGGTTCGAAATCTTTTTTCCACCTCAGCTCCCCAGCTTTATGCAAATCTTGACCGCGAACGCTGCAAGGACATGGGCATCAATATTAGTGATGTCTACAGCGCTATGGGCGCTACGTTTGGCCAAACATACATCAACGATTTCAACTACCTTGGCAGGACCTTTCAAGTTCGTATGCAGGCAGATCCATCATACCGCATGCTTGCTGACTCTCTGCGCGACGTGCACGTCCGTACGAACAAGGGCGAAATGGTTCCGCTCACTGCTGTCATGACGCTTGAACGACGTACAGCGCCGCAGGTCGTTGAACGGTACAACGCGTTTCCTGCCGCTCACATCATGGGGACCCCTAAGGAAGGCTATTCCTCCGGGGATGCTCTTCTTCAGATGGAACAGGCTGCCAAGTCAGCGCTAACAGATAACTACAGTCTCGGATGGGTCGGCTCGTCGTTGCAGGAGAAAATGGCTTCTGCAGATACAACCATTATTTTCATTCTTGCTCTTGTCATGGTTTTTCTGATCCTTGCCGCCCAGTACGAGTCTTGGTCCTTGCCGCTTGCGGTTCTTTCCGCGGTTCCCTTTGGTGTCTTCGGCGCCTTTTGCGCAACCTGGCTGAGGGATCTCTCAAATGATGTCTATTTTCAGGTTGCCCTCGTTACCCTGATTGGTCTTGCATCCAAAAACGCGATTTTGATTGTTGAATTTGCCGTTGAATCCTGGCGAGGGGGTAAAAGTCTTGACGGTGCTGTCCTCCACGCTTCAAGGCTGCGTTTTAGACCCATTATTATGACGTCCCTGGCATTTATACTCGGTGTAGTTCCTTTGGCCATCAGTACCGGGGCCGGGGCTAACAGCCGTCATGCCATCGGTACGGCGGTCATAGGCGGAATGCTTGCGGCCACATGTATCGCAACTCTCTTTATTCCATTTTTCTTTAAAGTCATCATGAAGTTGTCGCTTAAGTTGCAGGGGAAGAAAGACCCCAATGCCAATGCCAATGCCCATGCCCATGACGACGACGCGGAGAACATATGATCACAGTATCCCGGTTACTTGCGGCTGTTTCAATCCTTACTGTCCTTAGTGCATGTTCTCTTGCTCCGCGCTATGAACGCCCTGAGTTTGATATGCCAAAAAGCTGGCGGAAAGTAGATCTTGGAACCACCCCCCTGAATACAGACTGGTGGTCGCGTTTTTCTGATCCGGTCCTCTCGGAACTCATTAACGAGGCTCTGGCCAAAAACCAGGAACTGGCCTCCTCCATGGCAAAAATCCGTTCGGCAGCGGCAAAGGCCGGTGTTGGCAGTTCCGCTCTCTTTCCACAGATAACCGGCAATGCCGAAGCAAAGGGCCAGCTCGCCTCAAACAGAACAGCCAACACGAATTTTGACACTCCGACCCTTAGCCAGGAATACGCCAGTCATCAGGGGACACTGAACGCGACTTGGGAACTGGATTTCTGGGGCAAAAACAGAAATCAGTACACCATGCTCACTGATGTGCTCATGAACACTGTTCTAAAACATGAGGCCCTGAGACTTTCTGTTGCCGCACAGGTTGCCCGATCCTACTTTGGCCTCCTTGCAGCCGATATGCAACTTGAGGTAGCCCGTCGCACGCTCAAAACCCGTCAGGACGCGCTAAAAATCTACACAAGCCGTTACGAACAGGGAGATATCACAGAACTTGACTGGCAGCGTGCCCGAGCTGCACTTGAGACAGCAAGAGCCCAGGTCCATCAAAGCGCTATCGCCATTGACGGATACGAGGGCTCATTGGCAGTTCTTCTCGGACGTTCCCCCAGAGAAATCATTGAACGGTCCATGGCCAGGGGAAAAAGCATACGCCATCTGCCGGCGCCCCCCCTACTGCCGGAGGGACTGCCGTCAGAGCTTCTCCTGAGACGTCCGGACATACGCGCTTCAGAGTTTCTCATCATGGCATATAACGCCAACATCGGCGTAGCCAGAGCCCAATTTTTCCCAAGTATTTCCCTTACGGGCATGCTCGGAACAATGAGTTCCTCCGTTGCGAAACTCTTTAGCGGTCCTGCCGGCGCCTGGAGCTATGGCGTCAGTGGGACAATCCCAATCCTCGACTGGGGGCGCAACTGGTACAACCTGAAAGATGCCGAGGCGCAAAAAGAGGCCGCCATTGCAACCTATAATCATACGGTTCAGGAAGCATTCAACGATATCCGCCAAGCCCTCACAAAGCAGCGTGAGACAAGCCACATCGTTGAAAGCATGCAACGCCAGGTCGAAAGCCTGAGACGGGCAGTGGAAATTGCGCGCCTGCAGTATGATAACGGGTATACGGACTACCTCACCGTCCTTGATGCCGAGCGAGAGCTTTTCACGGCTGAACTCAGTTACGCCCAGGCTCTTGAGGGAAGGCTCAACTCTGTTGTAAGTGTCTGTCAGGCTCTCGGCGGAGGATGGGCCGAACCTGGGGCAAAGCCCTCATTCCCTGTGATCAATACTAATGAACTTGTCGAGAAGGAAACCACACAAAAACCAGAAAAACGCTGATACTAGCGCGTGTTCAAGGCAGTATTCTTCTCATAGATAACTTTTTACACAGGTATTTCACGTTATTTTACATCAATGAAAAACGGGATACCAACCTCTTTTCTCATACTACTGCTATGTCTTTTTCAGACGCAGATATGCTCATGCGTCCTGACAGAGACTTCGAAAGGGAAACATGAAGATAAAAGTGTCAGTAGAATCGCCCAACAGGGCGGTTCACCTCCCCACACTGCCTGGTTTCAGGGCAATAATCCAACTGGCATCAGACAGAAGAACAGCATAAGCGGGGACGATCTTCAACAGAATGCTGTACTTGGTATTCAGAAACCAAGAGCAACACAGGAGCGTTCACAATCTGCAAACAATAAGCCATCCTACGTTCTACAGTATGACAATAAATCAAGCGAGTGGAGAACTGCCCCCCAAAAACAACAGGGTAGCAACGCAGATGAAAACCTCATTTTACATGGTGAACACCGCATTAAGGCGATGAAGAACCTTGATGACTCAGAGAGCTTCGATGTTAACGCTGGTCCTGAAGTAATTATCAAGGATGATAAGCAGAATAAAAAAGTAACGACCAGTGACCAACCAGACTCTGAAATAGGCATAGGTCTCCAATTTAACTACAGGTTTTAACAGATAACTTTTTTATTTGTTGAAGATCTTAGAAAAAAAACGCCTCATAGCGATACACTTTCTATATCTGCATACAATTCTAGAAAAACACTATATATCAAATATATTGTATTTTTTCATTAACCAATATCAATAATTTGGAAAAAACTACATTTCCGGAGGCAGCGTAGCCTCGCATATTCTGCGTCGCTACGCTGATTTTTTTCATGAAAGTACTAGTCACCGGTGGAGCAGGATATATTGGCAGTCACACATGCAAGTATCTTGCAAGAAACGGCAATGAAGTCACTGTCTACGACAATCTCTCTACGGGGCACAAAGAGCTCGTCCGCTGGGGAGACTTCGTTCACGGAGACATCCGTGACGAATCACGACTGAGGGCAGTCATACATAGAGTCAACCCAGACGGAATAATCCACTTCGCCAGTTCGATCTCCGTTGGAGAGTCCGTTGTAGATCCAGGAAGCTACTATGAAAACAACGTTCTGGGTTCCTTACGAATTATGCAGTGTCTCAGGGATGAGGGGGTGAGACCGCTTGTGGTCTCTGGCTCAGCAGCAGTTTACGGGCTACCAGACAATTGCCCGGTTTGCGAAACCGAAAAGCCGATGCCTATTAATCCGTACGGCAGGACAAAGTTGATAATGGAGTGGATGCTGAAGGACTTTGCAAAGGCACACGCTCTTCCATGGGTAGCCCTGCGCTACTTTAATGCCGCAGGAGCGGACCCTGAAGGGGAAACAGGTGAATGGCACGAGCCTGAAACACATTTGATTCCAAATGTTCTAAGAAGCGTGGCAGAAGACGGGAACACTCTCAAAGTTTTTGGCACAGACTACAAAACCAAAGACGGAACATGTATCAGGGATTACGTGCACGTTTGTGATTTGGCTTCAGCACACGCATTAGCACTTGAATATCTACTAAATAAAAATAAATCGACATCAATAAACCTTGGTAATGGAAAAGGAATTTCTGTAAAAGAAATTATAAGCACAGTTGAAAAAGTCACTGGAAAAAGAGTAAAATTTGAAGTATGTGATAGAAGGCCAGGAGATCCTAAAGAACTAGTTGCCGATTCAAAAAAAGCACGGCAATTGCTAAATTGGGAACCACGATATGAAAGCATAGAAAGCATTATTAAAACTGCATGGGATTGGAATAATAAACTAAAGAATAAGGCAATGAAATGATATCGATACTAAATCTACTAAAATCTATATATTATGATATTAGAAAGCAAAAGAAGAAAGCACTCTACAGCTATAAAAAATCAAAAATAAAAAACAGGTTTGTATGTGCACGCCTGGGGGCATTGTATATAGAAAAAAAGCAATGGGAAGATGCTGAAAAAATATTATCAGAGATCAGTGAAACCTCAAAAAAAGGGATAGACTACTACCGTCTCGGCTTCTCCTATGAAAAGCTAAAACGCTACGTAGAGGCTGCAAAGGCATATAAAAACGCAGTAGAACTTCGGCCAGATTGGAATCCATGGAAGGAACACTATATATACTGCCTCACAAAGGCATCAAAGAATTCAGAAGTAGCTAAAGACATCAGCAAATATATCAACGAATTGACAAGCCAGGAAGCTCTAATGATGAAGGCAGAACTTCAGCATAGTGTTGGGCAATACTGGCAGGAGGCCGAAACATTAAAACATGCCATTGAACATGGAAATAAAGATACTCAAGTCCATATGGAACTTGGCAATGCATACACAGCATTAAAAAATTGGAAAAAAGCAATTGAACAATACTGCTTATGTATCAATAGCGGCAAAAATGATGAGAATATTTTTTACAAGGTTGCATACGCGCTGGAACAAGAGAAAGACATAGAGTCGTCAAACTTATACTATGAACTTGCGTCAGCCACATATAAAACGAGCGTTGACAAGCTTCACGATATGCACGGGAGAGAAAAAGAAAGCGCTCTCTATCTCTATAAAACTCTCACTCCAAGTAAAGCTGCAAAGGCTGGAAAACGTCTTGAGGCCTCATTTTGCTTTGACAAAGCACTTGAGTGCTATGAGCTCTCCATTCCCGAGTACATTAACTACTGCGGTCTAATTGCAGAAGCAAAGAATGACTATGAAAAAGCAATAGAATACTATGAAAAAGCAATAGAAGAGAATAAAAAACATTCCGGAGAGGAAGACTGGTACTTTAGATTGGGCTACTGTTACGAACAAACAGGGAAATATGACATTGCCTGCCAATGTTATAAAAAAAGCTACACCAACCCCGATGATAACAAAAAAATAGATATACAAAGGGCATGTCAGGAAAAATACTACTTTCCCTTCTACCATTTTTATTCCAACGCTCTTGAATTCTGCAAAAAAAATGAGTTTCAGACAGCCTGCAGATTTTTCAAATTAACACGTCCGCTGTGCAGACATTATTCTTCCAGTCTTCAGACCTTCAACAGGAACAGATATTTCAGATTACGTGCTATATACACTGAATTTTGCGAAACCCAGCCACTTTCGAGCAACGTCTGTCTTTTTGAAAGTTTTGCAGGAAGAAAAATGACCTGTAATCCTTTTGGAATCTTCCTTGAGATGCTATCTAGAGAAGAATTCAACGGCTGGACCTTTGTATGGTGCATAAATGACCCGGAACAGATACCAGCGGAATTCGTAAACAGCAGCAGGTGTACTTTTGTTCTCAAGGATTCGATACTTTACACCTATTATCTTGCGACTGCTAAAATCTTAATAAACAACAGTACCTTCAGTACATATTTTATTAGACGTAACGACCAGATATATCTTAATACATGGCACGGTACCCCTTGGAAATTTATGGGTGTAGACATAAAAGGCTCATTCATGGAATATGCCAATACCCAGCGTAATTTTATGCAGGCAACCCACATACTGTGCCCGAACGACCACACAAAACATATTCTTATTGACCGATACAGTATAAAAAATATACACAAGGCTGAAATTTTGGAAGTAGGATATCCTCGGGTCGATATAACACTCAGGAAAGAGTCTAGAGAAAAAATACGAAGGCAGCTGGGTGTAACGGATTCTGAAAAACTGGTTCTTTACATGCCTACCTTTAGAGGGGTCATGGGGAACCAAATAGACGTTCCCGAAGAAATCTTATCTGCCGCAAAAGCACTCCAAAAGCTTGAATGTAAGTTTATTTTCAGCGGACATTACTTTTATGAGAGAGAATTCCAGGAAGATGCCGGCAATAAAATTCTCCCTCCCAAGAATATAGAAAACAATGAGTTACTCGCGGCTGCCGACATACTCATAACGGATTTCTCGAGCATAGCATTTGATTATCTACCGACAAAAAAAGAAATAATATACTATATATACGATATAGTAGAATACAAAAACGAGAGGGGATTATATTTTGGAGAGGAAGTATTTCCAGGCAAAAAGTGCTACAACCTGAATCAACTCATAACTGCCGTAAGCGAATCGCTCGAAAATGAATATATCCCAGACGAGACATACAATGAATGTATATCAACGTTCTGTCCTTATGACGACGGTTTTTCGGGAAAAAAGACAGTTGATGCGCTTCTCAGATACAAAAACAAACTAACACCAAGATCAAGCGATAACAAAAAAGCTAAGCTCTTATTCTACGGTGGATACTTCAGTACAAACGGAATTACGAGATCTTTTCTTAATTTACTTTCTAAAATCGACAAGAATAAGTATGATCTTTACGTTGTCACGCCTGGAAAAAGCATTGAAAGTGACCAGAACCGGATTGAACTTTTTAAGCAGCTTCCAAAAGAAGTGAGCGTCATCGGATTTGTCGGTACGCCGAATCTGACAGTGGATGAAGAAAGAGTTCATTACAAGTTTAACAAGTGTCAATATCTTGATTCTAAAAAAATGAGGGACATCTGGGACAATTCACTAAGGAGAGAATATCGTCGTATTTTCTGCGACATTCCATTTGATGCGGTTATCCAATTTGACGGCTATTCCCCTTTTTGGTGCGGTCTCTTTGCTAATTCAGACGCCAAAAAATACGTCTTCCTTCACAATACCATGAAAGATGAGATGAAAGATAAATATCCTAATCTCGAAAATGCGTATAGGGAATTCTCAAAATTCGATAAAATTGTCTCTGTCTCGGAAGCTCTAAACGACGAAAACAAACGATACTTATCTAAAACATATGACATACCTGAGGAAAAATTTGTTTTCGTAGAAAATACCCAAGACTTTACTAGGATCGAACGGTTGTCAGCACAAGATCCGGATCCTTTTTTTAAAGATACCATAGCTAACAAAATATCGTTTGTCGCAATTGGAAGACTTTCGATTGAGAAAGGTCATAAGAAACTCATAAATGCATTTGTAAAAGCACATGCAACTAATCCAAATATAGTTTTGTTTATAGTCGGTGACGGACCGCTATTTACTAATCTCACGTCACAAATCAATAATCTCAAGGCACAGTCATATATTTTTTTAACCGGATACAAGAGTAACCCCTACCCTTATATAAAAAACTCTGACTGTTTTGTTCTCCCTAGCGACCATGAAGGACAACCGATGGTCCTTTTTGAGGCAATGTCACTGAAAAAGCCGATACTTGCTACTGACATTCCGAGCAACAGAGGTGTACTAGAACGTTTTGTCTACGGTGAGCTTGTTGAAAATTCAAGCAAGGGTCTTACGAACGCAATCAATAATTTTTGCAAGGATACACCACCTGTTAGTAGTAGTTTCAACAAAGCTGAATACAACAACAACTGCCTTTCCCAATTTTATAATATACTCAATAATTAGTCATGAAAAGCAAATATATTCTTATTACCTATCCCCTTTTTAAGGGATCAGTAACATTTTATTCTATATGGCGAGAATTTTATGACAGAAAGAGAAAAGATTACTATGTTGTTTCTAATAATTTTTGGAAAAAAACATTAACGGAACAGATGACTGAGTTAGATGATATATGCGATATAAACTCAAATAACTACATTATTTTTGTTCCTGCGACCTTAATCCCCGCCAAGATTCCTCCACAGCTCTTAAATGCCATAAAAAGAGTATCTAAGCCCATAAAACTTATACTATATTTACAAGATTCTATAGAAAGGATGTCATTCCAAAAACAGATAGGTTCGGAAGAATTCATAAAAACATATTTCTCACAATTCGACTATATTTATACGTATGATTTGTTTGAGAGCAACAAATACAATTTAAATTATCACCAGCTTCCATACTATATACCAGATGACAATCACAAAGTTTTGTTTATCGGAAGAGCCAAAGGAAGAATGCATTTACTAACAAAGCTCCAGAACTTATTCGAGAAGAAAGGTATTACCTACGAATTTTATGTTTTAGAAGATAGAAAAATAAATCAGGAAGAATATAATAATATAATATTTACTAAATATTTGAATTATAGCGATGTAATAGAAAAAATAAAGGCTGCAACATGTCTTTTATCCCTCAAAAGTTACAAAGCTCATATGACGACGGTTGCCTTTAATGAAGCAATTTTGTTCAACAAAAAACTTTTGGCAAACTGCGATTTTCTTGAGTGTATACCTTTTTATAATAAAAAGTATATGAAGAAATTCAAATTTGTTGAAGATATTGACATCAACTTTATAAAATTTGGCAATAATGATATTAACTATAATTATCATGGTCAGTTTAGTATAGATAACTTCATCGATAAAATCAGTCAGAAATCTCTGCAAATACCAAATACACTGAAGGCCACATCTGCAATTTCTTTCTCCTACCACTTTTCAGTTCTTGGATGGGCACCTTCCTACTCAAACAATGACATCTGTTTTTTCAAAAATAAGCGTCTTGAATCTCTTAAGGTAGACAGCAAATCAACATCGGTAATTATTAATTATGGAGTGTATCAAAAAGATAACGGCTGGATCGAATGCAATTCCCATTCAAATCAGGAGGCAGGGGTTACCGGAAAATCACTTCCTATCTATATGGTAAAATTTTCTTTAGAACCGAATCCAGTGTGTTTTGAAATCTTATACCGTGTCTATATACATTCATACGGATGGACCCGCTTTTATAGAAATGGAGAAATTTGTGGAGAAACTGAGAATACCGAAAAGCGTGAAATTTCCGGGATTCATTGCATCATAAATTCTTATGAATAATGGTGAATATATGAAAAGAGTGATCACTTATGGCACATTTGACCTCCTTCATTATGGGCATATAAATCTCCTTAAACGTGCAAAGGCTCTTGGAGACTATTTGGTCGTCGCAATATCCACAGATGAATTCAATAAGAATATGAAGAATAAAATATGTGTACAGACCTATGAGGAACGGAAAACAATACTAGAATCATTACGCTACGTTGACCTTGTCATACCTGAAAACAACTGGGAGCAAAAATTCGAGGATATAAAATTATATAAAATTGACATCTTTTGCATGGGTTCAGATTGGAAAGGAAAATTCGATTTTCTGAAGGACTCCTGCCAGATTGTCTACCTTCCAAGAACAGAAGGCATATCAACCACTCAGCGAAAAGGCCAAGTCATACAAATGTTCAGCACCAATAGAGAATAAACACATGTCACTTCACGATTTAATTGAAGCATGTAAAATAATATGTAAAGCTACTGGCTACGAAAAGCTCAATGCCCTCTGGCGCCGGTCTATTAAAGGCATGATGCCTTCAAAATATTTTATATTTTCAATTGCGTTATCATATATCGTACAAAATAAAAATTCTGATTTAGAAACCCTTTGTAAAGATAGAGTTGATCTGGCTTATTTTGCTTCTCTAAAAGCGTATTTGAAAGGGAATTTTTCTCTTGCGATAGATATCCTCAAAAAATTCTTATTTTATTTCCCCAAACATGAAGAATCCTATTTTCTTCTTGCAGACTCCTACATATCAAATAACAACATTACTGCTGCAAAACAAGTTCTTTTTAATAAGGTGATCAGAAAAAGAAAAAAAATTTGGTTGAAACTGGCTAATGCCGTCCAGAATGAGGACCAGTACTCTGAGTTCACATCAATGCTCTGGGCAAGTGCTCAGGTTTCCCCATCAATTTTAGATGACCCCGTTCTCCTCTCCTACCAGGCCCTCGCTGCTCAGCGATGTCAACGCTATAGCGATGCAATAAATATCTGGAGAAAGGTAAGCCGTATAAAGTCAGCGCTCCCGCTCAAAAAAAAGTACAAAATCAGAAAAGAGTCAGCGCGTCAGGCTCTTGCGGATCTCATAACGTCAACCCGCCAATCTAACCTCGAATTATTCCTCATCAGCGGCTCCCTTCTTGGATTCCTCCGTGAGGGAGATTTTTTGGAGCACGACACGGACCTGGACACAGGAATTTTCGCAGGCTTTGATCAATCTTTATTAAAAAAAGCGATATACAATGCCGGCTGTTTTATTATCATGCCGCAGAGATCGCAACATTGTCTCAGAGTTCTTCACGTCAACGGTATTTATATTGATATTTTCACGCATTACAGAGATAGCGAAGATTATTGGCATTCAGGAGTTAAAGTTTCATGGCATAATTCACCGTTCGCTCTCAGAAGAGAAAATTTCAAAGGATTAGAGATTCTTATTCCAGACCCCCCGGAAAAATATCTTGAAGAAAATTACGGCATGGACTGGACAATCCCAAAGCAAAATTTTGACTCTGCATTGGACTGTCCAAATGGACAAATAATCAATAAATATGAAATGGAAATTCATCGCATAATTAAAAATATAGAATCCAATCGTTAAAATGATTAACGGAGATGTTTATGCTTCCTAATACAGAAAACTTAAATAACGAAAAGACTGATAGCACTGATTTTATCAGATCTACAATAAAAGAAGACAATGAATTAAACACATTTGAAGGAAAAGTTCATACTAGGTTCCCTCCTGAGCCTAACGGTTATCTGCATCTCGGACATGCCAAATCCATTTGCCTTAATTTTGGAGTTGCCTCTGAATTCTCAGGAAAGTGCAACTTACGGTTCGACGACACAAATCCTACCAAAGAAAATATTGAGTATGTCAACGCCATCCGCGAAGATGTTCGCTGGCTTGGCGGTGACTGGGAAGATCGTGAATTTTACACTTCGGACTATTTTGAGCAACTCTACGAGTTTGCAGTTGAGCTTATCCGGAAAGGAAAAGCCTATGTTGACAACCAGTCTGCCGAAGAAATCAGAACCACAAGAGGAACACTCTCCGAACCTGGACAGGATAGTCCGTACAGAACACGATCCGTTGAAGAGAACCTCGACCTTTTTCAACGTATGCGCTCCGGAGAATTTCCCGATGGCTACTGCGTCCTTCGCGCTAAAATCGACATGGCGGCGCCCAATATCGTAATGAGAGACCCAACTCTTTATAGGATACGCCATGCCAGCCACCAAAAAACAGGTAACAGATGGTGTATTTACCCAATGTACGATTATGCACATTGCATATCTGATTCTATCGAGGGTATAACGCATTCCCTATGCACATTGGAATTCGTCAATAACAAAGAACTGTATGATTGGATTTTAAACGCTTTAGAAATATACCATCCAAAGCAGATCGAATTTGCCCGCTTAAATTTGACTCACACTGTGCTTTCAAAAAGAAAGCTTATACAACTTGTGTCCGAAAAGTACGTGAACGGCTGGGATGACCCCAGAATGCCAACCCTGTGTGGTCTTCGAAGAAGGGGTGTACCGCCGGAAGCAATCCGGAATTTCTGCCGCAAAATCGGACTTGCTAGGGCTGACTCCACTGTTGAGTATAATCTTTTTGAATTTTGCGTTCGCGAGCACCTCAATGAGCATGCCCCGCGCCTTATGGCCGTGATGGATCCGGTAAAGCTTGTCATTGATAACTACGAGGAAGGGAAGATTGAATTTTTTGATCTTCCCCTTTACCCTGAAAAGAATTCCTTCGGAACAAGGAAGGTCCCCTTTGCTCGCGAGCTCTTTATAGAAAGGGACGACTTCCGAAAGGATCCGCCCAAAAAATTCCACAGGCTTTTCGTCGGATCAGAAGTGCGCCTCCGTTACGCGTATCTCATTACATGCCAGAACGCCGTATATGACGAAGATGGAAACCTCCTGGAGATCCACTGTACCTACGATCCTCAAAGCAAAGGCGGACAGGCACCCGACGGAAGAAAGGTAAAAGGAACCATTCACTGGCTCTCAAAACAGCACTCGATTCCGGCCGAAATACGCCTTTATGACCATCTTTTTCAAAGCGAGGACCCAAATACAGCTCACGAGGGAGGCTCATTCCTAGATGATATAAATCCTCATTCTATGACCTCTGTTCATGGGGTTATTGAGCCCTACTTGGCAAGTTTGGAGAACGGTTCCCGGGTTCAGTTCGAGCGGGTAGGCTATTTCGCAAAAGATAGTGACAGCACTGAGACGTTGCCCGTTTTCAACAGAACAGCAACACTCAGGGACAGTTGGGCGAAAATCGAGAAAAAACAGTGATGGACGACTCTACACCCTCAATAGTTTCATTTGCTTCATTTGTATGCTCCGGTCCGATCCCACATTGTGAGACAAAAAAGCATAAGTCAAAATAAAAAGAAGGCCCTTTCACGCCAAACTTGCTTGACAAATCTCAATTAATACCATATTAGTCCATCTGTTTGGGATGTTAACTCAGTCGGTAGAGTAACTGCCTTTTAAGCAGTGAGTCGCAGGTTCGATCCCCGCACATCCCACCATATTTCGGACCTATGATCTCAATCATAGGTCTTTTTTTATGAAAAACGAAAGGTGGTTTACAATGCATGCCAGCTCTATTCTAAGGATGCAATGGTTTATTGATACATACCTTCTAGATTATAACTGCACTGTTAAGGACCCAATATCAGTTCTTGATGTTGGAAGCTACAATGTAAACGGAACATATAGGGACCTTTTTCCTACACCTCGATTCAAATATACAGGGTTGGATATGGCAAAAGGGAGGAATGTAGATTTCGTTCCAAAAAAGAGTTATAGCTGGGACGAAATTCGTGACAGTTCATATGATGTTGTCATAAGTGGACAGTGCTTTGAGCATGTTGAGTTTCCATGGGTCCTGTTTGCTGAAATTTGCAGAATTCTTAAGGAAGACGGTTTGCTTTGCCTTATAACACCGCGACTTCAGGGTCGTCATAGATTTCCTGTCGACACATTTAGGTATGATGTTGACGGCATGGCAGCATTTGCTAAATATGGGAACTTGATTCCTGAACACATTTCTACAAATGAAGCACCGCTAAATGCGACATCGGCATGGTTCTCAGACCTTGGGGACTGTATTCTGGTGGCAAGGAAACCAAAAAATTGGCCTGGGATGCTGAATATTAAGGATTATTCATACTCTCCTTGGCCAATAGAAAAACTTCGCACGGGATTTTTAGAAGAAGAAACACATCCCTGTTCTTTAAAAAAGCATATAGACGAATTACATGATAAGATAAAAATCAATGAATAATAACGGATAATAAAATGCAAGATTTAACAAATATGTTCTGTATCTTCTTTAGAAGAAACAAGTCACACAGAAGATTCTTTAAACTTTCTACGAATGCTTTAATTCAGGATATAGAAAGCGAAGGGCACGAGAATGAAAGGTTATGGGATGTTAAAGAGGGAAGACTAACACTCTATAACAGCAGAAACATTCGAACGTCTGCATATACTTTATATGATATAAAAGATAATAATGGACAATCTTTTTATTATTTTGAAGGAAAAAATGAAAATAATTTAAGACTTTATATCATAGGATGCTTTAATCTTGAAATATTAAAAGACTTTGCTTCCAAGGAAGCATTCTTCTATGAAGAAAGTCTACCAGTTCTTCAGAAACTAGATTGTCTTTATGAAAAATCAGATCAGCTTGAAAAAGAAAAAAAATCTTTACAGGAAGAGAATAGCCGTCTGAAAAACGTGAATAGCAATCTACGAAAAGAGATTAATAATATAAAACAAGAAAACAGCAATATAAAAAAAGAGCAAAACATATTAAATGAAAAAATCTCCAAAGCAGAAAAAACGGCAGAAAATATTAAAAACCATTTATCGTATCGATTAGGCGCAACTATCGTAGCTCTCTCAAAAAAAAATATCGTTCTGCTTCTTTTTTTACCGTTTTATCTCCTTTCAGAATATTTCAAATACAAAAAATCCTGTAAAAATATTTCCCATTCCTAAATAGTACGGAGTTTCTGCCTCTGCTCCCTGCTACTAGCCTAGATCATGAATATGCACGATTCCCAGCTCATTATCTCCTAAAAGGACAAACAGGCTTGTTACTTTTTTCTCCCTCATTGACTGTCTTACCTCGTCTATGGTCGCATCGACGTCAATCGTAAAGGGAGAGATTGTCATAAGATCACCAGCCTTTTTCGACAAAAAATCGGGACACATCGTTCTTCGTATATCGCCGTCGGTAATAATCCCTACAAGTTTTCCATGATCGGCAACACCCACGCAGCCGAGCATTTTCTTGCTTACCTCTATTATCACAAGACTCATGGGGTCGTTGACGTCGCAAAGGGGAACTTCCTTACCTGTATGCATGATGTCACGAACACGGAGGAGCTTTTGCCCAAGGCTGCCGCCGGGATGAAAAGATTTAAAATCCTCCGGAGTAAATCCGCGTGCCTGCATAAGAGCCATGGCTAAGGCGTCGCCGATAGCGAGACTCATCGTGGTTGAAGTAGTAGGAGCGCAGTCAATTGGACACGCCTCATGAATGGCGGGGAGCACAATGCTAAAGTCAGCATGCTTGCCAAGAGGACTGTTCGGATTTGAGGTAATCGCTATTACCGGCAGGGAATGGGCTTGAGCATAAAAGAGAATGTCGCTGAGCTCCGCTGTATTGCCTGAGTTTGAAATGGCAATAAGAGCATCCCCCGGGGCCATCATGCCAAGATCGCCATGACTTGCTTCTGCCGGATGAATGAAATAGGCGGGGGTCCCAGTGCTAGCAAGCGTTGCAGCGATCTTCCGGGCAATATGGCCGCTTTTCCCCATACCTGTAACACCTACACGACCCTTAATATTCAAGATCGCCTTAACGGCTTCCGTGAAGACATTGCTTAAACAACAGCTCAGCTTTAAGAGGGCCTCTCCTTCTTGACGGATCGTGTCGACGCCCTGTCTAAATGCCTCTTTGGCATCAAATCGGGCTTGCTTCTTCACAGTCGTCCCTCCAAAACACGGTCAACAAGTTCTCGTAAAGCCCCCTGTCCGCCCTTTGCGTTGAGCACGAGATCCGCTTTTGCGCGTACATCGCTGTGTGCGTCTCTAACCGCGACCCCAAGTGCGCAGTTTTCGAATCCCGCTATATCCGTCACGTCATCACCCAAAAAGACAGACTCCTCCGGACCGACACCGCATTCAGCAAAAATCTCGTGCAAGGCCGTCCTTTTTTCAAGACGTCCAAGCCGAAAGACCGTTATGCCGAGATCCGCCAGACGTTTACGCAACGCGGGGCAGTCTCGCCCGGAAAGAACTGCTATCTCTAGGCCGTTATTCTGTGCAATTTTCACCCCGAGACCATCTTTGGCATTAAAGCGCTTGAAAGTTTCTCCTTCTGCACCGTACAGAAGACTCCCGTCCGTCAGGACACCGTCAACATCCGTCACGATAAGTCGAATGCGGGGGCGTTCCGATACAATTTCCGGTTCCCCCCTGAGGATTGCCCGAACACGCTCCAAATCCTGCAACGTATCTACGCCTGGGCCGAAAGGCTTGGTTTTCAAAACTAAAATCGGAATTCCCGCCTGAAGAAAACGTAGCTGTTCAAGCTTTTCAATTTTTTCAAGAGAAGATTCGGGAAGGGAGCCAAAACGCTCCAAAGCATTCCTCCGGTATGCGTACACCCCAATATGCGCGTAGTAGCTAACGGGTGTCCCCTGGTCCCTCTGATAGGGAATGGGACTCCTGCTAAAATACAGTGCCTGGCCGTTATCGGCCATCACCACTTTTACGAGATTCGGATCATACACTTCTTTTTCAGCCCCATCGCCAAGCGCATAGGCAAGTGTAGCAACGGGTATGGAGCTGCTCTGCATGGCAGAAGCGAGCGCGTCAATGGCTTCCGGGTCAACCAAAGGCTCATCGCCCTGGATATTAACATACACATCGGCATCCACCATTCTCGCAACTTCAAGCAGACGATCGGAACCGCTGACGCACGTCCGGCTCGTCATAAGCGCCTTACCACCTGAACCCTCTACGGCCTCGCGGATACGTTCATCGTCGGTTGCAACAAGGACATCATTAAGCAGGGTCGCCTTTTTTGCCTGTTCATAAACTCGCACAATCATGGGCTTTCCGAGCAAATCAATCAAAGGTTTTCCCGGTAAACGCGTTGAGCTGTACCTAGCTGGAATAACTGCAACGATTCGCATTTTACGCCTCCGTGCCGTCGGCTTTGACAATGCCGTCAATTTCCTTCAGGATCCGCAATAACGAAGGCAATGCCGTAAACGGCAACATATTAGGACCATCACACGGTGCACTATCAGGATTGGGATGCGTTTCCATAAAAATCGCTGCACAACCAACAGCGCACGCTGCCCGTGCAAGAGTCGAAACAAATTCCCTCTGTCCGCCACTTTTCCCGTTGCCAGCTCCCGGAAGCTGAACGGAATGCGTTGCGTCAAATACCACCGGCTGCCCTGTTTTTTTCATAATTGCCAGAGAGCGCATGTCCACAACAAGATTGTTATAACCGAAGGAGACTCCCCGCTCACAACAAAAAAGATCGTTGTTTCCCGTGCTCCGTGCCTTTTCAAGCACATGCGTCATTTCCCACGGCGCGAGGAACTGACCTTTTTTTATGTTCACAGGCTTCCCCGCAGAGGAAGCCGCTAAAAGCAAATCTGTCTGACGGCACAAAAATGCAGGTATCTGAAGAACATCAACTGCCTTGCCCACAATTGCAGCCTGTTCTGGCGTATGGATATCCGTCAGGACAGGAAGATCATAACACTCCCGTACTTCCTGCAAAATAGCAAGACCTTCCTCCATGCCAACGCCCCGGTACCCGGAGAGAGAACTGCGATTTGCCTTATCAAAGCTCGACTTAAAAATAAGGGAAACGCCGGCCGTTGCGAAAATCTCCTTTAGCATCTCCGCCGCCGCAAGGGTCTGTTCCCGACTTTCCATGGCACAAGGACCAGCAATGATCACGAGCGGGAGATCATTTCCAATAACAAAGGAAGAAACGCCCGATGGCGATAAAATACATGTGTGGTGCTGCATGATTCCTCTTTGGAAGGTGATATGGTGGTTCCCGCATTTGCCCGCTAGAGTGACTGGAGAAAAGTCTCTTATTTTCCGGAAAAATGGGGCATCTGGCGCAGGTGTTCGGCTGGAATGATATCCTTGCACAGCTGCTCTTTTGTCAGGCGGTCTATGCCGTGTTTATGAGCATGGTCAATATGTTTTTTCAGGGTTTCAAGATTTTTTCTCATATGCCTGTTTAACGTATCATCCCCTCGGTATTCGTTGCCAAATTGTGCGTAAAAATCGCCGAGAGTTTCGCTGTCAGCCTGAAGAAGGCGACGCAGGTTGCTCTTATACTGATTCGCGGAAGTCAAAAGTACATTGTGGTAGGATGCGAGGTACTGGTTTACCTGGGCTTTTTCTTCTCTCGTCAAGGCCCGACGGTTCTGTCCTTCATGTCCGATTTTCGCCATTTCTATATAACGAAAGGCAAAAGCACGAATGGTTTCTGCCTGATAGAGTGTTGATCGGACGACATTTTCGAGCACATCTCTCTGTCTCCTTTTCTCAGCCGCCTCGCGCTCCTGCAGAAGAGCTCTGAACTGGTCAAGATTAGAACGCACGATTTCGGAAGAAGTCGCCTGACGTATCTTATCAAGCTCGGCCAGCATGTTACCCTGGGTGTTCACAACAAGAAGGGTATCCTTCGATTCCGACACCTGAGTGGAAGACTGTTCTTTTTTCCGGGACGGAACGGAATTTTCTTCTTTCGGCGTTTGCGCATTGATCAGTGCGACTCTTCGGTCCGACGCCGTGTTAATGCCGGCAAGCACCAGACGCACGCCCAAATCACTTGCCCGATACTCCCCTTTTTCGGTGTAGAGTGGAAATTCATCCCGCCACCCTGGCAAAACGCTTTCTACGGTACTGTGAAAGGTTCCCCCTTTACAAATAATACCTCCGGGCGCGCCGTGCAAACGCCTGCGCTGATTGTTCTTGGTATCTATCTCCATAATGGTGAAATGGAAGAAGCCGTCTATCATTTCCCGAACATTACCCATGGTGTCATAAAGACGGAGGGGGTTTGCCTTTCGTGAACCAAGTGGCAACGGGTTTTCAAGAATGGCGACCCCATCTCCCTGAAAAACTCCGTAATCGGTACTCCGTTCTCCTACGGGCACAAAGGAATCGTTATTTTCGCGATCCTCCTCCCGGACCGCGATACCTCCCCTTGCGGCATACTCCCACTCCTCCTCAGTAGGCAGGCGAAGAAAGCCAATGACGTCCGTCTCTTTAAAGCGGGGAAGAATCCTCTCCTTCTGAGAAACAAGCCATCCGTTATAGCGCTTTAAAAAATCCTGCACGTCAAACCAAGAGATGTTTCGAGCAGGAAGCGCACTCTTCGCATGAATAGTGGGACAAAGTCCCGAGTCGAAACGACCGTCAGAGGTAATTGTCTGCATAACACTGTCCCACTGTCCCTGACTCAGCTCATACTTTCCGATAAAATAGTAGGAAAAGCCGTTGGCGTTTTCCACACCAAGTTTGTCGAGCCACGCCTTCGGCAAATCGTCCCTGGTAAAGGATGCCGCTATGTGACTTTCAAAGCTGCCCTCATACACCTCGCGGTGTTCGGCCGTATCGCTTACACCCATGATAAAACGCCGATCCTGTTTTGCACCGCCAGGAACAGCCACTGTGCGTAAGGCAAGAAAAAGCCCGCATGGCATCGGAAGCAGGATATCATCCTGCTCAGCCCGTGGGTTATAAAGAGCCACGCGCTCCGGAACGGCATCCTGTTTTTTTAACGCTGCAAAAGCTTCAGCAGGAGAAAGAAGAAGACAAAGGCTCAAAAGGACAAAAAGGCATTGGGACATCTATACCTCACGGATAACAGAAGAAGGATCAACGGAAGCGGCCCTGCGTGCCGCGTGCAGCGATGCAGCAGAAGAAAGTAAAAAGACCACGCCGAGTGCCAGGACGCAATCCTCGACATGCAATGTACAAAGGGCATTCCCATCGCTTTGAGAGGCAAAAAAATGATCTATGCTCAAGCTCACACACCAGTATGCCACGAGAGAAAGGAGAGAACCGGAAAAGCTTGTCAGAAATGTCTGCATCAGGGGATAAAGGAGAAGAGAAAACCGAGAAAACCCGAAAAGACGCAAAAGACCAAGCATGCGAACCTTCCTGCGTACAGCACCCTGGACGGAACTCACGGCAAAGGCGCTGAAGCCGGCAGCAACAGCAAGTGATAAAATGAGAATAACCTGGTCAATAGCCGTCTCAAGGCTTTTTATATTGGCGATATCATGCGCCTTGGTGCGAACCTCAATTTTCCGGTCCATCAGGGCTTTCGTGACGTCCGGAACAGCATCCAGATTTTCAGCATAAAGGCGGAATGACGCATACCGACGGTCCTCCGAACGTGCAAGTCCGGTAAGACCTCTTGAAGGAACCGCGAAGCCGTCACGATAATCCTGAATATCCTCAAGCAAGGTCAGGGGAATAAATCCCATCACACGATCTGCCGCGGACTGAGGCAATACAGAAACAACACGCAAAGAAAGCGTAAAGGATTCGAGCCGTCCATCCCGATTTTTTCGGCCGATGCTTGCGGTCACGGTACTGCCGGGAGTGACGGCAAGCCGGGCAGCCGCGCGGCTTGAAAGAACAAGTTCAGGAACATCC
Source organism: Desulfovibrio sp. (assembly GCA_024683955.1). Lineage (GTDB taxonomy): Bacteria > Desulfobacterota > Desulfovibrionia > Desulfovibrionales > Desulfovibrionaceae > Desulfovibrio. The sequence goes on along the minus strand of JAIKXS010000031.1, from coordinate 31,513 downwards.
CCGTCAGTCGGCTGAATCTGGCCGAAATGTTCAAGAATAGGCTCCCCCTGCGCACAGGGCTCCATGTGCACGGTTACATTCGCATGATCCGCATTTTCAAGTGTTATGTCAGTGGCAATCTCGCGTGTTCTTCCGATGGCAAAACGAACTCCGGGAATACGGCGCAGTTCCTCTATGAACTCCTTTGTAAACGATCCGGTACTGCCGCTGCCCGTAGGACTGATCACAAGTACGGTCGGATCCTTCAACAGATTTTCGCGTAGGCCGTCAAGGACTCCGTTACGGACACCTTGCAGCACAAGAAGAGGTGCAAGCATGCTGGCGAGGGCAAGAACGGCACAAAGGGAAAGGGTACGTTCATGAAGCCAGTCTCGAAGCGCAAGAAAGAGCGAAAGAAGGGGGGTAGACATGAGAACCTCTGAAGAGTCAAAAGTCTCAGGCTGAGCGGTCGTCAAGGATGGCAGAGGTCCCCTTTTCAGTCTGCTCAAGCTGAAAGGAAAGCTCTTTAAGAGAACTCGTTCTGACCCAGGTAACGTTATGGGTGACAAGAAGAAGGGTTGCGCCCTGCTCCTCACAGGCATGGCAGAAGGTGTCCATGACTTTCCCGGCATGCATGGGATCAAGGGCTGCTGTCGGTTCATCAGCCAGAATGACGGCGGGTTTAGGCAAAAGTGCACGGCAAATGGCAACCCGCTGTCGTTCTCCGACAGAAAGCGTAGCCGGCATAGACTGCATTTTTTGGGCAATGCCGAGGGAAGCTGCAAGCCGTTGGGCATCTTCAAGGGCTTCTTCCCGAATGACGCCCCGCATTGTAGCCGTCAGGATCATGTTCTCGGCCACGGAAAGGAAAGGAAGGAGCTCTCCAGTCTGCAACACATATCCCATGGAGCGCAGACGCAGGGCGGCTAACTTGTCAAACTCGCCGCTTGCAAAAAGTGACGGGATATCCCAGCTTTTCCCCTCCAGCTTCACTGTATATGTTGAAGCACTGTCCGGAGCTAGAACAAGCCCAAGCAGATCAAGGGTCGTACTTTTTCCGCAACCACTTTCCCCGGTTAGTGCGATACGCGCTCCACGGGGGATGGCAAGATGCCGCACGGTGAGCGAGTACCCGCTTGTGCCTTCCCGCTTTTTGCTCACATTTTCAAGAAAATACAGCATAGGATCACCCTGAAAGGAGAAGATAAGAACGGGAAAATAATCTGCCATGACGGCAAGCGGCCACCATAACACAATACCATCATGGAAGCATCTTCAACGGTACCCGGTATACCCACTCTTCAGGATTCTTTGAACCAAAGCTCTCCCAATGGGTAGCGTCCTTGTCATACTCCTCATAACGGGCAAGAAGCGCTTTCAGACGCAGAATAAATGTCTGGCGAGCTCCTGTTGACATATTTTCCCAGTCCCGTTTTGTCAGGGTACTAACCGAACTCTTGTACGGAAGATCCAGCAGGACTTCGTCCAGCAGTTTGTTTTCAAGGAGATTCCGCCCCGGATTCAACGTAAACTGTTTGGGATCACGGCTCATCTGTGCAGCCGCCGACTGTATCTGGGCAAAAAGATCCGTTTCCCCATTCAAGAACGCCTCTTCGCTTGCATCAAGCAGAAGTTTCACCTGAGAGTAGAGCGTACTCAGCTGGCCCTTGGTAAGAAGAACGCACGGCTCGCAGGCAAGGACAGGGGCCCCCTGCGAAGTTTCGAGTTTTTCAAGATCCGCATCGGCAATCCAGGCCTTTACCACCTTTGGAGCCCTGCTTTTTTCTCGATTCCCCAAAAACTGCAGCTGCATGGCATAGCCAGTACTTTCCGCAATACGTTTTGCCTCTTCTTCCGGGGTCAGTTGTTTTTTCTGGCTCGAACTTCCTGTCACATGCTTCGGTTTTTGCAGAAATGCTCCGGTAGCGGTAGCCGTCAAAAGTTTTCCGTAGGACTGCGCGAGCACGCGCGCTGCATCACGAAATGACTTTGAGCCTGTTGCCGCGTTTTTTGCGTCTATGGCTATATAGCTTGCCTGATTGTCACTCTGCATCGTGAGTTCACGGTAGTTTTTCGCAGCGTAGGCATGATTTTTCCTGTTGCTTGCACCTTTGACGTGAACACAGGTCAAATAAATCTTCCTCTGGCGTAAATAATCCGCCAGAGCTTCTGCAGAAAACCCTGTCAGCGATGTTGGATCTCCCGCACCTAGTGGGCCTGCGTCCGAAACCATAAGCATGATCCGACTTCCGTAGTTGTCCCAGGACAGTTTTTCCGCGGCTTCATGAATGCCCGCGAACGAATCCTCATTAATGTCGTGGGTGGATATTTTCGCTTCACGCACATCCTCAAGCGCTTTCTCAAGACGGGCCCGGTCTTTCACCGTCGTAAAATCACAGATTACTTTGGCTGTATACTCAAGTCCCGGTCTTTTCTTCAAGCTGCTGCGAAAGGCTACTACTGCAAAGGCCATTTTATCCGCGTAGGGACTCTTCTCTAGCTCGTTGTACAGGTGTTTTATTAATTCCGTGGTCTGCTCAATGTAAGGGCCCATGGAAATGGTGGTGTCGACAACAAAAGCAAAGCCTATTTTAAGATCTCGCGAAGAAGGATTGGTCGCTGGCGACCCTGCCTGCGATGCGTCATCCCCGGCCTCGGCAGAACCCGGATCAATGGAGGCCACTTCCAAAAGTTTTATGCCCTCATACTGCGTATCCATATTAAGGACTGGCAAAAGATAAAAATTTTTTTCCGCCACGGCCGTATCTATGGGCTCGGTAGCAACAACAGGATCCGTATTTTCCCCTTGTGCGGCTTTTTTCACGCGTTCAAGCTGGCTTTGTACGGTTTCAGCCACGCTTTGAGCCTGACAGGTACTTTGAAGGGAAGCATGATCCTTGTAAAAAAGGACCGGTGCTCGACCGGTTCTGTCGGTAAAGACCATGGTGATGGCCTGTGGCCATTCGGTGGCAAGGCGCGCGTCAATCCATCCCTCGGGACCGTCTGAGGAAACACCGACCTGAAGTCTGTCCCCCCTCCGATCATAAATATAAAGCACTGTAAAGGTCCTCAGATCATGCAAAAGCTTGGCATCCTTCGTCGGTCCGTCGTAAAGTTTTGCACCTGGATGCGAGACAAGACGCTGATAGACGGTTGTTTTTCCGTCCTGAAGCAGCGGAGTTTTCGCATTGACGACACTTCCGGATAAAAGGCAGCAAAAGCATACAAACAGCGCAGCAGGATATAAATAGCGTGATTTCATGCCGTTGTTATCCTCCCCCCATTGAAGAGCAGCAAAAAAGACATATTACGGTTTGCCCTTTGGCAGAAGACGTAGCCACTCTTGGGCCTTCCGGTCTCCCTGTTCCGCGGCCTTTATAAGCCAGGCACGCATTGAGGCCTCCCCTTCTGCCCCTTCGGGGGTCACAGCTTTAGACTTTTCGTACAGTCGCAACGCCTCAACGGGATTTTTCTCAATGCTCCCCCATTGCGGGGTACTGGGATCAAAGGTCTTGGCAAAGGGAAGCAAAAGGGATGTTTCCCCATGCTGTTCAGCAAAGTAATACAATCTGAAAAGCGCGTCTTCTTCAGCCCCATTGGCCGGAGTCAAACGTGCTGCAAGTTCAGCGGCCTTTTTGCCGTTTCGATCATTGCCCGCAAAAAAAGCCTTAATCTCATCCTGAAGGGAAAGGGAAGGCTGTGACTGTGGTCCACCGGCAGCGTCAGGTCCGCCGCTCTCCCCGGATCCGGGCATTTTTCCTTCCTGTGCGGCATTCTCCGGAGAAGCCCTTCCGTTCTTTTCTTCCGACGTTGTTAGCTCGGGCGTTTTCTTCTCTTCTTCAGACGCTGTCGGTTCGGTTCCTTTCGTCGTATTTTCTATTGACGGATCCGGATCTTTTTTGTCGCCATTCTGCGCATCAGACGGTTCGTGAACACCTGGTGTCGCCGGATCGGATGATTCAGTTGCTACCTCTTCTTTCGGCAAAGGCGTAGGCGAAGAAGTTCCGGGCTCACGCCACAAGAAGAACCAAAGGAGTGCCGCGGCAATCCCCGCAAGAAGAAAAAAAGCTACAATCCATGGCCAGACGGACTTCCTTTGCAACTGCACGGGCATGGATTGCTTCTGGGAATTCTTGTCTTCATTTCCTTCGACAGCGTTCTCTGCTCCCAGAACCTCGACAGGCTCTTCAGGCATTGGTTGAGGCGTTGCTTGTGGCTTCTCTTCAAGCACAACCGCGTTGGCAAGCGCCTCGTCAGCTGAATAGAGAATTTCATCGATTTTAAACTGCCCGCTTTTGCGCGTATCCCCCTGTGTCAGTGTGAGCTTATAGGTATCCTGGGTTGTAAGGGCGTTAACAAGTGCGGGACCTAATTTCAGTGAGAGAAGTCCGTTCCCAGCTTCGGAAGGAAGTGCAAGGGGCTGCTGTGATTCATTCCAGTCGCCTGTTTCCGTCAGATATTTTCTGTCAGTAGCCCTCTGCACAAGAAGTGAGTGCGGGGCATCCGTCAGATCGTCGTCCTGGCACATAAAAATGCCGTGCCCGGCTCCTGCGACCTCATCGTTCATATAGGTAATTTTCATCGTCGTTCAGCGATTTCATGCCCTAAGGCGAAAAAAACGCCGCCTCCATCTTACTCAGCAATCCGTTGTCCCGTTAAGCTCAAAAAAGCCGATGTGGAAAGGACAACAACAAAGCGCCGTCCTCTCACGGCGCATGTCCTTAGCCTGAAAAATGCTTCAGAATAGCACCAAGCTTTAAATTTTCCTCGACATTGACCTCCCGTTCTCCATCAAAGCTCGCATTACCTATAAGGAGCGTATAGAGCGCGTTAAACCAGTCCCTGTAGTAGACTGTCGTATAGGTCTGCCGTTCCTCCCCGAGTTGGAGCTCGTCTTCGACATCCTCACGAGGCTCAAAGACAACCGTCTGGCTCTGACCGACCGCGATCGTCCGCTCCTCCTTCGTCTTACGCTGCGGGTCAAAACCAAGCCAATCAATATAGGAATTCAGGATATGCGCAGCCATGCTTGACTGTTGCCAGACGATGCTTTCTTTCTGTGTATTCACATACGCTGAAGCCCTGCGGAAAGAGTCAAGCATATCCTCCCGCACCCCTAGGCGCTTCGCCCCTGTTGCCAGTTCTCCCACAAAAGCAGAGAACTCCTGAGCCGACAACATAAAATAGGATTGCTGAAATACATCATCCGCTATGGCGTGCAGGCGGTCTGTCCAGTGGGACATAACATAATCAGCAAAAAAGAGCGCCTCATCACGAGACGAGGCAGGATCTTCCTCCTTGTCAGAGCCTGTGTTCTGCTCGGCAAAGGGGTTCCAGTCCGCCACATTGATGGAGTCAAGGTCGAGATTTAAGTCAAGAGATCCACCAGTCTCTTCTGTATTAGTCGTTATCTCCGGTTCTTCAAGGTAGCGCCTAAAGGCTTCGGGATGGAGTTCATAGATTTCCGCGTCGGAAATGGTAAGGGCACGCAACAATTTTCCCATGCGCTGATGCTCTTTTTCAAGGCGGCCGAGCCGGGCAAAAAAAAGTTTGATCAACGCGTATTTGCGTTTCAGTTCCTCCTCCCTGTCGTCAGAGTGGTAGAAACCTTTAAGACGCGTATGGAGGCGCGCCTGCTCCTCCCGCATACTCTGCGCAAGCTGAGCCTGCTTCAGTTCGGGATCGCAAAGAGGACTCAATGCCTCCCGGATGTAGCTTATGCCACCGTCGTTCAATCGCATGGCGGCATCCCAGGCCTCTCTGGGATTACGAAAATGCTCTGCCACGAGGCTGCTTTGCATAAAGGCCGTTTCAAGCTGGACCACGTAATCCTTCATTTCCTCCCGGACCGACTCTTCGCGTCCGTCCGCGTCGTAGTTCAGAATCGCGTCAAAGCGGAAATTTGGATTGCGCAGAAGGAAGCAGTTGCGGAAGCCCCCCTTCAAATCCCAGGACTTTGGCCAGTCGTGCTGTTTCCCGAAAAAATCAAGAAGAGAAGCATGCAGACGGTTATCCCAACGAGTCTCCACAGATGGAGCACCTTTTTTCTGCTCGAACTCCATGTCAAATTTGGTCAGAATGAAAAAAAGCGACACCGGATGATCACTGCGCAGGTCGGGCTTCTCCCCATGCGTTGAGGTAACCCAATCATTGATCACCCCCGGCAGGTCCTGAACTTCCTGATTGCTCGGCCCGATACATAGGAGCATGCTTGTAAGCTCTCGTTCAAAACAGTACCGCTGAAACAGATACGCCACCTTGCCTCGAAGAAACATCTCTTTCAGCATTCCCGGCTTTTCCAGTTCCTTCCTGATGTCATCGATCTTGTAACGTGACCGGTATCCGGGAAAATCAAGAAGGTCCGTTGTCTCAAAATAGTCGGCCGGTTTTTGATCCATAACGATGGTAAGCTCGGCCGTCAGGGCCGTTACAACAGCACGCTGAAGAGAGGCTCTTTTGCCCTCCGGTGTTACGACATCAAGGCATTCCGCATCCTCGTCATCTATTCCTTCAAGGGTTGCCACATCAATAATGCTCCCTTCACGGGGGATAAGGGCGGAAATGGGGCAGTAGGCAACATCCGGATGCCCCAGCGATTCAAGAGCACGCAACAAGATACCGAGAAGATGTGTAAACTGCGGGACTTCATCCCAGATCAGCGCGTAAAGGGCTATGCGGTCCTCGAGGCCCAACGTGGGACCAATCTGAAAGGCACGCTCCCAGTACGTGGTCTGCAAAAGAGCCACACGAGCCTTTGAAAGAAAATCTCTTTTCAGATATTCCTGTAAATCCTCGAGAGCATCCAGATCAATGTGAGAACCGCCGGATCCTTTCTTTTTTTCAAGAGCTGAAAGGGTGGCATCTATATCGCTCACATTATCGACTTTGTGCTCGCAGTCGGCAAAGTATGTATTAGCAATGATTTTTACGATATCCGTTTCCGTCAGAAGCCTGACCTGTACGGGATTTCCCTCAGGAAGCACGGAAGGGGTTGTCATGGTGAAACGTGTTACAAGACCGGTTGATTCCTTGCCGCCCTCAGGATTGATCTCCTGTATGAAGTCGTGCAGCTCACTGCCAAAGCGGGCCATAAGTGATCCACGACTGTCGCGGGCGAGAGCAGAAATCAGGTAGGACTTGCCGGCCTGGCTTGGGCCGAAGACGCCTGCACACATTTTACGTCGCGAGGCCGTTTCAAGGCGTGAGAAAAGCCGCCTTGAGTGACGCAGGGTCTTTAGCAGTCCTTCCCCCTCGTTGTGCACAAGCTCAGCGTTTCGCCTGACCCACTCCGAGGCCTCGACACAGGTTGAAACCAGTGTTCCGCATTCTTCAGTTAAACCCATACCCCACCTCACGCGTAGACAATGCCAGTATCAAGCCAAAAGCCTTCGTCCCTTGGCAACGTCTGCAGACGAATTTCAAGGGCATTCTGCACAGGATTCTGCGCAGAATCCAGCACTTCAGTAATGGTAAATTCGCCCTCGTCACGATCCGAATCCGTTGAACGGCTATCCTCATCAAGTTCGGCCACCCGGAGCTCAAGTGTCACGGAAAAAGGCAACCCCTGAGCGTACTTATGACGCACGTCCTCATTGACGAATTCAAGAAGGTAAAAACGGGTGGTTGTCCAGCGTTCAACATTGAGCTGACGAAAACCAACCGCAATTGGACCACCAAAAGATATCGTTTTCGAGAGTTCCGCGCCCTCGGGTGAATCAACATTTACGTCAAACCACACCTTGGCGTTCCTGATCTGGCCGTTCAGTTCCATTTCACCGATATAACGTGCGGTCGAAGTAAGAGAGAGCTTTGAGGGATCAAAGGAAAAACCTTCAAGCTGACCTTCGGCAAGGGCACACAGTATGGCTCCGACAACCACCGTTGTTTTCGGATCCGTAACGGTGCCCAGCGCATCCGAGAATGGATACCAGCTGCCAACGCGGTATTTGCCCATGGGAAAAATTCGATCCGGCGCAACAGGCAAAAACGACGTTATCATATCCTCAACAGCAGGCCAGCTGCTCGGCCGCCCCGTAAGGAGCAGGACATCACAGTCATAACGTGAAATGACCTCGGAAACATTGGCAAGAATATCCTTGAGAACCGAACGTATGGTCTCATCTACCCTGCGGGCGTTGATTTCAAGGGGAACTGAGAGAACATCAAACTCGGTCCCGTTTCCGTGCTTCAGTACGTAATCCTGCACATAGTTGAGCGCTGCCGCGTTTGGTCGTGGGAAACGCGGACCTGGAAGATTCACGCCGGAACCATCTTCCTCACCACTCACCCGCGAATCTCCCGCCCTCTCAAAACAATCCCCTATGGTGCAGGACAGCGTTGCGCTTCCAGCCCGCAAATCCGTCTTTTCATAGACTGAAAGAATGGTCAAAGCCACAGGCACCGCCACTTGGCGGATAAACTGCATCCGTAAATTTCTGCTCTCCTGGGTGCTGTCGATCACATCTCGCCCAAAAAGTGTCCCAAGGGCTCTTCGCACATCCTGTATGCCGACAGAGGCCATGGCCCGTCCCAGCCCCTCCAGCACAAGATTGCGCACAACGTGGCAGAGCACATCATCCCCCGCAAGACTGAATCCGTCATGGAACTCGGATTGAGGCACCATTCTGACGGACGCACCCGCGCCACTGTCGAGTTTAAACGTCGTGATGGAGAGATCAGTTGTACCTCCCCCGATATCAATGGTCGCAACCCTAAGGCAGGGTTTGTTCTCATACCTAGCCCGTCTCTTGCCCTGCAAGGAACAAAACGCCTGGGCATCCCCCTGAAACTTGCGGCTTATCTCATTGTAGATATAGACAAGCTGTGTACAGGTAGCTTCATCCCAATTGCAACGGACACTTGGGCTTCTCCTGTACTCGTGCGCGAGTTCCTTCGGCCAAACGGCAGGATTCTTCACGTAATACTGCTTCCAGCCGAGTGTCTCCCATAGAACACGCACGGCCCAGTGGGACCAGCGCCTGTAAATACGCTGCTCGGCAAGCGGCATTCCGCTCGGCACCGTAAAAATGATCTGGCGGAGCCTGCGCGGCACATCGGGAGATTCACGACGAAGCCGCTGTCCTGGCAGATTGATGGTCAGAAGCGCTTGTTGAATGACTTCCAAAAGGAGGAACATCATCAGAGAGGAACGGGTAAAAAGAGATTCAAAAGCGCATTCGCTTTCCTGTTTGCGTAAGATTTTATTTCTTTTGAAGAGAGGATCATCCATGCAGCAAAGGGGCGTGCCACTGGAATTGACGGCCTGTGCAAGAGGACCACGCGTGACATACGGCTCGCCATTTCCTTTAGTGTTAAACCGCCAGCTCTGCTGCCAGTCCCGTTCGTCCCAAAGATACCGTTTGGGACTACTCATGCCTGTGGCCCCTTCCGCGCATACGGACTGCGTCGAGAGGCGTGCCGCCTCGGGACCTATGCGCACGGGGGACGGAAAAACGAACGCAGGTGTCCGCCGGCCGCTCCGCCGGCTGTATACCTCGTTACCAAAGGCTATTTCCGAAAATTCAACACGTGTTTCAAAGGGATCCGTATAGACATTCTCAGGCTCATCCATATCGCGCAACTGCAAGAGGTAGCTATTATTGAGATTCGTAACGCTTTGCGCCCTCGTCTCCACAAGAATTCCGGTCGTGCGGGAATTGCCAATGTCAAGCACAAAATCCACATCGATAGGTACAAGTTTCTCGGGATTGATCACGTAGACCTTAGCGTCATGAATAGCTATATCAAGCAGTTCCAGAACCGTGAGGTAGCTCGCAAGATGCTCCAGGTAGGGGCCCTCGTCTGCGTCACTCTGTTTTTTCTGCGATTTCAGAGACTCAGTCCATATTTCGTGCAGCCAGTCATTGACCCAGGCCTCGTTTAAAAACCAACCGTTGTCCCGACACTGCCAGGACAGTCTAAACTGGGAGTGCGCGTCCACATCCTCGGGTGAGAGGGCCGCATAGGGAAGATTCTCCCCCCCCTGTTCAACCTGCATATCGAAGGCAATGACAATTCGCAGAAGAGATGAATTTTCGCTGTCAGACACAAGACGGGCCCTGGCCCAGTTGGAAGGACCTGCGTCGACACGCTTCACGCCGTCATCCCATGCCTGCTCCCGTTCCCGTAGAAACGGAACGGGAATCCAGCGAGAAAGCCAGGGCTGCAACGTCTTTCTGGCATCCAGAGTATACGGATCGCCGACTGGCGGCTTGTGATCAAATACGTCGACGAGTTCGCCATCCTCTTCGCGCAGAGGAAAAAGTCTGGTCACGGGGCCGCCGTCTGGACCAGTGGACTTCCGCTCCTCAAAACTGCGACGCATGCGTTCAAGGGAATCCATATCCAGAACAAAATCGAGAAGTTGCGGGCAGCCGCCTGGAATCAAACTGATACGATCATTATATTTAGGATAAAACATCTCGTCTCCGCGCAGAAAAATTGGCTATCGTTTCCGTCCGCACGACTGCACCCGGACAAAGGGGATTTCGTAGGACTGCCTGCCACCGTTAGCGTCTTTGAAGACCCATGAGCAGGGAGTCCTCTGCCCCTTCCCGCGGCAGGTCATTTCAGCCTGCCCCCAGCGCTCACCGTCAGAACAGACAGCCCCCTGGGAAAAAACATGGAGGACGCCATTCGTGTCGAGTCTTGCTCTGGTTGCACCGACGCAGCGCCTGTTACCCTGGGGGTCAATAACCCGACGCTTGCCGTTTTTGCCGTTTGCGCCGAAGCAGAAGCACTCCTTAATAGTTCTTTTTGAATAATATTCCGGTCTTGTTCCCTGCCAGCAGCCCTCAAGAAAATCGAGGTTTCCTGTTTTCACGGATTCGGGGGGAATACGCAACTCATCACCGATCCTCGACTTGACTGGCTGCTTTTTTTCAGGCTTCGGCCGTTCTTTCTTGGGTTCCCTTGGGGGCTGCTTCGGGGTTTCCTTCCGGGGATCCTTTCCCTGCGCCTCCTTGGCGGGCTTCTCCTTCTTCATATCCGGTTTCTTCTGTTTTTCCCCAGATTCTTCCTTTTTCCGGGGAGTATTGTCTTCCTTACCCGGCACATCGGAAAGAGGAAGCATGCTCCAAAGCTGAACGCCTGGTTCGGGTTGAATGCCTCCGGCGGGGACCTCCCCTGCTGACGACGAAGATCTAGGCAAAAGAACATTGGGTGAAACCGGCGTTTCATGGCTCGTGGTCGGGGCAAGTACGACATCTTCTTTCCCCGGAGCAATCTGAGGATGTTCCGTACCAGAGGGCCCGGATGCCGCTTCCTCAGGTGTTTTCAAAACAGCACCTTCGGGGGTGAGAATACGGCCATCGGGAGACTTGATTGTCCCGTCGGGCAAAAGGATGCTTCCCTCGGGGAGAACAGATTCGCCTTTCGGGTCAATTCCTGGTGTTTCCTTCTCAGCCTTCGCAAGCCGAAAGCCCTCAGGCGTCACAATGACACCATTTTCTTCCCTATAGCCTTCTGGCAGGGAACCAAAGGGCAGTTCAACGTCACCATTACGACGAAAAATGACGCCTTCCTCTGAGAGAAGGGAGCCGTCATCGGCAACAACCCAGCCCTCCGGAACAACCTTCCAGGGATCAATACGCCGGCCTCCCGGTACAATAAGGACCCGTCCGGTGCCCTCCCGTACCGGCTCTTGGTGCAGTCCCGGTGTCGTCACCGGGGCATTGCTTAACCCGTACTGCTCGGGGGATTGCGATGTGGATGAGGAAAGCGGTTCCGCATTTACGCCGGAGAAAAAAAGAAGGGCGCAAAGAAGAAGTGCAGTGAAGAGAAATGGTGAACGAGACAAATTCCGTTGCATAGAGCACCTGAAAGAATAAATAGAAAAAAGAGCCATATCAGAGTCCCCCTGCCTACTCTTCTCGAATTTTCAAAAAGACAGCGTTCCACGGCTCTCCGTCGAGATTTTTTCCGTGACACGCTGTTTTTCCAAGTTCGTTCTTGTGGCAGAGAATAGTGTTCGCGTTATAAAGAGCACCGCTTTTCTGGCAAAGAAGTTTTTCGTGGGTTATGCGAAGATCGCCGTCCTCAAGAGCGGCGTGTGCAAGACCCGTACACACATCGTGCTTTTCGAAAATTGTGCCGACCCCCTTTCCATCGCGGTCAAATACAAATTCAACCTGGACCGGTTCCTGAGTCTTGGAGTTAAAAAGCCCCGTTGCACAGAGCCATCGCCCCATAAGAAAGGAGGTATCCTGCACATTCTGTGGAATGGCAAGTTCCTCAACATTCTTCCCGGGGACACCGTTAGCCGCCTGTGTCAACGCTTCCTCAGCTTTTTTCGGCAAGCGGCACTGGGAAAGATGGGCAAGAAGTTTTTCTTCTAGCATCTGGCGCTCGTTCTCCGCCATTTTTCTGCGTTCTTCAAGGTCTCCCATCGGTAGGTCCTCGTAAAAAATCGGCGGCATCTGCATGAGACTTTTGCCCGAAAGTGCCTTTAGAGGACCAAAATCACAAAATAGAAGCAGAAGCAGCAAAAGAAAAAGAAACAGCAGAGGAAGCCAGGAAAGACAACCAAAAGATCTTGACGCGGGCGTGAGAACGACAGGGACCTGTTCCCCTGCCTTTCCACCTGACTCAGCCGCCATGGCCACCGGAGGTTTTGGAGGATTTTTTAAACGCAGATCATATAGCATCTGGCTCTCGGCACCGTTTGTCCCCGGCCCAAAGCCCCAGCACGTGACGCAAACATGGTCCCCCACGAGATAAAGATCCTCTTCCGATGGATAACACAAGGCAAGTTTCAAAAGATGCCCGCGGGTCACCTTTTGAGGATCGGCCGAGGCCATGAGGTTTTCCGCTTCCGCAAGAGCCTTTTCAGCTACGGTGCGAAACGTTGCGCAGGCCCGCTCCTTTTCGTCAGGCGGCAGATCGGTGTAACGCCGCACTGTCCCTTCGAAAGGAACATACCAGTCAACGAAACCCTGACGGCTATTTGAGACGGGCTCGGCAAGAAGTCCTGCCGCTTCTTCCCCGCACACACTCTGTAGGAGCGATGTGATTTGCGGATGACATTCACTCGGCAAAATACCCTGGTAGGCCAAGGCGTTGATCTCTGCCCGGGAGACTGTACGAATCAAGGTTGTCCGCATAACGCCCCCTACGGTTTGGCCCATCGTGCTTTTGCCTCACAAGGCGAAAGGGAAAGAAGAGAGCGCAGAAATTCAAGACGCGCCTCCTCAGTACGCAGCCGCTCTTCAAGACGTGTTTTTTCAAGAAGCAGGGCTGCCTCCCGCTCTTCAGCCTGAATCCTAAGCTCATACACAGCCCAGAATACAGCCAGAAGCAGAAGAAGCAGCACGAATATATAGGTCCAAGGAATTCTTGTCGTCCGTTCCTTTTGCATGGCTAACCTCACGCGAAAGGCAGAAATCAGGCATCAATTTCGGCAAGTCGTTTTGAAAACTGCTGTTTATCTGCAAGAGAACGATTTTGAGCCTCACGTTTCTGTCGGTCGAGATCGCTCACTTTCGTGGAGAATGTCTGCTTTCTGCGCTCCACCTGAGCAACTCTTCCCGGACGTGCATTCTTTCTTTGCATGGCTTTACGTTCCTCTCTAAAGGCCGATTCATACTGCTGATCAAGATCGCGACCATGCGTCACCGCGTTTCCAAGAAGCGCAATGGCCTCATCGCGGCCAGAGGCAATTTCACCAAAGCGATCTTCCGCCTCCATACGTGAGATACGGCGTTCGCGGATGGCACGAAGCAGCTCCTTGAACTCTCTGTCATAGCACTGCAGAGACTGCTTTGCGGACGCGCTCACTATATCAAGATTTCTGATGTCCCCGTCTATATCTTCCAGATAGCTAGCCATGCGTGCATTGTCATCGGAAATCTTTTTCTTCTTAGCGTAAATATTTCCGACCACTGCGCCCGTTGCAGCGCCGGCTATGCCGCCCACAACAGCGCCCTCAGCTTTTCCTGTTGCGAGAAAACCAAGAAGGGCACCGCCAATGGCTCCGATAGCAGCTCCGCCGGCTGTTGTTTTTTCTACGTTGTACTCCGAGGCACGAAGTTTGGAGATGGGAGCATAACAGGCATTGTAGTAGTGAACATTTGTGTGGGACGTTCCGTATTTGCTCGCACACCCTGTCGCTAGGCTGCAAACAAGAAGAATGAGTAAAAGAGTACGCATGGTTCCTCCAGAAATGTCAGGGCAGCTTTTACGCCTGCCTTCGAGAGATATTGCTAAGCAAACAAAAAAAAACTAAAAAATGAAAAAGGCTAAATTCGATTGTCTGATCTCTTTTGTATACGTGAAGATCAGGCTTCACTCAAGGTACATTGCACTGCTCGGGGTAAGTTTAAGATTATCTGCTTTTTTGACCACATGTCATATATAAGGTACATATGAAGGAATATCAGTCTCCTTCTGTTCCGGACCTGCTACGAGACTCTTCACCGTGGCGCATGATAGTTCAGGCCCTCTGGCAGAGGTGACGACATTTTTCCTGCCCCTCATTTTGACATATCCCATCCACTCATCAGCAACACGTTTTTATCCTATGAATACACAACGACTTCTCGTGGGACTCGGGAATCCTGGCCCTCAGTATAGTGGGACCCGGCATAACGCAGGATTTGACACCATTGACCTTTTCCTCGACCTCGCTGAAAAGACAGGACGTGTCCGGGAGCTTTCTGGCACTAAATTTCTCTGCATGCTTTGGCAGGTCACCATCCCCGAACTTCCCGGAACATGGATCTGCGCGAAGCCTATGACCTTCATGAACGAATCCGGCCGTTCGGTTCAGCCCCTTCTTGCCTGGTACAAGCTCGACAGCCGCTCCCTTGTTGTCATTCACGATGAGCTTGATCTTTCTCCGGGTTCGCTCCGATTCAAGTTCTCCGGTGGAAATGCTGGACATAACGGACTCAAATCCATAAGCCAACGTCTTGGCACGAACGATTTCTACCGTCTGCGCATCGGCATCGGCCGCCCCCCTGCCAAAGACCAGGTCATCCCCTGGGTCCTCGGCAGGGCTTGCGGAGAAGATGGAGAACGCATACGGCTTGCCCAGCAAAAGGGACTTGAAGTGCTTACCGATTTTGCCGTCGATGGCCTCGAAGCTGCCGTGGCAAAGGCACGCGCCTTTTAGCGGGTCTCCTCAACCTTGTTCATTCCCCCTTCACCCCTGATTATCTTTGTCATAGTTGCCACCATGCCGGCACAGTCCGCAACGTTGCTCGGGATAATCATCGTACTTCCCTTTTTCGCAAGGTTACCAAACTGCTCGATATAAGCCTCGGCAAGCCGCAGCTGTGCGGCTGAAACGCCTTCCGTACTCTTCATCTGTTCCGCAATACTGTGCAAGCCGTCGGCTGTCGCCGTGGCGACCATCGTAATCTGGCGGGCCTCACCTTCGGCCTTGTTTATCATAGCCTGTTTCTGTCCCTCACTTTCTGCGATGGCGGCCTGTTTCTCGCCCTCCGCGAGATTGATCTTTGACTGCATTTCACCTTCTGACTGGGCAATGGCAGCACGTTTTTCACGTTCTGCCCGCATCTGCTTCTCCATGGCCTCCATGACGCTGTGAGGAGGAGTTATATCACGAATTTCGTAGCGCAGGACCTTCACTCCCCAAGGTGCTGTTGCCGCGTCAAGGGCTTCAACCACTTCCTGATTGATACGGGTGCGCTCCTCAAATGTTTTGTCAAGTTCCAGTTTGCCGATGACACTTCGGAGGGAAGTCTGCGCAAGCTGTATGGCACCCCACTCGTAATCCGAAATGCCGTAGGCAGACTTTTCAGGAACAATCACCTGCAGATACAGCACACCGTCAATATCAACGCTCACGTTATCACGAGTGATGCAGGTTTGCTTTGGCACATCAAGAACCTGTTCCTTCAAAGAGCGTTTGTATGCCGCTACATCAATAAAAGGAACAAGAAGATGAAAGCCTGCGTAAAGTACTTTGCTAAATTTGCCGAGACGCTCCACAACGTACGCCGACTGATTGGGTACAACGACTGCCGTTTTTATCAAAACAATGATGCAGAACAAACTGAGAAGCACCAGACCAACAATCATTTCAACTTCCATGATTCCTCCGAAAAAGAGAAAACGCATCCCCGCGAGGGAATGCGCTTCGGCGTTAAGAACGTGGCCTAGACGCGCCACGACCTTTCATATTTTTCCTTAAGGATATGTACTTCATTTCTTCTGTTCAAAGGATTGAAGAGGTTCCACGCGCACAAGGAGTGGATCCCCGTCCTCAAACCCCGTAACAGTGACCCTGCAGCCAGAGGCAAGAGGGGATGCTGACCTGGCACGCCAGAAACTGCCGTCAATCTCCACTTCGTAAAGTCCTGAACCGAGTTCCTGACGAAGCACGCCCTGTCGTCCGAGAAGGGGATGATCGGGAACATCCCTGTCCGTTGTTTTCCTGCTCTTCCCCCCAAAGATGGATCGCAGTCTTTTTCGAAGAAGAAGCAAGGAAGAAAACGAAATCAAAAGAAAAATTACAAGCTGCACCGCAACGGATGCGTGAAGGACATCTGCGCAAAGAGCGCCAAGAGCCCCCACTGCAAAAAAAATTAATACAAGATGCGGCGCAGCAAGTTCAATTCCGAGGAAGACCAAGGCCACGATAAGCCAAAAAAGAGGACCGCTCACGAGTTCTGCTCTCCGGGTTCGTCTTCCAGCGCTTTCCTTGTATCAATGGCTTCCCCGTCCCAATCGATCACCCTGCCCTGGAACCATACATACGCGTCTATTTCATCGCCGGCCTTCGGTTCATACGTGCCGAGATTAAGGCTGGCAACATATATGGGAATGCGCAGGGGATCCCTGTCCTCTAAGGGAAATGAGGTGTAAAGAATCTTGACGGGCATCTTCTCAAGTACACAGTCCTCCACATCGTCAATGACGGTACGAATCTGGTACTCGGCAAATGTATGACCTGGATGGATGATTTTCTTTCCTGCCACGTTGATCTTGAGTTCCGGAACGTCAAGTCGGGTTGAGCCTGGATGCTCCTCAAGCCATGCCTGCGCATAGGTTTCGTAGGCAGGACCGCTCGTCACGGTTATCTCGTCAAGAAGGGCTTTCCGTACGCCAAACGCTAATGCCGACAAAAGAAATGTGTGGGTCACGCCTTCTGTCAAGTCGCCCCTGTCCCGAACGTAACATGGGTCATAAAACCACATGGGTTCGCCCTCGCGCAGCATACGAACGCCGACGTTTGCCCCTCCACCCTGCTCCCATGGGTGCACCGTTTCAACGGTCAGATCATTGGCAAGGCCCTCAAGAAAAGGTACACAGCTTGTAGGAATCAGCTGTTTGCCCTCTTCCCCGGCCAAAAGAAGGGCCGCCCGCAAGGGCTCATCCTTAGGCCAGGCAAGAAGTACATAGTCTTTTTTGCCGTCCTTCCACTGCCACGAAGGGCGCGTTCCCCCTTCCTTCAAAACCGTGGCCACAACCTGCGGAATAACCGCACGACCGGGCATGCCGGTAACCGCCGTCCATGCGGCACCAAGACCTTCAAAATGCTGACGGGCGGGGCCGTTCAAGGCATTTCTGATGGTTTTTTCGCTCGCCATACGTGCGTTGTCGGAAGGTTCTTCCACACCGCCCCGTTCCACAGTGCTCTGCCCGTCCTTACGGGAAGCACGGAGTTCCTCTATGTCCTTCTTTTTTCTGGCCATAGTATCTCTCCTCCCCTATCGTTTATCACCCCGGCCGCGGTGTGAACGGTCTCCGCTGCCCGAACGTGGACGTCTTGGCGGCTCAGGTTCCCATACACGGCCCTGTTCCTCGAAAAGCACGGCCTTCCGGCTCGCACGGATACGGTCACCGTTGATTTCTATTACCCTGACCTTCATATCCGCTCCAACCTGGGTTACATCTTCAACCTTCTCTACGCGTCCCGTATCAAGCTGTGAGATATGAACAAGAGCCTCCACACTGGGAAGAATTTCCACAATGGCACCGATCTCAAGTATCTTCTTTACCTTTCCGTTGTAATCTTTCCCAACCTCGGGCCGCTGGTCGTAGTATGTGATGAGTTCACAGGTCCTGTCGAGCGATTCCTTGGTGGGGGCAAAAATCGAGATTTTCCCTGAATCGTCTATATCAACCGATGCACCGGTTGCCTGCGTGATAGCCTTGATGTTCTTGCCACCGGGGCCGATGATCAGCCGGATGATGTCCGGATTCACCATCACTTCACGGTGCTGCGGAGCATAGGCCGAAAGTTGGCCGCGCGGGCCGGCAATCACTTTCTGCATTTCGCCGAGGATATGAAGACGTGCCTCGTGAGCCTGACGCATGGCGCTACGCATGATGTCCGTTGTAAGACCCGTGATCTTGATATCCATCTGAATACCCGTCACGCCGTCCGCAGTACCTGCGATCTTAAAGTCCATGTCACCAAGGGCATCCTCGTCACCGAGAATATCAGTTAGCACACAAACCTTGTCCCCTTCCTTGATAAGTCCCATTGCAACGCCTGCCACCGGGGCGCTCACGGGAACACCCGCATCCATAAGCGCAAGGGATCCCCCGCATACAGCCGCCATCGAGGAAGAACCGTTTGATTCCACAGTCTCCGAAACCACGCGAACCGTAAAAGGGAAATCGTCAGGGGAAGGCAGGGTCGGACGCAACGATTTTTCCGCAAGGGCGCCATGGCCAATCTCACGACGCGAAAGGCGGACGGGCTTAACCTCGCCGACACTGAATGGTGGGAAATTATAATGGAGCATGAAGCGCTTGCTCACATCTCCGACCAGAGAGTCCATTTTCTGTTCATCCGCGGTGGAACCAAGAGTTGTCACGGCAAGTGACTTGGTTTCTCCACGTCTGAAAATGGCCGAGCCATGAGTCCTCGGAAGCACCCCCGTGGCAATCTGGATAGGACGGACCGTCGTCGTGTCTCGACCATCGATACGAAGGCCCGAATTCAGAATGCGTGAACGCACAATCTTTTTCTCAATATCACCTATAATATCGCCGACATTCTTCAGTGCGTCCTCATTGCCAGCCCATTCGGGATCCTGCAGCAACGCCTCCATCACCTTGTCACGCACCTGTTTACGAGCATCTTTGCGTGCCATTTTTTCGGCGATCTGCATGGATTCCTCTACTCCGTTTTTCCTTGCAAGTTCCTCAATCCGAGCTTGAAGGGCCTCGTTCTCCGCGTGGGGTTCAAAGGAAATTTTCTCCTTGCCGCAGAGACGGGAAAGTTCTTCCTGAGCGTCAATAAGAGGCTGAATGCTGGCCCTGCCGAAATCCAGGGCATCAATAATAACATCTTCCGGAACAAATCGCGCCTCTCCCTCAACCATGGTTAAAGCCTCACGTGACGCAGCGAAGACAAGATTAAGATCACTGCGCTCCTGTTCGGCAAACGTAGGGTTGAGGACAAACTGTCCGTCGATTCGCCCGACCCGTCCACCAGCCACTGGCCCGTCAAACGGAAGTGAGGAGATAAGGACGGCTGCGGACGCACCGGTGAGGGCAAGGACATCCGATTCGTTTTCAGGATCAGCCGAAATGACAGTTGCCAGCACCTGAACATCCTGTTGCAAGCCCTTGGGAAAAAGAGGACGGATCGGTCGGTCTATAAGGCGGGAAACAAGCGTTTCCCGTTCGCTGGGCCGTCCTATTTCACGGCGGAAGAAGCTCCCAGGAATACGCCCGGCCGCGTACATCCTTTCACTGTACTCGACGGTCAACGGAAAAAAGCCCCTGTCCCCCTCAAGAGGCTGCGAGCAGACCGTCACAAGAACAACGGTGCCGCCGCATTGAATCCACACGGCGCCATCCGCTTGATTGGCCAGACGTCCGCTTTCAAAAATAATCTCTTTCTGTCCAAGTTTTGCGGATACACGGACAGGGGAAAAAATATCATTCAACATACACACACCTTCAAAACCGGAACACCGGTTTCATACAAACAGTTCATTAAAATGAGTAAGAATGCCTGCCAAAACAAGGGAGATATTCTCTCCCGCATGAAGGGGTGTCCGGGAAAAGCAAAGTCGCGCTCTGCTTTTCCCGGATCCCCCTTCCACCTGAAAAAGAGCAAAAAGGGGGGATAATCGCTCCCCCCTCTTAACAATACGCCTATTTACGCAGGCCTAGTTTTTCAATCAGAGCACGATACCGCTGAATATCTTTTTTCTTAAGATAATTCAGGATATTACGTCTCCGGCCTACCAGTTTCAAAAGACCCGTACGGGAATGAAAGTCCTTTTTGTGCACTTTGAAGTGCGTAGTCAGATCTTCAATACGCGCTGTCAAGAGAGCCACCTGAACCTCGGGGGAACCAGTGTCACCCTCATGCTGGGCGTGGGCATTGATAACAGCCTGTTTTGCCTGAGTATCCAAAACCACAGCAGTACTCCTTACGCTAAATGGTTCACACGGCCATATGGCCAGCCTCCACCGTTTTCCACTTTTTACGGCGAGGTAGCCCGGGGATGCTGCGTTTCAGACGCTAACGCCGTTAATCCACGCAAAACCTTCCAAACGGCTGCTTTCCCTTCACCTAAACGCTCCGCAAGAGCAATCTCCCGCTCACCGTGCATAAGAATGGCCCTATCTCCCTCGACCTCCGTAACAGAGGAAAGGGGGATGGAACACCCGTTTTCCACCAGTTCCGCAGAGGTGTCAGACAGATCTATGGCTGGCCAGGATGGCAGGGCATCCCTGATAGGATGCAGGACCCGGAGAAGAAGAGAGGGATCAGCAAGGAGATCTGAGAGGGCAACAGCGCTCTCAAGCCCGAATGGATGGCTGTATTCCCGGGTAAGTTCCGTGAGCACCGCACCGCACCGAAGACGCATCCCCAAGCTGTGGGCCAGGGACCGTATATAGGTGCCTGAGTGGCATCGCACACGGAAACGGGCAAAGGGAAGATCCGCTTCCAGCATGCCCGCATGTTCAATATACACTGTTTTGGTCCGTTCAACCATTGTGCCCTTACGGGCAAGTTTATACAAGGGTTGTCCGTTTAATTTTGCAGCGGAAAAGGGAGGCACGGGCTGTTCGGAGATGCCTTCCCAGGCTGTAATTTCACGCCTGAGCATTGCCTCTGTCACAAAGGAGCAGTCCTCTTCTGTGAGCACCTTTCCTTCACTGTCCCACGTGTCCGTGGTCTGACCAAGTCGAAGAGTTCCGCTGTATGTTTTTCCACCGTCTTCGAGAAGATAACCGGAAATTTTGGTAGCTTGACCAAGCAGGACAAGAAGTACCCCCGTCGCCAAGGGATCAAGGGTCCCTGCGTGGCCAATTTTTTTCTGTCCAAGACGTTTCAGGTGCATAATACAGCGATTTGAGGAAAGCCCCTTTGGCTTATTCAGCACAAGGACGCCGTGCAGCTGGGGGAGGCTGTATTTTTCTCCTCCGTGCACGTCAGTATGGCGCTCTTCTCGCATGCTCATAGAAAAATATTTGGAATACGGTCAGAAATCAGAAGCAAGGAGAGCCTTTTTGAGCTGCTCCGCTGCTTCATCAAGTGAACAAAAAAGAGTGCCACCGGCCGCATTTTTATGACCGCCGCCGTTCATAGTCTTCGCAATGGACCAGACATCAACCCCCTGTAAAGAACGGAGGCTGAATTTACAGCGAGCATCCTCTTCCTCACGCACAAGACAGGAAACACGCACGCCGCGTATGCGTCGCAGATATTCCACAAAGCCCTCGAGATCATCCCGCACTGCACCGCATTTTGCCAGAAGCGCCCTGTCAGCGCGGCAAAAGGCCAAACGCCCCCCACAAAGTAACTCAATGCGGTCCGAAAGCTGTCCCCAGAGGCGAACCTGTTGAGGACGCAAGGTGTTGTCGATTTCCTGTCGCAGACGGGATATATCGAGGCCATTGCGGACAAGCAGAGAGCAGAGGTCAAAGACGTCGGCCGATGTATTTCCGAACGAAAAGCCGCCCGTGTCCGTCACAACACCTAGGGCCACGGCACGCGCCAGGTCACCTTCCAACGGAATGTCTACGCAAAGCGCAAGATAGGCCATAAGCTGCGCGGCTGCAGCAGCCTGCGGTTCAACCCACGTGGCAATGGTTCCCATTCCCTGACCTTCATGATGATCAACATTGACACGCGCAAGACCTTGCACCGCTGTTTCGAGGTCCCCACCGATGCGGTGAAATTCGCCGCAGTCTACAAGAAAGGCGCTTTCGGGCGTAAAGGGAATGGTATCAAGACTTCTGTGCAGTTTACAGGGAAGAGGCATAAACTGCAGAAAGTCAGGTATCCCTGTTGAACTGTAGAAGGCAACCTGCTTGCCGAGAGCTTTGAGTATGAGGATCGAAGCAATCGCTGACCCTAGAGCGTCACCGTCGGGATTGACGTGAGCCGATACGACAACGTGATCAAGGGAGGAAAGTGCCTTGGCAACACGCATGGCCCCTCCCCTATAGGAAACGGGAATTTGGTCAGTCTGCGGCATAAACCTCGACCTCACTTGCGATCATCCGTTCAGAACATACCGCTTCCATCATAAGACAGCATTTATCCATGCGAGAGCGCAAATGGCGCTCATTATTGGATACAGACACGACCTGCAGTCTAAGGCGCGTAAGAGAGTCCTCTGTTCCCTGTTCGGCAACGGCCACGTTAAAAGTATTGCGGAGTTTCTGTTTAAGACTGTTGGCAACGCGACGCTTGGCTTTAAGATTATCGTTTCCGTCAAGACTGAATTCAACGGTAAGTACGGCAAGTAACGCAGGCATGGATTTAAAGCTTTGCGGCCTCTTCCACCGTCTCAAAAGCTTCGAGTACATCACCGACTTTTATATCGTTGAAGTTCTCAAGGCCTGCACCGCATTCATTGCCCTTGACCACTTCCTTCGCGTCATCCTTGAAGCGCTTGAGGGATATTATTTTGCCAGTGTACACGACAACGCCGTCGCGCAAAAGACGGGCACCCGCATTACGCTGAATCTTACCGTCTGCCACATAACAGCCGGCAATGGTGCCGACTTTTGGCAGGTTGAAGGTATTTCTCACCTCTGCCTGACCAAGATAAACCTCTCGTTGCACAGGGGCAAGCAGCCCTGCCATGGCACTCTTGATATCCTCAACCAGTTTATAAATAATATTGTAGAAACGAATATCCACATTTTCCCGGTCTGCCACTTCCTTGATCTTGGAAGTGGGCCGGACATTGAAGCCGATAATTATGGCCTTTGAGGCAGAGGCAAGAAGAATGTCCGATTCGGAAATGGCACCGGCACCGCCATGCACCACATGGACAGCTACCTTGTCGGTACTCTGCTTATTTAGCGATTCAACAATGGCTTCAAGACTACCCTGCACATCTGCTTTGACCACAAGATTCAGGGTCATCGTCTCCTGATCACCCGCATGCTGTGAAAGGAAGGTCTCAAGCGTGACTCGGGACTCCTTGGCAAGCTCACGCTCACGCTGCTTGGCCGAACGGGCATCGGCGATACGTCTGGCAAGTTTTTCGTCGGGGACAACGATAAATTCCTCGCCGGCCACGGGAACCCCCTCCACGCCCTGCACTTCCACAGGCATAGAAGGGCCGGCCTCCTTGACCTTCTTACCCTGATCGGTCAGAAGCGAGCGTACACGGCCGGAGAACTGACCGCAGACAAAGTCATCACCATGATGGAGAGTGCCTTCCTGAATAAGAACCGTTGCAACCGGACCGCGCCCCTTGTCAAGACGGGCCTCAACAATATGTCCGCGTGCGGGCTTGTCGGGATTGGCCTTGAGTTCCATGATTTCAGACTGCAAAGCAACCATTTCAAGAAGCTCGTCCAGTCCCTGACCTGTTTTTGCCGAGACCTTTGCAACGATGGTGTCGCCCCCCCAGTCTTCTGCCTGAAGGCCCAATTCAGCAAGCTCACGCAACACCCTGTCTGGGTCGGCACCTGGCTTGTCGATTTTATTCACGGCAACCATGATCGGAACATTAGCAGCCCGGGAGTGGTTTATGGCTTCCCGTGTCTGCTCCATGACACCATCATCCGCCGCCACAACGAGAATGACGAGATCTGTGATCTGTGCACCGCGGGCACGCATAGCGGTAAATGCCTCGTGGCCCGGCGTGTCAAGAAAAACAATGTCACCACGCTTTGTCCGCACATGGTAGGCGCCTATATGCTGGGTGATGCCACCAGCTTCACCACTTGTTACATGAGATTTACGAATGGCATCAAGCAGTGATGTTTTGCCATGGTCAACGTGCCCCATAATGGTCACCACAGGCGGCCGTGGCTTCAAGCTTTCAGGACTGTCAGCTTCCTTTTCGACTAGGTATTCTTCTTCCGAGAACCCTGTCTTTTCAACCTCGTAGCCGAATTCAGACGCAACGAGGGAGGCGGTATCAAAATCAAGGGTCTGGTTGATGGTGGCCATCACCCCGAACGACGAGAAGAGCACCTTGATAAGTTCCGTAGCCTTAAGTCCCATCTGCTTGGCCATTTCAGACACAGAAATAACCTCAACGACCTTCACTTTACGTTTGGCAGCCTTGATGGGCTGGGTCACGGGCTGGACGGGACGGGCATTCTTCTGCCCCTTGCGTTTACCACGTCCCCTGCTCATACGCGGAACATCTTCGTCCTCATTCTGCCCGAAGTCACCCTGCTGAAAATCGACGGTTCTCCGGCCCTTCATGCGTTTTTTCTTGCTCTGCTGCTCCTGCATTTCAGGCATGGGGACAGATTGCTGGGAACGGAAGCCGCCACCCGTTCTTGCGGGCCGGCCCTGTTCCTTACGCTGTCCCTGCGCGGCACTCTTTCCTCCCCGCCCTTCGCGGCTCTCCCTGGCACGTGATTCCGTGGCACGTGCAGGCTGAGAAGGCCTTGAAATGATTCTGACCTTCGGGACGGAAGTTTCCTCCGGTTCTTCGGGGGTTTCCTCCTTCGCAGGTTCCTCTTGCTTCGGCTCGTCCTTCCGCGGCTCGGCCTTCTGTTCCGGCAGGGTGGGAACTGACGACCCCTCCGGCTCAGCAGAAGCATCGGCTGAAGAACGGCGGACAAGCTTTGCGGTCTTTGTTTCACCGCTGTCCTGTTCCGCTTCTTCGGTCTGTTCAATGTTCACGTTCTCAGGCTCTGCGCCCTTCAGCGCTTCGGCCGGCTCAACGGACTCAGGGGCTGATGCTGTGGAAGCCGGGGGTACTTCTTCCGTTACACCAGTGCTCAACACCGGTTCTTTTTGGCTAGGCAAGGAAATAACACGTGCCTTCTGCTCCTGGGCAGGAGGAGCTACAATGCGAGGCTTGACATCGTCCTTGGGGGTATCGGATGTTTCAACGGGAGTACTAAGAACCTTTTCGGCTGAAGAAGATTTTGGCGCTTCCTGCACCGTTTCCTTCTTCTCTTCGGCTTTCGTCTCTCTCGGGAGAGATTTGCTATCTGCCGGTTTTTCCGGGCTCTCTTTCTTGCGACGTCTACGCACGATCACATCGGGCTTTTTATCCTCTTGTTCCGCATTGTCTTTATGCTCCTGCAAGAGCTGACGCACTTTCTCTGCGTCAGCAGAGGTCAAAGACGCCACTTTACCAGTCTGTTTAAGACCATCGCGCACAGCATTTTGCACATCAATGAGCTGCACGTGTAATTCTGTGGCAAGATCTTTCAATTTAATTCGATCTTGAGCTTGCACCATCGACACAACCCCCTTCTGACAGGTTTTTCATGAAGAAGCGATGAAACTTCTGCATACATTTCCCGTCAGAACATACATACCAGCCCCTGCCCGGGCCTATCTGTTTTTCGTCAAATAAAACGCCGTCCGGCGTCACACGATACCGTGTCAGTTCCGCTTTCAGCAAACGACGACGGCATATCACACACATCCGAATCGGTCCGCCGGCGTCTGCCCGTTTTTTCTTCCGTTGAAGGATCTCCATAGAAGAAAAAAGACCTATTCATCCTCTGTTGCGTCAGGAATCGTTTCCTCTTCCTGGTGATCATTCCTGTCCTCAGGGGAGTCCTGATCTTCGGCCTTATTCACGTTCATCACCTCTTCCGAGACAGCAGAGGACTCCATCTGCTCTTCGACAACAGGCGCAAGGAAATTAATTGCCTGCCGCAGCTCAGAAATTCGCAACGGAGAAATCGTGAGTTTTTCGGCCAGTTCTTCATCACTCGCGGCACGCAACGTATCAAGAGATGTGTAACCTTGGGCAAGAAGCGTCTCAATAGAAACTTCGGCGACGCTTGCCACCTGCTCCAGGCCATGGCCTATGGCATTAGCCTCCTTGTACCGGCTCTCGGTAAAAATATCGACCTTCCATCCGAGAAGACGGGCCGCAAGCTTCACATTCTGACCTTTACGACCAATGGCATTGGTGAGCTGATCATCGGGAACAATGACCTCGAGAAGATTCTCCTCCTCGTCCACGACAATCCGCGTAACAAAGGCCGGCGCGAGGGCATTCTTCGCGTAGGTTGCAATATCCGCGCTCCACACAACTATATCGATACGCTCGCCATGAAATTCCTGAACAATATTCTGTATCCGCGAACCACGGACACCGACACAGGCACCAACGGGATCTACATCGCGCTCCCTTGAATACACAGCGACCTTAGCACGTGATCCGGGATCCCTTGCGACCCCCATCACGCGCACGAGGCCTTCGTCAACCTCGGGAACCTCACGGCGAAAAAGGGCAGCCATATAATCCCTGTGAGCACGGGAGATCACTACCTGCGGCCCACGCCCCTCACGGCGCACATCAATGATAAGGGCCTGGACGCGATCCCCACGGTGATAGTGTTCTCTCGGAATTTGCTCGTCCCGCGGAAGAATGGCTTCGGTACGACCGAGATTGACCACCCAGCCCCCTTTGTCACGACGCTGGATAATGCCGGAGACGATCTCGCCACGGCGGTCCTTGAATTCATCATAGATGATGCCCTGTTCGGCATCACGCATACGCTGTATGATGACCTGCTTGGCCGACTGAGCGGCGATCCGGCCGAGATCCTGAATCTTTATGCGAAATCCGACCTCGTCATCAAGCTGGACATTGGCATCATGGGCACGGGCATCAGCGAGGGCAATCTGCGTATTTTCGTTGGCGACATCACCGTCTTCAACAACGACCTTGAACTGATAGACTTCTATATCGCCCGTCTCATCATTATATGTCACTTCAACGTCCATGTCGTCGCTAAAACGTTTCAACACGGATGTGCGCACAGCGTCTTCCAGCGTATTGACAAGCATCTCCCGATCAAGACCCTTGTCCTTGCTAATCTGGTCAATCGCCTTTTTAAGTTCAAAGTTCATCAGATATTCAGCGTATAAGCCCCTGTGTTGACACAGTGGAGGAAACGCTGCCTCCGTATATTTCCATATTAAAACGACGCAAGTGACTTCCCCGCACACATGCAGAGGCGGGATATCCCAAGCAAATTCTGTTCCCGTTTAAAAACATTGCATACTTGAGGCTGGCAGTTCCCGTGGGTAACACGTTTCTTTCTTCGGTTTGCAAAAAAAAACACGGTCTGTGCCTGCCGGCATGAATCAAGTCTCATTTTTTTTCCGTGCCGGCCCTTTTCCCGGCTTTACGGCTTTCGGAAACAGGGCAACCCTACGGGCTTTACGGACGTCCTTCCATAAAAAACGCACCTCATCTTCCGCTAGCGGTTCAATCACGTCACTCTCCGAGATAAGGCAGGGTTTCAGGATAAAAGCGTCTTCGGTCACCTCTTTGAGGACACCTCGCCACGACTTTCTGGAGGAGGCGTCCGGAGAGGCCTTTGCAAGCCGGATATCAACAACATCCCCAACGTAGGCCTTCATCTGCTCAAGAGTAAAAAACGTACGAGAAAGCCCCGGAGTCGACACCTCAAGGACCCATGCGTCAGGAAAAAGATCTTCAACCTCAAGGGCAAGCCCCAGGAGACGGGAAATTTCTGCGCACTGATCAAGGGTTGCGTGCAATGCCTGCTCTTCTTCGAGTCCGCCTCCCGTGCTGCCGTCAATAAAGAGACGAACCACGGTACGCCGTGACTGCTGAAGCTCAATACCCCAGAGATCAAGACCGGCAGCCTGAACGACAGGCAACGCCAACGCACGGATTGTTTCAAGAACGGTTGAGGGATCTCGTTCTGGCATAGGACCTCAAAAGCAACGTCTAAAAAAACGGGGAGGCCTCAAAGAGGCCACCCCGTTGTAACAAATGTTCCATCAGGATGTGAACGCAATACGTGATTACAGTTCATGAGCAGAATGTATTGAAGAAAAATTGCAGGCATGTCAAGGGGGAACCCGCATTTTTTCACTTTTTTCATAATTTTTGCATAACACAAGACAAAATTCTGCTCCCTTCCCGTCACAAAATAGATAGCAGGGATTATTCAACGAATAAGAGGCGCTGATTTTTCAGAGAAGGGCTGCCTTCTTAGCTGAAAGTATCGCAATGCCATTTTCCTGAAGACGACCGTGCTGCTTAAAACTACCCCAGCCCGCCGCTAACAACACTGGTGATGCAACGACAGCGTTTTCCGCGGGAGTCACGGGCAGGAGGAATCTGCCGTACCACAGGAGGCAGGAATATAGGCGGAAAGAAGAGCTGTCTTCTGCTTTGTTTTAACGGAAACCCACTCAAGTCCGCACTTCTGAACCGCGTGCCTCTTGAGATTGCCTTGTTCAAAAAGACGGAAGTCTTATTCTCACCTGTACTATGAACAGGCAGACACAGCATTATACTAAACCCGTACTATAAACCTGTCCCCCCTGCTGATTCCACGTCAATTGACCATCAGGCATCATTTTTCAGGGATCTTCGCGTTACGTCCGACGATTACGCCTTGCTCGTTGAAGCAATCGGTATTCCCTACGGGAGCACGGGGAAAAGGGAGGGGGCGCCGTGCGCGGCGTTGGGGCAGCGGATCTCATGTCCGGCCAAAAAAATCACAAAGAATCCGGCGATGTGGGGATGGAAGAGGCAACGCCCCAAGGTCTCTTTCGGAAATCCAAACATAGCCTTCCGGAAGGCTGCGGACTGGTACCCCGACATCCATGAAAGCGTACGCGAAAAGTTTCACATGCCAGGAAGTGTGGCTATGCACAAGAGTGATCCTCCAGGTCGGATTCTCAACGTGGATGCTGAGTTCTCTGGTCAAAAAGAAGCGGAGGGCTGTTTCGGGATTTTTCTCTCCGACCTGTACAAAGGGAAACGTATAGAGTCCGGACCATAGCCCAGGTGTGCCGCGCTTCACGAGAAGAAAGGAACCCTTATGGCGAAGAAGCGCAAGCGCAACACGGGCATGACGCGTGCGAAGAGGCTTCCTTTTAACGGGAAGCGTTTTCTCGACACCTGCCTTCCTGGCACGGCAGAAAGCAATCAACGGACAGCCTTCACATCGCGGATTCTTTCCGCACTGCAATGCACCGAACTCCATCATGGCCTGATTGGCATTCCGGGCCTCTCCCTCAGGAACAAGTGCCAAGGCATATTCCGCAATGCGGGCTTTTCCCTCACGCGTTCCAATGTCATCGTCAATGTTGAAAAGGCGGCTCACAATACGTTCCACATTGGCGTCGACGCAGGCGACATGCTGCCGGAAGGCTATGCCGGCAATGGCGTTGGCCGTGTAGGGACCAACGCCCGGGAGGGCCCTAATATCGTCGAGATGTTCGGGGAAAACACCGCCGTGTTCCTTGAGGATCTGCGCGGCCGCCTTCTTAATATTTTTGGCCCGTGAGTAATATCCAAGTCCCTCCCAGGCACGCAGCAGATCTTCATCGCTGCTCATGGCCACATGCCTGATATCAGGAAAGCGTTTCATCCAGCGTAAAAAATACTCAACACCCCTTTGCATCTGTGTCTGCTGCAGCATGATCTCTGAAATCCATACTTCATAAGGTGTATAGTTTTTACGCCAGGGAAGATCGCGTTTATGACGTTCAAACCACGCAAGCAGTTCTTTCCGTACTGCTAAACAACGTTCCCTATCCCGCCCCTCAACCGGCATAAACGCCTCCTTCACAGGATCCTGTGTCTCTTGCCTGGCAGACAAATTGATGACATAGTTTCATCGGGATGTGCTCTGGCTGTCCCAGCGAGAGACTCTTCTTCCTTATTCTCCCAATCGCGTGCCTACCGAGGGAAAAGCATCTTCCTTCTTGTGTGCACGCATGTTTCTTTTCAGGCCCGCCAGCTGCACTGCGAAATGCGCGGCTCGTTTTTTTCACTCTTTTGAAGGATTCAGGAGTTACCCATATGGCAGAAAACCCGACCATACTGCTTGAGACAACATCCGGCGACATTCTTATTGAACTATATCCGGAAAAAGCCCCTAAAACCGTTGAAAATTTTCTCCGCTATGTTGATTCGGGCTTTTACGCCAACACCATTTTTCACCGTGTCATTGCCGGATTTATGATTCAGGGGGGAGGACTTGACGCGCGAATGAATGAAAAATCCACCGAAGCCCCCATTGAAAACGAGGCAGACAACGGTCTCAAAAATGAACGGGGATCCATTGCCATGGCCCGTACCATGGAGCCGCACAGCGCCTCGGCCCAGTTCTTCATCAACCTTGTGGACAATGCCTTTCTGGACCACCGTGGCAAGAATATTGAAGGCTGGGGATACTGTGTGTTTGGAAAAGTAACCGATGGCATGGACGTGGTGGACAAGATTGCCAAGGCAAAAACAAAGAGCGTCGGCAGCTACGATGACGTACCTGTTGATATGGTTATGATCACCGGGGCAAGCCGCTTTGAATAGAACTGCATAGGAAATGCGCCGAGCGAACGGCAAACGCTGTTTTCTTCGGCGCAGCTACTTCCTCTTACACAAACATCCCTCCATCTTCTTCCTTTTTTCTTTCTCTCTACTCTATACCGACGCTTCCGACCGACTGAAGCCGGATATCGGGCGGAATTTCAGCTTGGGAAATAACAGGCACTGCGGGCAAAAAGCGCGTAATAAGCTGCGCCAGATGCGGCCGTATTGCGGGTGTTGTGAGCAAAACAGGCTGACCGTCCGTATTCACTGCTTTTTCGACAGCCGCGCTTATATTCTGCACAAGACGCTGGGCCGTAACGGGATTCAATGAAAGGAATGTCGCACCGTTTTCTGCCTGCCGTATTCCCTCCTGCACCTTGCGTTCAGCGTTGCCGTTGAGGGTCAGCACCGGCAGCGCGCCGGCGCTGTCAAGATAAGGGCGCACAATAGAACGCGAAAGTTTTTCCCGCACATATTCCGTCAGCATTTCCGGAGATTTCACGACGGGAGCATAGTCCGCCAGAGTTTCTGCAATGGTCAGCATGTCGCGAATGCAGACATTTTCCCGAACAAGCATCTGAAGTACCTTCTGCACGCCACCAAGATTGATGGTCCCAGGAACAAGATCCTCAACAGCCTTCGGCGATGTCTGTGCAAGAGTATCAAGAAGACCCTGCACGGCCTGCCGATCAAGGAAGTCGGCCAGATGACGCCGAAAAACTTCGGTCAGGTGCGTTGCGATAACCGTTGCCGGATCAACAACGGTATAGCCTGCCATCATGGCCTCTTCACGTTGACTTGCCGGAATCCATATTGCCGGGAGATTGAATGCGGGCTCCCGT
>JAIKXS010000022.1 GCA_024683955.1 Desulfovibrio sp. | reverse complement strand
GCAAAGCAAAAGTCTCACGCTCTCAGCATAGGTCCTGGGCACTGGGCCTTCACGTGAGTTGCTACGCGTTGCGCTGTAACTCCGTTGCCATCGTGACATTTACGCTACTTCAGGATGCTGTGAATGCCACGCTGTGGGCTTGGTTACGGCCTTACTCCCCAAATCTTTCACAGGAAAATATTTGAAACAGTGCACACGAAGGAGCTATTCGGAGGTACACTTTGAACGTTATTCGTGCGAAAACTGCCGGTTTTTGTATGGGCGTTTCCCTCGCGCTGCAAAAACTCAACTCGGCCCTTGCCCAGAATACATACAAACGAATTTTTACGCTTGGTCCCCTCATCCATAATCCACAGGTCCTTGCCGAATATGAGGCAAAAGGTGTCGCCTGCATCGATGAACATGTGCAGCTAGAGGCTGGAGACTGCGTGGTCATTCGAGCTCACGGCATACCACGCGACAAAGAAGAGGCCATACGGGCAAGTGGAGCACACGTGATCGACGCAACTTGTCCAAAAGTTAAAAAAGCACAACTCGCCATAGCAAAAGCCACAATGCATGGGGCGTCTCTACTTCTCTTCGGGGAAGCCGACCACCCTGAGGTCAGAGGGCTCGTGTCGTATGCCAAGGGAGCGTCCAGGGTTCTTGGGGCCGATATTGATCTCTCACAGCCCTTAGCAACGCCGGCAAACGGTTTTGTTCTCGCATCACAGACAACTCAGGACCGCGAGGCATTCCTTAAACTTGAAGCTCGCATGACTGCGCTCTATCCTCACCTCAAAGTACTCTCTACTATCTGTGACGCCACAAAGGAACGTCAGGAGGAGGCTAAGGCGATCGCCAAGCGTGTCGATATTATGGTCGTGGTCGGTGGGAAACAAAGCGGGAACACCCGTCGCCTCGCGGATGTAGCTGCATCTTGCGGCATTGAAACCCTTCACGTTGAAACGGCAACGGAGCTAGATGATAAAAAATTTGAAAAAAAACTTTGCGTAGGCCTAACGGCCGGCGCATCTACGCCGAAAAGCGTCATAGACGCGGCTGAAGAAAAACTCGCTGCACTCTAGTATGCATTGACACGTACCACTCTCTTGCAGCACGTGCCGTGACGGATGCGGAGGAACTATGTCACAAACGGCCATAACCAATATTTTGTTGGAAGCTGGCACCAACGAACTCGAGATCGTAGAATTTTATCTTGATGAGGCATTCACTGAAGAAGATTTTGCGCGAGTCGAGGCGCTTGCTGAAATTGATAGTCATAGCCAACTATCACAGGAAAAGCAGCCCGAAATGCGGGACAATTTCCTTTCAACCGGTGAGCAGCGCGGTTCAAAAACCTTCTACCGCGGCTATTACGGAGTAAATGTCGCAAAAGTCACGGAAATTATTAGAATGCCGCGTGTGACGGAATTGCCTGAATTGCAGAGTCCAAGTGTTAAGGGAGCGTTCAACCTACGAAATAGGATCGTCCCTCTTGTAGATCTCGGTATGTGGCTTGGAAAAATTCCCGCCCACGAAAGTCAGGATACAAAGGCGATTGTTACTGAATTCAACAATGTGAATACGGCATTCATGGTGACAGGGGTTAATCGAATTCATCGTATAAGTTGGGAAGAAGTTGAACCCCCGAACCAGTATGTATCTAGTGTCTCAAGCGACACTATTGTAGGTGTTGTTAAATTTGAAGACCGCATTGTCTTTCTACTTGACCTCGAAAAAATCGTCACAAATCTCAACCCGCGTCTGGCACTTCGTCTCGGTGATCTTGGAGAAAATTGGGATGTTTCCCGTGGCTATAAGGCACTGATTGCTGATGACTCTCCACTGATCAGGGGCATGCAAAAGGATCTCCTCGAGAAGGCCGGATATAAGGTCAAGGTGACTACAAACGGCCGTGAAGCGTGGGAATATCTCCAGGAGTGTAAAAAACTTGTTGAATCGGAAAATCGTTCACTGAAAGATCTTGTACAGGTTGTGGTTACTGATATAGAAATGCCTGTCATGGATGGATTGAATCTTACCAGTCGAATCAAGGAAGATCCCCTCCTTAAGCGTCTCCCTGTTCTTATTTTTTCATCACTGGTTACAGAAAAATTGCGCCACCGCGGTGAAAGTGTTGGCGCTGATGGGCAGATTTCAAAACCAGAAGTAGGGTCACTTGCACGCCGAGCTGCAGACCTGATTCAGGCATATGCAGAAAAATTTCCGGATATGAACACAGAAGAAACTGACTCCGAAGGAGAACTCCCCCCCTCCAAAACTGAAGATAAAGAATCATAATTTTTTCTATATTTTTATATCAAATAATCATAAGGCCTCTTCCACGAGGCCTTTTTAGTTAAATTATGGAATATCTTAATAAATTTTCAACAACACAGAAATTTAATATAATAATGCTATCTATATACTATAATTTTATTCCATTTCAAGATCATTTATTTGATCCAAACACATTTTCTACGTAACAAAACGTCTGCTTTCTTGCATATATGAGAAATATTTCTCAACATTTACCGAAAAGACCGACCCAGCACCAGAACGTTTAAAAGCTGCAGCGGAATTCGACTCGGCCCGATTCCATTCCCCGATGACAAAAAAATTGCCTGAAAGACGCCCAAACTTCTCTCTTGTTCTTGCACTCGCCTAAAATCTGCACTAAAATTACACAAAATTATTTTTTTGGCCTCAGTTCGGGAGAAGTCCGGGGGCTTGAAAGGTGTCACCTAAACAAGCCCCTCTCTTCCGGACATAACCTTTACCTTAGATTCGTTACAAAACGGAATCTCCTTTTTCGTGCAAGCAGGTTGACGGTCTCCCTGATATTCAAGCGGATGAAGAGATTTCATAAAATATGGGGCTATTATGACATCTATCTTGTCCTTTGCAGGCATCGTGATGCTGATCGGTACAGCTCTTGCGCTTTACGCGGCCTATATGGCTGTGCGTAACCGCACCGATCCTCGCCGTCTAATTCAATGGGGCGCGCTACACGATGCCGGAATTGTCTGCGTTGCATTTATGACGCAGACTGCAATGGGAACGGTGGGAGCATGGCTTTTTGTGCTCTTCCAGGTCTGTACCCGTTTTCTGGCGTGGATGGCTCTATCCTCGTTGGAAGATGGAAGCATAAAACGTTCGGTAGCCGAGCTGACGGGTATTGGCCGGTTAAAACCGTATTCGGGAGCATTATTCGCCCTCGGTATGCTTGCAAGCGTAGGTGGCTCACCGTTTCTCGTTCCTGAAGGTCGCGCTTTTATCCTCAATTCCCTTTTCGATACCATGGGAACGGCGGCACTTTGCTCCATTATTCTTCTTGCCTGCGCTACAACAGTCTTCATCTGGCTCAACGTAGACACGGTATGTAAAATATGGCTGCAGACAGCTAAGGATGCAGACACGCCAGTCGCCAATGCAGGGCAGGACAAGAACGCCATCGCCCTGATCCTCGGCGTTGCCGTTGCAATCATTGGTCTCTTGAGAGAGCCCATCACTTCCGGATTCTGTTCCGGTTCAGGCGTGCTCTTTGAATACGCTAGCACCCATGCGTCCTACGCTATTTATTATATCGGTGCGTTTGTTACTGGTATCGCCTTCTGGGCCTCCTGGCGGAACGCAGCATGGCTCGGCGTCGCCACAAGTCTGATTGCCTTCTTGAGCGTCCTTTTCTCCACGGCAGGACCTCTGGCCAACCTTTTCCTGGTCATGGTCACTCTGGTCGCGCTGCTCGTCAGCATTTACTCCATCGGATATATTCATGAACGCAAGGGCTGGTACTGGTTCTTCCTGTTGCTGACTTTCGCCTCACTTTCCGGCATTGTTTCCGCTTCCGAGAGCAGTGCCATGTACGGCTACTGGGAGCTTATGACCTTTGCTTCATATTTCCTCGTCGTTCACGAAGGAAAACAGAGTGCATTCGACGCCGGCCTCAAATACTATGTCATGTGTGCAGGAGGAGCCCTTCTGCTTCTCCCCGGCCTTCACATGATTGCCCAGTTCACGGGTGAAATGGTTTCGGTAACCCAAGCTCCCTCTGTGCTGAAGCTCGGAATTGTCTTCTGTCTTGTTGGCTTTGGCGTGAAAGCAGGTCTTGTTCCTCTGCACTCCTGGCTTCCCGATGCCCACCCCGCGGCACCATCCTCCGTTTCCGGTCCCCTTTCCGGTATCATTACCAAAATGGGATTCTTCGGACTCGTTAGCGTCGTACTCGTTGGCGCAGGTGCCGCTCAAGGGCAGATCCAGGGTCTTTCGCAAATGTCCTGGTTTGGAACCGGTCTTTGTGCAATGGGAGCTGCAACGCTGATTTTTGGCGAAGTCATGGCTCTGCTTCAATCTGACATCAAGCGTATGCTCGCATACTCTACCCTCGGTCAGATCGGCGAGATTGCTCTTGTCCTTGGTCTTGGTACATGGCTCGCAACAACAGGCGCGCTATGGCACATGTTGAACCACGCCATTATGAAGGATCTGCTCTTCCTTGGTGCTGGTGCTCTCATCCTCCGTGCGGGCAGCCGTGAGCTTTCCGACCTACGCGGCATCGGCCAACAGATGCCTTTCACTGCATCATGTATGGCAGTAGGTCTTGTAAGCATCATGGGGCTTCCGCCCTTCGGAGCTTTCTACAGCAAACTTATGATGATTCAGGCTGCCGTTGATGCCAATCATTTGGGCCTTGCGACTCTAATCTTTGTTGCCTCACTGGTCGGCGCGATCTACTATACGCGTATCCTCAAAACGATTGTTTTTGAGAAAAGGCCTGCAGATTTGCCTACGGTTAGTGATGCCCCGATTTCCATGCGTATATCCATGGGACTCCTCGCATTCCTCTGCCTCTTTATGGCTCTCGCTCCTCAGATTCCCATGCAGCTTGTGGCCCCCGTTGCCTCACTCTGCTACGCGCCCAACGGTGCTGACAGCGCTATTCTTAACAGCGTCACCGTACCTTGGCCTGTGTACGTCGTCGTTCCGATTTTTGGCGCCGTTATCCCGGCATTTTTCTCGAACAACCGCGTGAAGGCCGGCTACGCCAGCGTTTGCGTGCTTCTTCTCTCGGCCGTACTTGTTCTTCTCTTCGGCCGTGACCTGGACATGCTTTCCTTCTGCTTCGCGCTGCTTGTGCCGATCATTGGTGCCGTCAACATGGCCTACGCCATCGGGTATATGGAACACTCACACACGCAGTGGCGTTTCTACTGCGCCTTTACATGTATGTGCGGTGGTCTTATCGGCATGGCCGCAAGTCAGTATCTTTTAAGTTTCTTCCTGTTCTGGGAAATAATGAGCTCATGGAGCCTCTACATGGCTCTGGCGCATGAGGGCGATCGCCTTTCCATGCGTGAAGCCTTCAAGTACTTCATGTTCAATATGGCCGGTGCTGGATTCCTCTTCGTGGGCGTCTGCGTTGTCGGCCCCTTCACCCCCTTCAATCCTTCCCTCCTCGTTCAGGGCGCAGTGCCGAACTTTGCCAACGGAGCATTC
Source organism: Desulfovibrio sp. (assembly GCA_024683955.1). Taxonomy (GTDB): domain Bacteria; phylum Desulfobacterota; class Desulfovibrionia; order Desulfovibrionales; family Desulfovibrionaceae; genus Desulfovibrio. Next base: position 10,448 of record JAIKXS010000022.1, on the reverse strand, counting down.
CTCGGAATGGCCTTGCTAGCAATCGGCTTTGTCATGAAGGCCGCCCAGTTACCGTTCCGCATTGACTGGCAGATGCACCCAGCGGTTGCTCCGACGCCTGTCTCTGGATTCATCTCCTCAGTCCTGCTGAAGAGCGCACTCGTCGGGATGATCAAGCTCTTCATGCTGCTCGGTGGCGGTTTCATGCTTGCCGGCATGCTTAACACGACTGAACGCGAAGTGATCAACGTAATAGTCATGTGGATTGGTGCAATCACGATCATCATGGCTGCAATCAAGGCGATGATGACCAATGGGCTCAAGCTCATGTTCATCTACTCCACCGTAAGCCAGCTAGGCTATATGGTCTTGGCAATCGGCGCTGGGACAGCCCTCGGCTATGCGGGAGGAATGCTTCACATTGTCAACCACATCTTCTTCAAAGACCTTCTCTTCCTTATCTGCGGTGCAGTTATGTTTACAACGCATCGTGAAACACTCGAGGATCTTGGTGGCATTGGGAGAAAGATGCCCTTCACGCTCTGCATGTTTGCCATTGCAGGCCTGTCGGTTGTTGGTGTGCCGCCGACAAGCGGATTCTCATCGAAGTGGCTTATTTACCATGCTCTGATGGAGACTGGACAGCCGTTCCTCGCGCTCCTCAGCTTGGTCGGAAGCGTTCTGACACTTGCTTACATCGCCAAGTTCATGCATGCAGCCTTCCTAGGGCAGCCTGGTTCGAATCTTGAAGATGTACATGAAGCGCCTTTCATTATGCGTGTCCCCATGACCATCCTTGCCGTTGGTTGTGTTCTTACAGGTATCTTCCCCGGTCTTGCCCTCTATCCCATCAATACTATTCTTGGCGAATACGGCGCGACAACTCTCAATGTTGGACTCTCCGGCGTTCTTTCCGGTCCGGGCACATGGAACGCCACAGGCATGTTCATCATGATGGCGATTGCTTTCTTCGCCGGACGCTACTTCGTAATGCGCTTTACGCATCTACGCGAAATTGATGTCTACACATGTGGTGTGCCCGTGAGCCAGGCCACATCCCGCATGGATCCGTCAAGTGTCTTTGGCTCGCTGAAGAATCTTACACTTGGCCTTGTTTCCCGGGAGGTGCGTTAATGGATACGTTACTCGGCATATTGCATATGTGTATTTTTCCCGGGGGGATCTTTGCACTTGTGATCGGCTTTCTTTTCAAAGGCTTAGACCGTAGAGTGGAAGCCCGTCTCCAGCGTCGTGTCGGTCCTCCCCTCATTCAGCCATGGCTTGATACCGCAAAACTTCTGACCAAAGAAACGCTCATCCCGAAAACGGCGTGCCGTGAAGCTTTTCTGATGGCCCCGGTCGTTGGATTCGCGGGAATGGCGGTCTGTGCAGCATTTATCCCGATTCCGGGAGTTTTCAACGGTCTCTACAACATGGGCGACCTTCTTGTTCTCTTTTACCTTCTCCCCATTCCGGCCATTGCTGTCATGATGGGAGGTTCAGCATCAAGTTCCCCCTTTGGCGCAGTTGGTTTTTCTCGAGAGATGATCATTATGCTAGCGTATGAAACGCCGCTTCTTATGATCCTTCTTTCAGCCGCCATGCTCGTCGGAAAGGCCATGAACGGAGGAGACTGGGGAGCAGAGTTCTCGCTTTTGAAACTCGTCGAATGGCAGGAAGTCAACGGTTCTTTGGGTCTCAATCCAGTTATGATTCCGGCCTTCCTTGCCTACCTTATCTTCCTTCCAGGAACCATGGGCGTTGCACCTTTTGATATTCCTGAGGCAGAAACCGAAGTCGTTGAAGGTCCTCTGCTTGAATATGGTGGGCCTCTCCTTGCCCTTTTCCACGTGGGCAGCGCCCTCAAGACCTTTGTCGTCTTGGGTCTCGGGGTGGCCATGTTCTTCCCAGGGACACTCTGTGATTGTTGGTTTATCAACCTCCTTTGGTTTATCTTCAAGTGCTTTGTGCTCATGATTCTTTCCCTCACCATTGTAAAGTCAGCAACTGGTCGTTACCGTATAGACCAGGCCTTCCGCTTCTTTGTAATGGTGCCAACAATGCTCGCATTGTGCAGTCTTTTAATGGTCTGGTTGATCTAAGGAGGCATACATGGCTCTTGACGATTTGCTCAAAAAAAATTCGGTGCGTTCGCCATGGCTGTTCCGTATCAACGCCGGATCGTGCAATGGCTGCGATGTGGAACTTGCCACAACAGCACTTATTCCTCGTTATGACGTAGAACGGCTGGGCTGCCGTTATTGCGGAAGTCCACGCCATGCTGATATAGTGCTTATTACAGGACCTCTGACAACGAGAATCAGGGATCAGGTGCTTCGTGTTTGGAACGAAATTCCAGAACCCAAAGTGACTGTCGCTGTCGGCATCTGCCCTATCTCGGGAGGCGTCTTTCGTGAAGGCTATTCAATTGATGGCCCCATCGATCGATATATTCCCGTTGACGTGAACGTCCCAGGTTGCCCGCCCCGACCGCAGGCCATTCTGGAAGCAGTTGCCCTTGGTCTGAAGATTTGGAAGAAAAAATTGGGTCTGGAGGAATAACATGCCTGGATTTCTCAAAGTCCTATTTCGCAATTTGCTTGAAGGCCCAAGTACGGATCCTTTTCCATTGGTTCCTGAAACTTTCACGCCTGATCGCTTGCGTGGCAAGGTAGTTATCGATGAAAACTTGTGCATGGGATGTGGCATCTGTAGTTACTACTGTGTTGCAGGTGCAATAAACATCACACGCCGAGAAGACAGTCATACAATCACTGTGTGGCATAACGCCTGCTGCCGCTGTGCAGCCTGCCGTCAATTCTGCCCCGTGCATGCCATTTCTCTTATTCCCGACTGGCATTCAGCCCATCCAGAAGAAGAGAAATATAACGTCATTGAACAGAAAACGATCAAGTATGAGCCCTGCAGTGTATGCGGAAAAATGATGCGGCCTGTTCCGGAAGCAATTTTGAAAAAATTGTATGTGAACAATGACGACGTGGATTTGGCTCATGTTCGCTCGCTCTGTCCTTCGTGCAGGCAACTGGAAGACGCGCGCCGCAGTGCCGGACTTCCTGCTGCAGAGACCAAGAAGGCTGTCGAATAACCTTCGAAATCAGAAAGAGGATGTTATATGCAGGAAATAATTAAGGGGCATGCACAAATCATAGAGGCCTTGACGCCCCTCTGCCATGATGAATCGGCGATTAAACATACTGCCGATCTGTATGGGAATGGATACCACTGGTTTCGTTTGGAGAATTCGAGAAAAATCAAGGATGCCGCGTTAATTCTGAAAAGATTCCCGGCTCGTCTCATAATGATCAGTGCTTATGAAAACACTGACGCTTCCGTTGAAACCAAGGAACTGTGCTATCACTTCGATGTTGAAGGCATAATCTACAACCTCACCGTCACACAAAACAACGAGTGGCCGATAGTCCCTTCCATAACCCCGGAATTTGCCAATGCCGACTGGCACGAGCGGGAGATTATGGAACTGTACAATATTAAAGTTACCGATCACCCGAATCCCAAACGCCTCTTCCTTGACGAAAAACTCGATTCTGGACTTCTGGCGACAGCTGTTCCTTTATCGGTCATGATGAACGGGGCGAGCTCAAAGGACCTTTGGGAACGCATTCTTGGTGATAAGGAGCAACAACGATGAGCATCAGTACATATACAATGCCTCTGGGCCCAGTCCATGTCGCTCTCGAGGAACCGGTTTACTTCCATCTCACCTGCGAAGGCGAGAATATCAAGAATGTAGAGCTGACCTCAGGACATGTTCACCGTGGAATGGAACAGCTCGCAATGCAGCGCAACCTTGTAAAAAACGTTACTTTGACAGAGCGAGTCTGTTCCCTCTGTTCAAATAGCCACTCCTTTACCTATAGCATGGTCGTGGAAAACGCCCTTGAACTGGAGATTCCTGAACGGGCAAAATACCTGCGGGTTATGGCTGAGGAGATCAAACGCATCGCCTCTCACCTTTTCAACACAGCCATCCAGGCCCATATTGCCGGATTTAAGTCGCTCTTTATGCATGTGATGGAAGTTCGTGAAATCATGCAGGATGTCAAGGAAACCGTTTACGGTAACCGCATGAATCTTGCGGCGAACTGCATTGGTGGTGTGAAATGTGACGTCACCGATGAACTTCTTGAATATATTCTTAAACAGATGGACGTAATCGAGCCTCAGCTCGAGGAAATAACGGACATCTTTAATACAAATCACATCATGCTGACACGTACTAAGGGACTCGGCCTTCTGCCGCAGGAGGACGCCATTGCCCTTGGTGTCGCCGGGCCGGTGGCGAGGGGCTCCGGCCTTGTAAAAGACGTTCGTCGAGACACTCCCTATGCCGCATACCCGAAACTCGATTTCGACGTCATTGTAGAGCAGGGCTGCGATGTGCATTCAAGAACCATGGTTCGTCTGCGCGAACTTTTCGAATCCATCAAACTGATCCGCCAATGCTGCAATAAAATGCCTAAGGGCGAAGTCAGATATCCCATGGGCAAAATCCCGGTAAATGAAGCTTTTGCACACTCAGAGGCTCCTCGTGGTGAAGTGGCGTATTACATCCGTACAAACGGGACAGATACACCGGCACGCCTCAAATGGCGCGTCCCTTCATACATGAACTGGAAAGCCCTCAGTGTTATGATGCGCGGATGTCAGATCGCCGAAGTGGCCTTGGTCTTAAACAGTATTGACCCCTGCGTCTCCTGCACGGAACGCTAGGATCAGCCGCAAAGAGGTAACAATGCATGAAGCAAGTCTCGTACAGGGTCTAATAGACCTTGTGATGAAGACCGTCGCAGAGCACAATGAAGGCGTAGAGGAAACAAAGCGCATACGACGCATCGAAGAGGTTGTTTGTGAACTTGGACTCTATTCCTGTGTTGAACCAGTTACCCTTTCTTCCTGTTTTGAACTCTTTGCGGAAAACACTCTTTTGCATGGGGCAAAGCTGACAATCAAGCGCTCAAAACTAAGCTGCCGATGCCTCGATTGCGGAACAGCATTCACTGTCTTGAAACGCAATGTGCATTGTCCTTCATGCAATAGCGAAAACATCCATTTCGACGGCGGACACGGGCTAGTGCTCCTCTCTCTGCGCGTTGATACCGAGGAATAAAAAATGCAAGAACACGTTCAGGTTGAATCCAGCAAATGCAAGGCCTGTCGCCGTTGCGAGGTTGCGTGTATTGCTTCACACCATGGCCTTGATTTCAAAACAGCCATGAAGCAAAAGGCGCTCTATTCGCCACGTTGCTGGGCCGTAAAGGGCGATGATTATAAAACGTCGGTGCGCTGTCACGGTTGCAATCCAGCACCTTGTTGCAACATATGTCCCACAGGAGCTCTGACGCAGAACAAAGACGGTTCGTTTACTATCCATCTTGAACTCTGCGCGGGTTGCATGATGTGCATGTCAGTCTGCCCCTACGGAGTCATTGCTCCAGAAGTGATGGCTAAAGAGGAAAATGCAGAAAATCTTCCGGTGAAAGCAAAACAAAAACCCATAGCAGTTCGTTGTGACCTGTGTCATGACTGGCGTATTGAGAAAGGTGTTGAGTACACTGCCTGCATGGAAGCGTGCATGACAAGAGCTCTTACCCTCGTGAAAAGAGACGGGACCATCGTTGAGGCACCCCAACCGGAAAAAAAGGCCCCTCAAAAAGCTGTAGAGCCTGCGGCTGAAAAAAAAAGTCCTGAGCTGACTGAAAGTGCAGCCCAAAAGGAACCGACCTTAAAACAGCCAGAAGCACCCGATGCTTCGAAGGCGAAAGAAAAGGAGCCAGAACAGGCCTCTGAAAGTATTTCTCCTGAGGAGGGAACGTCTGCTAAAAATGATGATGTAGCAGCACCTGCATCCCTTGCTTCTGACAAAAAGAATAAAAAAGGGAAAAAGAAAAAATAGTTTTCTTCTCCCAAACTCTTCCTAGTATCGGGAATACAAACTAAAAGAAAGAGGTGTCGTGATTGACATCTCTTTCTTTTTCTTCAAAGAATTGCGCAGAAATAACCAAGAGGACGACAGCTGCCTAAACTTGAAGATCTCCTTATCCACTGACTGCACGCATCTGCAGAAGTCTCAGGATACGTCTTTATTAGCGCTCTGTTGGCCACCGTCTGCACAGGCTATGTTGATACCCAATCTGATCCAAAATCCGGCCTGCAAAATTTCTCATACTCTCCCGGATTTCTGTGGTACCTATGTAAAAAGCCGGCATATATGGCATAATGACGGCACCAAGTTCTGCAAGAACGAGCATATTCTTCAAATGTACAGCGTGCAACGGCGTTTCCCTTGGTACAAGAATAAGTGGTCTTCGTTCCTTCAGCATGCAGTCAGCGGCCCTGTGAATCAACGTTGTCCCAACACCTGTTGCTATGGCTGCAAGTGTGGCCATAGAGCAAGGACAAATTACCATGCCTTGTGAACGCCATGAACCACTGGCCGGAGCCGCCGCAATATCTTCCGATCTGTACGACTCAGTGACAATTGCCCCAAAATCTTCTTCTGTTATTTCTCCCCCTGTTTCATAGTGCAAAACCTTTTTTGCGTTTTCAGAAATAATAAGATGAATAGAGAAGGCCTTTTGTTCCGCGAAAGCGCACAAGACTTCATATGCAAGATTCATCCCGCTTGCGCCGCTGACAGCAAAAACCAACCGCTGCTCACGCATAGCCACTCCAATTCCCCTGCCCTACTAAGCACAAGGGCTTTTCTAACTTTTTTCAATCTTCTACAACGGATAAAAAAGAAAATATCTTTTTAAAAAGACTCTCAAATACCTATTCATAACAACAAATACATGATATTATACTCATCGTGAGCCTATTTTCCTTGACTACAAACAGAATACGAACTAAAATTTATTCTGTTCGTGATGCATATGATATTTAAATCATCTATTAGATTATATTGATAAACTGTAATTTTAGTAAATTTATAATAGGTCACTATCTCTTGTAAAAATAACAGCGCAATATTATATGTTATTTAAAAAAGGTGAACTATGGTTCTGAAAAAAATCCCAAGATTACAGCATCTAAAAGTATATTCAGTGAGTCTTGGCTGTCCAAAAAACAGAGTTGATACAGAACACCTTCTTGGCTCTCTGGGCTACGGCATCCATTCCGTTTCCAAAATAGGTCTTGCCCAACTGGTTTTTGTTAATACGTGCGGCTTCATCGAAAGCGCGGTAAAGGAATCAGTCAGAACCATTCTTCATATCGCTGAGGCCGTCAAAGGTTTCAAGAGAAGGCCTTTATTCGTTGTCGCGGGCTGTCTGGTGGGGCGATATGGCCGCGAAGAACTTGCACGCGAAATCCCCGAAGTGGACCTCTGGCTCTCCTCGGAAGAGCTTACGGCGTGGCCTGAACAACTCCTCGCGCATCTGGGATCAAAAGCAGCTCCAAGAAACGGGAGACTTCTTTCGACAGGTCCAAGCTATGCCTGGTTGAAAATCGGTGAAGGGTGTAAACATAACTGTGCCTTTTGCACCATCCCGTCAATCAGGGGGCCGCTCAAAGCGACCTCCGGCACTGAACTTCTTGAGGAAGCGCGTATTCTTCTAAATGAGGGAGTATCCGAACTAGATGTCGTTGCCCAGGACGTAACATCGTGGGACGACGGACGTTGGACCCTTCAGACCCTCCTTGAAAAACTTTCCTCTCTTCCACATCTCCTGTGGCTGCGCCTTCTCTACCTATACCCTACTGGTCTCACGCCAGAGCTTCTGCACTTTATACGTGACAACGGCAATCCGCTCCTGCCCTACTTTGACGTTCCTCTCCAGCACGCGCACAATGATATACTTAAACGAATGGGACGGCCCTTTCAGAAGAATCCCAGAACTGTTGTGGACACCATCAAGAACATTCTTCCGGAAGCGGCGATCAGGACAACATTTATCGTCGGTTTTCCAGGGGAAACGGACTCGCATTTTGAAAGTCTGTGTCGTCTTGTGGAGGAAGGGTACTTTCATCACGTCGGTGTTTTTGCTTATGAGCGGGAAGAAGGAACAAGAGCCTATTCCTTCGAGAATCAGGTCCCAAGAGAGATTGCAGAAGAACGAAAAAGAATTCTTCTTGATCTGCAGCGTGAACAAAGTGAGAAAATTCTGGAGGGGTATGTTGGCGAGACAATGGCGGTGCTCGTCGATAGTCACAACCCTGAATGGCCTGGACTCTGTAACGGCAGGGTTTGGTTTCAGGCACCGGAAGTGGACGGGCAGACCTATATAAGCGGACCGAATGTTTCACCAGGTGCCATGACACAGGCCGAAATCGTAGAAAGTACGACCTACGATCTCACTGCGCTTGCCGATTAAAGGGAGTGTTGAATTTTACAAGCACAAGTCAACCCCGTCAGGCTCGTCATTAAAGGCAATAAGGGGGGAGAACAGCCTCTAACAATTTATGAATGCCTCTGCCCCTTCATCTTTACAGATTTCAACACCATATTCAATTGTGGCAACATTCAGATCCTTCGGAGACAGGCTGAAGGCTCCATGCTTCATGCAAGCTAACTCAATAGTCATTTGCAGAACAACAGTGCCATCCCCATTTTCCGATCCTCGTTAAACCTCTCCCTCCCCAACTTTGTTTGCATTTGTCGCCTCGCCTTGTCATGAACGCGGCAGGCATTCTCCTCCCACGCTCCTTCCCAACAAATGCCCGAAAGCCCGAAAAAGGCATCACACTTCAAAGGAATTCCTGCCAAGAAATCAGGGGTATTTTCACGCTTGCCGACTGCGGATTTCGGGCTTTACGTAGCTATTTTTTCCGGGATAGAAGACATGGAAGCCTTCTGACCCTGTAAACCAAGAAAATGAACGCGCAAAAAGAAGGGGAAGGAGCGTCAACCAAAACAACAAACAAAAGCTTTGCGAAACCTGTCATAGTAAGGTTAAAACTAACGTTCCGGACTGCGAAGTAAAGAGCGAGTCACAGTGGAAAGAGGCTGACCATTCTACAAAATGGCCAGTCCATACTGTGTGAATGAGAATGATGAGGTTTCACACAGTGGGAAAGGATATGTCAAAGACCCCGTAAGAGAACGTTAGGTAACCAATCCCTGGCAAGGCAAGCTTTGTGTTTTGGACGCAAGTTTCCGGAATTGCGGAGCACCAGCTATTCTAGAGATTTTTTGCGTACCAATCGCCTGCAAGACGCAGTCCAGCGTGAACGTTAAACTCGGGCGCATAGCCAAGGTATGTTCTTGCCTTGCTTATATCCGCAAGAGAGTGACGTACATCACCTGCACGAAAATCTCTGTACACGGGCTTGCAACCGGCCGCCTGTGGCTTATGCCGCGCAACTTCTTCTCTAATTGCCGCAAAAAGCTCATTCAGGCTGATCCGTTCGCCAAAGGCCACATTATAAACATTGTTCCGTGCATCATCAGTAGCAAAACTCGCTAAGAGATTGGCCTCAATAACATTATCAATATAGCAAAAATCACGTGTTGTTTCACCGTCCCCGTTAATATAGACGGGCTCAGCGCGTAACATACTTGCAAACCACTGGGGAATGACGGCAGCGTAGGCCCCAAAGGGATCCTGACGTTGTCCAAACACATTGAAATAGCGGAGACCGATGGTTGTAAAACCGTAACAACGTGCACACACATCGGCGTACAGTTCGTTTACATATTTTGTAACCGCATAGGGAGAAAGGGGATTGCCTATCTTTGATTCTACCTTTGGCAAATCCTGAGAGTCACCATACGTCGATGAAGAAGCAGCGTAGACAAAACTCTCGACTTTTGCATCCCGTGCTGCAAGCAACATATTAAGAAATCCGTCGATGTTGCAGCTGTTTGAGAGAAGAGGATCATCAATCGACCGGGGAACAGAGCCAAGAGCAGCCTCATGAAGAACGTGCCTAACTCCCGCACACGCTTTTTTACAAGTCTCGAGGTCGCGAATATCCCCCTCAATAAACGTAAAATTTTTCCAAGCTTCTTCTCCGACTCTTTGTTTAACCATATCGAGATTTTTCTGATAACCAGTAAGAAAGTTATCAAGCCCCGTCACCTTTTGGCCCAAGGTCAGCAATCTCTCGAGAAGATTTGAACCTATAAAGCCAGCAACCCCAGTTACAAGCCAGTTGGAAGGTTTTTTTTGAAGCGTATTGGTACATTGTTCTATAGGAGTCATGAAAGATTGTCCTCTTTGAAAAATTTGTGTTCATTGCCTCTTACTTCTTGCTCCCACAGAAAAACTGTGGAAATGCCTGTTTCATCCCTTATGCGTTTCTGTATATCTTTTTGAGATATTGAAAGTACAAATATAAATCTATTTAGGTAATATTTTTTTTCAAAAGCTATCAAATAAAAAAAAACTTAGAATTTAAAATTCATTTTTTTACAATAAAATTTAATCATTTCAAACTTCATATTTTAATTTTAACGACCTAGAATATATCAAATTATATTTTCATCA
>JAIKXS010000004.1 GCA_024683955.1 Desulfovibrio sp. | reverse complement strand
GAAGAACTGCGATGCCGTGACTGCGATGAAAGAAATCATCAATCCAGACTCACTGCATATCATCAAGAAGTGCTACATTGAGCCATATGCTGCCAACATGAAGCCACTCATGGAAGTGCGGCGGCAACGCCCCTCTTTTTCACGTCCCTTTGGAAGCTTTCTTCAGCGAAAGCCCATACCGCTGCCGGCTGACGTCCGTCAGACGCCAGTTCAGGATCGGCAAAAAGCCCCTGCGTATGGCTTTTTCAGGCTTTCCAAAAACTTCCCTCTTCGTCCCGTCCGGGATTGTCCGTCATCAGAACCCCCGCCTTCTTCACACCTGCCAGATCCCCGTTCCCTCCGGAAAAGCTTTCGAAAACCTTTCTGTACCGTTTCCGCCAGGAGAGCAGCATAGCCTTTTGTTTCGGAAGAGGCAGATAATGGGCCGTCCGGGACCTGTCTTTCCGGTTACTGACGGTTCATTTGTGAGCGTCTGCCCGGTGATCTTATTGCCACATAAAGGACCTCCGACTGCCTGCGGCATCCCCGGACCGAAACCTTTTTCCTCCTGCACGTCACCAGAATGCAGAGAACGCTGCCAATGCCCTAAGGGGATGAACGTATTCCCGGAAAAGGTCTCAGGAGTTTTTCTCTATCCGTGACAATGAACCGCAGTTCTTTTCCCGGATTATTCTGCTGTACAAGCCGGTCAGACGGAAGATCCGGGAGTCAACGCCTTGGTTCTGAGAGGTTGCAGCATGTACCCATGCAGCATGACAAATGAATACTTCAAAGGCGTCGATCTGAGGTGTTCCGTACTTGTTTTCTTTTGCTTTTATATGAAACTGATGTCTATTTTCATTCCTGCGTGCTAATTATTTCCCAGGTCGTTTTTATTGTATCTATTTCTATACTGTGTAACAGAATATATCATAAAAATATGTATATATGGAAAATATAAATTTTCTTGTTTAGAATCAGATAGAACGGTTTTGTCAGAAACTGATTATTGTTTTCAAAAAAATACTTCTTGTCTTTTTTTCAAAAAAAGGAGTATTATGGTGGTGTTTCTTTATTGTCACACATCTTCTGCCGAGCAGAAGTGACATGAGTGTGAGATTTATTTATTCCATGCACCACCCGTGCATCACTCGTTCATGTCCAGTGAGTACTGGTCCATACACAAAGGAGAATCTCATGAACAGCGATGTCCATCTTTCCCCGTCCGGCTCATTTTCCGCCAGGCCGGATTCTTTCGGGGCCCCCTCCGGGATGGATACTCCGGAAACGGAACGAGCGGCGCGGACAAGCTTCTTTGTCTGTCTGCTACTGTTGCTGCTCAAAGGCATTGCCGCCTTTTCAACCGCTTCTCTGGCCCTTCTTTCGGAAGTTCTGCATACGGGACTTGATCTTGCGGCAACCGCCATGACATGGGTTGCCGTACGCATTGCCCGAAGACCAGCTGACGATATTCACCGGTACGGTCACGGCAGACTTGAAAATATCTCGGCCCTTGTAGAGTCGATTCTTCTTCTTTTTGTTTGCGGCTATATTGTGTTCGAGGGTCTGGAACGACTGCTTTTTGATACGGCGATCCCCGAGATTTCTCTTTGGGCCATAGGCATTGTGGTCTGTTCCCTGGCCGTCGATATCAATCGTGTTCGTATGCTTCGTTCCCTTGTCAAAAAGACTGGAAATCAGGCTCTCGAGGCAGACGCACTCCATTTTTCAACGGATATTCTTGCCTCAGTCATGGTCCTTCTCGGGCTCGCCCTGACGCATATCGGGGCAGCACTTGATAACGAATCGTTCTGGAAGGGGCTGCTGCTTCGGGCGGACGTGCTCGCCGCTTTTGTCGTTGCGGTCATTATTGCCGTTGCCAGTATCCGTATGGCCAAGAAGGCCATGCAGGTACTCATGGACGGGGCTCCCGTGGACCTGACGGAGCGTGTTTCCGCAATGGTGGCCGTCCAGGAAGGGGTTCAGGAGGTGTGTGATGTGCGTGTGCGCACTGCCGGACAAGCCTACTTTATAGATGTCTGCATTGGCATTGTGGCCACCGAGTCCGTGTCCTATGGGCACGAAATCTGTCAACGGGTAGAGACTGCCCTCAGAAGTGAGTTCCCAACGGCAGAGGTCATGGTGCACGTGGAGCCGTTTACCCCGGACGCCGTAAAACCCCATGGCGAGGAGGTTGATGTACGGCGCAGCTGAACCGGAATTTTACTTTTTCAATCCCGAGTACGCTGATTTCCGATATACTGTCGAAGGACGGCAATCGGAGCGTCTCTGGAACTGTCAGCAACGCAGCTTTGCGGCAAGAGAACGTTTCACATGCTTTGCGTTGTAACTCCGGATAATTTCTCCCGAAAATAGGTTTTGTGAAATACCGTGACAGCCGTACTCTTTTTGGAATCCCCAAACAGGCAAGAGTCTCGTTGGCAGCAGGCAAACGGTATGTATCCATTCAGACCGATTGAAAGATGACCGAAGCCGTACATCCTTCCACCAACGCATCGGCACGTATATCGGGCCGCTCAATCGTTTCAGGAAACAATGGGAAACCGGTTAAGATACACCACGACTTTTCCAGAAAGCGGAACTTCTCAAATACCTTGCAGAAGCAGAAGAGTACGCTTCAAAGGCAGCATCGTAAGACAGCCCGCGTGCGTAATGACTTTCCGAACGGGCACACGGCTGATTACGCAAAAAACACGCTGCAGTTCCCACAACTGACACGGCAAGGCGGCGCACGGCCTGTCGTTTGTCCTC
>JAIKXS010000003.1 GCA_024683955.1 Desulfovibrio sp. | reverse complement strand
CGGTCTGCAGAGGGAAAGAGTTCGCGCCAGAAGAGGTAGATGAAGGTTAGAGAAAGCATGGCAGGCTCCGTTGAAGTTTGGTTGAAAGAGAATGGGGTATTTTCTAGAATTATATGCAAAAAATCTGCCAAATTTTTCTATCTACAGAGAAGGGAATCCTGAATTTTTGATACCGTATTTTTTTCTATTTTTTCCGGCCTTAGAGAAAGAGGAAAGGTCACATCGATGCACAAAAGCTTATGTGACGTCGAAAATTTAAACTTGTCGATGCCCTTATTAAATGTCGTGGTATATAATGCGGAGGAGAGATGTGATGAAAAGACCGGCGCAGGATGTCAATTTGGCAATACGAAGGCAATGTACATGGTATTGTTTCTTGCCAGTCATTTGTAGGGTATCAAAGTGTGTTATCCTGTTGATATGTATTGTCACTTTGCCTCTACATAAGAATAAGACGAAGTATCACGCAAGATAAGGAGAAATTTTTCTCGTGATGCCTTTGCAACGTCGAGCTCTCAGTTGAATTATGGTCAGTTATGAGGAATAGTTGATGGGAAAAGAGGATCGATGGGGGGTACTGTCGAAGATACTTGCTCATCGATGCGGGACTTTTTTTGGGGGCTTGCGAAATTTATCAGCTAAATTTGATAAAAGCGTAACACGGCGCATCCGCGCCTCATTTTGTTAACGAGATAAAGGAACCTGAAAAAACGTTCAAAATCCTTGCTGATGAAGCGGATTTTGAACGTTTTAAGTGTCTGACTTTGATAGTGAAGGGCAGGCGTCAATCGTCACGTAACACGAAGCTTTGAAGTGCACCGGTGTTTGACATCGCAAAAGCGACGAAGAGTACATTTCTATGCTTTTAGTTGGTGCATGTCAGTTCCTGCAAAAATCCTTGATCGTTGTGTGTTTTTCTCCAGTGGCAGGTCTGTGACACAATTTTTTTTGATAGCGCAGTATTTTCTTAGTCGATATGTCAAATACGTGGTAAAGCAGTTAATTCTTAAGAAATGCATCCCCTCTCTTTTTTTAACACTGACTTGTATACTTTAATAGGTAGTTGCTACACTTTTTCGTTTCTTCGCTAATCCCCATACCTTTTCATTTTGTGTGCTTGGACGGCCTTCTCCACAGCATCTCCTGGATGAATAAAAATATTTAACTTCCTTACTTCAAGACCGGGAAAATTAGAATTATGTCATAAGCCCATCATGTGGCACAGTTATTAAGGTTCGTAATCATAATCTTTCAATGAACAATGGCACAAATCATCTATTATCTACCTGTTTGACGTTGTACCGGAGATTTACATGGTGAGGAAAATAGTTCGCGCCACCAAAGGAGGAGAAAAGAAAAAGAAAGCATGGCTGACCTCTCAGGGAAGTAATATAGTGAATACAATTTAAAAAATGCAAAAACTTTGCCAAAAATATCATTTTGATTTTTTTAGAATTTATTTTGTGTTCATAGACTTGCTATTCTGATCGACCTATTTCATCAAAAAATGAGGGGAAACAAGAAAAATATTCAGAAGGTAAGGAAAAAAATTTTTTTAAACTGCATTAAAAATTACTTCTTTTGCAGAAAGCGGGAGTCTGCAAGTTACATATTGCGGCAATGCTGTGGGGATATCCTTAGGGGCTAGTTAGCCGAGGGGGAAAAAAGTCCTTTTATGACGGTATGTATTTGGCATCTCCCCCCCCAAACGTCGGGTGATTCGCATCAGTAGCGGCCCTATTGGGCCGCACCACAGGCTGCTTCCTGCTCCATGGCGGTCGCTCGGAGCCAATCCCCGCTCCACACAGATCGACACGGCATGCCCTGCCGCAGCATATTCAATGCCGCACTGAGATTGGCATTTATCTCAAAACTACAGGGGGTACATTTAAAGACAGCTGTCGACGGCCTGTTGTCGTTGTCCGCGCAGCTGCAGTTGCTGTATGCCCGGCTGGTGTATTCTGCTGGCACAACAGTCAGGTGTGCCGCTAGGCCCTGTCAGGTTGTCGGCAAGCTGCCGTCGAAACTTGAACCAGCCCTCCCGTACGAGCTTTGGCGTCGAGCCGGATGCATACATGTCTGCGGCATCGCTACAGGAGGCAATCCCCGGTCCATGATGAAATCCGCGCCACACATCTCTATCGCTTTTACGAAATCACAACCGTGCGCCATGGATAAACTCGGGTTTTTATGCAAACGGTCCGACCGTTGCTCATCAGTCTTGCGGCATTTGTTACGGAAAGACTCCGGAATCTGCAAAATTGGCTTATCAGACATGTTCTACGTATTTTTGAGCAGACGGCTTTAGACTCGTTGAAGTGCTATCCTTTGGCAATAAGCGCCCATGCTATACGCACGGGCTTTGTTTGCCAGAGCTAGCTTTGCCTTGAACCTGCCAACTCTCTCGACAAGCTTTGTTACTCACAGTTCCATTGCATTGAAGAGGATGCAGCGGTTGGCCGTCATCATCATTTTTGCGTCGTGACAAACCAGTCATAGCGACATTTGAGCCTAATAAAGTAACGTACGCGGACGTCGATTTCAGAGACACTAGGTACAAGCTGCTATTTGAAGGCTTGCAGGATCAGTATATCTTAACTGAAGTTGGCCTGTGAAAAATACTAAAGATATTCATAGCAGAAACATTGTTTTTTTATAATGAATTTGCATTTGGTCTTTGTTGTAAAATACCGCCGTGACGTCTTCACCAACGAGATTCTCGATGACCTGAAACTGATATTTGCCAGTATGTGCGCTGATTTTGAAGCAGAATCTGCTGGGTTTGACAGTGAAGATGACTAGGTGCACCACCTGCTGGTGAATTACCCTCGAAGTTCGTTGTAACTTCACTGCTCAACAGCCTGAAGTGCGTTTTCAGCAGATTGACCAGGAAGGATGGGTATCAAGCCTGCAACGCTATGTGAGGTGGGGCTGGCAAAGATTCAAGTTCAGGTGCGTCGTAGACCCCGTTCTGAAGGAATGGGTTTACGGCGCGTTTGATAAAAAGGGAGAAAAGAGGGGAAACTTGAAAAGAAAGGGGGAGAGATGAATTTGAGAAAGGTGAATTAGTATTTTTACGAATTGCTAGGAATTTTTTTCCTGCTCTGCTTGAGCGAGGATTAATTCCACTTCATCAACGCTAAGACCTGCGTTACGGGCGATTTGATGTGCGTTATAGCCTTTTTTACGGCCATTGAGGATAATCTCTCGCAAGAATTGGGGAGAGCGAGTGATTCCTTCTGCCTGCTCCAAAAGGCGTCGGAGAGTTTGGGCCCGGTCTTCGAGCTTTTCATTCAGCTCCTCAAGTTCAGCTTGGCGTTGGGCAAAGGAGTTTACAATATCTCGTTCAAGCCTAGCATTGGTCTCTATACGAGCGAGAAGTTTTGCCTGATTATCTTGAAGTACTCCCATCAGGCCTTCCGATTTTTTGAGTCGCCGGTAGAAGAAAAGTACACCAGCCAGAATGAGAAGCTCTAACAGCGAGGACAAGACGATGAGTATTAGCAGAAGAGAGGTGTTCATACAGTAAGATTCAGAAGATTACCGGTGAAAGGCAGGTTGTGAACCGACTCATCCTCGCTATCCGATTTTTTTTCTCTCATACGTCGGCGTCTGTTAAAGGGTATGTTAGACTGCTTTTGACGACCGTCTTTTTTGATGTCCTTTTCTTCGGTTTCATTGGTCTTTTCTATAAGATGTTGTTCCTGTTTTTGCGTTTCAAGGGCAAATACTCGGGTCAAAGCAGCCTGCGCATGAGGAGTGACTGCCGCGGCATGCGCAAATTGAGTCCCAAGGCCTGTTTGTGCATAGAGCACTGCAATGGTAGTATCTACGCTCATTTTCGGACCTCATGGGTGACTGTTTTTTAGTGTCCAAGGTAGCTGTCGAGCAGAACATCCTCCAGTTTTCCGTGTCCTAGGTAGTCGTTGAGTATGCCTACAAGATCTTTTTTTATTGTTGTTGCGTTATCGGGATTAAGCAGAAATTCGTAGGATTTGCCACGCAGATAAAAATATACGGCATCTCTGAGTACTAGCATTTTTTGTTCAATCTCAGCGTTAACTGTCGGATTCTTTGTAACAGTCGAGAATTTGCAGATCAGAAAATTTGTCGCTGAGAGAGACGTCCCGACAGGCACGACAAAACGTTCAAATTCTTTGATTATATCAGGAGCAACAGCAGTTGCCGGCTTTGACGGAACTACTATCACGTCGGGTTTTGGGGGCTCTGGCGCGGGCGGAGGGGGAGGTTTGGATTTACCTCCAAATAAAAACCACCCTGCACCTGCTATAAGCACTACGGCAACGGCACCCACCACGATAAACAGAAGTTTTTTCTTTTTCTTGGGTTCTTCAGGCTTTTCAGGCTCTGTAGGCTTTTCTTCTTTTTCTTCCGGAGGTTCTTCTTTCAGAAACGGCGCGTCTTCTATGTCGAGTTCGACCTTCTTTACAGGTTCCGCAGCCGTTTCAGCTGGCATATTTGACTGAGCAACAGCTACATCAGGCGCAACATTTGTTTTTGTTGTCGCAGGAGGCTCACTGCTGCGTTGTGACATAGTTTAGATACCTGAAGTACTCAAAGTTTTAACTGATTAGGTAATTAAATTTTGAGATGAATCTTTTGTTATTTTCTAAGGGAGTAATTGTCGGAGACTGTCTAGGTGATTTAATAAAATATAACGTAAGTGCTTTCTAAGGAAAAATTTTGTCAATTTTTTGTTTTAATGTATCCGCAGTAAATGGCTTAACGATGTAATTTGAAACCTTTGCCTGAACCGCCTCAATAATATTTTCTTGCTGTGCTTCTGCAGTAACCATCAAAAAAGGCAAGTTAGCAAATTGTTCACTTGATCTTACTTTACGCAGAAGATCAATGCCCGGCATTTTTGGCATATTCCAATCAGAAACAACGAAATCTATTTTTTCTCGATTAAGAATTTCCCAGGCTGTTGTTCCGTCATCAGCTTCAACAACGTTAGAAAGGCCGATTTGGCGTAATATATTACGAACAATACGCCGCATTGTGGAAAAATCATCGACAATAAGAACTCGCATGTTAGGATTAAAAGGCATTTCTGTGCTCCTCGGGAATATATGATCTGATGAGTCCTTCCCCTCTGGGAATAACTATCAGCCTCATCCTTTCATCAAAAAATTGTTCCTTGCTGTACTTGAAGAGATATTTCGGTTAGTTCAGCATTCGCTTTAGATCAGAGTCTAACATTTGTTTTTATCAGGTACAGTTAGTATTAATAGACTCATTTGTGCAATGACTCTGATGAGTTGTAATGATTAAAAACTATTCGCTATCATGCCCATAGGCGCTGGCGAAATCTTTGCGTAATCTGTTGAGGGCCTGGGCATGCAGCTGGGATACCCTTCCTTCTGTAATGCCCATTATTTCAGCCGTTTCACGCATATTCATTCCGTCAGTATAATACAAAGACAATACCAATTTTTCCCTTGGCGTCAAGCGATCTACAAGCGGGGCGACGCGTTCTACAAGCTCTTTGCGAACAGTATCGGAGAAGGGTTCACCACCGGCCGAAGGACCGTCCGTGGCTACAGAGTTTTCTATGGCATCAAGGGAAAGCCACAGCTGATTTTGCAAAGCTTCAAGTCCTTGACGCACTTCGCTGAGCTCAAGACCGGTTTCTTCACGAAGTTCTTCCTCGGAAGGCTGATGGCCTGTTTTATGTTCCAGTTTGTGAATCGCCTCATCAATAACCCGAACGCGTTGCCGAAGTGAGCGGGGAAACCAGTCGAGTCTGCGTAATTCGTCGAGCATGGCACCGCGGATCCGGCTCTCCGCATAGGTCTCAAAGCGGATTCCCATTTGAGGTCTAAATTTTCCGAGGGCCTCCATGAGGCCAAGTGTACCGGAGCTTATCATTTCATTAAGCTCAATGTTCCGAGGAAGACGGGATTTGAGGCGGAGCGCCAGAAAACGGATTTTTGGCGCATAGTGACGCACAATCTCTTCCTGTTCCTGAGGTGAGAAATCTTCCCAACTGGTTTGCCCTGCCTCAAATATTTCCCAAGGCGGCGACTGTTCAATGCATAGAGCAGTGCTTCTCATGGTCTTGTCCTTTATTCGTTTTCGCCTCTTCATCCTTGGCATTCGCCTTTTTAGGTTACCACTCTCCTCGGCTTGCCCGGCCCGGAGCAGTGGGTGGTGTGGGTTACTGGAATAATAATTTTTTCCAGAAAAATTTAATATTGCCATCTAGCATTTCCGGCACATGCCAGCTTGCAATCTGATCGGCCAGGGTTGTTACGGCACGAGCTGGTTTGCTTGACGGATCGGTTATAAAGAAAGGTTTTTGGTCAATGACTGCTTTCCTGACGGCATTGTCTTTTGGAATAATGCCAACAAGATCCAATGATACACCTTCAAGAAAATGGTCACAGGCCTGATAAAGTCGGCTGAACACATTTTTTGCCGATTTTATATCGTCAGCCATATTAATGCATATTTGGAATCTCTCTACCCCATGGTTCATTTTGAGAACCTTAATCAATGCATATGCATCAGTTAATGAGGTCGGTTCAGGCGTCATGACAACGAGTCGTTCTTGAACAGCCATGTTAAAATAAAGTACATTGTCACTAATTCCTGCTCCCGTATCAACGATTAGAAAGTCAAGTTCATCTTCTAGCTCGTCAAAGGCCTCCAAAAGTTCTAGCTTTTGACCTGTTGAAAGAGTAAGCATTTCACTCATTCCTGAAGAAGCCGGCAATATCGAAAAACCATATGGCGTTGGGAAAAGGATGTCAGCAAGCTTTGCTTCCTCATGAAAAAGATGAAAAAGATTTTTTTGAGGAGTTAAGCCAAGGATGACATCGACATTGGCCAGCCCAAGATCAGAGTCTATAATAACAACTTTTTTTCCGAGCTTCACAAGGGCGCAGGCCAGATTAACGGATAGATTGGTTTTTCCCACGCCACCTTTTCCGGAAGTGACGGAAAAAACAAGAGGTAACTTGCCGCTCATTTGCTTCTCCGAGGAGGATTTGTTGCGGCCTCTCGGCTTGGAAGTTGCCGTTTGAATACGAGGCGCCATACTAAAGGTTCTGTCGCAGGGGCGAGGGTTTCCTGTAATTCTCCACCAAAGGAAAGAGCGGATATCGGCAGGTTGGCCTCGTTTGATACGTTAACAATATTTCCGTAGCTGACAGCTTCATCAAGTTTTGTCCATATGAGGCTGCTTGGATGCGTTGTTTTATACCGCTGTAAAAATTCTTTGGTTTGAAGTACGTCGCAAAAGGGGGTGAAGGTGGTGTGCACTGCGATATCCTTGCCCTGAAGTGCATATGCCTCAAGAAATTTCTGCAGTGTCTGCCCCCGTTGGAGTCCCTGTGTATCGATGATTAAGATGTCAACTGCAGATGCTTTATCCATAATAGTCTGCATGGTCTGCGCGTCTTGGGCTTCTAGATAGATAAAATTGGAAAGTTCAGCCCAATGTCTGAGGACAAGTCTTCCATTGCCGCGTAGACAGTCAAGGTTTATGAAGGCGAGCCTGATATCTGGCTTGATTTTTCGCAAATACAGCGCAAGTCGCAATGCTGTGCTGGTTTTTCCACTCCCGAACGGTCCCGTGATCATGTGTATACGCTGTGGCCAGTCTTCGAGGCCAAAACTTTTTACATGGACCATGTCGCAGAGGCATTCGAGGACTGATGACCCAGGGGCTGCCAAAAGTCGTGTGTAAAGTTCCAGTGAGACCTCATCACACACTCCCTCGCGCTGCAGATACTCCAATGCGACCCTCTGTCTTGGAGTAAGGCGTGACATCTGAATTGCCGGCTTCATCAGCGCAAAAAGTTGCTCTTTAATTTGGAGCCAGTCACGCTGCCATTCGCTCCATCCACCCATTGCATCCATGGAAGGATGCTGACTTGTTTGCGTGCTACGTTCTACGCCGGCTGTGATTTCATGGCAGATAACCCCATTCTTACGATAGGTTCGGTTGCCAAGGATGACGGCATCCGGCCCCATTTCGGCTTTTACCTGCGCCAAAACTTCCCCGGAGGAAGAACCCGTAAATGTTTTTACCTGCATAAGCGATCTCTGTTTTTTTGTGTCCTGCCGACAATTTTTTGGCGAACAGGAATCACATGTACATTGTTAAATGCAAAGCTAATGCCAACATAACGAAAAAATGATGCGTACGCAATGCGATATTGCGTGAAAACCTTTGAATATTAGGGAATATAATTCGAAGTAGCGTGCGTACACAATGGTGAAATCAGAGAGTTATAATAAAGAACGTGAGTTTTTATAGCTCTTTCCTGAGATAATACAAGAAAAGGAAATTCTAATTTTCTAGAAAATAAAAAGATGAAAATGATAAAAATTTTTTATTTGCTAGAGAGGGTAGGTCTGGAGTGCAGACCATTGTTTTTGAACGGGTGATAAGGCATGAGTAAGCGTGGTCACCGTCTGGCTGTGACCGAATGGGTCTTTGCCGTGAGCGACCCACAACCGCATAATTTTTTTATGACTATTTTATTGTGTCTTTATGAAGGAGAATCTCCTTATATTCGCGCACGAGGCTGTTTCCCTGCCCCCCTTTACCTTATCCGATGAAACATAAAACGTTAGGTTTCAGACATACACCACTCGTCGTATTTCAGGACCTTAGATTTTTCTGCGGCAGCACGCTGCTTCTTACGTGCTTTCGACTAGCGTACTTTTGCTTTGGTCTACAGTGCCGCCTTTCAGCTGTACATCACCGAAATGGCGGGTTTTCGCATACAGTTCACAGGAAGATCTGTCCGGACCACGCTTTTCTTCGGGTCCAACAAGGCTAGGTTAAAAAATGGCTTTTCGCTATCTGATGTGCAATTCCTGCAATCCTTCAAATACCATCTCTAGATCATCCCTCTGACGTCAAGACCCTTTGCGTCGTATCGGATACATCCATGCCTGTGGCATCGTTACAGAGAGAACTCCGGCGCCATGATAAAAATCGCGCCGCACATCCCTACCAATTTATTATCGACATCACAAACGTGTGCCATCGCGCCATCCTGGACATTTTGCGGACGGTCCTACCGTTGCTCATCAGTCTTGTGGCATCTGTTACGAAAAGACTGCAGAAATTCTTAAATATTTAGATCAGATCTACACTTCGCCGTTGTGGAGAAGACAGCTTTAGACGCGTTGAAGTCCTCTTCTTATGGCAATAAGCGCCCATGCAATGCGCCGAGTTTGTTTACCAGAGCTACCTTTGCCTTGAATCTGCCAACTCTCTCGACAAGCTTTATTACTCACAGATCCATTGATTGAGAGGACGCACCGGTTGACCCTCATCACCTTTTTCGCCGTGACAACCCGGTCATAAGGGCATTCGCGGCTAATATGGTAATGTTCGCAGGCGTCGGTTTCCTCTTTTGGTAATACCCAGAAGGTGTTGTTTGCCTCCAGAGGAGTATTTTTCCGGTACAAGGCCATGGTACGCGGACAAGTGACGTCCGTTTTTGAGTTGCAGGCCGTTGCCAATTGCACCAGAGAGAGCAACTGCGATCAGAGGACCAAAACCGCTTACCTGCATCAGACGCCTGCAGTCGTCTGAGTGCCTTGCTTCTGCTTCTATTTGACGGGTAAAGGAATCAATTCTATCGCATACCGTAATGTTATTCACTGAAATTTTCTGCAAGCACAGACTGGATTCTGTTGTTGAATTCTTCAAGAAGCTCACTGATCAGAGCCCTGAAGTGCGTATCAAAATGTTGAATTTCTCTGGGCATAACAGGATCCGGCTCAGCGAGAAAGGCGCGCGTTTGATTAATGACCTCTGTGCGGTCATGAACAAGCCTCTCCCGACGATCAAGCAGGAAGTCCAGTAATCGCTGCGCTACGGTTTTTATGATAACGAAGGTTGTCCTCGGGTGCATGAGCGCTTCGCAGATAGCCTGAGCATCAGCCGCAGCCGTCTTGTTGCGATGATCAGGAAAAACGCTGACCCGTTTTGCCTTGATTGGGTTTACCATATGCCCAATAGCAATCAATGTACGGACACAGGTATGCGCTCCACCGCAGGCTTCAATTTCTATAGTGCAGGGAGGCAGATTTGTCATATATTTCAGAAAAGCCCCGCGGCTGAGTTTTCTACTTGCTACGGCGTGTCTTTTGCCACATGCCATAAAAAAACTGGAAGACGTTATTTGCGATGTCTAATCCAATGTATTTAACCTAGTCCATGTCTGACCTCCCGGGTATGGCATTGGCTCATGCATCGGTTCTGAAACACCCTGGATAAGCGTCAGGCAAGAATTGAACTGCAGTCTGCGGAGATACACCGATGTCAGGCGGAAGGGGAGCTTCCCTGGTGCGTGGGGCCATGCCTTTGGGTAATATCAATGGTGTTAAATCGTTTCGGAACAGGTCAAATCCAGTAAAAGAATGCATGCTCATCGCTCCTTTTTCTATGAAGGGGGGATCTATCGCATCAGTTTGTGAAGACCTCATCTTAATCGGCCATATACGCTGTATAAGCGACAGTTGGGGATCTGCAGGGTTGTAAGTCCTGCTCTGAACCTCTGACATGCGCATTGACTGGTGAGGATCATTGTTGTGAAAAGCTTGCCAATCTCCTGCATAAACGGAAAAATGGTCGAATTTTTCGACAAAACAAGTAAAAACACCATTATGAAGGTCGTCAAAAAATAAATAACTGGCTGAGTTGCCGTGCATGATAACTGTCGCATTTTCGGTACGCCAAGTGAGAGCCCCGTCCTAATCTAGCGGATAACTCTTACAAGTCGGTCCTGATGGATCTTTGCTTCGGGGATTTGTTCTCATACCCAGAGTTAGTTTGTTGCAACGGTGCCTACGCGTATAACGGTAAGTGATCACAGCAAGCTGTCTTTAAACACCCTGCTTGTGGTTGTGACAAGAAGGACGACGGCCCTCGATTTGGCATTATTGACGGGGCTGGCCGACCGTGACAACTGTAGGGAGCAAGCGGCAGCTAATGAGTAGCCGTTCGTCTGCGATGATGCGCAACAGGCTTGATGCGGATGTTTTTTTCCATAGACGGTTGGGGCGGAAGTGGGGTGTGTGCCAAGATGATGACCGTGTCTGCAAAAAAGTACGTTCCCGTTTGGGTGCCGTGAAGTCGCAGGCGGTGTAGGAAATACGGGCACTATGGAAGCGTAGGATGCATTTTTGCTGTTTTTTCCCGGATGAGATCAACGCGGTTTTTTCGTGCAATTTTTAGATGCTGTCTGCCTGTATATACAAGGCGGCGACGGTATTTTCGACGCTGCAGTGAGAAGATGGTGGTTGAAGTCGCATGAGTCCTTGACAGAAAAAAAATGATGAGTAATATTCACCGAATTGATTTTTCTTGTTCTTTTTTTGGAGAGATGTCCGAGCTGGCCGAAGGAGCTCGCCTGCTAAGCGAGTATACGGGCTTAAACCTGTATCGAGGGTTCAAATCCCTCTCTCTCCGCCAGAAACACGATCTAAGCTAGTTACGAAATGTCGTAGCTAGCTTTTTTTTTATGTTTTTTGACCTTGAATCGATCTTCAAAAACATAAAAACTTGTACCAGTTACAAAAGCAGCCCGAAATGGGGATCTTATGCTTGGTAACATGCAGAACTTAAAAATGTGAAGAGAAGGGTTTTTGGCGAAACCGTTTGGACTCCTTTACATCAAACCTGAGTGTGCTCCCGTTGTTTGTTAAGTGGTGCCATGGTGCCGTGAGGATGGGGCGAAACCCCGCCCCTGTCCGTCTCCACAGTGTGCTATCCCTGTTGCTCAAGTAGCTGTTCAAGTGTGTCGCTGACGCCTTCCGAAACTTTTTTGCCGGATTCGCCATGAACCTTCATGACGCCCATGAGACGTTGTGCTTGTAAGAGGTCAATCGGCGAGATCTCGGCGGAGGGCTTGCTTAGGAGTTCGGAAAGCTCTTGAGCTGTCTCAAGGAAATTTTTTTTGTATGATCCTGATGCGTTGTCGAGAGTTTCAAGTCCTCTGTCCAGGTTGATTTCTTGCGCCTTTGTCATCTCAGGTTCGCCCTGCTGATCAGTGAACCGACGGCCCCCTGTCGTCATATCGGTTTCCGTTGAGCGGACTGGCTCACTCTCCGGGTGAAAGAAATCGGATTTCCCCAGAATGTCTGGGGGTGAATTTTCTTGAACGTTTGTTACTTCCTGCGAGCGGGAAGTACCATCAAGCTGAGAAACTGAGTCATGTTCTGTTGCCGAAGCATCTGTCACACCTGCGGCTTGGGTCCCTTGTACGGCTTCTATCGGGGAGGCGTTCAACGCGTCGTTGAACTGCTGTACAAGCTCTGAGGGCGGTGGGCCGGAGGGCAGGCTACCCTGCCCGGCCTGTTCTAACCAGTCAGTCAGCTTGCCCAGTGCGTCAAGCAAGTCTTTGTAGGCGGGCGAAGCCGCTACCTCCAACATCTTAACCTCCTGAGGAGCGGAAGTGCTTTTCTCGGTTTAGCCTTGAATACGATGACGCTCTTCATTGAGCGTGTTCTATAAAATTGTTGTTGTTTTTTTGCGGGATTGCCTGTTATGCAGACATGTCTGTATATTGTTGAATGTATTTATTCCACGTCTTTCAAAAAAGTTTTGTATTTTTGAAGGATAGGTATTCTTTTGACTGATTTCTGTTTGTTATATTTTCTCGAAACAAAAAATATAAGAATGGAGAAATATGTGTTAATTGTTTAATGCGAAGATTATAAAGAATTATTTCGTATATTTATGTATCTATTTTATTTAATTACTTAATTTTATATATAAAAATATATTTTACAATTAACGAGTTTTTCTGAATCTCTATTAATTAATTTCGAGCGTCATTATGTATTAATGTAGCGTTTTTTTTTGTGTGTTATAAATCATTTCTAGGACATTTTTTTGTTGATTGTCCATAATCTGTAAATCAATAAAAGATGGCA
The DNA here is from genome assembly GCA_024683955.1 of Desulfovibrio sp. GTDB lineage: Bacteria > Desulfobacterota > Desulfovibrionia > Desulfovibrionales > Desulfovibrionaceae > Desulfovibrio. Next base: position 3,593 of record JAIKXS010000003.1, on the reverse strand, counting down.
CAGTATGCATAAGAAAATTCTAGTATGTTATAGTCATTTTTTTAACATGATTGCTGGTTTTCTGCTTGCAAAATGAATAAGTCCCCTGCCATGTAGAACAGGGGACTTACTCGCATGAAAAGCCTAACCTGTGCGCTGAGCAAGACTCTTAAGCATGTCCTGAAGGCTCTTTGTGATGGAGGACATTGCCTCCAGCTTTGCGTTGTACTGCCCCATGGCAAACTGCATTTCAAGAAGATCCTTTTGGTCCACTGTTTCCTTGGAACTAAGTTGGTCTATCTTGCTTTGTAGTGCCTGGCCGTCCTTTTCCAATCCCGAGGTGGCATTGTGGAACATTGCCCCCAGGTTGATACCTCCTACGTCGGTCATAAGCATGTCTCCTTGTTGCTCAGAACGCGCGTTGCGCAGCGTCCATAAGTTATCGATCTGTCAATTTTCTTCCATAATGGTCTTTACGTCTAATCCCAGCTTTTTCATTCGGGAATTGAGGGTCGATCGGTTTACTCCAAGTAAGTTTGCGGCTCCTCGTTGTCCTGCTATGATCCCGTTGCAGGCGCGTACCGCCCGGATGATTTCCTCTCGAACGCTGATATTGGCGGGTTGCGCGGCCGAAGGTTTTCCCCCTAGAGGCCTTTGTCCCGAAGGCTGTGTGTCTTGCCAGTTGGATTTCCATCCTTCTAATTCCAGATTAAGCACCCTGCCAGTACTGCAGATCACAGCCCGTTCAATAACGTTGGCAAGCTCGCGTACGTTGCCCGGCCACTTTTGTTCACAGAGCCAGTGAAGAGCATCTGCCGAGATGCGTGTAACATTTTTCCGCATACGCCTGCTTATCTGTTCCATGAAGAACTGTGCCAGCAGGGGGATGTCCTCTCTGCGTTCCCTAAGTGGTGGGAGGTATATGGGAAAAACATTGAGCCGGTAGAATAAGTCCTCGCGAAAAAGCCCCTTGCTGACCATTTCTGCAAGATTTTTGTTGGTTGCAGCCACCAATCGTACGTCCACCGGGATAGGGTTGCGTCCACCTAGTCGTTCCAATTCGCGTGACTGGAGGATGCGCAGAAGCTTGGGTTGCAGTTCTAGGGGAAGGTCACCGACTTCATCAAGAAGGAGAGTCCCCCCGTCTGCCAGTTCAAAACGTCCTTTTTTCTGGTGTAGGGCGCCGGTGAACGCTCCTTTTTCATAGCCGAAGAGTTCGCTTTCTAAAAGTCCGGCAGGTACGGCGGCGCAGTTGATCTTAATCAGAGGTCGCGACTTACGGCTACTTGATCTATGAAGGGCTTCCGCCACAAGTTCCTTGCCCGTGCCAGTCTCGCCAAGAAGGAGGACCGTGCTGTCGCTTTCGGCAACTAGTTCCACCTGTCGGAGCATTTTTCGTATGGCGTCACTTTGTCCGACAATGGCGTTATCCTTCTGGTGCTGAGTGATCGCGGCTGACAGTGAGGCGTTTTCTTCAGCAAGACGCACCGTTTCGGCGTTGACGGAGGCGTATTCCCGTGCGTTGTGAACGGCACAGGCAATGGGAACGGCTACTTGCGAGAGAAGACTTGCAATATCCTGAGTGAAAATATCCGCGTCGGAATGGGCAAGCAGCAGCACACCCAAAGACATTTGTCTGAATATCAGAGGGAAACCGCAGACGACCCTGCTGCCGTTGGCGAGGAAATACGCAGCAAGTGGGTCATTTTTTTTGAGGTCCTGCAGGGTGTTTTCGCGAAGGAGCCTCAATCTTTCTCGATGTTCAAAGTGATGAAGAATAGAACGGTCGAGGGGCACCCGGACATCTCTTGGCGTGTCATTTCCCTGTGAATTTTTAAATCGTGCGGCATATTCAAGGATTGTCCTGTCAGATTCATAGAGTTCCAGCGCAACCTCTCTAAAGCGGAAGGAACGGTGCAGATCTGTTGCTACCATGTCCAGCATGCTTGTCAGATCCAAGGTACTGTTGGCCACATTGCCTATGCCAACAAGGATGTTAAGACGATCCCGCTCCTGTCTTAGCGCCTCCAATTCCATATTTTGTTCTTCGGTCTGCAAAATTTTGGTCAACGCAGCCGAAACAATACCGCTTAGCACGCGGCAGAAAGGCATAACCTCGTTCCTTGCAGCCATCTTAGACCAGATTATGAGGAATGCCGCATGGTAACCGCTTATCTCAATCGTCGGGGAGAAGAGTGCGCATTGCTCAAATTCGTTGAATTCATCATTCTGGGCAGCCGAAGGAAAAATAGTAAAGAATTCGTCTTTGTTCAACAGCCGGACATCCGTCTCGCGGAATAGGGTATAGCGTGCGTCGCCCGACGGAAGAAGGACGGGGGCGCAAGTGCTGCTGTTTGTCGTCGCATTGAGCAGGTATAGTCTGTTTCGTTCACTTAAGGGTGTTTCAATGATTACGCAGAGACTTTGAAAAGACATCTGCGGTAGGCAGCAGTATTTCACCATACGCAGTATTCCGGGCACGTCTGTCTGACGCGGGATCATGTGTGCTGCTGCAAGAACGGCGTCGAGACGGCCTAACGGAGCATTCTTGAATCGTGAAGAGACGGAAAGTGATTTGTCTAGCATGGGGATTCCTTTGTGCTGGAATAATCACATTAAGCAGGAAACATGCCAATAATAATAGGAATTTTTTTATAAGGATTTTAGTATGTTACGTTTTTCTGTGCGAGATCACATTGGGTGATGTTCTTGGGAATTCGTCGTTTTTGGTGAACTTTCGTCATTTTTGATGATTGTCGTGCTACAAAGAAATAACTTACAACAGTTGAGTTCATATCGTTTTTCCACAGGGCACGTTGTAAGGTTGAATCTGTCAGCGGAGAAGATGGTTTTTGGGTGTACGAGGTATTTCGGAAAAAGAAACGCTATGCTGATCTGCAGCTACAAAGGTTTTTAGGGTATGACAAAATAAGGAGTCTTTGCAGGGATCTGTGTTTTATCAGATTGCAGAGTCGACGCGGAATTTTTGATGAAGAAGGACTTCTTTTAACCGAATTTCCCATAACATATAACCCGGCGTTGACAAAGAAAGTCGCTTGTGGTCATGGCCGGTTTCCGGATGCTGGGCGTCATCGTTCCCTGCCTGGATTCGCCGCTCGGAGGAGAGACGATCCTTAGGCCTTCAGACGCGGAGAGAAAGAAGTGAATTCTGCTTATACTCTTGATTGAAGAGTCGGATTTGAACGGCAGATGCGAGATGGTACCCGTATCACGGTATGTCTTCATCCTATGCAGCCGGAGCAAGAGGTAAAACGACATACGGCTTAACACGGATATCTGGTGCAGGCCGTTGTCGCCGAGGCGATTTCCGACCAGATCCATTCTTATATTAACATTTTCTTGACAATATTGAAATTATTAAGCTACCCTTATTTAGCATTATTATATTATGAAGCCCTAAAAATATCTAATGTTTAGCACTTTTTGCTCAAGCAGTGAGCCTCAAGGAAAGCTTTCAACGTTTTTCATAAAAATCGAGATTTTTAGCATTGCTATTATAGGGTAAGATGCAGCAAGGTAGATGTTGTTTTTTTACAAAAAGATATTTGTAAGCCTTTATAAAGATATTATATGTGTGTAATTTTAAAATATTT
>JAIKXS010000086.1 GCA_024683955.1 Desulfovibrio sp. | reverse complement strand
GGAGCAGTGCGCCCAAAAACCGTGAAAACGAGCAAAAAGGCCATAAGAATGAAGAAAATCGCGAAGAAATGGATACGTCGTAGCGAAAATTTTTCACACCTGGCCGAAATATTCTCATACGACCGTATTATTTAGCGCTCTCTCCTAAATTGAGGACATACAAAAAAAATAACGGCCGCCTCACATTTGTGAGACAGCCGTTACCTTTCAGTGATGAAAATCTCCAAAATGCTTCTATGCCGCTTTCTGCCACATGGGTCGGGAAAACAATGCTCTATTGGCAGACTGCGTATTACCAGGCATTCCTTCTAAAAAAGCCCAGTATGAACATTTCTCAAGCTCTTCGGCACTTCTTTCCCGAATGCATCCGAAGAGAGTCCCAAAAGGTTAGAAAACGCATTCCTGAAGATCAGAAGATTACCCGGGTACCCATGCTAGCGAAACGGGCATCCCGAATATCTTGCCGGTCAGATATCTCCGGCATTCTATTTTCCGCCAAGCGCCGCGCGGATATTGCCTTCACTCGCCTGACCGAGGACATCTCCGTCAACAATAACGGTCGGAAGCCCCTTCACGCCATAATAGTTGGCAAGCTGGGTCGCCTGGTACATGTTCACATTTCCCGCGTCATAGCTGTAACGGGACACGGCCAGCTCGTCAGCTTCAGCCACACCGGGTCTGAGTGATGAAAGAATCCCGTAATGGATGGGATAATCCGATGTTTTGGCGGTTGAATCATACTCATTGGCAAAGACCTTCACCCGTCCATGACGTTTCTGGGCGCTCTTCACCTCATTCCAACGATGCAGCATGGAACTCAGCGCCGTCATGCCCTGTCCTTTCCGCTCATGATTAATCCAGATAAAAAGACCCATCAAATCCGTACCGTAGAGTTCACTGCTCTTGCCAAAGACAACAATCTTGACGCTTTTCGGATCAAGTGAGCGACTGAGCGTTACGAGAGTACTCCAGAGCTTTTCGCTCGCAGGGTTTGCAAAATCAAGAATCGCTATGATCTCATGCGGCGAAGCAGGGCTGCCGAATACGACAGGATAGATCTCCTCGCGCCAGAAGCGTCTGTGTTTTGCCTCTGACTGAATGGTCTGGGCCCCTCCGCCCATGGCTCCGAGAATGGACGAGCCGTCCTTTGACAACGAGCGCGCCGTGGGCAGCTTGTCATTGCGCCACGGGTTGAAGACATCGGCGCCACCCGCGGTTGCCTCATACACCTCTCCCCCGGCCCCCTTCATTCCTGATGTGGATGAAGACATGCAGCCAACGGTGCCCGTCAGAAAACACATCACAATACCCCAGAGAACGAATCTGCGCATATTTCCCCCGCTTCTATACACTAAAGGTTCTTCACAATACCAGACTGTATGACAAAAGTTCCCGGATATCACAGTTCGGCGAGCCAGTTAAAGGTATGACCGGCTCTCCGCCCTCTCCGCTATGCGTGCAGAAAAAGCGGTTCTGCGACATCCAGGAGATGATCGAGCCAAATATCGGCAATCCCCGAATGTTCAACGGTTCCTTTTAAAACAGGTTCACAGAGATAGCCCTCCGCCTCAAGACGCATACGCCAGGAATTCCTGCCCGGACCTGCCATGTCGTTCAACGTGTGCCTTCCAACCGTTGAAAGAAGAGGCATAAGCCAGACACGTCTTGAAGAAAGCGAAGGAAGAAGGGTTTTCAGCGTTATGGGTCCCTGCATGGTTCCCACATGGACATGAACATCTCTTGCCTGCACGGCGCTATGCAGCTCCGCATAGCGCACGTTTGCCGGATGCTTTGAACCATGTCCCATAAAAATAACATCCTCCCCCTCCTCCCGGTTTTCAGGAAGATGGGAAAGAAGGGTCGCTGCAACACGGAAAACATCTTCCTCGCAGGCCAGGAGCGGCGCTCCGACAGCGATTTCCGTGTCGCCCCTGCCTCCGAGGTCTCCGATGATGTTCAAAATCTCCTCATGCTCAAAGCCGGATATCGTCTGCAGGGGCTGCACAACAATACGTTCAAAATGCTCAAAAAGCATTTTGCGCAGCGCCTTCTCAACGGAATCGCTCTTGCATCTCCGTAACGCAAGTCTCTCACGCAGGGGTGTCGACGTGTAGGCCCAGCGGACCGATATCCCCGGAAAGTGCGCGCGTACACGTTTGTCGAAGACGGCAAGCACATGCCGTCCCTGTACGGTCATCGTTCCGAATGCAACAAGAAGAATCGCTTTTTTCATAGAGCAGTCATGAGACAGCAAAAGGACAGCGAAAAAGATCCCGTAAAGCCCGGCTTGGGCTGAGTCTGTCCCCTCTTGACGCCATGAGACGAAAGGGATGGGCAAGCAGTGCTCACGTATCAAAGAAGTCTTTCCGGATAGGATGCGTCCGTTTCCCGAAGCCTTATACCGCACTCAACGGAGAATCGTTGGGAGCTCCAGAGGAAGAGAGGAGTATCTTTCAACCCCTTTTCAAGAGTATACCCTTATGCGTTGAAAGACTAGAAAATTCCAGTGCCGGGCTGGCGTCACGGTGTGTTAAAGACCAGCGCCAAAGGCCCCCCCCTTTCACCTTCCCAGAGGATGGCGCGTCACGGGAGAAATGGCAACGTGGAAGGCTCACCTGATACGGGGAGGCATTCTCTTACGAGAGGCACGTTCAGGAAGAGATCTTAAATAAGGCAGTCAGTATGCGGCTTCCGCACGTTCAAGTGTAATACACGGATCCTTTCTGCCA
>JAIKXS010000084.1 GCA_024683955.1 Desulfovibrio sp. | reverse complement strand
AACACCTTCAAGAGGATAAATATTTAATATAAAAACATCGTTTTCTGCTAATTTTATGTCAAAATCACATTTTGTTTTTTGAAAAAATGCCACTAAAAGGGGTCTATAAATTTAAGCTACATTTGTTCACTGATTCAGGATAATGTTAGAGATGCGTATTACCGCCTTCAATTTCAACGAATGAAGTACCTGCTTACCCATGTTAATCACAAACCAGAGTTTAGGTTTGACATCGCTCTGAGCTTAGCAGCTGGACTTCTATCTTCACACTTTTTGTAATAGATTAAATGTGAACAGGGATGTAATATCTCTTTTCAAGAAGAGACGGGCCGCAATGCTACTCTTCATCATGAACCGCAACCTTCACGGGAGAGTATCCATATGTCGCAAATCGGGCCAACCATTGCTCGTTCTAGCCAGTATACCACCGTCAACACCACACAAATCGCCGCTCGGGAGGAGCACAACATCCCCCGGGAGTTGCAGAATGCCAGGGTTTCAAATACGCAACAGGCATCGTTAGGCTTCAATATCAGATCTTTTTTTACCTCCTTAGGCCGGTTTTTCGGCTTAGTCAGGGCGGCGGAACCTCCGCAGCCAAGGGTTCCCGGCAATCAGCGGTCAGGAAACGTGCCGACAAACAATCAGGTGGCAGCACACGAACCGACCGAACAGCAAAAGGTTGAGTCGCTGTTGCGAGAAAAGAGCAATGGCTACGCAAAGTTGCCCCAGTTCGTCAAGGACGCCGGCAAGCAGGTCATCGATGAATTTCGGGAGATGTTCGGGAAAAACGTGATACCGGACACTCTGAAGTTCACCGACATCTCCGACTTTGACCTTCCGAGAAAACTGGCACGATGTTCCGCCGAGGAATGGAAAGGCAAGCTGAAGGATCTCATCAGGGAGGACATCAATGCCGAGGTGCGGAAGCGGGCCGCCATAGAGGTGGCGGCGTCTTTTGCCAAGGAACACGGATTGAAGCTGGATGAAAGCGACATCAAAAATTTTGCCTCTAAGGTGAGAGATGACAGCAATGTCAGGAAAGGGCTGAAAGACTGCAACGACCTCGAAAGTCTTCGGAATCTGATGAAGGAACAGATGGAAAAGAAGCTCCCCAACCTTCGCCTTCAGAGCAAGGCCAATACGTGCATGGAGCATGGCAGGGAGACCGCGGCGAAGCTCCTAGCCGACAAGATGGCCCTAAACGTCGGCAATATACTGGATTCAGCGAATTTTGCCCCCCTCGAGAGCAAGATGGATGAATTCAAAAAGGAGATTAAATGGGGGCAGTTCGATAACAAGACCGAGCTGGATGTCGAACAGGCTTTCAAAACGGCCATCGAGGATTTCGTCGAAGGTCACGTGAAGCTCGCCGAAGAGACGGACGGGCTTAACGATGTATCAGATGAGCTCAAGATGCGCATGAAGTCGGAGTTTATGTCGGGTTCCCTGAAGAAAGGCTTCAAGCCGATGAAAATTCTCTCGGTTGTCAAGGAAAGCGGAGCCGGACAATACCTTAAGGAACAGCTGGACGCCGGAAAGAAGGGGCAGGAGCTGGTCGATGCGATTTCCGAGGCGGTGAATCGTATCAAAACACAGCTTGTCAAGCAGTTCCCCCCGGACTTTCTGAGAGAACTTGGAATTGAAGACTTTGCGCCCTTTTATGACATTGCATCCCAGGTCATGTTTGGCATGACTCCCGGACTTGCCGAGGCGCTGCACGGTCAGGACGGTCTTGAAACGCTGGTTGAGAAGAGTGAAACCTACACGAAAATGGTGTATATTTCAGCGTCGAATATTGTGTCGGGCGGAGTGAAAAACTCCAACGAATTCCTTGCGGAAAAAATCGAAAAAGATGGAAATAAAGTGCTGACGCTGCCGCTGCATCTTAACCAGGCCGTTTACGACGGCGTCAAGGATCTGAGGACGGCGTACGGCAACGACGCGCTCCCGTCCGACATGAGGGCCGTCCTCGACATGGAGATCACGTCCGGCAAGACCGTCAGACAGGCTCTCGCAGGGCGCGTGCGCAACCTTAACACGCATCTGAAAAAAGAGGACCTCGTTCGCTTCGTCAAGGATTTGCTGACGCCCAAGCTCCGGGAACGTGCTGTCAACCAGGTGCTTAACGACGCAGTCACGCGCCTCCGGAACAAAGGTCGCGATGACATTCAACTCTCGGATCTGGACAGGAATCGCATCATCAATCAGCTGCCGCGGATCGCCGAGGCAAAGAGCCTTGATGATGTCCGAAAAATCTTTCAGAATTTTTCCATTGACAGTGTCATCGTCAAGAGGAACGAACTTCAGTCAAAGTGGGATGACTTCAGGACGAGCAAGTCCTCGCAGCTCGCTAAGGGTTACGGTCTGACCGAAAGCCGTGTGCAGAAAGGGCTTAGCAAACAGAATGCCCTTTACGATGAGTTCATGTCGCTCAAAGCGGAGATGTGGGCAGACCTCATGGATCCGGAAAAATTCTCCAAATGGTGTACGAATCGATTTGATGCGCGCATGGACGCCATCAGAGACGCTCTTTCCGCAATCGGTAAGGCCGAGCTTCCCGATGCGGTACAGAACACACTTATCGACAAGGTGCTCTCCGGTAAGGTCGAAACTCTGGATTTGCTCCTGATCCTTGATGTGGCCAGGCAAGGCGCGACACATATCAAAGCCGACAAGCTCATTGCTGCATTAAACAATAAGAAATTCAAGAGCAATGACGTAATCAACGGTCTGAAAGACTTCGAGATGCAGATGGGGAAATACCTCCCCTCCAAGGGCGTCGACAAGAATGACCTCGATATGATGCGCGACATGATGCGGCAGATCTTCATGGAGCAGCACAAGGACCTCGCCATGTCCATGGCCCGCATCCCGGCGGACACGATCTTGGAGCTTTCCAGTCAGCACAAACCCGCATCTGACCTCTCTCTCCTGCACGTCGGCCGAGGCATCATCGCGGACGACTGGCTCCAGCCGAATGAGGCCGACGACATCAGCAGTGGCAGAGCGACCGGGGAACTGCAGAAGAAACTGGAAAATGCGCTGCAGAATGGCGAGAAGATCCTCCAGCAGATCCAGCTTCCGGAGCACCTGCACCCCCTTATGCGCCGCTTCATCGGCGGGCTCGACCTGAGTACCGACTCGAAGAGAACGGGGGCCTTGGCGACGGCCACGCGCATGGCAGCAAGCATGCAGCACTGGAAGGATTTCAGCTACGATCAATGTCCGAAAGCTCTGGCCGACTACCTTACATACTGGCAGAATAAGATAGCAAATGACTATGTCGGAAAAGATAACCAGATGAAAGACAATATTAATAAGAACATAGGCGTGGACGTTCCTCGAAATCTTTACAGCATTGGTGGCAAAGGGTACCTCAATCAATCCCGGGATAACTTTGTAGCGGAATTTAAGGATACGCTGACGCCAAATCACGCGCAGCCCGACCTTTCTGTTGAGATGAAGGCGCGGCATGCGAAGATACATCGCTTCGTCAGTTCCCTCATGGGACAGACGAACTTGGGCCCCCTGAACTTTCTCTCGATGCAACAGAATTCGGAGATATTGAAGCAGGACGGAGTCAGCAAGTTCGTCACGCGGCCCTGGGGTAAATTCAAATTACCTATATTAAATGACGGCACCCCTATGCACGTTGGGATGGAGATGTCGAAAGACGGCAAGACGGCAGTCGTTCGACATTCAATGACGTATCGCCTGACGGGCATGGAGGACAAGACGTTTTTTGGCTCCGTCAGGATAAACTACGAGATGACCGTGAACCTTGAAGGCGATCCGAAAGTCATCAGCAGCAGGGTTTCGCAGAAGCTCAGTAGTTCCATAAGGGGCATAAGCTAGAGGAAAAGCGGCACGCCCCGGACAAAACGTGTGGTACGCTTGTGTTCAAAAATTTATGAGCAAATTCAGGGACTTCAGGTGTACCACACCTTGAGATAGCGGGAGGTTAAGGGGGAAATGTATACTCGGCCCCATAAAGATTTTCCCATAGATCCCCGCCTCCCCCTTGTCGGGCCCCACAATTTCGCCTAGAAATTCGGGTATTCTGTACGAATAGTGATGTGATAGATCCGCCCCTTCATAGAAGAAGAAGGAGGGATGAACATGCATTTTTCTACCGGAATTAACCTGTTCCGAAGCGATTTAGCACCATTGACATTGTTAAAAGGCAGCTTCCACTCACCAGGGAAGCTCCCATTCCGCCGGTCTGCTCGCCGACAGTGCCTTGTCTTGCCTCCCGTCAAGGGGGCACTCGTTCCTCGTCGTTGTACGCCCTTGACGGTCGCCTTCGACTGCGGCACGTACGAGCTACGACACGGCTCCAGGGAAGCTTCCCTTAGGTATCTGGGGCTTTCCGGAAACTGCAGTCCAACCCTTGCCCGGTTTATCCTTGATACGTTGGAACTGTTGCATTCAATAACGTAACCCAGGGAGGTCAGACATGGATCGGGGTAACTACATCGGATTAGACATCGCAAAGAACGTGTTCCAGCTCTTTATGGCAGATGACAAAGGACACGCTGTAACAAATAGAAAGCTAACCCGTGCGGCCTTTCTGAAATATATGGCGAATCTGCCTCCCTGCACCATAGGGATAAATCCTTGCGTGGAGCGCATACCTGTGCCCGTACGTTAATTGCCATGGGGCATAGAGTAAATCTCATCAAGGCTGAACGGGTCAAAGTTTTTCCTGGCCATCGCAATAAAACGGACGCGGCTGATGCTCAGGCGATCTGCGAAGCGCTCATGCACCCGGGAACGACCTTCGTTGCCGTAAAAAGTATAGATCAGCAATCACTGGACTTTCTGTTTGATCGTCGGGAGAGGCTTGTTCATGACCGTACAGAGATCGTCAATCAAACACGTGCCTTTCTGGCTGAGTTGGGTCTTGTTATGCCCAAAGGGATTCAACATTTTGATACGCACTTCAGGGCTCTGATCAGTGAGCACCGGAAAGAATTCAACAACAGAATTCAGTCTGTTCTTACAGAAAATTTCAGTGAATACACCGCACTATGCGAAAGAATTGATTCTGTTACCCGTCAGATAGAAGCAGAAGCAACGTGCTCTGACGATTGCAGGCGTCTGATGCAGGTAAGTGGTTTTGGACCTTTGATAGCAGTTGCCCTCTGTGCCGCAATTGGCAACGGCCTGCAATTCAAAAACGGACGTCACTTGTCCGCGTATCTTGGCCTTGTACCGGGAGAATATTCCTCCGGAGGAAAACAACGCCTTCTGGGCATTACAAAAAGAGGGAACCGGCGCCTTCGTACATTACTCGTATTAGCCGCAAATGCCCTTATGATGGGGTTGTCACGGCGCAAAAAAGGTGATGACGGTCAACCGCTGCGTCCACTCAATGCCATGGAACTGTGGGTAACAAAACTTGTCGAGAGAGTTGGCAGATTCAAGGCAAAGGTAGCTCTGGCAAACAAGCTCGCACGCATAGCATGGGCGCTTATTGCCAAAGGAGAGGACTTCAATGCGTCTAAAGCCGTCTGCTTAGCAACGGCGTAGCGAAGGCCTGATAAGTATTTAAGAACTTCTGCAGTCTTTCCGTAACAGATGCCACAAGGCTGATGAGCAACGGTCGGACCGTCCACATAATAACCCGGTTTACCCAATGGCACACCTTTGTGATGTCGAAAAAGTGATAGGGATGTGTGGCGCGGATTTCATCATGGCACTGGAGATTTCTCCTATAACGATGCCGCAGACATGGATGCATCCGATTCGACGCAAAAGGTCTTGACGTCAAGGGCGGATCTAGACAAGGGGTAAACACCGTTCCT
>JAIKXS010000052.1 GCA_024683955.1 Desulfovibrio sp. | reverse complement strand
GTCTTCTTATGATGCCTGGCGGGGGCGCGGAAATCTTTGACGAGACACTGAGGGCGCGGCTCTGTCCCCAGAAGGCCGACAGCAAAACCTGGCTCAGGGTCTCTGGCGAGGCCCATGCTCTCGGGATCACGACCAACTGCACCATGCTCTTCGGACACGTGGAAACACTGCAGCAGCGTGTCGACCACCTTCTCCGTCTCCGGGCCCAGCAGGATATAAGCCATGGCTTCACCTGCTTCATCCCCCTTCCCTTCCTCCAGAAAAACAACCGTCTTGCCCTGCCGGAGGAGCGGAAAGGCCCCGTCAACGGTCTTGATCATCTGCGCACCATAGCCGTCTCCCGCCTTCTCCTCGACAACATTCCCCATATCAAGGCCTACTGGGTCATGCTTGGCGTAAAACTCGCCCAGGCGGCACTCTGGTACGGCGCAGACGACCTCGACGGCACAATTGTCGAAGAGCACATAGGGCATATGGCAGGTGCACGTTCGGCCCAGGCTCTCACAATCGAGCAGCTTGAACGCATGATCACCGATTCGGGCTTTATCCCAAAACGCCGTAACGCTGTCTTTAAGAGCGTCTCCGAAAAGAAGGAAACGCCCCATGCGGATCCTTTCTTTGCACCGGCCCACTCGGTCTTTTCCGAGCCGGAATCCATACGGCGTCTTTCCCAGAAATGTCTTGATGGCCGGCGTCTTGACTATGAAGATGCCAAAACCCTCTATGCGGGGGCAAGCCTTGAGACGCTTGCGGCCCTGGCGCACCACGTCCGCTCCACAAAGCATCCGGAGCCCGTCGTCACCTACGTCGGCGACCGGAACATCAACTATTCAAACATCTGTGTCTGCGGATGCCGTTTCTGCGCCTTTTTCCGCCCGAAGGGCCATCCCGAGGCCTACGTCATCGACCGGGACACCATGCGGCAGAAGATCAATGAGACAATCAGGCTCGGCGGCACACAGATTCTTCTCCAGGGCGGACACAATCCCGATCTGCCCCTTGAATGGTACGAAGACCTCCTTTCCTGGATGCGCGAGACATGGCCTGATCTTCATATCCACGCCTTCTCCCCTCCGGAAATCCACTACTGGTCAACCCTCTTTCACCTCCCCGTACCGGAGATTCTCAAGCGTCTTCAGAAAGCCGGTCTCAACTCCATTCCGGGCGGCGGTGCCGAGATTCTGCAAAACGAGGTAAGGGCAAGGGTTTCCCCCAATAAATGCAGCGCCGACGAATGGCTTTCCGTCATGCGCGAAGCCCACAAGCTCGGCATGCGCACAACGGCGACCATGATGTTCGGACACGAGGAGGAGGTCTGCCACAGGCTCGACCACCTCTTTGCCGTACGGGCCCTCCAGGATGAAACCCACGGTTTCACGGCCTTCATTCCCTGGACCTTCCAGCCCAACAACACGCGCATACACTGCCAGAGTCTTCCCTCTCCGGCCTATCTGCGCCTTCTTGCCATCTCACGGCTCGTGCTCGACAATGTCGACAACATTCAGGCCTCCTGGGTGACCATGGGACCCGAGGTCGCGCAGCTCGCCCTCTTCTACGGCGCCAACGACTACGGTTCCCTTATGATTGAAGAAAACGTCGTGGCTGCGGCCGGTGTTTCCTACCGTATGTCGCGCGATGAAATAAACGCCGTCATACGGCGTGCCAACTTTACGCCCGTACAGCGTACACAGGACTACAGACCTCTCAACGGGCACGGAAAGACATCCTGACCCCTTCCGTCGCTCCTGTATTTTTGTGGAGGCAGCTTTGCAGACCATATCCCTCGGTCGAATCAACTTCATCAACGTTCTTCCCGTCTATTACGCCCTTGAAGAACGCATTATTTCCCACAACTTCGCCTTCCGTCACGAAACGCCGGCCGTGCTGAACGATTTGATGCGGGAAGGCGCCCTCGACATTTCATCCTGCTCCTGCATCGAATACGCCCGCAACTGGGAAAAGTACGCCATTGCCAGGGATCTCAGTATCTCTTCCTCGGGTCCGGTCATGAGCGTCCTTCTTCTCTCACAGTGCCCCATTGACGAGCTGGCCGGCACGACCATCCTTCTGAGCGGACAGAGCCATACCTCGGTCATTCTGACAAAACTACTCTTTGCGGACTATCTGGATGTCCCGGTCTTCTACATCAGGGGGTCCGTCTCAGACGCCATCAGAAACGGCAATCCCCCAAAGGCCGTTCTGGCCATAGGCGATGAGGCTCTCTCGCTCAGAAACAACGAACTCTATCCCTACTGCGCCGATCTCGCCCTCCTCTGGAGGGAATGGACGAAGCTCCCCTTTGTCTTCGCCCTCTGGATCGTCAACAAGAAGAACTGTGAAACCTTTGACGACGACCCGACAGAACTCATCAGGCAGAGCCGGGACTGGGGACTCTCCCATCTCGACACCTGTCTTCACTCCCTTAAGGAATCGCCTCTCCTTACAGCCGCCGAACGGACCTACTACTATACCCAGGCTCTCCGCTACACACTCGGCGAGGCAGAACAGGCAGGTCTCGCACTCTTCTATAAAAAGTGCACGGACAAAGGCTTCCTTCAGCACGAGCCCCCGATCACGTTTTTTAACGGCGGGCGATCCTGACGGTTCTATGCCAGCCTGTCCGGGAGGTCTCTCCCAAAAAAGCAGGGTATTCGGAAAGCGGCATATTCCGAGAGCGGAATGTCCGGGGAACAGGAATATCAGGGCCACGGAATATCAGAGACAAAAACTATCCTGGGCACGGTATATTGGAAAAATCAGCGTAGCGCACTTTTCGCCCTCCTGACACGGAAGGCATGGAAGCGGCCCATACTCTTTATTCCGAAATCCTGCAAAAATGCTCTCGTAAACACCCCGTCACATGTGTCAGGCCCCATCCGCTCTTTCTTCTGTATCTGACGATATTGTAATCTTTCTCTCGCAATTTTCCTCTTGCAACGTTTCAAAGGATGCCTAAAAAATGAGGTTCAAGAGGTGTCTAAAGGATGTACGAATCTTCGTGCAAGTCATGAGTTTCCCATTTTTCTGCCAAACCTGAGCCTCTGTATGTGACGGATGTGGTCTTCTTTAACAGGAAAAGGGCTCATATCGGCCATACGGAAAAAAACAGCTTCAAAATCTTCAGAAAGGCCTGCCATACCGTTTCATTAGATACGCGCTGACGTTAGGCATCTTTGAGATCTTTTTTCCCCCTCCGTTCACATCAGCACTCCAAGGAGAAAAAGCACTGATGAACACAGTCAAAATATTCCTGTATGGGCTTGCGGCATTTATACTTCTGAGTACAAATACCTATGCCTGCACAGTGACTCTTGTGACAAAAGGGGCATCGAAAGACGGCAGTGTGCTTGTCTCCCACTCCAACGACGCCTTTGGCTCCAGTCCCAATTTTGCGTTTGTGTCCGCAAAAAATCACAAGAAGGGGAGCATGCGTCCGGTCTATCCAAGTGCTGCCGCCCTTGATCCCCTGCCTGAGTACAACTGTTTCGATGATCCCTATCTCGTTGCCCCGGAACGGGACAAAGCCTTTGATTTTCCCGGGAAACCGCATACAAAGCCCATTGGATTTATCCCCGAGGTGGAACACACCTATGCCTATATCGACGGGGATTATCCCCTGCTCAATGAACACGGTCTGATGCTTGGTGAGTGCACGGATCTTTCCGAACGGAAACCGGAAACGGAGGTTAAGAAGGGGGGCGGCATTTTTTATTCCAGTGAACTCGGACGCGTGGCTCTTGAACGCTGTAAAACAGCGCGGGAGGCCGTGCGGCTGATGGGAGAACTTGTCGACACATACGGTCTCTGGGGGACGGCAGAAGCTCTCTTTGTCGCGGACAGGAATGAGGGATGGCTCTTTGAAATGCAGCCGGGCCCCGAAGGCCAGAAAGGGGGACTATGGATCGCCGAGAAGATTCCCGACGGGGAATTTTCCATTGCCGCAAATCAGCTCAGGATACGCGCCATCAGAGAAGGGGATCCGACACAGCTTTACAATCCTCTTCTTCCAAAAAAACTCATTGATGCAGGCTGGGCCGTTTATGACGAAAAGGGACGTCTCGACTGGGTTCTGTCTCTTCAGGGAAAGGAATATAACCATCCGTATTATTCCAAACGCCGTGTGTGGCGGGGCTTCAGTCTCGTTGCGCCTTCCAAAAATTTTCAGGCCGGGGTGGAGGACTGGAATGCAGACGATTTTCCGCTTTCCGTACGTCCCGACAAAAAACTGGATGCACGCGATATCATGAGCCTGCACCGGGATTACTATCAGGGAACAACGTTTGACAAGTCCAAAAGTTCCCTGTCAGGACTCTTCGGATCCCCCTTCCACTATGGAAAAGAAAAGGCAGAGCGAGCCATCCTTTCAGCCAAGATAAGTCATTCTTATGTTGCCGAGGCAGGGGGACGGATATCCGTGCCCATCGTATGGCTCTCCATGAATACGCCGGCTGAAAATCCCTACGTTCCCCTGACAGTGGCCCCCCTGCCCTCTCCGTATACAAAGGTCCTCCGTGACACCTATGATCCGTCAAAGATGTTCTGGGCTTCCTCTCAGGTAATGGCCTTGGCACATGGCTTCTACAGCGTCATGGCGCCTCTTGTCAGAGAGGCCCTGCAGGAATCGGAGGAGCGCTCCCTGCGTCTTCTTGACGCCTCCTCAAAGCTCGGCATAAAGGAGCTGACCGACGTCCTGCATGAGAATGCCATGAAAACGGTTGAGGACTGGAAGAACCTCTATGTACGCCTTCTTATGAAGTTTGACTGCGGCGGAGGCGTGGAATACGCGAACATGCCTGATCCCGGAACACCTTCGTCGTATCATTAGCCCCGGGCAGAAATGTTTCGAAACCATCACCTTCTCCCCCGATGAAAATCGGGGGATTTTTTTTGCTTGGAAG
>JAIKXS010000094.1 GCA_024683955.1 Desulfovibrio sp. | reverse complement strand
AGGAGGTTCGAGATAGTCACGCGTGAAATAATTGCCGACGTAGAAGCCCTCATTCGTCAGGCGGAACTGCATATTCGTCGTCGTTCCGGTGAGGTAGCCTGAAAAGTTATAGGCCCACGCCGGCATCGCAAGCAGTAGGCAAGCGAAAATGCCAAGAAGACTTTTGATAGAGCCAACTATGTTTTTGAATACGGGGATCATGGCGCTCTCCAGGTGAGAGTGTATGAAAAATTTTCGTGAACTATGTACGCGCTAGCTATTTGGCAGCGGGCTCTGGGCCTTTTTCTTTCTCAGGCTGAGCACTGTCTCTTTTCTTGATATTCACCGTGGGCAGAGGCGCAAATGTTGCTGTTTTTGAAGCCATGGCGTGCAAAATTTCATCTGTGACATCCACGGTTTTGTCTGCATCGAGCAGATTTTGACGAGCAATCACGCAAGATGCCTTGTGGGTAAGCCGCCAACCTCTGATTTCTTCAAGCATGATGTCGGCCACGACCTTTCTTGCTGTCTGTTCCTCAACTGCCATCTGTCTATTCAAGGCAGCCAGGCCTTCAGTAAGAACGCGCCGTTTTTCTTCATCAGAAGCATCCTTCCATTCCTCTTCGAGATCCTTAAGTCCCTTTTGTAGCACAGCCTTGGCTTGTTCTAGATGGGCCAGGGCAGCCTTACCAGGAACGGATTCAGTCAACACCCGTTCTACATCTACAACACCAATAACTTTTGTTGACTCATTTTGACAGGCAGAAAGAGAGAGAATGCAGAAAAAGAGGCTCACAAAACAGAATGGCAGAAATCTGTTCGTCATAAGAATCCTTTATATTGTATAAGAAAAAGATTGCAGAGAGCATACAGAATCAACTCAGGCGTGATCAGATAACAGAGGAGTGGGCAAAATTCATCATGAACGGGTTTGGATAATGCTGTGCTGCTTCAACTGTGATTTTATCCTATCAAAACTCATGCATCTGCGTAAACAGTATCAGCAATAGAATTTTACAAAGAAGATCTTTTCTCGGTGATTATAGCGGCACAAAGAGGTGGCCCCTTTTTGAAAACGGAGGAGGCCATGGAGAGAGGATGGGGGTTTGGGAGGGGCATATTGCCCTTGGGAGAAAAGTATGCAATTTACGCAGAATTCAGAAGAACCGAAGGTAAGAGATGGCAAAAAGTTGACCGTGAGGAGAAATCAAACGAATATTCTGTAAAGCTGAGAAAGCTGAACGACGGTACCAGCCTAGGCATTCACGAGAGGCGCCTCTTCTTAACAAAAATGATACATCAAAAACAATTTTGCGTTCAGTGATGACGCCCACCATCCGCAAGAAAAAAAAGACGGCCACTAAAGACCATCTCTGACAAAATGGCTGGTACTGAACCACTTCTGATCAGCATAGGCAAGGCAAAGAGCCCACGTTAAGTATCGGGCTACCTGCGTATGCTGACCCTTCAGTTGTCAGCTACAGCTTGTGAATGACATACGTCACCACGCCCCAGATATGTACGTACTCATGCCCGGTGATGTCGATTTCGGGGTAGTCTGGATTCTCCGGTGCAAGCAAAACTCTCCCACTGCGTCGGACAAGCCTTTTCACAGTGAGTTCACTATCCAGAGCGGCGATGACCACCTTGTTGTGTGAGGCAGGGATAATACGGTCAACCACAAGCAAATCACCGTCAAAGATTCCCGCATTGATCATGGATTGGCCGCTCGCACGAAGGAAGAAAGTCGCTGACTTATGCCGTACCAGATGCTCGTGGAGATCCAGCGAACGCTCCATGTACTCTTCCGCTGGTGAAGGAAAGCCAGCTGCACTGGGCTGAGATACAGCGGAAGACCCGGTCGAGATGGATCATCATGAGGTGATAAAGACTATTTTTTGACGATCCCTTTCCGATTGTTTACTCCTCTTATAACCAAAACCACTTACCAAGGTGAAGTCCATGAACAGACGCGATTTTCTCCGCAGCACCAGCATTCTTACCGTCGGCATCGGCTTTTTGTGTGCTGGCGGCTGCGTTGCCATGACTGGCAAAACCGGCGGCATTTCCAAAGCACATGGCTCGGCCGCAGCTCGTGAGATAATCAAGCACCTTGAAGCTACAGACTCGCTGTTCGGCCTGCAGGATTCGTCATCCACATCAGCCTCGCAGGGCCAGAACCTTGACAAGGTCGTTTCACCCAACAGCAGGGATACGACTTCGGCGAAAACTCGAAGAAAGGGCAAAGGACGCTCCGAGGGAAGCACCGTACGCGCCGTCAATGGTGGATTCGTCATCGCTCCCGGCGAAGCCATGGAATTTCATCTCAAGGGGTTCTGCATGGACCCGGACCGTCCCGTGCCAGCCCGTGGAGAACCCTTCGCCATGCGTCCCATTGCCGATTACCTGTCGTCGAACAAGCGTGAACTGCTCACGGATTCTCTGCACTATGCGGGAACACACAGGACAGATGCCGACCTGCAAAAGATTGTCTGGGCAATACGCACAGCCGATGAATCCGACAGCTCTTGGATCGACGGGCTTGGAGAGAAGGAATACGACTTTCTCGACAAGGCTCGCCCGGGCGGCGCAAAGCAGCTCAAAGCTATGCGCTCCGGCTGGAAAACGAAGAAAAAAAGCAGCGAGTTTTCCATGAGTGAATTCCTGAACCTCTTGTTACCCGCCCTTTCACATGTGGACACAAGCGGAAGCAGCGACAACGTGATAGCGCTCCTGACGAGACTTTCGCCTATGGGCGGCACGCCCGAAATCATTAATGCCTACTCCATGCCCGCACCCGGCGTTGCCGTGAAAGCTGTAGGTCGGGGCCTCCTTGAAGTAGATGTGGTGATTGCCAACACGAGCAGCGAACCATTCCACTTTACTGCACAGGAATGGGTAATGGAGCCTTCCCGAGAAGTCCAGCGAGTCGCCCTGCTCCCGCCGGAAAAAGGCATTATCAGAGCCGCTGCTAACTGAGACTCCTCTTCCGGTAACCGGACATGCATAGCGCTCCTATGTTCAGTCGTTCTGACACCAATCCTGTTTCGCCTGATACACTTTTCCAAACAACCGTCCAACGGTGTTGGATTCGGCAATCGGCAATCCAACGCTCACAGCCGAACCCGACCTATTTCCCTTTTCCTCTTGGTTTAATCCAACAAACCGTCCTATCACTACAAGGGCTATAGGCTGCCTCTCTCTTTCCTCCCCCAGACTGCGCCGTCTTTTCAATCCAATACTTATGCCTTTTGTTTTTTGGTCAGTAGAACAGCTTTTGAACTCAATCCTAAAACGTGAATTATTTCAGCTAGTTGGATCGCTATCCAACTGATCCAGTTTCCGGCCACTTTCCTTCTGGGGAAAAGGCTGACGTAGATTCCGTTTGGATCAATAAGTACTGATATTTCAATAGGTTATAGGAATTTTTCTTTGAGATCCAACAAAATCCAACACCAGGCCGTTTTTCAAAAAACAAAA
>JAIKXS010000092.1 GCA_024683955.1 Desulfovibrio sp. | reverse complement strand
AAATAATATGTATTTTTTATAGATATATAATTAAATAAAACGAAATTATGAATATTTCTATTTTTGATGAGTTGCAGATCCATTGTATCTTCGATAGTGATTAGGCTGAAAGATACACTCGGCAGATTGGAGTAAGTAGTATACCGCCCCTGTTCTGCGTGAAGAGACGCGGATGGTCACCGTGTTGCCCCGCAAGCCTTACGGACGTTGAAATGGTGTTTCGGTCGGCACTGTTGGACAATGCCTTGAATGTCAGCGTCCGCAGGAGAATCAACAGAATTTTCCCCGTACGCAGGGGGTGAAGAGCCAGCAGATGAGGGAAGAGAAGGTAGCAAATTTCCCTGAGATGGCGTACAAACATTTTTTTGTTTTGATGTCTACCCTAGTAGTTTTTCCCAAGTTAAGCAGATCGGGAACTCTTTTGTATTTTCCGTATCTTGTGGCGGGTGTTCATTGCCCTTTGCAACATTCTCTGGTGGAAACTCTTTTTGAAGAATTGCATTGCCTGAATTTGAAATGAATTCCTGAATAGATGTGATATTGTCTGATTGTATTACGTACAGCTTATTATCCATCTCCAAAGTTTTTTTGTATTGAAAACTATAAATTCACTTTTTCAAATAAGCAAAGGTATTTGCTCTTTTTGATAAATGTTACCGTATGTCTAAAACAACGCCACCTCTTGCACAGCGCTATCTTTTCAAACTCCTTGCCAATCTGGCAGCCGTCCCGGTTTATCTTATTATGGAGGCTCTTCTGCCGCGTGCGCTGGGACCTGCCATGTACGGGAACTATAGCTTTGCCACGACGCTTTTTCAGCAGCTTTTCGGTTTCCTTGATATGGGTACCTCCACGTGTTTTTACAATGCCCTTTCGAGACGGCAGGAGGAGTCCGGTCTCATTGCCTTTTATATGCGGCTGACAATCGCTATTGCACTTGTTGCCGGCCTCGTTGCGTGCATTCTGCTATATGAGCCCATCGGCAGTTGCATTATGCCCTCTGTCCCCCTATGGCTCGCCCCCCTTGCCGCCCTCTGGGCTTTTCTAACGTGGTGGGGACGGGTATTGCGCTCCATGAACGATGCCATAGGGGCGACCATTCACTCCGAGATTCTTCGCACTCTTGTTTCCCTCGTCTGTGTCGGCATTCTGCTCGGCCTCTTCCTGGCAAAAGAACTCAATATTATCACACTGTTTTTGCAACAGTATCTGATGCTCACGGCAACTGCCCTCGGATTTTGGTGGGTTACGCACAGGGAGCTCCTTGGGCGCGGGCGCAGGATTTCCCTCTCCCTTTCACATGATGCCCTGTGCGGCTATTCCCGTGAATTCTTTACCTATAGCCATCCGCTCTTTGTCCAGGCACTTCTTTCTTTTTGTATGCTTTTTCTTGAGCGCTGGCTTTTGCAGCTTTTTAACGGCAGTACAGAGCAGGGGTTTTTTGCCCTTTCGCAGAAGGTCAGCATGGCCTGTTTCCTTTTTGTTTCAGCCATGACCCCCCTTGTTATGAGAGAGCTTTCAATTGCCTGGGGGCAAAATGACAAAAAAGCCATGGGGCGTCTTCTCAGCCGTTTCGCCCCGCTTCTTTACGTCATCGCCGCGTATTTTTCCTGTTTCACGCTTGCCGAGGGAAAAAGTCTTGTGGCCCTTTTCGGCGGAGAGCAATATGTAGATGCGCTGCTTCCCGTGCAGATCATGGCCCTTTATCCGTTGCATCAGGCCTACGGACAACTGGCAGGCTCTGTTTTTCATGCAAGTGGCAGAACTCATATCCTGCGTAATATCACGGCCTTTGAGTGCGTCTATGGATTCCTTTGTACCTGGATTCTTTTGGCCCCCAATCATCTTTTTGGGTTTGGACTGGGGGCTACAGGCCTAGCGATAAAGACGGTATTTGTGCAGTTTATTACTGTCAACGTTTATTTATGGTTTGCCGCACGTTTTATTCCTCTTTCGTTTTGGCGTAACATGGCCCATCAGCTTTTAAGCCTCGTGTTGCTGCTCGGACTGGCCCTTGCCATCCGTGAAATAACATATTTTTTTCCTCTCGGTGACGCCTTTTTTCTTCTGCGTTTTTTGATCAGTGGCCTGCTCTACACGTTCATGACAGCTATACTATGTCTTTCTTTTCCCCAACTGATCGGCATGCAGAGGTTTGAGTTGAAGGAACTCTGGGTTCGATTCATGGGCAATCGATAGCCCATTTGTTCAGTATGGGAAGGGGCTTGACTTTGGCTGTGCTCGGCATAGAGTTTTTTGAACCGGCAGTTCCGCCGGTTGAAAGGGAGAGCTGCAAAGCTATGTACGTGACTATTAACGGTGAACGATGTGAAATTTTCAGTACAACCCTGGAGGAACTTTTTAAGGAGCTTTCGTTGAACACCGAACGGGTTGTCACCGAATTGAATGGTACCATTATTGCCAAGGAAGCGTATGCAAAAACTCCTTTGCATGCGGATGATGTTTTGGAGTTTGTCCAGTTTGTAGGTGGCGGATAGGGTAGTGCAGCGTAACGCAACGTACCGCAAGAAAAGAGCAGCTTTTTTTCTAGGATGATTTGGGGGAGATTTGATGGAAGATACATTTACTATAGCAGGGGTCGCACTACAAAGCCGTTTGTTTATAGGTACCGGGAAGTACGCCAGCGACAGTCTCATACCGCGAGTGTGCGAAGCAAGCGGGTCTGAGGTCATCACGGTTGCCTTGCGGCGTGTTGGAATGGGACAGGAAGGTGTTATGGACCATATCCCACAAGGAATGCGTTTACTTCCGAATACGTCAGGGGCGAGAACCGCTGAGGAGGCCGTTCGTCTGGCGCGTCTTGCGAAGGCTGCAGGCTGTGGAAACTGGGTTAAAATTGAGGTCATTTCCGATACACGTCATCTTCTTCCAGACGGGTATGAGACCTGCAAAGCCACTGAACTTCTGGCCAAAGAAGGCTTTGTAGTTCTGCCCTATATCAATCCCGACCTGTATGTTGCACGAAGTCTTGTTGATGCTGGGGCCAGTGTCGTTATGCCTCTTGCCGCACCCATAGGGTCTAATCGGGGTATGCGCACGAAGGAAATGATCGGAATTTTGATTGAAGAGATTGATGTCCCAATTATTGTTGATGCGGGGCTTGGAGCTCCATCTCAGGCCTGTGAGGCCATGGAAATGGGGGCTGCCGCATGTCTTGTGAATACTGGCATCGCCTCCTCCGGTGATCCAGTCGCTATGGCATGTGCCTTCAAAATAGCTGTTGAGGCCGGAAGAAAAGCTAGAATTGCCGGTCTCGGAGGATGCGGAAGTATGGGCGAGGCCCACGCTTCATCACCGCTAACGGGATTTCTTGACCAAACAGTCGCACGGTAGGGGCCGCATTTGGGGGAACCAATGGAAACAATTTCGGAATATTTGGCACGTTGGCCTGCTGCTCAACGGAGCGATTTCGTCAGGCATGTGACGCGGGAGAACGTGTACGCCGTGTTGAACAAGGAAACACTCGATGTACGCGATTTTTTGACTCTCCTTTCCCCCATGGCCCAACCGGAACTTGAGGCCATAGCAAAGAAGGCCAACGACATCACCCTGCGATTTTTTGGTCGTGCTGTGAATCTCTTCACACCGCTCTATATTTCGGATGTCTGCACAAATCAGTGCCGCTACTGCGGTTTTAACGCGAAGAACACGCAAAAACGGACGCATCTCTCGGTTAAAGAGGCATGTGAAGAGGCGATGTTTTTACATAATGGAGGTCACAGGCACATTCTTCTTTTGACAGGCGACGCCAGGACGCTTTCCTCTCCCGACTACATAGCGGATGTTGTGCGTGCCATCAAACCCTACTTTGCTTCCATCGGTATTGAAGTATACGCCCTGCAGCGTGATGAATACGCCATGCTTGTTGAGGCTGGCGTTGATTCCATGACCATGTTTCAGGAAACCTACGATCCCAGCCTTTATGCCTGGCTGCATCCGGTCGGACCGAAGCACGACTATCTCTTTCGCCTCAATGCCCCGACGCGGGCGGCCGAATCCGGAATTCGTTCGATCGGGGTCGGTGCGCTGCTTGGATTGGCTCCGTTTGAGCAGGATACCTTTGCGACAGGCCTCCACGCCTTTTGGCTGCAACATAATTTCCCGGGGGTGGACATTGGTATTTCCATTCCCCGGATATGCCCCCATGAGGGGTCCTTTGAAGTGAAATACCCGGTCGATGACCGTCATTTTGTACAATATGTGCTGGCATTGCGCTGTTTCCTTCCACGTTGCTCCATTACCTGTTCGACTAGAGAGAGCGCCTTTATGCGTGATCATTTGATCCCGCTTGGTGTTACGAGAGTCTCTGCCGGTGTCTCGACAGCCGTTGGCGGGCGGGCTAAAGGCGGGGAACAACACGCTGGCCAGTTTGAAATCACCGATCACAGAAGTCTTGCGGAAATGGTCGCAGCCATAGAGCGTATCGGGTATCAGGCTGTTATCAAGGACTGGGAAGATCCGACGGCTTCCTCGGCCAGTACGGCGTGCGCCTGATGTCTGTTGCGCCTTCGTTTCCAACGGGGCTTGGCGCCTATCTAACAGATGGACAGCGTGCCGTAGTCGGGAAATGCAGCGTCGGTCTTGCCGGTCTGGGCGGGATTGGATCTAATGTGGCCATGCTCCTTGCCCGAAGTGGTATCAGGACCTTTGTGCTTCTTGATATGGACCGGGTCGAGGCGTCAAACCTAAATCGACAGGCCTATTTCCCGAAGGATGTAGGGGCGTTTAAGGCAGATGCTCTTTCGTCCCATCTCCATGCGTTGGATTCGGATATTACGTGCAAGTGTGTATATGAGCGTTTAACACGGGATAATGTGGGAGCCGTTCTAGATCTGTGTGACCTCTGGATTGAAGGCCTGGACGGTGCTGACGATAAAGCCATGTTTGTTGAAGCCGCTCTTATGAAGGGTATCCGGGTCTTCAGCGCTTCAGGTATTGCGGGGTATGGCGGTCCTCCGTTACGAAAACGAACCGTCGGGAATCTTAGTGTTTTCGGGGATTTTGAACGTGACGTTGCAGTGGCTCCACCACTTGCGCCGAGGGTTATGTGGGCGGCGGCAATGATGAGTGACGCAGTGCTCAACTTCCTTCTGCAACGCGAGAAGAGCACGGTCTTTAATATGTAACCCACATCGTTCACGAATCTGACGGAATACGTCACGGCGGGATTATTCGGAAAAATTCCGAATGGTTCTGCCTTTTTTTGAGTCGGGCGATACGAGATCGCTTCCCGTACATCCTGATGTCAATGCAAAACGTGCCCCTGCGGCCCCCCCCAAAAAAAAAGGTGGCATTTCTGCCACCCAGTATAGTTGCCGTTCCGGTAGTTATCTTTCTTCGATGTGTTCGCGTCTTCCTCACACACAGGAAGCCTGTTTCTACCGCTACTTATTTTTAGGCTCGTCCTTCGATTCCGCTGGATTTTTGGCGTCCATTTTTTCTTGCCCGTCATTTGTACCGGACTCTTTGGGTTCCGGAAGAGGCTTGAATTCTACTTTTTCCTTGTTCATGGCTTCGGTCACAAAACTAGTGACATCAACGCTTTTATCAAAGGACAGGACGACATCGGAGAAGAGTATCATGCTGTATCCATTGTTCTTGCGGTAGCTGTCAACGGTTCTGTGGAGAACGTCATTAAGTATGCTTTGGACGTTTTGCTGTTCAGCCTGCATTTTTGCGTAGGCCTGCTGCACCTTTTTCTGCAGGGCCTCCTGATCGGTCTTTTTTTCCTTGTCCCCGTCAGCCGCTTCCTGCAGTGCCGTGATATCGGCGCGCATACCTTCCTGCAGGCTTTCCATATACTTGGCCGCCGCACGGCCCGCGTCGCTGTCGACCATGATGCGGTTAAGGTTTACGACCCCGATTTTTGCGGTTTGCTGGCCGCTTTTTTCGCAGGCCTGCAATAGAACAATGATAAGAAGGCAGAGAAAAGAATGGAACAACGTGCGCATATGAGATCTCCAGAAAGGTCAAAGACCTTGCTTTTATGAAAATTAATAAAAATTCTATATTATATATGAATCCGATGAATTCCTAATTTGCAAAAAAAACTTGACAGGATATTAGCTTTGACACTCAATCCTGATTTTCATAGTGGAAAAAATATAATGGAGCAAAAGTGTATTCAGGATAATATAACAATTATTTCCCAGCAAGTGCTGAATATTGTTGTTTTATGGATCTAACCTTTGCCAAATAAAAACGGGTTTCCCACCTCGGGAGCCTGTTTATAAGAGTCTCATAGACGTCCTCGGCAGAAAGGGCGTTGATCTGAAATGCCGCCTCAGATGCTGACGGTCCGAAAACACGAATGACTCGATTCGGCCCCATATTATATGCTGCAACGGTGCAGTATTCTCTAGAAAGGGGGTCCTTTACTCCTGAAAAGTACCGGCGCATGAGGAGATACAAATAGGCAGTTCCATAACGGATATTGATTTCAGGGTCAAAAAGATCTTCAGCGGTTATGGTCGTTTTGTGGCCGTAAAGGAATTTGTGGATATCAGCTCCGGCTGTTTGCGGTAAGATCTGCATCAGACCCACTGCAGAGCGCTTGCTCACGAGAACGGAATTAAAATTACTTTCACTATAGATGATGGCTTTAACAAGTGTCGGGTTAAGACGGAATTCACGTGAAAAACGGTTGATGAGTTCCTGAAAGATGGCAGCGCGTTGGAGACCCGTGCCACGTATGACGGGAAAACGTCTGGGTACAGTGATTAACCGATCTTCCTGATCCTTCTTCCTCAAATTTTTTGAGACAAAGGGCATGAAACCCGTCTGTGGCGTGTTTTCGAAATACCAGCGTAACGGGGTTCCGTCCTCATCAAGATTGTCTCCGTAGAGAAGGGGCTGGACGGCAAAAAGATAGGGAATGGAAATGCCGTCAAGCTTGAGCAGGGGGACGCTCACAATAGGAGTCGACCGGTCATCGGAGGAAGTGCGGTCCATACCCGTTGAGAGCAGGATCATGTCATCAGAAAAACGAATGGACCTGCTCTGCGATGGTTTTTGCAGTGCCTCTGTTGGGGGAGTAGTATCTTCCTTTCCGACAGGTTGCCTCACTGCCCAGATACGTTTCCCGTCTCCCCAGTAGGTAATAGGTCTGGGGATGTCTTCAGGTGCGAGACGGGCGACGGTGAGACTCACCACTCTGCGGACAGATGGCCCCTCGTCCTGTGGTACAAAGCCAGACAGCATGACGAGAAAAAGGGTAAAAAGTGAAAAACCTCCTGCAAGAGCAAGGAGAGTCTTTCTTTTGTCCATTGGGGACTTCCTCCAAAAAGGTATTGCAGAAAGATGAGTATAGCGACTAAGGCGTTTCTTTACCAGCCCTTCGCGTAGAGCAAAAAATACTGCCATTGGCCGGGACGTTCTGCGGTTGACCTTCTGCGGAGGTCGGGCATATTCTTTCTCGTCTTTCATGTTTTATGTTGCGCCTTTTTTTTGTATTTTCTGCGTGCATACACTTACTTGCCGGATGTAAAAAGAATCAAAAAGTTATAAAATTGTGATGTATTTATGACGTAATTAATATAAAATAAATATGTGTGTTGCGGAAAGATACAAGACATATATTAATTTTGATATGTTTTAAAAAAACTGAAAAATCATTTTGTTTGTGCCGCTCTAATAACTTATTTCTCGTGTATCTCCTGTTTTGTAAAGTTGGACACACGTTCTCTGGCGAGGAGGAGTACATCGTGTTTTCTTTTCCTGAGTGGCGTCACAATATAGCGATAAGCACAAATTATGCCAAAGAAACTAAAGCCCATGTCACATTTTTTTCTGCCCAACGCTCCCTCTGAAACCATATCACTTCCTTTTTCTCATGATACGCCGTGGCTTGCCCCTCTTGCCGGGTACAGCGATCTCGCCTTCCGATTATTGTGCAGGGAACACGGGGCGGCTTGCTGCACAACCGAGATGATCAGCGCCAAAGGCCTTGAATATAAAAGTCCTGGCACTGCTCGCCTTCTTGCCTCTACTGCTGACGATCAGCCTCTTGTGGTCCAGCTTTTCGGCGCTGAGGCGGATTCTCTCGGAATGGCCGTGCGGGTTCTTAGGGATAAGGGGTACCGTTTTTTTGACCTCAATATTGGCTGCTCCGTGCCAAAGGTTATGCGACAGGGGGCCGGGGCCGGAATGCTTGCTGATATGGCGAATCTGCTTCGTTGCGCCGAGTCCATGCTTCGTGAGGCTGGAGAAGGCCATGTAGGCTTTAAGCTGCGCCTGGGTCTTGATGGAGATCATATGAATGTTGTTCCCGAACTTCCCCTGCAACTTCAGGAAATGGGAGCGGGGTGGATTACGTTGCACCCTCGTACGGCAAGGCAGGGTTTTCAGGGAAGTGCTGACTGGTCCGTGATACGAACGCTTTCGCGCGTACTTCGTATCCCTGTTGTAGCGTCAGGAGACCTCTTTACCGCGGAGGATGGTATTCGCTGTCTTCGGGAAACGGGAGCCTCATGTGTCATGTATGCGCGCGGCGCGCTGCGTTCTCCGCATATATTTAGAGATCACATGGCACTTGTTAAGGGAGAAACTCCCCCGGTGTTTTCCGTGGAAGATCTGAAGGCTACCATGTGCAGACATCTCGATCTTATTTATGAACATGCGTCTGGTCGAGATCAAACAGCACGTATGCGCGGGATTCTTTCTGCGTATGCGCGAGGCCTTCCCAATACAAAAAATGTACGTATCGCCCTTTGCCACTGTACAGAATGGAAAGAGCTTTATCGGATTATACGAGAGGGTATCTTTGGTTGATCAATGCACCCGGCTTTCTTCTTTCTCATTCTTGTTTTTTAGCCAGTTTTTTCTGTGGACGGATGTGCGTAAAAGGCTTATAAATAAAACAAAAGAAAGTTATTATGGAGAATAGTGCATTTTTTTGAAAATTGGCATTTTGCATTTTTAAGAGGTCCTTTGTCTCCTATAAATAGCCCAATATCTATGAAGTTCATCCATAACATATCGTCACTCGGAGAATATAAACATTATAATAAATTAATGCAGCTGCAGGTATCGAAAATTGTTACACTATAATTAAAGAATAGCTTCTGCTAAAAATAAATTGTAGCAAGTGTGTTATTTTATTATGGCCGTACTGCTATTTCTTTTTTTCTCTTTTTTTTATTCTTATATTGTAATTTTTTCTTCTTTTTTTATTGGATAATACTGCTAAGCTTTTATAAAAATATATCTTTATTCCGCACGTCCCACAACTTTAATCAGGAGGCCCGCAATGGCTGTAATGAAAACCATGGATGGCAATAATGCCACTGCCTACATTGCGTATGCACTTACGGAAACAGCTGCCATTTATCCCATTACTCCCTCTTCAGTGATGGGTGAAGTAATGGATGAAATGGCTGCAAAAGGACGTAAGAACATTTTCGGACAGAAAGTTCTTATTCGGGAAATGCAGTCAGAGGCTGGCGCTGCTGGCGTTGTGCACGGCATGCTCGCTGCAGGATCTCTGACGTCAACCTACACAGCCTCCCAGGGCCTGCTTCTAATGATCCCCAATATGTACAAAATTGCTGGCGAAATGCTCCCTGGCGTCTTCCACGTCTCAGCTCGAGCCCTTGCTGCGCATGCCCTGTCCATTTTTGGTGATCATCAAGACGTCATGGCGAGCCGTGCAACCGGATTCTGTTTCCTTTGCTCCTCTTCCGTACAGGAGTGCATGGACCTAGCGCTTGTCTCGCACCTGTCTGCTATCGACGCAAGTTTGCCATTCTGTCATTTCTTTGACGGTTTCCGCACGTCCCATGAAATCCAAAAGATTTCCCTTATCGACTACGAAGACATTAAGAAACTCGTCAACTGGGAGAAAATTGAGGAATTTCGTGAAACGGCCCTCAATCCTGAGCATCCTCACATCCGTGGCACGGCGCAGAATCCGGATATCTACTTCCAGAACATGGAGGCCAAGAACCTTTACTATGACGCCGTTCCCGAGATCGTCTACAAGAACATGCAGAAAGTGGGCGAAATCACGGGGCGTAAGTACCATCTCTTTGATTACGTCGGGGATCCCGAAGCTGACCGCATAATCATCAGCATGGGCTCCTCCTGTGAGGTCGTGGAAGAGACCGTAAAATACCTGAATGCACAGGGGCAGCGGACCGGTCTTGTGAAGGTCCGTCTTTTCCGTCCCTTCTCAGCCAAGGACCTTCTGTCTGCCATTCCCGCAACAACAACCTGTATTTCCGTCCTTGATCGCACAAAGGAGCCCGGAACCCTCGGTGAACCCCTGTACGAAGATGTGTGTACGGCCTTCCTTGAAAAAGGTGAGGCACCCACGATTCTCGCCGGCCGGTACGGACTGGGTTCCAAGGACTTCACCCCTGGTATGGCGAAAGCTATTTTTGATAATATGCGTGGTCTGCAACCCAAAAACCATTTCACCGTTGGCATTGTCGATGATGTTTCTCATCTTTCTCTTGACGTGGACGAGGAAATCAACACGGTGCCTGAAGGTACTGTGCAGTGCAAGTTCTTTGGCATTGGCGCTGACGGAACGGTAGGGGCGAACAAACAGGCCATCAAGATTATCGGAGATAATACCGATCTTTATGCGCAAGCCTATTTTGCCTACGATTCAAAGAAATCTGGCGGGTTCACAGTTTCTCATTTGCGCTTCGGCAAAGCCCCCATTACCTCTTCATATCTCATTACACGGGCTGACTATATAGCGTGCCACAAGAGTGCGTACGTGAACATGTACGACATTCTTGAGGGTGTTAAGGACGGGGCGACTTTTGTGCTGAATTCCAACTGGAGTGACGCCGATCTTGAAAAGCATCTTCCCGCTTCCATGAAACGGACCATTGCCAGCAAAAAGTTGAAGTTTTTCAACATCGATGCTGTGGACGTTGCCCAGAAAGTCGGTCTTGGCGGCCGCATCAACATGATTATGCAGACAGTTTTCTTCAAACTCGCCAACGTGATTTCCTTTGACAAGGCAGTGGCTCTTCTCAAAGAATCCATTAAGAAGACCTATGGAAGCAAGGGCGACAAGGTCGTCAACATGAACATTGCAGCTGTTGACAACGCCCTGACGTCTCTGCACGAAGTCAAGTACCCCGAATCCTGGGCAAGCGCGAAGGACGAAACGGCAGCCTGCTCATGCGGCTGCACGGGGACCTGTTCCTGCGGAGAAAACGACTATATCGAAAGCTATGTGAAGCCTATTCTGCTTCAGCACGGCGACAAGCTTCCCGTCTCCGCAATGGAGCCGGCCGGCCTTGCCCTCCCCGGAACGGCCGCATGCGAGAAACGCGGGGTTGCCATCCTTATTCCAGAGTGGCAGTCCCAGAATTGCATACAGTGTTGCCAGTGCTCCTTCGTTTGTCCGCATGCGGCAATTCGTCCTGTGCTCTGCACCGACGATGAAAAGGCGGATGCCCCCGACTCCTTTGTCACCGTAGAGGCCAAAGGAAAGGAACTGAAGGGACTGCATTTCCGTATGCAGGTGTATCCTGAGGACTGCCTTGGCTGCGGATCGTGCGCGGACGTGTGTCCCGCTAAGGAGAAGGCGCTTGTCATGAAGCCGCTTGAGACGCAGATTGAAGCGCAGAAAGAGAACCTGGCCTTCGCCCAGGATGAAGTGGAAATCAAGGATTCCCTTCTTCCTCGCGATACCTTGAAAGGCTCGCAACTGCAACAGCCGCTTCACGAATTCTCCGGTGCATGCGCTGGTTGTGGTGAGACCCCGTACGTAAAAGTTCTTACGCAGCTCTTCGGCGAACGCATGTTGATCGCAAACGCTACCGGTTGCTCGTCTATATGGGGCGCTTCTTCACCCACAACGCCGTACTGCACCAATTCCAAGGGGCAGGGACCTGCCTGGGGTAACTCCTTGTTTGAGGATGCGGCGGAATACGGCTGCGGCATGGGGCTTGCCTATGTGCAGCGGAGAAATAAACTTGCCGACGACGTGAAGGCACTTCTTGATGTGAAGGGGATTCCTGCCGAACTCTCCAAGGCCTGTCAGGCCTGGCTAGACAACAAGGATGACGCCAACCTTTCGCGTGAGTACGGCGAACAGCTTCTTGAGGCGCTTGCTTCCTTTGAGCATCCGCTTGCGGACGCCGTATACGGACAGAACGACCTCCTGACGAAGAAGAGTGTCTGGGTCTTTGGCGGTGACGGATGGGCGTACGACATCGGTTACGGCGGCCTTGATCACGTTTTGGCCTCAGGCGACGACATCAACATCCTTGTTATGGATACTGAAGTGTACTCCAATACGGGAGGGCAGTCCTCCAAGGCGACGCCTCTTGGTGCCGTTGCGCAATTTGCCGTGGCCGGTAAGCGGACGGGCAAGAAAGATCTTGGTAAGATGGCAATGTCCTACGGCTATGTCTACGTGGCCTCCATCTGCATGGGTGCTGACAAGCAGGGTGTTATTCGCGCCTTCCGCGAAGCAGAAGCCTACAAGGGCCCGTCGCTGATCATTGCCTATGCCCCCTGCATCAACCAGGGTGTGCGCAAAGGTATGGGCAAGAGCATGGAGGAAGGTAAGGCAGCTGTGACAAGCGGCTACTGGAATCTTTACCGCTACAACCCCGATCTGGTTCGTGAGCGGAAGAATCCCTTCCAGCTCGACAGTAAGGCTCCGACCACTGATATGGAGGAGTTCCTGAGCGGCGAAAATCGGTATGCCTCTCTGGCGAAAAAGGATCCGGAAGCAAGTCGTGCCCTGCGCGATGAATTGATCAAGTCCTATAAAGCGCGCTACGCATCCCTGAAGCAATGGGCGGATCTTGAACTGCCTGACGAAGAGAGCTAGGCGTTGTATTGTACACGTGCGTCAGTTTCGGGCTGGCGCACGTGTTTTTTTTCGGCTTTTTCGGAATGGCAGCCGTTCGTTTCTACTGGATGAACGCGGTGCCCGCCAATGTGCGAACACGGATGTTTTTGTTCGCTTCATCAAACAATAGGAGGCAGCGTTTTTAGCCCGTGTACGGGTCTTCACGCTGAAACTATTATGAAGAAGAATATACTTTCCCTTCTTGGATCGGCCTCACAGGACGCTTTTTACTCTGTTGTGCCCTGCATCCTATCTCTTGCGGCAGGTAACTCCAAACAAAGTGTCCTTGTTGATCTAGACGGTGCGTCCGCCAAATCTCTTGAAGCCAGCTGCAAGGGACAGGCTGAGGTGAAAAGCCCCGCCGTGCTTGGACAGGAGGTGGAGTCCCTTGCGGGCGGGAAGAATTTTCTTCTTCTTGTTGGCCATACGGGAACTGATCTAACCCATCTCGAGAACGACGCCGAACAGGCTGCTGCTGCCTCTTCCCCAATTTTTTTCCTTTTGGACGTGAAAGGAGCGTCTTGTACAGACATTGTTAGAAAGATGCAGTCTGTCGGGACAATTTTTGCTTCAAAAGGTGCATATTTACTCGGAACTCTTTTATTTGGCTGTGATTTGACAAAAGCCGAGGAAGACTCCCTGCAGAAACAATTTGGCAAAAAGGGTGAAAGTCCCCTATATTTTCTTGGGGATGAGAAGGCTTCAGAGAAGGCTTTTGTTCAGAGTGTGAACACGGAAGAACTCGTTACACGCCTCTGTTCTGATGCCACTGTTATGGGACCGAATCTTTTTGAGATTGAACTTGCACGGAAGGCCAGGGCAGTCAAACAGAAGATTGTTCTTGCCGAGGGCGCGGAAGAGCGAATCTTGCGGGCCACGGAAGTTCTTTTACAGCGTAAGGTTGCGGATATTGTTTTGCTTGGGGACTCGGACGAGATCACAACGAAGGCCCAACGTTTCGGACTTGATATTAAAAATGCCGAAATTATCACCCCTTCCGAGTCGCCTAAGTTTGACGACTACGCCAACACCTATTATGAATTGCGCAAAAAGAAAGGCGTCACAGAGGACGACGCCAAAAAGGTTATGCTTGACCCGACGGTGTTCGGGACAATGATGGTCAAAAAGGGTGATGCTGACGGCATGGTGAGCGGCGCCGTGAATACAACTGCCCATACCATACGCCCGGCCCTGCAGTTTGTGAAAGCGAAACCGGGCTTTTCAGTGGTTTCCTCCTGCTTTTTGATGTGCCTTGCTGATCGGGTTCTTGTTTTTGCCGACTGTGCGGTCAATCCTAATCCTACGGCTGAACAGCTTGCTGAAATTGCTATAACGACGGCACAGACAGCCATGGCCTTTGGTATTGAGCCACGGGTAGCCATGATCTCCTATTCATCAGGAAGCTCCGGAAAGGGTCCTGATGTCGATTTGGTGATTGAGGCAACAAAACTGGCGCAAGAAAAAGATCCGACGCTCGTCATCGACGGGCCACTGCAATATGATGCGGCCATTGATCCCACGGTCGCCAAAACTAAAATGCCAGACAGTCCCGTGGCAGGAAAGGCAACCGTTTTTATTTTCCCGAATCTGACCACGGGAAATACAACGTACAAGGCGGTGCAACGCGCTTGCGATGCCATCGCGATAGGACCTGTTTTGCAGGGACTCAACAAGCCCGTTAACGATCTTTCGCGAGGCTGCCTTGTTGCCGACATCGTCAACACCGTTGCCATTACGGCCGTACAGGCTGCGAGTGAAAAATAATCTCTTGCGGGACTTTTTAAGCTTTTGCGCGATCTTCGGCAAAGACCACAGCCCCGTGGCTGGTATTGAGTAACTAGGAAAACTCAGGAGGCGGCGTTTCCTTCCCGTCAGAAATGTCGGGGTATCCACGCCGGTAGAGTTAATGAAAATTCTTGTGTTAAATGCTGGATCCTCTTCATGTAAGTATAAACTGTTTCAGATGGAGGATCAGAGCGTTCTCTGCTCGGGGCTTGTTGAACGCATAGGCGACCCAAATGGAGGGACTCTTTCCCACAAAATAGCTCCTGATACGGATAAAGAAGAAAAAATATTTTTGGAAAATCCCTATCCTGATCATTCCGTAGCGATCCTGCAGGTCATCAAATTGATCACTGATCCGGAGAAGGGCGTGATTAAGGATTTGAAGGAGATCTCGGTTATCGGACACAGGGTGCTGCATGGCGGCTTTTATCAGACCGCCCCGGCCCTTGTTGACGAGAAGACGAAGGACACCATTCGAAAGGCCTTCCCACTTGGCCCCCTGCATAATCCCGCCAATCTGACGGGTATTGAGGTGGCGGAAAAGCTTTTTCCCGGTGTGCCGAATGTGGCTGTCTTTGATACAGCTTTCGGCATGAAAATGCCCAGAGAGGCCTACACCTACGCCTTACCCCAGGATCTATGCCGCGAGCTCCAGATCCGTCGCTACGGCTTCCACGGGACATCTCATACCTATCTTGTACATCGTGGTGCAGCGTTTATGAAAAAGGATCTGAAAGACTTTAACTGTATTACGCTTCATCTCGGAAACGGTTCTTCCCTTGGTTGTGTAAAAAATGGCGAATGTATTGATACCAGTATGGGTTTGACCCCTCTGGAAGGTCTCGTAATGGGAACCCGATGTGGCAGCATTGATCCGGCCATTGTTCCCTATCTGATTGAGCAGAAGGGAATGACCGCTCAGGAAGTGGATACACTCATGAACAAGAAGAGCGGTTTGCTTGGTCTTTGTGGAAAGACAGATATGCGTGATATACATAAGCTTGCTGATGAAGAAAATAACGAGGACGCAAAACTCGCGAGAACAATGCTTATCCGCTCGATCAAAAAAACGCTTGGCGCCTTTTTCTTCCTGCTTGGCGGTAAGGTCGATGCCTTGATTTTTAGTGCAGGTATTGGCGAAAACGACAATATCGTCCGCAAGGGTGTTCTTGATGGGCTTGAAGGCCTCGGAATTAAACTGGATGAAAAATTAAACAACGTAAGAAGTGGGGAGGAGCGGTGTATCTCAATGCCGGACTCTAAACCGTGCGTGCTTATTCTTCCGACAAACGAGGAGCTGCAGATAGCGCTGACGGCGGCAGAAGTTCTGAACGCGCAGTGATTTTTTTGCCCTGCGGCCTCTTTGCGCGAGCTTTTCGACTGCACGGAACATGGTTACAATGAGAAAGGGAGGGAACCTATTCCCTCCCTTTCTTACGAGGTAGGATCGCGCATACTTTAAGGATGGGATTTATGGGGATTTGGTATTTTCTTCTGGCTTTACTGCTTTTGATTCTGGGGTACGCTGTTTACGGCGTTGTCGTTGAGAAGATTTTTGGTATTGATCGTACACGACCAACACCCGTGCAAAAAAAGGCTGATGGCGTTGATTATGTGCCACTCCCTCCGTATAAAATCTTTTTTATTCAACTCCTTAATATTGCCGGCCTTGGACCTGTCTTTGGCCCGATTCT
This sequence comes from Desulfovibrio sp., assembly GCA_024683955.1. Classification (GTDB taxonomy): domain Bacteria; phylum Desulfobacterota; class Desulfovibrionia; order Desulfovibrionales; family Desulfovibrionaceae; genus Desulfovibrio. Next base: position 26,514 of record JAIKXS010000092.1, on the reverse strand, counting down.
TGGGGCACTCTATGGGCCAAGTGCTCTTCTTTGGGTTGTTTTCGGTTCCATCTTTGCCGGTGCTGTGCATGATTTTCTGGCAGGAGCCATGAGTCTTCGGTACGGCGGGCTTTCGTATCCAGATCTCATCGGACGCAATCTTGGACCGTATGTACGCTGGATACTGCTTATCTTTACGGTCTGGTTCATGATTCTTGTGGGTGCTGTTTTCGTGAATGGACCTGCCGGGCTTCTCTCCTTTAAGACCACTCAGCTGCTGCAGCATTCCGAGGGAGCCTCTGCCTTTCTTTCCTGGCTTTCCGAAAGCCCTCTCGGGTATTTTTGCACAGGTGCTGACGGAACTGTCTCCTCAGGGAAGGTTCTGACGCTCTTTTTTTCAGTCCTTATTTTTGTCTACTATTTTTGGGCGACCATATTGCCCATTGATAAAATCATAGGACACGTCTATCCAATTTTTGCCCTGCTGCTTGTTTTCATGGCTGTAGGTCTTTTTCTTGCCCTGCTTTTGAACAGCAACTACGAAGTGTTGCCGAACATTCAACCAGAAGATTTCCTGACCAACAAACATCCTTCTGGGCTGCCTCTCTGGCCGCTTCTTTTTGTCACGGTTGCCTGCGGTGCCATATCCGGTTTTCATGCCACACAGTCACCCATGATGGCCCGCTGCATGACAAGCGAAGGCCAGGCCAGGACCATGTTTTACGGCGTCATGATTGCTGAGGGGGTGATAGCGCTTATCTGGGTTACCATCGGGCTTTCGTTCTACGGTGGTGATCCCGCGGCTCTTCTTGCGGCGGGTAAACCGGCGGTCATCGTTTCTCAAGCATCGGAAGGCTTGCTTGGCGGCGTGGTCGGCGGAACCCTTGTCTTTCTAGGCGTGGTTATCCTGCCTATTTCAACAGGTGACACGGCCTTCCGTATGGCACGTCTGATCCTGGCTGATCTTCTGGAGTGGAATCAAAATCGTGTGATACGCAGAATCCTGCTCGCCCTGCCGGTATTTGCTCTTGGTATATATTTTTCGGTGGGGGATTTTACGTCGATATGGATGGCATTCGGATGGACAAATCAATCACTTGCCTGTCTGACGCTCTGGGCTGTAACAGTATGGCTAGCAAGACGTCGACGTTTCTACTTTGTGGCGCTTGTTCCTGCCGCGTTCATGACAACGGTCTGCGCAACCTACCTTTTCTGTTATCCAAAGTTTCCGTTTGCGTGGTCTGTTGAGCGCGCAACGCTTGTTGGTATAGCCATTACGGCTGCCTGCACCCTGCTTTTTTATCTTCGCGGGCGAACCATGCCTGAAGGCGACGAAAAAAATTATTAAACCGGACAGCTTGAAAAGGACGGATAGCACTCCAGGGCGCTATCCGTCCTTTTTTGTCTCCTCCGCCCGAGTCCTGGCAAGAGGGTAAGTTCTTAACATTTGGCAGACTAAGACATAAGTATGGGAATTCTGAGTGAAGTTCGCAGTTGAGCGGGGGAAAAGGTGCCTTGGTGCCATTCAGCCAGGGAACATATGGATCACGAATGAAAAGACGGTGCCTGTAGACGGCGAAAGAGCCTGTTCGGCCGGCCGAGAGACCATACTGCAGAGCCAGGTGGCTGTCTCAACGAAACGCAGACCGAAGAAGGGCCTGCCTCCAGGTTGGTCGGAGTCGGACACGGGCGATGTGTATGGGGACACAACCGCAATCGGCCTTGACACACACAGGCAGGAAATGCAGGAAAGGGACGTACTGGAGAAGCAGGTTCCGAATGTCCTATAGACGGTACGAGGCGAGGATGCAGGCCGCACGGTACGGAGAGAAGAGCGGGACGGAGGCGTGGCAATAATGGTAAGCGCGATGTCCAGACATTTCTCTCAGATGAGCGGGGTCCGTCATGATTCGGAACGTCCACCGTACTGGCGAAAGAGCTGTATCGTTAATTGTAGGGAATTCGTTCAAAAACTTTTCGTCGCAGGCTTACACTGATGTGGTAAAACTCGTTTTGCGGGATGAAAATGTAGGGAATATCCTCTTCGTGGCAACGGAGGAAGAGAGAGAGAAGAACCCTGTTGATCGCCTGATGACCTATGATAAGAATCGGGCTGCCGCCTGCGAGAAAAAGAGCACGGCAAAGGCCTTTCTTAACACGGTTGTGAAGCATGCGGTAACTTTCACCGTTCGGGTAGGAGTAATTGTACTTGTTGGCGTTGCGGCCTTTTGAGACCTCCGGCATTTTTTCTCGTATTTCTGCGTAGCGCATTCCCTCACAGCTTCCGGCCCACAGTTCATCGAACTCCGGCATGGCGAGGGTATGGACATCGTGCCTGTCCTGAAGGACGGGGGCTGCAGTCTGATGGGAACGGCGACGGGTGGAGGTAAAAACCCAGTCAAGACGGGTGTGGCGAAGGTGCGTCGCAAGAGCCGTAGCCTGCGATAATCCCTTTGGTGTCAGAAGAGGATCCCCTCCGATACGCCCCTCAAGATTGAATTCGGTTTCGCCGTGGCGTGCCAGATAGAGGTCCTCGGCCGGAATATCTACAAGAATCTGACGGATTGCCGGGTAGTAGGGAGAGCCATCTAGCGCCCTTTCTTCGAGAATACGGTTTGCTGTTGAATCAACTCGCAGCCAGTATTTTTCTTCGGAAAGTGGCTCGAAAATCGATTCGTAGTAATGAATGCGTTTGAGAAAATTTGCAAGTGCATCTTCTTTTGTGTAGTTGGCGAATTCGGGGAGGGAAGTCTTGCGGGCTATGCAGATATCTTGAAGCATGGTGTCTTCATTGACGCACTCAACAAAAAGAATTGGGTGGTCTGAGAGTGTCTGGGTAATGATCCTCCGCCGTTCACGGCTAGCGTTTGTGGCATCGAGGACAGCAACCATGCCTTGATTATTGATCCAGGCCTTGGCACGTGCAAGGTTTCGTAACGCAATTTGTTCGCGTGCCTTTTTATGGTCGAGATCAGATGGATTGTAAAAGTCGGCGTCCGTAGAATTAGCCCCGTAGAGAATACGACGCAATTCACCGTTATTAAATATTTTTGCCTCAACGCCCTCTTCTTTAAGTCCTCCGCAGATGCGTTTAGCGAGGGTTGACTTCCCACGCGCTGGGAGTCCCACCATGACAACATAGAGTTTATGCATCGCAAGTCCGTATGCAAATCCGCAGTGAAAATACGGTGTCGTAATATTGTTGGCCGGTTTTTCGTATTGTTTCTTTCTTTGACTTTTTTTGTGAGACTGCACTGCCTTTGTTACGAATCGAATGACAGACCAGTTTGACAGACTTCATTAATTTGAATTGAACTTATGCTAGGTTGTATAAATAGTTAAAGAATTTTAATGCTAATTAAAAGCATGTTATAGTGATAGTCCGACGGTTATTTTTCTTGTTTTCTTGAGCGTCCATTGGGCCAGATTGAGGGTTGTCAGATGATATGTCGAGATTTTACATTTTTGAACGCATTGGGATTTGGCACCGCCCTTCTCTGGCTGGAGGGAAGAAAAATTGTGTCATATGCCGGGCAGGCACACCAGGCGCCCCATGCCCGATGCGTCTCGGTATTCGATGGGCTTTAAGGAATGCCGCATAGCGGCCGAAGGGGCTAAGCCAATTGAGTGGTCAGCCCCTGAGGGGGAACCACACAATACCATTTTTTCTCCGGAAAAGATGAGATGGTAAGGACAGACATCGCTGGATAATGTATTGGCTGAAGTCCTTTTACATGATTTTCTTCGCAATACGGCCCCATCTTATGCTGTTTGGACCTCCTGGGCCCCATGACCAGTAGATTCGCCAGGCCTTTGCCCTGATTGATTCGCGAGTAATGCATCCCCAGAAACGGGAGTCGTGTGAATTGTCTCGATTGTCGCCCATGACAAAATAGTGGTTCGGAGGAACGGTTATGGGACCGAAATTGTCCCTGCGAGCCCGGATTGTTTCGGGTTCCGTGAAGTGAATGTATGATTCCTGGACAGCCTCTCCATTACGGTAGAGCTGCTTATCCCGGACTTCTATAACGTCACCCGGAAGGCCGATTACACGTTTTATGAAATCAGTATCGGGATCTTCAGGATATTCAAATATAATGACATCTCCGCGCTTAGGGTCATCGCCTCTATATATATATTTGTGGGTAAATGGTATTTTTATTCCATAAGCAAATTTTGACGCGAGGAGTTGATCGCCAACAAGAAGTGTTTCAAGCATAGACTCAGAGGGAATTTTAAAAGCTTGTACAATAAAAGTTCGTATTATTAGTGCAAGACAAAATGCTACTATTAACGCTTCAGCATATTCTCTGATAATTGACTTTTTTGTTTTTGCTTTTGGCTGATCCTTTGCTTCAAACATATATCTCTCCTAAAGAAGCCTTTATAGTAATTTTGCAATAAAATATAATAAAAAATGATAAGAATAGAGTGTGTAAACGACAGATGGATATCGTGAGGGATCTTTTTGTGCTAATGAATATATCCTAAAAAAAGAATGGTCAATTAAAAAACTTTACGTGATGTCTCTCCCTCCCGCGCGCTTTGGTTCGGAGATGCCTTCCGGGGTATTGGAAGCCCAAAAAAAAGCGTAAAAAGCCATTGCCAAAATATGCGTTAGTATTTATAGTTTTTCGCCCGTGGAAAGATGGACACTTTCAGAGTTCCGCAGTGGCACACATGGAGTCCCTGCGCCGGAGCTCCTAGGCTTGGTTGTCCTTTTTGTTTTCTACGGGACATATAGTATTATCATAGGCGGCGTATTGATCAGGATTTCTTCCTTGATCTTTCGCTGCAGTAAGGAGGCGGCGCGGGCTCTCTGTGAATGCAGGGCATCTCGGCCGAGAATGGTTATGAAAAAAGATATTCATCCCAAGGTGTATAACGCCAAAATTATTTGTGCCTGCGGTCATGAAGAGCAGGTCCTTTCCACGAAGGGTGAAACGGTCCATGTTGAAGTATGCTCAGCCTGTCATCCCTTCTTTACGGGTAAACAGCGCTTTCTTGACACCGCTGGCCGCATAGACCGTTTCCGTAAGAAGTACGCCAAATTTGAAAAGAAATAATACGCCTTCGTCTTTCTTTCCCGCACTGTTTCTGCCCGCATTTCTTGCTCAGTCGATAGATGAGATCGAGCCAGGCTCGACGCTTTTTCCCGAACCGGAAAAGCCTCTTGTCGGCGGGCAGGCAGTTATGGACGGGGTGATGATGCGTAACGGTGAAATCTATGGTCTTGCTGTCCGCAGGCCAGATGGCTGCATTGTTGCGATTCGTCGTCCGTGGTTTTCTTTTTTCTCATCTTCTTTCTTTGCGCTTCCTTGTGTGCGGGGATTTTCGGTCCTTGTTGACACCCTGTATAACGGAGTAAGTGCTCTTAATCAGTCGGTAGCGCTCGGAGAGACCGATGAGAGTCAAAAACTAACCAAATGGCAGCTTGTCGTAAGCATGATCATTTCGGTTGTTTTTGCCGTCCTTCTTTTCGTCCTGGCTCCTCACTTCCTGTCCCTTTTGATGTTTTGGCTTGATGCGGGCGGGGATGTGGAAGGGCTTTCCTTTCACCTTTGGGATGGTTTTTATAAGGCGTGCATTTTCTTGTTGTATCTTTGGGGGATTTCCCTTCTACCGGAAATCCAGCGTGTTCTCTCTTACCACGGAGCAGAGCACAAGACGATACATGCCTTTGAGAAGTCGGATGCGGTGACGGTCGACGTTGCGCAGAAAATGAGCCGTTTTCATCCACGTTGCGGTACAACGTTTCTGCTTTTCGTTATCTCGCTCTCCATTTTGCTCCACGCGGTATTCGTTCCGCCCCTTATCGCCCTGATTCATCCTTCATCGGAACTTTTGAAGCATGCTTTGACACTTGTTGTCAAAATTGCCTTTATTGTTCCCATAAGCGCATTTTCCTACGAGATGATTCGCTTTGCGGCGAAACGGAGACAGGGCCTTGTTGCCTCGCTGTTGCGGGCGCCGGGTCTTTGTCTTCAGCGACTGACAACGCGCGAGCCTTCTATTGACCAGCTTGCTGTGGCTCTCGTTTCACTGCATATGGCGCTTGAAGGCTTTGAGAAAGAGCGTGTGCATACTGAAGCGTATACCGTACTTGATGAAGCGCTTCTTTGTTGAGGCGCACGGCGCATATCTTGAGCGAGGGATCCCATGTTTGCCAAACTCGAAAGTTTAGAAAATAAATACGAAGAGCTCGAACAAGCGCTTGCTGATCCTGATGTCTTCAATGATCAGGAACGCTACCGCAAACTCGCTAAATCGCACGCTGATTTGGAGGAGATTGTCTCTCTTTTCCGCAGACATAAGAGCCTTTGCCTTGATATTGAAGAGAACAGGCAGCTTCTTCACGACGAAGACCCTGATATCCGTGAAATGGCCAAGGAAGAGATACAAAAGGCCGAAGCTGAACTCCCGAACCTCGAAAAAGCCCTTAAGATTGCCCTTCTGCCTCCGGATCCTTTGGACGAAAAAAATACCATCCTCGAAATTCGTGCTGGAACGGGAGGGGAGGAGGCCGCTCTTTTTGCTGCTGATCTTTATCGAATGTACACCCGCTATGCTGAGCTGCAGGGATGGAATGTGGAGATTTTGAGCCAGTCCGATTCGGAATCCGGTGGCTTTAAAGAAATCATTTGCCTGATTTCGGGAAACCGCGTCTACAGCCGGCTTAAGTACGAAGCCGGAACCCACAGGGTTCAGCGTGTTCCGGTGACGGAAACGCAGGGGCGTATTCATACCTCTGCGGCAACCGTTGCAGTGCTGCCCGAGGCAGATGAAGTAGACGTTGAGATCAGACCCGAAGACATTTCTATTGATGTTTACAGGGCATCAGGCGCCGGTGGACAGCATGTGAACAAGACGGAGTCGGCTGTACGAATCACCCATATTCCTACTGGCATTGTGGTAACGTGCCAGGACGAGCGTTCTCAGCATAAAAACAAGGCCCGGGCGATGAAAGTTCTTGCTTCCCGTATACTGGCAGTGGAACGTGACAAACAGAATTCGGAAGTTTCTGCCGACCGTAAGGCTCAGGTCGGTTCTGGCGACCGCTCGGAACGCATCAGAACTTATAACTTTCCTCAGGGACGCTGTACCGATCACCGTATAGGTTTAACACTTCATTCTTTGGATAAAATCATGCAGGGTGAGATTAATCCTCTGGTTGAGGCTCTAGCGACAGCGGCTCAGACGGAGGCATTGAAAGCTCAGGTTGAGTAGGAACGGTATGTTTGAAAGCGGGGCTGGCAGATGAGTGCAGCAATGCAGGTTGAATCACTGATTTTTTAATCACGTGTCACTGAAAGACCCGCTGCCTTGTTTCCGTAAGCGATCTCTGATGATATTTTGATCGTAAATTTGATAGAAGACCTCCTGACTGAACGTCAGGAGGTTTTTTTATGCATGCGAATCAGGAGAGACGTTCAGTACATGTGAGAGGGATAGCCTGAGAGAGAAGAACAAGGTGGCTGCAGCTCGCCGCGCGCAGAATGGAGTTGGTGATAGTTTCCTCGCCATAGCTTAAGCCGGAAAAAGATGAATATTCTTTTTAAGGCGTGTCTTTAAATCTGAACGTTCTCGAAGAAGATAAATGTATCTATGCTGTTTACGTGAATTGTTTTACTCTCGCCCCCTTCGCTTTGTCCCGCAATATATCCTCAACAATTTACTGAAGAAGAAAGGAGAAGGAAGACCTTGGAGCTTACGTCCAGTGCCATGTGTTCATGTTGAGGCAAGAGTGATTTCGCCTCCCTTTGTAAGCATGAAGTTTTTATTACCCTACACATGGGGGCTTTTATCTAGGGCTCTGAGAGTGGATGGTGCCAGGTTCAAAAAGATGCATGAAACAGGGTGATCTGGATTATGGGAGAACGTCTTTGTGTATAAGGCGCGCTCTGAAAGGGACCGTACTAGCACGGGGGCTGATGACGGAATCCTGCAAAGGCGGGAAGGTGCGCTGCCGGATATTCACATTGTTGCGGCATGGGCCACTCATGGACAGTCCGGCAGCGCTGTGGGAAAAGGAGTCGGAACAAAGAAAGACGCTTCGGCCTGCTCAAGGATAGCAGAATGGCGCCCCCTTACATCCATATGGGAATCGCTCGGAATGCGGGAGGCTTTTGCCATGTGACGGGAAGCGGCGCAGCCTTAACTCAGCTTCAGTGCAAGGTTAATGGGCTGAAAAATAACGTTGTACGGAAAAAGCAAGAAACAGGAGCCTGTCGTAATTCCGGAGAGTCCTCTTGAGGTCTGGGAGAATGTAGCCTTTCCACTTGATTCAGCTCCCTTGACGGTCTTGTTCATTCTTTGCGGTGCACGGAAGACATAAAAAACAGGAACGAAGCTCTTCTTTCAACGGATGTGAAGTTTAACCGTCATCTTCAACTTTGAGGGCGGCAAGGAAGGCTTCCTGAGGCAATTCAACGTTACCCATCATTTTCATTCTTTTCTTACCCTCCTTTTGTTTTTCAAGAAGTTTCCGTTTTCGAGTGATATCTCCTCCGTAGCATTTTGCGGTGACATCCTTTCTGAAGGCTGAGACTGTTTCCCTTGCGATAATTTTTTGTCCTATGGCAGCCTGAATTGCAACCTGGAAGAGTTGTCTCGGAATGGTTCGTTTGAGCTTCAGAGCAAGAGCCCGGCCATATGGGTAGGCCCGGTCCCTGTGGACAATGACGGAAAGTGCGTCGACTGGCTCACCGTTCAGAAGAATATCGAGGCGCACGAGATTTGATTCGCGGTAGTCAATGGGTTGATAATCCATGGATGCATACCCGCGGGTAACTGATTTCAATCTGTCAAAAAAGTCATAGACGATTTCAGCAAACGGCAACTCGTACGTCAATACAATGCGGTTTGTCGATAGATAGTTGATGTTTTTTTGAATCCCCCGTTTCTCTTCGCATAATTTCATCACGTTCCCGACGTATTCATTTGGAACGTGGACGTCAATACGGACGTATGGTTCATACATCGTCTTGATCTTTGTAGGATCCGGAAGATGGCTAGGGTTGTCGATGGAGAGGGTTTCCCCGGTATTAGTTTCAACTTTATAGACCACGGACGGGGCCGTAGCTATCAGCCCTATGGAAAATTCACGTTCCAGGCGTTCCTGGGCAATTTCCATATGGAGAAGGCCGAGGAATCCGCAGCGGAATCCAAATCCCAACGCCTGAGATGTTTCCGGTTCAAAGGTAAATGCCGCATCGTTCAATTGTAGCTTTTCCAGTGCTGATTTGAGAGCTTCATACGCGTCCGATTCGGTCGGGTAGAGACCACAGAACACCATGGGACGGGCTTCCTTGAAGCCAGGAACGGGTTCGGAAGCGGGATTGGCAACACTTGTTATGGTGTCTCCGACACGTGCGTGGCTTAGTTCCTTAATAGATCCGCACAGAAAACCGACCTCACCGCATGTCAATACATCCACGTCCCTCGCGTCCGGGGAAAAAACACCAAGGCGCAGCACCTCATATTCTCTCCCCGTGTTCATGAGCCGGACTGTGTCGCCACGGCGAATACTGCCATCGAAAACACGGAAGAGTGTTATGACCCCCTGATAGCTGTCGTACCAAGAGTCAAAAATGAGGGCTTTAAGGGGTGCGTTCGGATTTCCCTGGGGCGCGGGTAAATGTTCGATGATGGCTTCGAGGACGGCGTCTACACCTTCTCCTGTTTTCGCAGAAACGGGAAGAGCGCCGGAACAGTCAAGTCCGATGGATTCCTCTATTTCTTCTTTGACTCTGGCTACATCGGCACTGGGCAGATCAATTTTGTTAAGTACGGGAATGATTTCGTGGTCGTGATCAAGAGCCAGATAGACATTAGCAAGGGTTTGCGCCTCGACCCCCTGCGTTGCGTCTACAACAAGGAGCGCTCCCTCACAGGCTGCCAAAGAACGTGATACTTCATAGTTAAAGTCAACATGTCCAGGCGTATCGATGAGGTTGAGCTCATAGTTCCGGCCGTCCTTTGCCGTGTAGGGAATTCTGACGGTCTGTGCCTTGATTGTAATGCCTCGTTCGCGTTCGAGGTCCATTCGGTCGAGGTATTGTTCGCGGGCCTCACGGCCACTGACAACTTTTGTAAGCTCAAGGATGCGGTCGGCCAAGGTTGATTTCCCGTGGTCAATGTGGGCGATAATGCAAAAATTGCGGATAGTATCTTGTGATTGCATGGCTTAAGTAATTAAAAGAGTACTGCACAGGGTTTCGGCATCGGGCCAAAGGTTGTTGTAAAGCGGTCCACGTATTGCTTCCTGGTAAAAGAATGCTCTTGTGTACCCATCTTTTCAACGGCAAAACTTGCACTCACGGAACCAAGCTGGGCCGAGAGCGGCACATCGAGACCATGCGCGAGGCCAAAGAGAACCCCAGCGCGGTGGGCGTCACCAGCCCCTGTCGGATCAATCACCTCGTCAATAATAACGGGATCAATGTGGGCCTCCGTACCATCCGAACCATGGATGATAGCGCCTTTGCTTCCCTTGGTTGTGATAAGCCAAAGAGTCCGTCCTATGAGCTCATTAGTTGAGAGCCCCGTGGTATTGCAAATCATATTGATTTCGTAATCGTTGGAGATCAGGGCAAATGATCCCTCAATGGCGTCAAGAAGAGTTTTCTTATCGAGGACAGGAAGCTGCTGTCCCGGATCAAAAATATAGCGAATGCCATTTTCTTTGTAGAAGGCGGGCAGGCGTTGCATATCTTCCATATTGCCTGGGGAAACAATGGCAATATCTGTGTCAGGATCAAGATTCGGGAACTCATATACGGCTTTTCGCTGCATCGCACCCGGATAAAAACCCGTGATCTGGTTGTTGTCGAGATCGGTTGTGATAAAGCCCTGCGCGGTGTGGATATCGTCAAAACGGACAATGCCGTCAAGAGGAAGTCCCATTCCTTCGAGAACTCGAGCGTAGGGGGCAAAATCTTTGCCGGCGGAGGCTATGATATACGGGTGTTCGTCAAGAAGAGCCAGTGAGTAGGCAATATTGCCGGCGCAGCCTCCTCGTCTTTCCTCCATGCCGTTGACCATAAAACTTACATTAATGGTACGGAGATTCTCAGCATAGATGTGATCGTGAAAATGCCCCGGAAAGGTCATGATTCTGTCAAACGCGAGAGATCCTGAAACGTAAATCGACATGGGTTCCTCTTTTGTCATAAAATTTCAAGCAGAAAAGCAAGAGACTGTCGTCGCGGATAAACCACAGGTAACCCGTTTTAACCCTTTGACGAAATTGCTGTGGCGGGTTTCGATAATGTGCGGATTGTTGTTCTATACGTCATAATATAAAAATTTTTTTGATTCTCACCGCAATAGTTCAGCTGCAAGTGTGGCTGCTTTTTGGGAATGTTCTTTCTTGCTGGAGGTGCTTTCACAAAAAAACGAAGAGCAGCCAGCATGTCGTTATTCCGGAGATTAGCGACCTTTCTCTCAACTAAGCTGACGCCACGGAAAACAGGGCAACGTGAATTTCTTTCTATGATTCGGCAAAAGGGAATTGTTCATGGGCGCGAGGACGTATTCCCATTTTCGCTGTTTCTGTTTTCTGCAATGATGGCATCCACGATTTCCTCTTGTTGCACAGGCTGATTTGTATCAGAGAATCCTACAGAATCTGTATCTGTTTCTTCCATACGTTTTGGCGCATCATTTTGTTCAATATCTTGTGTTTGGTTTCTTTCATCCGCTTCTTCAGGGGATTCAGGATTTTCTTCTGCGGAGGTTGGCAACTCGAGAATTTGTGCTTCATTCAAAAAGTTTTTTTCTTCCTGTGCCTGGTTAAGGCGCATTGTCTTCTTGTCTGTGAGTATAATACCCGTTTCCCTCAGAACGTGCATCCTATATTCATACTCTTTATTTATTTTATTTTCATGAGAAATGAAGAAAAGCCTGGCTATATAGGACACTGTAAGAAAAACGGATATGCCTCCTATAATCCATGGAAGATATGGGGTGATTGTCGCAAGTGCGGAGTCAATGAAGAAAATAAGCACACCAAATGCAAGAAGAGTAAGCAAAACAAGTACAGTTGGTGCATTATTAATAAGCGCATATAGAACTTTTACTTTGTCCGGAACCCTTAATGATTCTCCTCCTGTAGCTGAGGCTTTTTCTGAAATATCAAGTGATTTTGTGAAAAACCAACCTGAGAGATGAAAAAGAAGCAGCAGTATGACAGGTATGAGGCATGTTGCAATTATCCATCCGAACCAAGGAAATTTTGCGAGTCGCGGGCCATTCGGGGAAATATATTCTGCATGAACGACGCCATAAAAAAAGGCTATCGTGGTTGCTATGATTTCAACAAAAAAAATGGCTATAAGATAATAGACAATGATGTCTTTGTCTTTTGCTTTATACCACTTATTGTTGTTTTCTTTTTGATTCTTATTATTTTTCATATGTAGTGTGTGCAGTAAAAAAAGAAAGAGCGCGCCTGGGGGTGGATTCCTCCGGGATGTGTCGACAGGTAGGAATACTCGATTTTTAGGGGCTTGATAAGGGGAAAGGCCGGGCCTTTGACGATAAAGGCCCGGCAAAAGTTTCGTGAGAAGTTACGCTTGTTGCTTTTTGACGTGTTTCGGCGTCTTTTCAACAAGGGCTATGATGTCTTCAAGGAACGGTGTTGGGTAGTTTTCGACCTCGCCCCTGTCACACGAGGCGGCAAGAGCCGGATCAATGGGAATTTTTGCAAGGAGGGGCATGCCGTTCTCCCGTGCCACCGCCTCTGCCTTACTTTCGCCAAAGAGCTGATAGGTTTTCCCGTTGTCGGGGCAGGTGAAATAGGACATGTTTTCAACAAGACCAAGAATCGGGATGTCCATCAAATTCGCCATGCGGATGGCTTTTTCAACGATCATGGTGACGAGGTCCTGGGGAGATGTGACAATGATGATTCCGTCAACCGGCAGGGACTGGAAGACAGTGAGCGGAATGTCACCCGTTCCCGGAGGCATGTCCACAAACATCGTCTGAATATCTTTCCAGATGGCTTCCGACCAGAACTGTTTGACAACCCCGGCAAGGATAGGACCACGCCAAAGAACGGCTTCTGATGCATCCGGCAGAAGCATGTTCATGGAGACAATGTCAACGCCGCCTTTACTTCTCATGGGAACAAGGCCCTGTTCAAGGACCGTTGGGCGACCTTTGATGCCAAACATTTTTGGAATGGACGGTCCTGTGACGTCGGCGTCCAGAATGCCCGTGCGAACGCCTTTTTTTGCAAACGCACTGGCTAAAAGACCCGTGACAAGGGATTTTCCAACGCCACCTTTGCCGCTCACAATTGCGATAACTTTATCAACTTTGCTGAGCTTCCCGAGAGGTGCGGAAAAATCTGTCTGCGCTTCTGTGCGCTCACCGCAGTTGTTTTCACCACAGGATCCACAGTTGTGTCCACATGATTCACTCATAAGCATTCCTTTCTGCAGCATTGCAGATCAACACCGTATGATGATCTGTATGTGCTAGTTTTATTGTTATGGACTTTTATCTTCTGTTGTATATTGGCGTTGATATTTGAGGTAGATTCTTTTAATTATTTGTCTGACAATTTTTGTGATTTTATTTAGAATTTACTGCTATAAATGTTTGCGAACATTTTTTTTGGGTATCTTGTTTTTATATGCAGTCATTATAACAAGAAATGTATATATTTTCCATGTCTTGAACGTGAAGCTTTCGATCCATCAGAAGAGATCCATTCATGCGAGAACGAATAGTGTGACGAAATTCGGTCAGACGCTCGATATTCGTTGCGTAGTGAATGGCTGTCTTCACGGACTCTTCCTTTGTGCGTGACAAGGTCCAGACACTCCGATCTGATGAAGGATGGAGTATTATCCCTGACGGCTGACAACTCTCCCCTGCGGGAATGTGACAACGGGTCCCCCCACGCCCAACCATGGGGCTCACATACTGTAAGACTTCCCGGGAAAGGAAACGGGTCAGGGGCGATGTCAATATCGGCGTATTCCTTTAATACATCAACGAGAAAACTTGGTCCACGCAATTCTATACGTTCGGCCGAAATCCCTCGTTTCGCAAAGAAGCGAAAGAGCGGTCCTTGAGGACTGTGTCGTTGAACTTTCGCTATTTCAGGATGATGTGAGCAGAAGGGTAAGCACGCTTGCCCAAAGGTCAAATATTTCCTCATGGAATTTGCTTGTTTTGTCAAAGGAGCCGAAGGTAGAAAATAGCGTTTCTGAGTATGGGCGGGGGGCTACCTTTGCCGATGCCCACGGAACAGGCTGATAGTAGAAACGCCGCCCGGGATGCGCAGAATAGGTCCCAGAAAGTATTTTTCCTGTCCATCGGGAGTATGACACTTGTCAAAAAGGATCCCGTTCATGGGTGAGGCGTTGGAGAGCATGACCAGAAATTTTTTTTGACTGTGTGAGTTAAGGACGTCACTTGCAAGAAGAAAGACTGTGCGCTGCCAAAAAACAGCTCCCAAATAGCCAATTTTAAGTGGCCTTCCTTATGAGGAATTGGAAGAGGGAAGACGGTTTCCTCCGGCTTTCTCGATGGCCCATTTCTCCCATTCAAGTCTTTTTTTAGACGCACATCGTCGTTGCATTCCGGGCCGTATTCAAGATTTAGAAGCTCATTGCGTCTGAGAATGTGATCGTCGGGAAAAAGGGATGCAAGCCGCTTGCAGATGCTGCTTGCCTTTTTGTGAGGTCCATGGGCTGACAGATGTTCCCTTCGCTCATGTGATAAATGAGGGCGTTTGGTTGCGCGTTCGATGCCTTACGGAAGCATTACTATGCATTCTCAAGAAATCCGGAGGAACTGAAAAGGTTGCTGATGTAGAGAAAGCCGGAAGGAAAGCCGTCTCGTTTTCCGGTATGTCCGGGCACAACTGTTTCATATCGAAAACTTACCTTTTGCGGCATAATGTTTTGACCGTGAAAGGTTCTCTTAGATACCCATCGGATTTTTTCCGGCGTTGAGGTCCTGTGGTACAGATCTCTGAAAGTAGCACCGCCTGGCAGGATAGTTTTTGCAGAAGCGAGGCTGTTGTTCGAAATTTCTGATCACTTCGGCATGAAGTTATTTTCTATGCGATGCCGCTATTATGCTAAGGGGCGTGACGTAGTCTAGAACCCCGTGGTCAAGGGGAGAACGGCAAAAAATCGCGAATCCGTTTCGTGTGCGTTCTGTCTCAAACATGCTCCGGTCAGTTGCCAGTTGTTTTTTTCTGACCAGATGAGACTGCCGGCCTCATCCAATCTGTTTAAAAAGGGGCGCTAGGGTGTTTAGCCGGTTTTTCGACGTCTGGCTGAAGATTTTCTGTGCTGAGGTGAAAATCTTGACTTTTATTAGGTTGCGATTCAATATGCGCGATTAGTTTTTTCGTATAGTTTTTGCCGTATTGATCTTTTAGAGTTTTTGTTCTGTATTTTGTATTTTATGCGCATAAATAATCCTAATAGTTATTATTGTAATAGTATATAAAATTATATATATTATGAATTTTATTGCTTTTTATTTGCCTCAGTATCACCCGATTCCAGAAAACGATGCCGTATATGGAAAAGGATTTACGGAATGGGATAATGTTAGAGAGGCTGTTCCTCTATTTAATGGTCACTACCAGCCACATATTCCTCATAAAAAAATTGGGTATTACAGCTTATTAAATAAAAGATTTATAGAATATCAACATGATTTTGCGTATCAAAATGGAATTACGTCTTTTTGCTACTATTACTATAACTTTTCTGGAAAAACACTTCTTGAATCGCCTCTTAAGATCATCAGAAATAATCAGAATATCAAGAACACGTATTGTCTTTGTTGGGCTCATCCAGGCTGGTATGATAATTCCAAGGGGCCGGGAGCCGTTTTCCTGCAGCAGCACTATTCAGTAGAAAATGCCGTGAGGCTTTTTCTCTCGGTTCGCGGCTATTTTGAAGATTCACGCTATATAACTGTCGGCGGGCATCCGCTTTTTCTGATATGGGCACCGGAACGCCATCCGATGATCCGGGAATACGCTGATATTTTTCATGAGATGGCTGTCCGACATGGATTTTCCGGCCTTTGTCTTGCCGGGGTTGAGGCGTACGGCCCTGCAGATCCGTCTGCACTTGGACTTGACTGCATGGTGGAGTTTGCCCCCAATTGGGTGCCTTCAAGCCGGGTGTCCGCTCCGGAGGAGCGTCCTGTCCGCATGGATTATCAAAAAACAGTTTATTTTATGCTAAACAAGACGGTCCCGCCTTACCCCCGTATGCGCTGCGCCTTTCCTTCTTGGGATAATACACCGCGGAGAGGAATGCAGGGAATTGCCTGTACCGGAATTCTTCCAAGTCTTTTTTGCAAAGCATTGATGTATTTTTCAGAATATACAAAAAAAATCTTAGATGATTCCATGCAATATGTTTTTATAAATGCATGGAATGAATGGGGTGAAGGTTGTCATATTGAGCCAGATGAGCAGTATGGTACCACATTTTTAGATATTATAGCGCAAGTGGCAAAAAAAGTATAATTTGTTTTTGTATCGGAGGTTATTCTAATGGAACAAAAGGATATCGAATTCTTTCGCAAGACATTAACAGATATGCTTAATGATGTTCAAAAGAAGGGTGATTCAACTATTGAAGACATGAACGGAAGCAATGAGTTGTTTGCAGATCCTGCAGATCGCGCGACAGCCGAATCTGATAGATCATTTACGCTTCGAATACGAGATAGAGAACTTCACCTTATTCATAAAATTCAGGCGGCTTTGCAGCGTATTGAAGAAGGTGTATATGGTATATGTGATGAATGCGGAGAAGAAATTAGTCTTTCCCGTTTGAAAGCCAGACCCGTGACGAGGTTGTGTATCAAATGTAAGGAGAAGCAGGAACTTCTTGAAAAGCGGCATGGCCGTTGATTCTGAATGGACGGGCATCTTTTACGTCGTCTTGCGCAGGATTTAGAACCAGTCCTTGAGAATGCGCGACTTGAAAAAATCAAATCTCCCGGGCCGAACGTTTATATTTTTAGTTTCTACACGCGCAAGGGAAAATTTCATTTGTGTCTGCGTTACGGACGACAGCATAATTTCTTGTTTTTAGCTTCCAGATCTGTTCCCACGAACACGCCCGCTGACGCCAAGGTGATGCTTCTGAGAAAGTATTTTCAGGGGCGTCGCCTGCGTAAGATCCTGGTTCAGCCGTTCGCGAGAAGAGTCTGGATGCTTTTTTTTACGCGTGAAAGTTGCGATGTTCCTGAAACCAGGCTCGCCTGGCTTCTTCTTGATTTGCGAGACGGTGTGCATCTTGAGGAGCGCTTGGTTGATGAGACCCCTAGTGAAGAGTGTCCAATATGGCCTGATGTTGGCGGAATAGCGGACGCTCTTGTGCGGTGGCGGGAGTGGCCCGTCATGACTCCAGACCTGCGGAAGACTTTGGCGCTTCTTGATGATTACGACGCCAGGGCTCTTCTTTCCGACCTGCGGGAAGGCGGAGGAGATATCTTTTTGTACAGTGACGCGGAGTCTGGCCGCATTTGCCATGTTTCCGCGTGGCCCCTGCCCAGAGATCTGCGTGGGACATGGCAGGAACACATTGCCGATTTGGCTCTGAACGCTTTAGATGAGGCCGGCAATCAGGTCGTGTTTGGGGAACTGCTCAAACAGGAGGAGTCTGCCTTTGATGTGGCAAGGAAACGCCAGCTGAAGAAGCTAGAAAAGCGAAAGGCCTTGCTTGATGCTGAAGAAGAACGTCTTCTTCGTTTCTGTGCTGCGCGGGAAAATGCCATTTATCTGCAAAACAACTTATGGAAGATGGATAAAGATGCAAAATGTTCGGAAATAAGTATTCAAGATGAGAACAGAAAATTCGTTATTCAGCTCGACAAGCGTTTTAGTATTGTCGAAAATATGAAGAGACTTTTTGCTACTGCAAATAAGGGAAAACGTGGGCTCGTTTATCTTCAAGAGCGAAGAGCTAAGCTTGAGGAAGATAGGAAGAATATCGATCAATTAGTGTATGCTAGCTTTAAAGTAGATACGGAACAAAAATCAAAAATAAAAAAAGATCCTGAGAAGATACTGCGATATATTGAAAAATTTATTAGTTCTGATGGTTTTGTTATTCTTCGGGGGAGTAATGCTAAAGGAAATATAATATGTAGAAAGATTGCACAAGGACATGATATGTGGCTGCACGTGACCAACGGACCAGGATCTCATGTCGTTATTAGAAAGTTATGGCCAAATCAACAAATCCCCTCGCAAACGATGATTGAAGCAGGCATATTGGCTTCATGCAAAAGCTGGCAAAAAGACGCAGCATATGCTGAAATTGAAGCGACAGAATTGCGATATATAAAAACTATCCGCGGTGATACGAGCGGAAAAGTCCTGCTTGATAAAATTTTTACAACGTATACGGTTAAGGTTGATCATGATCTTATAAATACCTTAAGAAGAGCATAGGTCATGATGTCAGTTACCGTTGTCACCCCTTGCTTTTTGCTGAAAATTGTATAAACTTTCCTAGCTAAGAATTTTGGAGAGATGGCAGAGCGGTTGATCGCGGCGGTCTTGAAAACCGTTTAGGGTTTACGCCCTACGGGGGTTCAAATCCCTCTCTCTCCGCCAGCATTGCCTTTCTAGGCTTCCCTTTCAATCCCCACCGGTGCCTTTGGTGCCCGTGGGGATTGAATTTTTTCCGCTTCCAGTCGTTGTCACTTCCCTCTGGCCCTTGCTTCAAAAAAACGTTGGTAGCAGTGCAGGTGCCGGAGAGCGTCAAAATGCATGGGCGGCGAAATACAGGGAGGGCGTATGGTGCGTTTTTCACCGTTTGCCGTTGTTTGTCTCTTTAGACCCGTCAATAGCGTATGAAGAGCTTGTGGGCCGCTGTTCCTGTGATTTTGGAGATACTTCTTTTTGCATAGCCGGGTGACGAAGGCTGTGGACAAGGACGTTTTGTGGCAACGAAGGCCAAAATCATATCGCATTGATATGACGGAACACTGCAACATATTTCCCTTTATGTCCCTCATGCCGCAGAGGCCCCGCCAATCCGGCCCGTGACGTGAGTTCATCAGGTTTTTGTAAATACAAAAACGGGGAGAGTACCGCTCTCCCCGTCTGAATATCGATTCCCGGAAGGCAGATGCGTCCGCGGGAATCGCTTACGCAATATTTGTTATGCCGTAATGTTTAGCTTCCCGCCAATTCCTTGTGCGGCAAGTCCGGAATTACGGGCCATGTCTGCGCCCTGTGTTCCACCGGAAATAATGGAATTGACCATGGCTCCTTGAAATTCCATGGCCTGCTTGGCAAGTCCGGCACTTGTTGTAGCCTGTTGCATTTGCATTTCCTGTGCCTGCATGCCCATTGCCATTCCAACAACTTCCATTCCGTCCATGAGACTCTCCTTTGTCGCATCCTTGCGACGGTTTTCTATATTATTATCGGTTTTCCCTGCTGAACCTTTAGGTTTTTAATATAAAAAAGGAGAAAATTTTTTGAATTCCTAGGACAGACTCAGATCCGGGGGTGAAGTTGATGCTTCTGTGGCAGTGCCTTGTCGTGGCTTATGGACCATGCTTTACCGCTGCTTTTGATTGACACAATCTGGGCCGGCAGGTATCGAAGAGCAATTCAAGGCCTTGAACATTGTGACTAAGTGAGGAAGAGACTATGGAAACGGTATCGGTTGATCAGCAGATAGCTCTGATTAAGCGTGGTGTTGTCGAGCTTATTGATGAGGGAGAACTCAGAAAAAAACTTTCCCGAGGCACGCCGCTGCGTATCAAGGTCGGCTTTGACCCTACAGCTCCAGATCTCCATTTGGGGCATACGGTTATTATGCAGAAAATGCGGCATTTTCAGGCCCTTGGGCACACAATCGTCTTTTTGATAGGGGATTTTACGGGCCGCATAGGAGATCCGAGCGGCCGGTCGGAAACACGTCCCCCGTTGACCGAAGAGCAGGTTCTGGCAAACGCAGAGACATACAAGAAACAAGTCTTTAAAATTCTCGATCCCGAGAAAACAATTGTTGAGTTCAATTCGCACTGGCTTTCAAAAATGGATGCTGCGGGCTTTATTAAGCTTGCCTCCTGTTACACTGTAGCACGTATGATGGAACGTGATGACTTTGAAAAACGCTATCGTGAGCAGAGACCGATTTCCATTCATGAGTTCATTTATCCACTGTGCCAGGGCTATGATTCTGTCAGTCTGAGAACGGATGTAGAGCTTGGCGGGACAGATCAGAAATTTAATCTCTTGATGGGACGAACCCTGCAGGCGCAATATGGGCAGGAAAGCCAGTGCATTCTGACGATGCCTCTTCTCGAAGGACTTGATGGCGTTCGCAAGATGTCAAAATCGTACGGAAACTACATCGGTATCGATGAAGCGCCTGACCAGATTTTTGGCAAGGTCATGAAGATTTCGGATGCGCTCATGTGGCGTTATTATGAACTTTTATCAGAGAAAACTCTTGATGAAATTGCCTCGATGAAACGCGCTGTTGAAGAAGGACGTCTGCATCCGAAAGTCTGCAAGGAAGATTTGGGAGAAGAGCTTGTGAGGCGTTATCACGGTGCGGAGGCGGCCAAACAGGCACGACACGAATTTTCCGCCATCTTTACTTCTGGAGAATTGCCACAGAATATTCAGGAATACAGGTGTCAGGAGGGCGAGGAGAGCCTTCCCGCTGTTTTTCTCGAAGCGGCGGGGCTTGTGAAAAGTCGAAGTGAGGCGAGGCGTCTGCTTAAAAGTGGCTCCTTAAGCGTTAACGGAGAACGTTATGAAGATTCGGGAGAGCCGTTTGCACGTGGCGAGTATATTATAAAACTAGGCAAAAAGCGCTTCCTCAAGCTGATTGTACAATAATGCCCTCCCTGCTCTTTTTGTACGCCTCCCTGGTCGGGAGGCATTTTTTTTTGCGTTTCTGTCAACAGGCAAGTCTGGCAGGAAGAATGGCATAGGACGCCGGACTACCCGGTTCAAGCCTTCCGTACATTCTGTCGAGATGGAGCGCGCAGGAGCCGTTGACAGTGAGCATGCGAATAAGGGCCTCCCGCGGGGTATCAAGGGTCTCTCTCAGATAGAGAGCTTCATTGAGAACATCAAGATCGGAATTTGAAGAAAGTCCATCCGTGCCAAGACAAAGAAGGAGGTTCTCGGCGATGAATGCCCGTATATCGCAGAGCCCTACTCCGAGATTGCTGTTTGACCGCGGGCAGAGACAGAGGGCTGATCGGTTCATGGCCAAGAGCTGTGCCTCCTGTGCATCAAGCTGCGTTCCATGAACAGCGAGAAAGTATGGACTAAGGAGCCCAAGTTTGTGTGCATAGGCGAGAGGCGTCATGCCGGGAGCCTTCCATGAATCTGGAAGAATGGTCTTTCTGTAGAGCTCGTAGAGCGACCCTTTTCCAGTCGTGAGCATTTCTGTCTCTTCGGGAGATTCGGCGAGGTGCATGGTGAAAGGGAGCCCGTGGGCCTGACAGTAGGCATTTGCCATTGATAGGAGAACCGGTGATGTGGAGTAGAGCGCATGTCCCCCGGGGGCGGCATATTTTTCAAGAGATGGAGTCGTCGTTATATCTACGCTAACACCAGGTGGCCATGGTAAGGCATTGCCCTGTTCTCCAAAGCCAAACCATTCACAGAAATGCGTCACTCCAAGGGCCTGTTTTTCGGCTTCTTCCTGGAGATCAGACAGTGTTCCCGCCGCGGAACCCGCAATATTTCCAACAAAACGTGTCCCGTAATGAATAAGATCCTTGACCGCGCTGTTTTGTGCCCCGAGAATTTCGGCACGCGGGATCTGTCTCTTCGGGAGTTGGGGGATAAGGCTTGCAAGCCAGGCGGTAAAGCCTTTGTGGAAGACAGTCTTTCCAAGAAGATAGGAGAGGTCGAGATGGACGTGGGCGTTTATCGTGCCGGGGATAATGGTGACGGGGCCAAGATCACGCAGGGGGCAGCCTGCGGGAACGCTCAGGTTTGAGGCTTTTCCACACGACACGATCCGTCCGTCGTGAATCAGGAGCATTCCGTTATCGATGGAGGCAAGCGAGGCAAAAAGTTGAGCACCCCGCGCGGGGGACTCTCCTGTCATCGGAATGATTGTTTTTGCCCTGACGGCAAAGGTTTGGGCATTCATGTCTATGCCGAGATAATATTGTAGAGCATTTTTGCGGCAACAAAGAGAAGAAAGATGGCAAAGAAGAGCTTCAGACGGGCCGTTGGGAGAGAATGGGAGAGCCTGGCCCCGAGGGGGGCCGTGCAGAAGCTTGCCGTGGCAAGGCCGACCAGCGCCCAGATGTGGATGTAGCCAAAAGTCCCGGGAGGAAGATCAGGGGTGTTCATGCCGCCAATGATGTAGCCGAGTGTCCCCGCGAGGGCAATGGGGAATCCTATGGCGGCCGAGGTGCCAACGGCTTCATGCATGGGAACATTGCAGAAGGTCATAAAGGGGACGGAAAGAGTTCCTCCTCCTATGCCGACAAAACTTGACACAAGCCCTATGATGCCTCCCGCCGAACTTGTACCGATAAAGCCAGGCATATTGCGGGATGCCTTCGGCTGATAGCGCGCAATCATTTTGACGGCTACAACGAAGAGAAAGCATATAAAGAAGAGTTTCAGAAAGAGAATCGGCATATGGGCGGCAATGAGACTGCCGGCAAAGGTGCCAATAAGAATGCCTGGGGTAATATTCTTGACGATATCCCAGTGTACTGCGCCGCGTTTATGATGCGCTCTTGAACTTGAAATTGATGTTATAACAATACTGGCGAGAGATGTGCCGAGCGCAAGATGCTGGCACAGGGCGTCGGGAATTCCCTGCGTTGGAAAAATAGCAAGTAGCATGGGGACAATGACAATCCCACCGCCAACACCAAGCAGACCGGCGAGAATGCCGGCAACAGCGCCGCAGCAAAGATAGACGAGAAGTGAGGTGATCATGAAATCCTTCCGTGTATCGTCGTTAAACAATCGTGTCACGACGTGTTAATTGACATGTTTACCTAATGACGGATTCAGAAGCGCAACGTGGCGTCCATGTCCATCTGATACCGGAATCCGGGCCCGATTCTGCCCCAGTCTGCTTTTTTGGAGCTCTGGAAGGCCTTTATGACGGGGTGGTCGATTAGAAACAGGCGCCGAGGGAATGACCGCATACCGTATGCGGGACGGTACGTGCATATTTCTTTAATGGCTTGAAGTGAGCTGCGGTTATATTTGGCAGATCAACAGAAGGCGGCGCAGGACATCCTTTTAAGCATCCTTAGGAAATATGTGAGGTATCCTTCACAACGGACGGAAGTCCGGTATGTGAAAAATGATACAGTTACAAGATGATAGGTATTTTACCACTGACACTTTCCGTTTTCAGTATGAGTATCTGCCCTTTGACTATTTTGTCAATTGGGGGGTGAAAAGGAGTGTGTTTTTATCTTTTCTTCCAAATACTCTATTTTCGTCTGCAGATTTTTTTAGCTGTTCCGGGATCTTCTGTTTTTTGCTATGTACAGCATTTTTGATTTCTACTGCTGTTGATATGTGATTGATGTCTGTTTACATATAAGATATTTATTTTTATCGATTTTCTGTCATTATAGTGTGATTATATAAAATATAAATGTTTTTATATTTTTTGTCATTTTTTTAATAATGCTATATAATAAATTGTATAAAGATGTTTTTGTGATGGATTGAAAATTCATAATTATGGTTTTTGAGGATGTCAACGGCAAACGCGCAGCCACCGGCAGGCAGAACCAAAACGTATCCGGACTTGAAGAAACAGGATGGTAATACGCATACGTACGGGCTTTTCCCAAATGGTTTTGTTGACGAATAAAGATGGATTCCGCTCAAGAAGGGAATTCGTCTGCGCTCTGCTGTCCCCCCCCGTACTATGACGGATGCTGCATGAATTTGAGACTGCTGAATAATATGGACGTAAGGGAACTTTTCGGCCAGGTGTGGAAAATTTTGGCTACTATGTATCCATTTCTTCGCGATTTCTTACATTTTTATGGCCTTTTTGCTCGTTTTCACGGTTTTTGGGCGCACGGCTCCCAGACAGGGCATGACAGGGGAATAAGGAAGAACTCCTGCTCCACCCCGGCCTGTCCCACGTAACGGCTTCGCGAAAAATTTCGGCAACGCTTGAATGTGCCGAAGATTCGTTCAATACCGTAACGTACAGATGAGATGCGTTTGTTGCGGATCTTCTGCCAGTAGCCCAGGACTTTGCCTCGTACAGCTTTTTCCATAATACCGTCTTTGAATCCTTTTTGGTGAACAACAGTACGATTGGCGTTGCCGGTATAGCCCTTGTCTGCATAGCAGCGCCCACGTATCTCGTCAGATATTTCTGGTTCATCCGGATCTTGCGTACTCCGGGTGGGGAGAGGGGGATGAAAAAAACCAACCAACTTGTTGAACAGACATGGTGGGGAGACAAGGTTTAAAAAAGCACTGGAACATAATATGCCTCTAACCGCGGCTTATTGAATGACGACTTACGCTCAAATTCTGGGAACAGTCGGACAGGGAAACCGCTAAAAAAGTACTTGCCGACTGGGTAGAAAAAGACGGGAAACCCGGCATGTTGCCGTTGAAAAAAATGGAGCATACCGTTGCCACATATAAGTTCGGCATTCTGAATTAGTACGACTATCCAGCGTCCTCTGGCCAGCTCAAAGGCACAAACAATAAAATAAAAGTACTCAAGCGGATGGCATATGGCTACAGAGATCCTGAGTTTTTCAAGTTCAGAATATTGGCCATTCACGAGACAATGTACGCTTTTACCAGATGAACCTAAATATACATGCGTTGCAAAACAAGCCCCTTAAACAGAACAAGGGAAGGATAAGCAGGCTTGCCAACCGCATTTGCAGTCCGTTTGGGGATCCTGTTAAGTCGTTTGGCGATGGAGCTCCATTTGATCATCGTATCAAAGGCATCGAGTTTCGAGTTCTTCTTACGCCCATCGTTAATAAAACAGTCAAACAAGGTGTATGTTGATTCCTTTTCAGATATATTGAACTCCCTTTCTCCTTTTTCTGAAGTCAAATATAGCATAGTTATTCAATAATATTAATATGCTATCTCAGATTTACCATCCAGTGATCTCATTATAACAATTTAACTGTTTTGATATTATTGGCATTTCGTATATTTTTGTATAATCAATTTCTCTAGCAGCACTAACTAATATATTTTTATATTTATTAGGAAAGCTCTTTAAATCCTTTACATCAAAATATGTCAAAGCACGTACTGCGTCATATTCTGGAAAATGGTTTTTAAAGAGTGACATAGCAGCACTAATTCCTAGTTCAAGAGTTATTCCGTGGTTGATTATCTCTGCGATATCAACATAGTCTTTTATCGAAATTCTTTGCAAAATTGTCTTTAACTTTTTTCCCATTATATCTAATATTGATGCAATATAAATAACATTATCGCTAGTTAAATCTGGAATTTGTAAGCAACCAAAACCAACATTGCCAAAGAATGATAATTTTACATTATTCTGTGTGAGGAATATATATGTATCTTGTTCTTCTTGTACTAACGTAGAATCTTTAAGTAAAGGCATAGAAGCAAAAAGTTTTGAGTCGTTTATAGACTCATGTGAAAAAAAATCAAAATCTACAGACGATCTGTGTCCAAAACGAAGAGAAAGCGCAGTGCCGCCATAAAGAGAAAATCCACATTCCTTGCTTCCCGAAAGAAAAGGCCAAATTTCTTTTTGTGCTCTGGGCAAAATAGAAAAATCAGGGGAAAGCATTTTCAATATTCTCCTTGTGAAAAATTTCGAACAGGCATGGGAGGTATCTCGCCCAACCTACAATCCGTCAGGCGGTAATGCCAAAAATGCCAAGCTCGTGGTGTCATCTGCCCTGCCTTTGCATCTCGAAGAGCTGACAAAAGACATTTTTTGCTGAAAAGCTTTTCCATGATTTCGCTTTGCTGTAGATTTCCCATGGTCATGATCTGCCGAAGCAGAAATGGTATATCTTCCAGCGTCTCCTCAGAGGACTTCCACCAGACCAGATGGGCAGTCGATAGAAGAAATTTTCGCTGTTGATCAGTTAATTTTAGCATATTTTTTTCCGTTAAATTTTGTTGCGCATACCTTCTGTTTCCATTTCGGTACAAAAATATTCGTTATTTTCATTTGTCAAAATAGAATTCCTTTTTCTAAGAAAAAAAAACCCTCTTTTAAAAGTTACAATATATTTTATCTTCCTTGGCTATCAACAACAGTTGATTCATAAAAAATATCGTGAGCAGATTCTTCACACGGGACAAAACCTGTTCCATTCTGTGCAATAAAGCCGGTTCATCCGGTAAAAGCGTACATTGCCTCGTGAATGGCCAATATTCTGAGTTTGAAAAACTCAAGATCCCCGTAACCATATACCATCCGCCTGCGTACTTTTATCTTGTTGTTTGTGCCTTCGAACCGGCCAGAGGACACCGGATGGTCATACCAATTCAGAATGCCGGACTTATACGCGGCAATGGTGTTG
>JAIKXS010000091.1 GCA_024683955.1 Desulfovibrio sp. | reverse complement strand
AGAGACATAGGCATTGGCGTCAAAGGCGTTGCTGGGATTAATAAGGTTACCGTCTGCGTCTGTTTCGTGAGAACCATATTTGATGTAGTGCTGTTCGGCATTGAGACCGGCTTTCTTAAAGGCTTCTATGGTGTCCTCGACCGTCCAGGTCCTGCCCTGATAGTTAATGGAGTTGAGCTGCTCCGTCTTGGCTTTCAGATACTAGTCGACGTTGAAATACGGGTTGGCCGAAGTGCCCTCGGTCAACGAGTACTTGTCGTAGTGTTGCTTCACGG
Organism: Desulfovibrio sp.; assembly: GCA_024683955.1. Taxonomy (GTDB): domain Bacteria; phylum Desulfobacterota; class Desulfovibrionia; order Desulfovibrionales; family Desulfovibrionaceae; genus Desulfovibrio. The sequence goes on along the minus strand of JAIKXS010000091.1, from coordinate 5,588 downwards.
TAAGACCGATCTTCTCGATGGCCGCTATAAGGGTTTCTTCCGTATAGGCGTTACCGTTGGAGTCAGTTTCTCCGGCTTTAGCCAACTGTGCCAGTTTAGACTTGATATAATACGACTCATCAAAAAACAGTGTCATAACGCCCCCCTTCCCAATAAAAATGCTGCTGTCCAAGTGTGAGAATTTTTTCTTTTGTTACAACTGCTGCCTCGATGCTTTGTTTCACAGGCTATTATTCACTATAAAACGGTTGGGGACAACGTCTTTTTTGGCAGTATCAATACCTTCTTTCTCTGCCTCTGCCTATACACCATTCATCGCACCAACCAATCTTTCTGTCCATCTAATCTGCCACGCTTCACTCCCTGTGAACAGGCATTTGATTTACTCTGGAATGGCTTAGAAAACGTACCCCCATCGTGCGCTCGTCAATACGGGGAAACCACTCTTAAATGAGCCTTTTTCGTGGTGTAATGTTGGCATCCCCTGCTGCTTTAAATGATCAAAAAGAGTGGTTATTCACACTTTGACTCCGGGAATATGTCACTCTGGACGCTGATCGAGGCTCTTTGGAAGCTATTTTGTGTCTTCTAAATGTATTTCTTATGGTAAAACATCCTTTTTTTTAATAAAAAACGGAATTTGATGCGACAATCCTCAAATTCCGGTAAAAAATACGATTTTGTATTTTTGGGAAGAAAAAGCTATCTTTCTTCTTATATAGTAGTTATAACAGCGTAATTAAGCATGAACACTATGATTCCTTATAAAATTTGGATAAAGCAGGTTACTTTGCACGGCATGGAACGTCTTCCTTTTGAAGTCTGTGTGTTATGGGAAAAGCATCCTGAAAGAAGACTGACCGGGGATTGTCGCCGTCGCCTTCCGGGGGTATGGCAGGTTTTTTGTTTCTTTGGCCAGCCGCGGCCCTGCCGTATTGCACATGACGGTCTCCCTGATTACTGTACAGATTCAGGAAAATCTGTGCGTACCAATTCACGCAGACCTTCGGAACGCATGCTTGTCTCTCTTGAAACGTTATGGATGCCGCCACAGACGAATCCTGCAGATTGTATGCACGCCGCATGAGGAGACGGTTTTGCAGGCCTGTCGGCTGCATGTCGGCGCTTTGTAAACCATCTAAAACCCGGCGATCGCACCATCGATCTGGGATGCGGGAGTGGCGGGGAGTTGAGTTTCTTCAGGGAGCAGGGCTATCAGGCGGAGGGTGTTGACGCCGGCGAACATCTCGGTCGCCTGGCACGACGGCACTCGCGGCTGAAGATCACGTGTGAACGCATCGGGGCGCTTGCCTGCAGTCCGTCCCGGACGATTATGAGTCGAACATTCTCAGACGTCACCATTTGTGCCTTCCGTTTTTTCAGATGTAGTGGCTGTTCCATGCTTCAACCGCATGCTGCTGAACATTGCTGCCTGGTCCCGTCAGGCCTCAGGACTCGGACAATACGCTGAATCCGTGCCGGTCCCCGCGTATGCCAAGACATGTATCCTGAGATCCGCAATCCGGGCACGATTCTGCTTGTCATGTTATCCTCTTCCCTTGAGCCTTCCCCGTTGCGTTCCGTGTTTTTATGTGAATCGCCTCGTCTTACGAGGCGTTGCTCACCTCAACCATTATGCTGTTTTTATACGAGTGGCGTATCAGAACAAAAATTGCGTCCGCGACTTCATCGATGTAGTTGAGAAGCGGGCTGTTGTCATTCACGTCAATATCAGAATTTTTTGAATCACTTCCGTTATTGTACGCCGCCATCAGATTTTCCCATGCTCGTTTTACAGCCAGCAGCTCGTCAGTCGCGGCGATAGATTTCTCAGTCAGCCCGTATCCTTGCGTCGGTATTAAGCGTATGTAGCCATAATCGGTGAGCCATTCACAGGTGCTCTCGAACACGTTTTCTATAACAGTGGATCTTTCCTGAGAGAAAAAAGACGTGATCAACGAGCTCGTTATGCTCTTTCCAACAGGAAAAACTTCGAGACAGCTTACAAAAAGATCTGCCGCGGTCAAAGAAAAGGCAGTGCGATGGATGTGATGAGTGTCCATTTTTCCTTCCGGCTGATTGGCCGTTGATGAAAATATTGAGAGGCGTTTACGGCTTGTCACATTGCCGGATGCAGGCGTGACGGACAAGCGCATCTCCGTGGCCCCAAGAATGGATTGAAGACTGCGGGGTTTTGTATCTCCAGCGGGCAACAATCTTCTCTACAAGATTTTTGAACGTAATCCGGCGGCATCGGAAAGCCCCTTCATGCCGAATGCGTCGGCGAAGCGGCGAATGGCGGGCATGATTTCCTCCTGGCCTCCGTCAGCCGGCACCGGGTCGAAATATTGAGCCGCAAAGGAAGGGCTTCCGCGAAAAGATCCGCATCGGCGTTATCATCCCTGCCCTGCCCCTGTTTCCCCCGCCATGGCGCGGAAGAACGATTATCGTCACGGCATTGCTGAACGGAGCAGAAGAGGGGCCAGGGAGCTCTCTTTAAGCACGTTTCTGGCATGCTTTTACGGTGGGGCCTTTGCTTTCCGGGGCGCCAGGTCGTCACGGTCAACGCGGCGCATGCAATGGTGATACAAGTCCGCATATCCCTGGGGGATCCATTTCCGAAACGGGTCTTTCCCGTCCTGCCGTGCAGAGCGGACAATTCCCGCACGATAATAGTAGCTTATAGGAGAATGATGTCAAGCTGCCTCGCGCGTTACGTCAAGATTCATTCGTTCGGGATGCCGTGCAGCTTCGCTCATCCTGTCCAAGGCGACCCTGCACGGCGCTTCGTTGCGATGTCTGACGTTCACGCCGTCCGGGGTGCTTATGCTCCGGTTTAGGATGGCAGCGCCATTATATGGATCCGTCCCGAAATGCACGACCTCTTTTTTATTCGGGAGCGCTTTTACGTCCTCTTTCTCCCTGATGCCTCATCCTGCTGTCGCTGCAGGAGGTAGATAATGTTCGCCCTCCCCTCATTTTCCCGGGCTTTCTGCTGAAGACTTTTTTTGCGGATGACGTGCGTAACGAGCCGTCTGCCAACGCTTTCCGGAAACGATTTCTTCCGAAGCGTTTTCAAGCGTTTCGAGACATTTGCCCCGAAGGGTCGCAGATGAAGATCTTTCAAGTTATACTTAAAGGATGCAGACAATGCGGCCAGCCGGCTACCTCCTGCTCCCCATGTTTCACCCCGTTCAGTTTTGGCAGGTGGACGGCCCTTCTGGCCGGGGTGCGGGAAGCAGCATCACGAATGCTGACCTTCCCGTTATTCAGGAAGTGGTCGTCGCAAAACGGCGGATCACGTTAATGCTTCAGACCTCTCCCGCGGCACGGGTCATACGCAGGCGCTGCTTAAGGGGCGGTTTAAGCGATTGTCTCGCAATCTTGAAAAGTGATAAGAGAGCCATGCCTTCGCAGCGTGTCTGTCTCTTCCCTGTCCCGTGATCCGGGAAGGTAACGGCATGTTCGAAGCTCCATGGAAAAGCAGAATCACTGGGGGCCGCTGCGGCACCGAGCGAGGGACGCGCGAAACGGAAGAGATGCAGCCAGGCGTGCCCATGACAAGAGGCCTCAGGCCATGTGTTTCGGCGATGCCGGTTCCGTTTGCGGCGTCAATGTTCCCGTCCTGAAAATTTCCTGCACCTTGCGGGGTTCACGCCAGAGAACGCGTGGATGGAAACGGATTTACGGGCGGATGTCGCGCGTCATGAACGCGTGCAGGAATTCGCACCAGGGAATATGGTCAGGGACGTTCTTCCGGGGGGAAAAATGCAGGAACATATATTGGACGCGCTGCCGTAAGAGGAGCGCCTTCCTGTCTGCGTTATGTCAGCAGGCGTAAAATTTGACGGGATTTCGTGAAAACACTGCGGTTTCGTTCAGGGGGCTCACGGCTATGGCCCCTGCCGCATGGCAGTCAATACCAACGAAGGAAAACAAAGGGAGGCGGCGTTTCCTCCCCGTCTAGAAAGACGGGGTTCTACGCCGATGTAGTTGATGAAGAAAAGCACAATCGTGGGCGTTGCCCTTTTAGCGCTCCTCTTGCTTGGCGCAATCGGCACCTACAATTCCGTGATAAGCGCGAAAATTGCAATCGACGCGCAGCGCGGACAGGTTGAGAATCAGATTCAGCGGCGTGCGGATCTGATCCCGAACCTGATATCGACGGTCAAGGGATATATGCAGCATGAGGAGAAGGTCCTGAACGAGGTGACGGCGGCGAGGGCGCGTGTTGCGAAGGCGGGGTCGACAGAGGAGATGGCAGAGGCGAACGGGCAGCTTTCGGGTGCGCTTGGGCGGCTGATCGCGGTGGCGGAGAACTATCCCACGCTGAAGGCGGACGCCCACTTTACGGAGCTCATGCGTGAGATTTCGGGATCGGAGAATCGCATTGCCGTCGCAAGGCGCGACTACAACGAGGCGGTCAAAACGTACAATACCGTGATCAGCACGTTTCCCGGCATCATAATCGCCAGGATGACGGGGAGTCAGGTCGTCGCCCAGTTTGCCGCCGGGGAATCGGCGCATGAAGTGCCGAAGGTGACATTCTGATGAAGAAATGGCCGCTCGTTTGGAACATTCTCGTTGTCGTCCTGCTCCTGACTCATTCCGCCCCGGCATTCGATATTCCATCTCCGCCGACTGCCGACATCTACCTCGCGGATTACGCCGCGATGGTGAATACCGAGGACAGGAAGAAGATTCTCGACATCGGAAACGACATGGACAAGCGCTTCGGGGCGCAGCTTGTCGTTGTCACCGTGAGCTCGCTGGATGGCCCGGACATCGAAACCTATTCGAACAAACTCTTCCGTTCGTGGGGAATCGGTGACGCCAAGAAGAACAACGGCGTCCTGCTTCTCATCGCGAAGGAAGACCGCCAGTTTCGCATTGAGGTCGGATACGGTCTCGAAGGTGCCGTCACCGACGGATATGCGGGAGAAGTGCTCGACACCATGAAGAAGAGCTTTAAGAACGGTGAGTACTCCGGGGGTATCCTCTCGGCCTTTCAGAATCTTGCGGGCAGGATTTACGGGGAATACGGGGCACAGGCTCCCGAATCCCTGAAGGCGGCGGATCCTCCCCCAGACTCGAAGTGGACCCCGGAGGACTACGGCTTCCTCGCCGTCTTCGTGATTATCACAATGATGCTGGTCGTAGGAGTGATCTATCTCTTTAATGTGCTCTGCTACGTTGTCACCTTCGGACATTTCGGAACCCTGAGCTTCAGGGAGAGCTGCAGCTTACTGTTTGGATGGCTTGGTGGATCGGACGACGGGGGATCAGGCGGGTCACGGGGATCAGGCGGATTCGGCGGTGGCAGTTCCGGAGGAGGCGGGGCGTCCGGAAGGTGGTGAACCGGGTTATGCCGATGAAGGCATGACTCGTTATTGATGGTTCATCCGGTAAAAGCGTACCTTGTCTCGTGAATGGCCAATATTCTGAGCTTGAAAAACTCAAGATCCCCGTAACCATATACCATCCGCCTGCGTACTTTTATCTTGTTGTTTGTGCCTTCGAACCGGCCAGAGGACACCGGATGGTCATACCAATTCAGAATGCCGGACTTATACGCGGCAATGGTGTTG
>JAIKXS010000070.1 GCA_024683955.1 Desulfovibrio sp. | reverse complement strand
GAACACGAAACGGACCAGGCTCTCCGCGCATAAAAGGGCAAAAAGGCGCAGGAGAAACACTCCTCCCTGTTCCCGCGGCGCATCATGTCCTGCAGGGAGGTGACCGCGGAAAAAGAAGCCTACCGGATGCACGACCTTACTGCACGGACTTTCAGTGCGATCCGGGCCGGAAAAGAATGACGAAAGAAAATAGAGGAAGAAACGCGATCCGCCCTCCCCTGCCAACTATACGTTGTCCCAGAAAGAAGTCAAAACACCGGGGAGAAGACTGCATCCGGGGGGGGGCGTTCCGGCCTGCCGCGAAAAATGCCTTGAAAATGGCCGCAAAAAAGGCTTCGGAGAATTCACGGGCAGGCAACGACTCTTGGTAAGCGGAGGAAGCCCGGCATGGGTCACCTGCAGAAGCCGCAGGGATTATTCGGCACGTTGAACAAATTTTAGCGAATTTATTGCCATTTTCATCAATTGTATGGTAGGGTTATACTACTGCACAACTTGCGTGTATTACATTATGTAAAGGCAGGTCTCCGCCAGGACAGGAAGAGAGCCCTGCCGCGTAACCCTGCGTCCTGGACAGCGTTTTCCCTGCTGTTTGAACCACGCGTTGTCACCCGCGGAACCGGCTCCATCCCCCCTCCTTCCCGTGTCGGAGGCCAGCCGCAATTCCCTTCCGGTCAAAGAGCACATTACGCGGTCCGCCCTGTCTGCCGCGTTTTTTCCATTGCATGCCGCCCAACGAGGTAACTATGCAGCGCAGTGAACAAAATATCGTCTATGAAAGCTGTCAAAAATTTTTGCACGAACACGTTCCTGAATACGTACGCGATATTGCCTCCGATCTGATTGCGGAAAACGGAATTCAGAAAATCGATATTCAGGAAGGTGAGACATGGAATGTGCGCGCGGTCATTCAGGGCGAGAACTTTCAGGTCTACACACCAACCATTGAACTGTCCCTTCTCGACAAGCAGATTCGTCATCAGTGCAACTGTCAGGATGCCTTCAGCGGTTCATGTACCCATGTCGCGGCTCTTCTTTTACGTCTTCTTGAAGACCTGAGGGTCAATGATACAAGCATTGAGGAAGAACCGGTACAGACAACAAAGGACTGGAAGCAGACCTTTCACAAGTTTTTTGCCACGGAAATGGAGCCCGAAACAGGCCACCATTATCTCGTGCTGCGGTTCACACCTGAAGATGAGCGTCTTATGGTCTCCTTTTTCAGGGCAAGACAGAACAAAAACGCCATCTCCTCCGTTCACAACAAGATCACCCTCGAGCAGATCATCATGAATCCGGAGTGGTGCGAGTTCTCTCCCCACCTGCCCGAAGTGGCAAAACAGATCGGGGAGTATCTCGGCTACTACGGCCACCACGTTGAAATTCCGCGGGGTCTTGTGTCGTGGTTTTTCTGGGCCGTACGCAACGAGTACTACCTTCTCTGGAAGGACACGGACAAGCACTGCACAATCGAGCGTTCTCCCTTCAGCCTCAAGCTGAATCCGCACCTCGACGAGAACGGCTTTAAGTTTCAGATCATGATCTCGCGCGAGGGCCGTGCCAACATCTCTCTCGAAGCAAAACACGACGGGGGGGAGAACACCGAGCTCCTCGATGCCCCCATCACCTTTCACGGTCTCATGCCGCTCTGGGTCTGCTTTCAGCACAACTTCTATCCCGTGCAGACAAGCCTTCCCCCGTCCCTTGTGCAGGAACTCATCCAGGATTCACCGACCGTCCCCCACGACGATATCCCTGAATTTCTTGACCGCGTCTGGACAAAGCTGCCCTCCTACGATCTTCACGAGCCGCACTCCTTCCTGAAACGGATGGAGCCGCTCTTTCAGCCGGCGTCCTTCAATCCGAAGCTCTTTCTGGACGAGGAGGGAAGCCTTCTCACCCTTGAAATCGAAAACATCTACGAAACGATTCACGGGGAGTTCCTCCTCAACGGTCCCAATCCCGACTTCCAGACCGGCAGCTACAGCTACGAGGGCAAGACATATCTTGTGCGCCGCAGCCAGGAGGAGGAAAGCGCCCTCCTCCAGGAGCTCTCGTCCATGAATTTTCAGGCGCGCTCAAACAAGCTCTGGTTTCTTGAACCGGAGGAAGCCATCAGCTTTCTCCTTGATTTCTACCCGGGCCTTCTTGAGCGATACCGTGTCTACGGGGAGAAGGCTCTTTCCCGCTACAAGGTACGGGCGACACAGGGCGTCGTGCAGGCAACCCTCACAAGCAACGAAAAGGACAAGTGGTTTTCGCTGGACATCAGCGTTGATTATGACGGCGAGAGTCTTCCCCTCGAAAAGATCTGGAAGGCCTGGATGCGGGGCAAGCGCTATGTGCAGCTGAAGGACGGCTCCTATACAAGTCTTCCCGAGACCTGGCTCAAGACCCTTGCCGACAAGCTGAGCGCCCTCGGCATGGATCCGGCGAAGCCTCCCGTTGAAAAGTTCAAGCAGTATGAGGCGCCCCTTCTCGACAGCCTGCTCGACGACATCCCCAACGCGCAGACGGATTTCTTCTGGGATCAGCTGCGTGAAAAGATCCGCTCCTTCAAGGAAATCCGGCAGATCGACCCGCCGAAGGGGCTGCACGCGTCGCTGCGGACCTATCAGCAGCAGGGACTCTCCTACCTCAATTTTCTTTCGGAATACAATTTCGGCGGCATACTGGCCGATGAAATGGGCCTTGGCAAAACCATACAGACACTCTCGTTCGTACAGTACATGACCGAACAGAACCGAAAGGGGCCCAATCTCATCATTGTTCCGACGTCCGTTCTGCCGAACTGGGAACGGGAGGCCAAGAAATTTGTGCCGGACCTCAAGCTTCTGACCCTCTACGGCTCCCGGCGCGACAATATGTTCAAGCAGATAGAAAGTGTCGATCTCGCCATAACGACCTATGCCCTGCTCAGACGCGATCTCGAGGAACTGCAGCAGTATGAATTCAACAGCGTGATTCTCGATGAGGCCCAAAACATCAAGAATCCCAACACCATCACCTCGCGCGCCGTTCGCCGCATCAACTCACGTCTGCGTATCTGTCTTTCCGGAACCCCCATCGAAAACAATCTTTTCGAACTCTGGAGTCTTTTCGAATTCCTGATGCCGGGCTTCCTGGGAACCCAGCACGCCTTCCAGCGAAACGTCGTCAAGCCCATAAAGGACGGTGACACGTCAACCCTCGACTATCTGCGCACACGCGTCCGCCCCTTCATCCTGCGCCGGACAAAGGCCGAAGTGGCCAAGGACCTGCCGCCGAAACTCGAAAGCGTCGTCTGCTGTGCGCTTGAGGACGAACAGGCGGAACTCTACGCCTCCCTGGCACGCCGGCTGCGTGACCAGGTCTTCGCCGATGTGGAGAAAAACGGCATATCGCGCTGCCAGATGTCCATTCTCGACGCCCTGCTCAAACTCCGCCAGATCTGCTGTCACCCGAAACTCCTGAAAATCGATGTGCCGGGCTTCACCAACAATATGCCCTCGGGCAAGTTCGACGCATTCAAGAACATGATCAGCGAAATCGTTGAAGGAGGACACAAGGTCCTTGTCTTCTCCCAGTTCGTGCAGATGCTCCATATCATCAGACAGTGGCTTGAATTTTCGCAGCTTTCCTACTGCTACCTCGACGGCAAGAGCAAGGACCGCTTTGAACAGGTGGAACGCTTTAACGCGACCCCGGAGATCCCGATCTTCCTGATCTCGTTAAAGGCCGGCGGCACGGGCCTCAATCTGACCTCGGCCGACTACGTGATCCATTATGATCCATGGTGGAACCCGGCCATGGAAAATCAGGCAACGGACCGCACCCACCGTATCGGACAGACCCGTCAGGTCTTTTCCTACAAGCTCATCTGCGAAAACACGGTTGAGGAAAAGATCCTGAAACTTCAGGAAGCAAAGCGCGGCGTTGCCGAGGCCATCATTCCAGGGCAGGAGACATGGAAATCCCTGACGAGGGAGGATCTCGAGATGCTCTTTGACGCCTAGCGGGAAGAGTTCTGCCAGAGAGATGTACGTTTCTTAAACAATGGAGACTGGTCGTGCATAATGCCGGTATCTGATAGTGGAGCTAGTGGAGCAAAACAGTCGGCGGACGGGAATACCATGAGGGAAGTATGTCCCGTTATCGTTTCGGCGAGCAGGAGTACTGATATTCCGGCATTCTATGCCGACTGGTTTTTTACAAGAATCGAAGAAGGATACTCCGTCTGGACAAATCCGTTCAACAGAAAAGCAATGCGTGTCTCGTATAAGGATACGGCATTCATTGTGTTTTGGTCGAAGAATCCAAAACCGCTCCTGAACCATCTGGATAAATTGGACCGGAAGAACATTGGATACTATATTCAGTATACGCTCAATAACTACGAGAAAGAAAAATTCGAACCGAATCTTCCATCATATACCGAACGGATTGAAACATTTTGCAGGCTATCGGAAAAAATCGGAAAGAAAGGCGTGATCTGGCGAAACGATCCGCTCATGCTCACGAGCGAACTCGGGACAGACGAACTTCTTCGCAGATTGGAACGTACGGGGAATGCGCTGAGCGGATATACGGAAAAGCTTGTCGTTAGTTTTGTTGATATCAACTCATACAAAAACGTAAAAAACAAGTTGAAAAGGAAGGGAATTATATACAAAGACTGGACTGATGACACAATGATTAAATTTGCAAAGGAGTTGTCAATATTAAATAAAAAATGGAATTATGACATATCTACATGCTGCGAAGAGATTGACCTCAGTGAATACGGAATACAACACAATAAATGCATTGATGACCATCTTATTGCTAAAATTTCGTACAACGATAAAAAGCTAATGGACTATCTGGGTTTCAAGATTTGTACTGCACGGGAAGCACCATTATTAAAAGACATGACAGAGAACGCTGATTCTGTAGTTATTAGCGATGATACGTATGCGATTCAAGTAAAAAAGGCAAAAAAGGACAACGGGCAACGAAAAAACTGTGGGTGCATAAAAAGCAAAGATATAGGACAATACAATACTTGCAAGCATTTTTGTGTATATTGCTATGCCAACAACAGCGAAAGAGAAGTTTTAGAGAATTATACCTTATATTGTAAAAATAAAAGCAATGAAAGAATAGCAGAAAAAGCATAGTCGACAGAAATCACCGGCCCCCCCCCGCGCCACGCCCGGAAAAGACATTTTCCGCCCTGAAAATCGCACGCTTCATACACTGAAGGAGTGACACCATTCGAGCGACGCAAAAGAGTCAGTGAAAAGAACGCCCGACGCATGCTCACGCCCACCCATTTCTCCCCGTCTCATCGCTGCATTCCGTTTGACGCGCAGCAACTTCCCCGGGACAAGATTTTTTCTCACTCAATTCAAAAAGATTCTTTTTCAGCGCATGGAATCCATACGGCCGGCATTTGCCTCCCTGCGACGCATCCCCTTCCTCTACTGCAATATTAAGGCGGAGCCTTATGTTCAAAAGAGCAGACTTTCTTTCACAAGAAGCGTGTCGAACGTTTTTATTATGATTTTTTAAAACGCTTCTTTTTTGCGCCAGGCAACAAAAAAAATGTTCAGCATCCTTCATGAAATGCTGAACTGCCAGGGTCTTTCGAGTTTGCCGGCAAGGTATTTGCGATTACTTCCGGAAACAACTTGGGCAAAATATTGAGAGAAAGAAAAACAGTGGAAACAATGACGTTGCTCTTGCAGGGCATTATTTTTTTCGTTCCCTGACAAGTTCAATCGCTTCTTTTCCTGTCATATGATCAATATCAAAACGCAGCATAAGCATGTGATCAAAGCTTTTTTCCATTTCTTTTTTTAATAATTTCTCGTCATTCTTATTGTATTTTTTTGCAAAAACACGAGCTGATGTATATTTTTCATCATAATCCTCGATTATAGTTATACGACCAAAGGATATGACACTTCTATAATATGTAGTGTATTCTTGTGGATGGACATCATCTTTATCAACAACACAAAATGATGCATGACAAGAATTTCTAATCGAATCTATCTTATGTCCTTCTTTTGCACTATGAAAATAGAATGTATTATCTGAATACACATAGCTCAGTGGGACAGCATAAGGATATCCGTTGTCACCGATTAGAGCAAGAACTCCGGATGTACCTTTTTCAAGAATTTGAAGAATCTCGTCCTGTGACAATTCCTGTTTTCTGCGACGCATTGATCTATAGTCTGCCACTATTCAATCTCCTGTTAATACCATAAAAAAGGATGGCCAAGGCTGTACACCTGCCATCCTTTTGCGTCTGAACTGATTTCCGGCTGCTTCGATGCATGTGCCCGTCAAGGCCCGTTGCGGAATAGAACGAAATGTTCAGACGCATTCCCGTTCAACGTCGACCATACGGAGCCGCATGGCGGGACCGTTTTGGATGCCGGCCGTCTCCCTCTCTCTTCCCGGCCATCCCCTCGGAGAAGGCACGGGAACATTCGCCCTGTCTTAGCGGAAAGCAACCTGCCGGACAGGCGTACAGCAACGTAATGACGGTCGCCCCGGGGAGGCGTGCCCGCGGGCGGTCATAACCAGACTTCCCGGAACTTCGTTATGCCCCTCTGCTTTCGCATGGAAAAAGGGTCCTCGTCATACCGTGCCGGCGCGCATGCTCTCCTCGACACATGAAGGGAATCTTTTTGTCGTTGAAGTACCCGGTGCTTCTTAAAGAGAGAGAAGGGCTTTTACGCGCTCAAGATCCAGTCCGCCATGAACCGATGCCATATCAGATTGATTGGCAGCCAGGTCTGTCATGACATTATTAAAAACGCTCTCAAGTTCCTCATCCATTGCGCCTATGGAATTGATAGACACGGTATCATTTACCGGCTGGCTGTCAATATTTTTTGGTTCAACAGTTGTGTTTACATTCTCATTTAAAACAGTACGATATCCATCAATAGAACCAATAGAGTTGATCATAATTACTGTCCTTATTTATACATGACACTGTTAACCGCACACGTTGATCAGGCTCTGTCGAAAAGCATCCTTTGCGTTTCCGTCGGCAACGCAGTCGAAGCAGAAGCTTCAACCCCTACGGGCAGGACCCTGGTTCAACCCCATCCACTTCGTGCAAGACAGGTCAGGCTATACGTTTTCAGCAAGAGTGTTTTCCTTTCATTCTCTGTCGGAACAGCAGGAAAACACTGATAAACGACGGTTCCCCGTTCTCCGAAGGACGTATCGGTGGAGAATTGCTTCCCCTCGTCCGATCTGAAAATGCAAAAAACGTGCTAAAGTAAAAATTTTTTTGCTATTTCAATACGTTAGTATGTTCATGAGTCAGGCAGGCAGTCGCATCGGGGGCATTTTGTTCCGGGCTGCGCGGAAAATCGACAGCCTTTTCACGGCATTTTCCTGGCAGGGATGGCCGTAAGGCGCCCTCGATCCGAACGGGAGAAGCTTTAGCCTCCCGTACGATCACCTTCCCCCGGATGTTGCAGCCTGAATTTTTTAGAAGGAACAAGGCTGCAATCAAAGCAGGACCGTATACGCCCAAAAACCGGCCGTTGCGGATGCTGCCGAAAAAAATCATGGTATTGCAACGGACCTCACAGACGTTCTCAGGCAACGGGAGAAGATCCGGCAGATGGCCGTTTTCTCTGAAAAAATGAAATAATCAGTACGGAGAGCCAGATGTTACTCCCCGCCATCCGCCATTCCAGCAAAGCACGGTGCGTTCGCGAGATGCAACGGCACGGACGTTTTCCGAAAAGCCCGCTTCTTGCAGATGCACCATGCAAGAGCCTGTTGCAGGCAGGACTTAAGCCGTACGTCTTTTCTTAACGGCGAAACAACAAGCCATATACTCTCATGGACATTAGAGCATTTTCCAAAGAATTCCTCTTCTCCTGTCCCCCCCACTGTCCCATGCACGGCAAAATCAGAGTTGTCGCCGACATGGAGCCGGAGGAAGCGGATCATGTGGACATTCTCTTTCTCGGCGTGAATCCCGGCACGAGGGAAGCGGAAACGGGCAGGCCTTTTGTCGGTCCCGCGGGGAAGCTCCTGCGAAAAACGGCGCATGAAATCCTTCCCGGGCGTGTGCTTGCCTTTTCCAACGTCATTCTTTGTTCTTCGCCAAATGAATCCGGCATTTCAGATTGGAAGAAAGCCATGGAATGCTGCGCCGGCAATGTCGCGGGAATATGGAGCGCATTGCATCCGGACATCGTTGCCCCATGCGGTGCAAAGGCCCTCTCAACCTTCAGGATTGCCGATAAAATCATGATCGCAAACGGGCGCGAATACCATATCGACGGACAGACTGTTGTTCCCATGCTGCATCCATCTGCCGTATTGCGCGGCTGCGGCGGCAGAGGCATGTTGGCGGATGCCATGAAAACGATGAAAAAGCTTCTTATGGCATAAGCCTCAGCGCCACTCTTTCGCCGTGATCCCTTTCCTCTTTCCCTGAACTTCGGCAATCCTTCGCTCACGCTCCCATTCACGTTCATCCCCTCCGGAAACTGCCTCTCCCATGGCTCAAAAATATGTCACTTGGTCCGGCTGAACCGGAACCGTTTGGATACGATTCGCTCATGCAGAGACGGGTCCGTTATGCCATCGGCGTGGCGCCCTCTTGCGGGAGGCTTCTTCACTGACTGATTGACAAAAGTTCGACCTCGAACTAAAAATAGTTCATGCACGAACTTTCTACGAATCCCCACTCCATGGAAAACACCGAGCTCGTCGGCAGCGATGCTGTTTTGGCTCTGGCAGCGGCCATCCGTAAAAGCGGCAACATCTTCATCACGAAGGCTCTGGAACGCCGCGGCATCACGGATATCCTGCCCGCCCACGGAGCCGTTCTGCACGCGTTATTTTCGGCAGGACCACTTCGCATGCAGGATATTGCCCTGCGCATCGGAAAGCGCAAGAACACGGTGACGGCACTTATCAACACCTTGTCCGCGCGTGGATACTGCTGCCGGGAAACGGACAGAAATGACGGCCGTGCACAGATAGTTTCCCTGACGGAAAAAGGCGAAGGGCTGCGCCAGATATATCGAGATATCTCCCGTGAACTGAGACAACGAATATGGCGTGACATTCCGGCTGATATCCGTGATATGTGCGCGGACACCCTGCAGTGCATTCTGCGGAATTTAAACACGGATGCAGGTGAGTAGATGATGGCCTCTTTTTTTGCATTTCAGTGGCACATCACGGAAATCTGTGACCAGCGGTGCAAGCATTGCTACATCTATGCGGGCAATCCGGACAGGACACCCGCAAGCATGGCATGGCAGGACATGGAGCGTGTTGTTGATGCTTGCCGTGCCATGTGCCGTGAATTCGGTCGACTGCCTGAATTCTATCTGACAGGTGGCGACCCGTTGCTCCATCCCGATTTTTGGCGGCTGGGTAATCTGCTGCATGACATGGAGATTCCCTTTACCATTCTGGGCAATCCCTATCATCTTACCCAGGATGTCTGCCGACGTTTAAAGGCTGATGGCTGCAAACGTTATCAGCTGTCACTCGATGGAACACGGGCAACTCACGACTGGTTTCGGAGGTCCGGGTCCTTTGACGACACACTTGCAGCCATTCCCCTTTTACGCCGTGCTGGTATTGAGACGGTTCTCATGTCCACTGTTTCCGGACGCAACATGGAAGAAATTCCTGATGTGCTGGACATTGCCGTTGAGCATGAGGCAGATGTCTTTGCCTTTGCACGCTATGTTCCGGCCAGGGGCGAGACAGACAACGGCATTGCGCCGCTTGACTACCGTCGGCTTCTTGATGTCTGCAGCAAGCGCATGAAGAAACATCGGCAACGGGGATCTTCCACGTGGCTTGACAGAAAAGACCATCTCTGGACGCTCTATGCCTATGAAGAGGGCGAATTCAGTATTCCGGAAGACGCGCTTCCCGGCATTATCTATGACGGCTGCAACTGCGGAAACTGTCATCTGACCATTCTGCCCGACGGGGATGTTCTCGCCTGCCGCAGGGTAGGAGCAAGCAGAGTCGGAAATGTGTTCAGGGATAGTCTCTCAGATATCTGGCGTGGTCCCATGGAACGTTTCAGAGAATATGGCGCATTCAAAAAATGTGGTGCATGTCCGTTGTTGTCCTGGTGCCGCGGATGCCCCGCCGTGGCCCGGGCAGTGACTGGCGATTTCTATGGCAGGGATCCGCAGTGCTGGAGGAAGACAGATGCGTGAGCGTCGGGCAAAGGACATACCTGCCACCATGAGAGCTGTCCTGCTGAGCGGTGTCACAAAGGCAGGGGACATACGGCTCGTTGACTGCCCCGTGCCTTCCACAAGACCCGGCTGGGTGCTCGTGCACATTCGGGCATTCGGCATCAATCATGCGGAGCAGATCCTGCGGCTTGAAGAAATCACGGAACCTTACATCAAAAAACCCGTGATCCCGGGAATTGAATGTGCGGGAGAAATTGTCGACGCATCGGACAGCCGTTTTGGTACGGGACAGAAAGTCGTTGCACTCATGGGCGGCATGGGGCGCAGTTTCAACGGCAGCTACGCCGAATACGCTCTCCTGCCCGTGCACCATGTGTTTGCCATCGACTCTGTACGGCCCTGGGAGGAGATTGCCGCCATACCGGAGACATACTTCACGGTCTGGGGATCCTTTTTCCGCTGTCTGCACCTGAAAGCAGGGGATCATCTGCTTATTCGCGGCGCAACATGTGCCCTTGGCCATGCCGCCATACAGATCGCAAAAGCCCTTGGCTGCAGGATAACGGCGACAACGCATCGTCGTGAGCGAATCCCGTTACTGGAGCAGCTGGGAGTGGATGCTGCGGTGCTGGATGAGGGACATCTGGAG
>JAIKXS010000019.1 GCA_024683955.1 Desulfovibrio sp. | reverse complement strand
CATCGTCAATCTTGACGGGCTGAGCATCGGGAAGATCAGCAATCTGGGAAGGCCCTGCGTAATCCGTATTGAACAGAAGGATTGAGAAAGGCTCGATATTCGTTACAGACAACTTGAGAAGCTATCATAAGATCGCCCATGAGAACGAGCTTACCCATGTTCGGGTTCCAAAGGGGAAGTACAAGAACGGGGCGTTCAACATCCAGGCTATCAACGCCTATCATTCGGAACTGAAAAGACTCGTTCATGGCAACTTCAAGGGCGTTGCGACGAAATATCTCAACAACTACATCGTCTACCACAACTTTGTGAATTTCGCCAAGGGCGAATTAAATCAAAAGATAAACATTTTGAGAGAGTTCATATATACGACTGATGTCAACCTCAAGAGCAGGGAAGTCAGCGATAGGGAAAGAATTCCCGTGTTGAGAAAGACGGCGTAAAAATATGTTAACCTGATTTACAATCTGTTTCTTTCTGTCTCTATTCGCACCAATACTAATTCCTTACAGAGCCTTTTTTTTAAAAAGAGTGCAGCATTCCACGATTGAAAAAGAAGGAAGTACACGATTCTTTCCGCTATCCTCATGAATTTAAGGTCGATGAAACGAACAACCGTGACGTCCTTCCCAAAATATAGACCGGATAAGATACTGCAACAGCCGCAGCATATCAGGTACACCCAAGCAGCTACCCATCTCATTGGCAGCCGGTAAATGGTATGTTTCCATTCAGGCGGAGCGTGAAAGAGCTGGCCCGGTCCCCCAGTCCACAAGCGCCATTGGCATGGATATGGGCATTGTGCGCTTTCCTGCTCTTTTGGATGGAACCTGTATTAAACATCTCGCAGAAGCTCAAGATCCAGAAACAGCATCGTAAGATAACAAGCGTACGTAATGGCTTCCTGCATAGGCACACGATAATCTTAAGCAAAAACCGCGCTATGATTGTCATGAGGGACCTGCAGGTACGGAATACGGGCACGTTCGGCTTCAGACTTGCCGGCAGAGCCCTGGCATCCTGTCCGGGCAAAAAGGGATTGAACAAATCCATTCCGGATCAGGGCCGGTTCTAATTTCGACGGCAACCTGGCTGCAACCTGACATGGACTGGCGGCACACTGCGTGTTGTACCACCACAATAAAACAGCCGGACATGCTGCAACTACGGCTGTGCGAACAACGACAACAGACCCTCGCGAGCTGCCTTCAACTGCGCTTCCCGTGCTTTTGAGATAAATGCCGATCTCAATGCGGCATTGAATATTTTGGCAGCAGGGCATGCCGTGTCAGTCCGTGGAGAGATAGTGAGATCTGGGGGAATAGTTGGTTGATTCACAGCCGTAAAATTTCCCACAGTGGGAATTTGAGAGCAAAAACCAAGCTAATTACTCCTCTGGGCTGTCTCGATAAAGCAGGAACCCGCCTGTGGTGCGGCCCAATGGGGCTACTACTGACAGGAATCCCCCGACGTCAGGCGGGGGAGGATGTCAAGCTATTGACTCCTTGCAAAAAAAACTTGATTGTTACGTGTTAAATTTGGGTCACACAAATAACGAAACGATTCACTCGTTCCTTACAGAGCACTCCGCGTAAAGAAGCAACAGCAGCTTCATGTCCGCCACTCTCTCCAAAGAAATCCATAACAATAAAGTAAGGCGTTAAGAATGATCTATTATATTATTCTATTTATCATACTTTCTTTGATACTTTGGAGATGGAAAAGCAAATCAACTATTATAATACTATTTTGTATTTCTGTATTTATTATAATTGTCATATTTTCAATAATTAACGACAAAGTAAAAGAACATACTGCAAGGCAAATCCCATGCATAGCTATAAATTGTTCTATAGCAAATAGAGAAATACCTAGTTTTATTAAAAACGAATCTAATGAATTATTAAATAATAAAAAAATAATAGAAAAGAATGTTTCTAAGGAGGAAATGATTAAAAATACAATCGATGCAGGACTTATAGGGAGCAATTCATTAAAATATATTTTAAATTCAGACTTTATTACAAACAAACAAAACGAATACAAAGAATACTATTTAAATAATATACTATATTCAAATTCGTTGTTATTAAATTTTCACAATAAATGTGTCGACAGCGATATATGTATTATTTTAATAAACACAACAGATAAAACAATTACAAATGAAAGAATAAAATTATCTGCACGATTAAGGAATCACAGTTCAGATATTTTAACAGCTTCCGAAAAAGATATTTGGGAGGACAGACTTATTCTTCCAGGCGAAAAAGCATTTATCTGTAAAAAACTGGGAAGCAACAATATAAAAGAACACAACAAGGACGATATTATATTTGAAGCTATACTTAAAAATGTAAAACAGGAAAAATAGAAAGATTCAATAATGCACTTCGCGCAATAAATAAAAAAAATGTTCAAATTGAGCAGACAGGACCGAGTCCCATGACTGCACCTCCCACGCCACCAAATGGGAGACGTTCACATTATGACGCCTCCATTGCCCCCCTGCCATCTTTGAAAGTCTGAGCTCCGTTCAAAAACCTTATCGCCCCCCCTTTTACAACAGATTTCTGCTCGCCGACCGACGTTTTGCTCCTATTTTCTTCCCTGTCACTCTCGTCTTTCCTGCCCTGCATTTCTTTCAACAAAAACGGCGAAACATAAATACCATCACTGTACCGATTGTCAGCTCTGACGTTTTTAGCTATTTTCTTTTCCTTGCAAAACGGCCAACAGGGCGGTTTTATCTTATATAGGAGGGAAAATGAACGGTATCAGTAATAATCTACAAGCTGGCAACCAGGTCCAAAACGCCAGCCAAAACCAGCAAGTCCCCGGCAACCTGCAGCAAAAATACAATAACGTAACCCAACAGCAAAACTTTGAGAATCTGCAAACCAACCATGGCGGCAGCAAAGTTGCTCGAGCCTTTGCAATAATTGGGGGAATTTTATCATTGGCAGGTATTACTGCCATAACCCTAGCGACTTGCGGCATAGGGACAGCAGCCGTATTCTTTGGCGGGCTTGCTGCCACAACAGGGGGCCTAACAATTCTTTCTGGCGCTTTAGGCTATAGCTCCGGCTCCGATTCGACATTGAATCAAGGGAAGAACAATAAGGTTGCTAATCATTCAAACAACAATCCTGTCATGCATCAGGATAATATCGTACAAGGACAACTTTTAAACAAAGAAAAGAATATTAATACAAAAAATACGTTGCAAATTTTGAAAAAGGTTACTAAAGATAATGCTCTAGAAGAGTTTCCAAAATTTTTAAATAATATTTCAAGTAAAGTAAAGAATTTTGAACAAGGAGAAATAAAGAATTATTTAAGAATGTACTTGACTAAAGGAAGCGATAAAGATAGAGAAACATGCAGAAATGCATTACACAGCATACTAATTAAAATATGGCTGAATAAAAAAACTATAAGTGAAACGTACAGTAAAGAGGACAAAGCAAAAACAGACATTATGCGAGATGCAATTAACGACCTGATATATGAACCTCAAATAAAAGATATGTTTAATGAAAAATTCAATGAGGATAAAGGACAATACTATTTTGTGTTGAAAAAATAAAACATATGCTTGCAAAGAGCAGTGATGCAACTACGCTTGCTCGATAACAAGAAAATGAAATAGCGTTGTTACCGCCCCGCAAAAAACAGCGGGGCGTTTTTTCCGGCGCAATGGAAAGCTTCGCGCTGCAGAAGAAAACGCCTCGTTCTCAGCTGTGAGACGGATGGAAAAATAGCGCCTGCACAACCCTCAGTATTCTTTGATTTCTTTGCACCTCTCTTCAGGTTCTCCTCTTGTCTCTTTTTTCCTTTTGCTGCTTCGACACATTTTCAACAAAAGTGATGATGCAGCCTTGTCACCTTCAGACTGTTTGCCCCCGTGCATTTTTTGGCTATTTTTCTTAACATGTAAAAAATTGCCGACAGAGCAGTTTTATGTTGTATAGGAGGAAGAATTATGAACGGTATCAATGGCAATCTGCAAGCTGCCAACCAGGTTCATAACGCCAACCAAAACCCGGAAGTACCTGACAACCTGCAGCAAAACTATGAAAACGTAGCCAATCAGCAAAACTTTGAGAATCTGCAAGGCAACCAAGGGGGAAGCAGCTTTAAAAGGACCCTCGGAATAATTGGTGGAATTCTGGCAACGGCAGCAGGTTTTGCTGCCATGACGTTAGCAACTTGCGGCATAGGGACAGCAGTCGTATTTTTTGGCGGTCTTCTTGGCACGGCAGGAGGGTTGACACTTCTTACCGGCTCTTTAGCCTCTAGGAATGGTCACCATGGTTCGGCATTGAATCAAGATAACGACAATAATATTGCAAACAACGCAAACGACAATCCTGTCATGCATGCGGACAATAACATACAAAATGAAATTTTAAATCAGGACGATATCGAACAACGCAGGAAAGATCTATTAAATTCTCTTAGGACATATGCTGAAAGAAAAAACAAAAACAATATGTTAAATTTTTTCAAAAATATTTTTGAAAATGTACAAAACCTGGACAGTAATACTATAAAAACTGCGTTAAAGCCGTGTTTGACTCAAGGAACAAAAGAAGAGAGAGAACTTGCTAGAAATGCATTAGAGAATATACAGAATAGTATATCTGTATTGACATCGGACAACGGCCTTGAGGATCAGAAAAATAATATAACTACTGCACATACGGGAATATCAGCTCTTCTTCAAGAAGCTGACATAAAAGAAATGTTTGTTGCTGGCAGAATGGCTAATGGGAAAATGGGTTTTGCATTGAAACAATAGCATTGAACCAAAGCAGCCAGAAGACACAAGGATAAATCCACCCTGTGCATTCTGGCTGCTTCAAGGTTTTCCAGTCCCTGACCAACGCATCACACCGTTGGAATTCTTTTGATATCGGTATACCTGAGGAAACATAACAGAGGCGAAAGACAAAAAGAATCTCGCACGGTTGTTTCCTTCGACTCTTTCGGGGCCGTCATGGGCCACGCCATGGGATTGCTCGCCATGGGCACAAAGGTCCGGACTTACTTCCTTCCAAAAACCGTTCGCATATCGTTGAAGAGTTTCTCTCTGAATGCGGCAGCCCTCGGGACATCAAGCATGATCGTATCGGACTGGCGGCTGTGAATAAGCAGATAGCCGAGAAGACGCACGCGTCTCAAGGTATTTTCCTGCGAAAACCCCTCTGCCACGGCGGAAAGAGCGTCCTCTCTGACATCCACCCTGAACTGAAACTCCTCAAGCAGGCCGGCGAGCATTCTGACCCTGAGCATCCGTCGTTCTCTGTCCGCCGCCCCCCCCTTAAACTGGAATGTGGCGAAATTTTCGCTTCGCCCCTCCCCAGCCCTGCATTCAACAGTACAGAAATGGTAGCCGTAACGGGCCTGCAAAATCATATAGTCGCTATCGAGAATAAAGAAATTTCGCTCCGTCATTGTTGTCGGAGCGGTGCTCTCAAGTTCCGGGTTCATTGTGCTTTCAAGCACAACACTCATGAAGCCGGCAGCTCCTGCGGACGGGGGGCCAAGCCAGGGAATGGCTGTCATGCCATCCCACAGGGCCAGCATGGGCGTCGAGCATATGTCTTTGATGTCAACAACGGGCCCCTCAACCGCGCGGGAAAAGGCATGCCCCATATCAACCACCCAGTACTGCAGCTTGGCACCCGCCTTGAGCTGTTTTCCAATTTTTTCTCCCTGGGTGTCATGGCTGTCAAAAAGAAGATTCACGGCCTTTTCGTGGCAAAACCGCGTTATATCGTGCAGGGATCTGCATTGCTCCGGATGAAACTCAGGTGACTCCGGATCCAAAAGGTGGAGCGGGGTCACAAGGGCACAAAGCTTCTTCAAAACCACATATGCCGGATCCTTTTCCAGCTCCTCAAGTTCGGGCGGGGGGGCCTCTGGCAGAAGCTCCTCATGGCGTCCGGCAATCACCATTCCCCGGCCTGCGTCGAGGGTGATCTCGCTCTGGTTGGCCAGCAGCGTGCAGGCATTCTTCAAACTAAAGAGAGCGGGAATTTTGTATTCTCTCGCAACGGAGGCAAGATGGCCGGCGGCGCCGCCTGTTTCGCTGATCAACCCGGAGGCCCTTGGCAGAAGAGTTGCCCATCGCGGAAACGCCCGTTCTACGACCATGATGCCACCGCCAGGAAAAGAAAACATGTCGGCTTCCTTCCGCAAGATGCACGGCGTTCCGATGCTGACACCACTGCTTGCCGGAATGCCACCCTGAGCCAGAATCACGCTTCCGGGCGTCAGAGAGAGCTCTCCGGCGGTCTTTTTCTCCTCTCCGAGAACCTGAAGGGGCCTGCTTTGCAAAATAATCAGATCCCCCTTCTTGTTAAGCGCCCACTCCACATCCTGCGGTTCAAGATAATAGCCCTCAAGGGCCATGCACACACGCGCAAGATGACAGATCTGGTCTTCACTCATGAGTCCGGCGAGCATATTGCGCTCTGTTCTCCGGTCCTCTATGGAGCATGGCATCTGCCGGCGGCAGTAAAAGACGTCGGGAATGCCCGCTCCGTCCACGACACTCTCCGGCAGGCCCGCAACAGCGTTGATCACGACGCTGTCCTCGCGTCCCGCTGTCGGCACGGGATTCCGGCTGTAGGCAACGCCTCCGCACACGGCGTCCACCATGGCCAGAATGCCCACGCACATGGGTGCCGTTGCGTCAGGGATGCCTTTCTGCAAGCGGTAACTCATGGCCGAAAGTGAATACTTGCTGGCAATGATCTCCTTCCAGACGTGGCAGGCCTCTTCGGGGGGCACGTTCAGCTCGGACCGGTACTGACCGGCGAAGGTTGTCTCCTTTGAATCCTCGCCAAGTGCACTGCTGCGCAAGGCGAGAAGGACCTCTCTGCCCTCGCTTGCCACAAGCGAGTCCACGGCCTCCTCTATGGCTCTCTCAAGATCCGGAGGAAGCTGGGCTGAAAAAATGGCGGTCTGCAGATCCTGGGAAAGGCGCATGGTCTCGTCAAGGCGGGAGAGGTCACAGGCTGCGGTTTTTTCACTCACATACTGCCAGAGATTGTTGTACTCCATGAAGGCATTGTAGGCCGTGAGGGTTGTAGCAAAGCCGTTTGGCACAACCATTCCGACGTTGGCCCGTATCTCTCCAAGGTTTGCCATCTTGCCCCCGACCACGTGCCCGTGATCAAGACGAATCTCGGAAAGGGGGAGAACATAGGGAACATCGGGAACCGACGAAATCTCTTCCGTTGTCCAAAGACCTTTTATCTGAACGTCAATCCTGTCAAACGATGCTTCAAGTCCACTGTACAGCTCTCCGGCAAGCAAACGGAGACATTCAACCATCTGTCTCACGGCCGTTGAAACCTTTTCTCCGCTTGAGCGCACAAAGGACATATCGACAGGACCCTGTCCCTGCAGCCTGGCCTCCATATCGCTCATTAATTCGAGGGCGGTCTTATTCCGCGACAACAGACGACGAAAGAGCCTGCACCGCTCAACGATTCGCTGCCGTAAGGCCTCTTCATGAGCTCTGGCACGGGCTTTGTCTTCGGCACTTTCCGTAAAAAGGCTTAAAAAACGGTGAAAAATATTCATGGCTCGAACGTGGATATCCACGCACCCCGTCTGTGCCTAGGCATTGTGCGCTATAGCTTCTTCCATCTTTGCGATCAGTTCGGTAATAGGAACCGGCTTCAGCATGTAATCAAAGGCGCCCAGTTCCAAGCCGTCCATGGCAACGCCCACTGCCGCATGCCCCGTAAGCAGAATGACAGGCAGATCACTGGCGATGGACTTCATCTGCCGCAGGGTCTCAAGGCCGTCCATACCGGGCATACGCACATCCATGACGACGACCTTCAGTCTGTTCTCCTCCGGCTCCTTCACGGACTCTTCTACGCGTGCCAGGGCGGTTTTTCCGTCAGCTGCCGTCACTACTTCAAGGCCACGCCGGGAGAGACGTTTTTCCATGAGTTCAAGAAATTCCAGTTCATCGTCCACTATCAGTACTCGCATAGCTCGCCTCCAAGCAGCGCGTTAACGAGAAAAGAATCTGACGCAAAAAGCGTTCCGTTCTCGGACAAAGGAGAGGGGGATATCATACAGGGGGGCAAACCGGCAGGGTCCGGGAGGCACACCATGCCCCACGGGCAACGCAGTACTAGCCCTCTGTCTGTTCTGCCTTCATGGCATAATCGGAATCAATGCTTACAACCGGGGGCTCATGAGGCAAAATAACCGTGAACGTGGTGCCATGGCCCGGTACACTTGTGCAGCTGATATGTCCGCCGAGTTTCTCAAGAATGGAAAAACAGATGGCCAGTCCGAGACCCGTCCCTTCGCCGACCTTCTTTGTGGTGAAGAAAGGATCAAAGATTCGTTGCCTCGTCGCCTCATCCATTCCGGCACCATCGTCTGAAATCTCGATGCAGACACCTTCACCCTCCCGCTTCGTGACAACGGAAACGGTACCGTTTCGACCAATAGCATCAAGGGCATTGTCGATAATATTTATTAAAATTTGTTCAACCTGTGCCGGATCACTGTAAATCACGGGAATTTTTGTGTCAAAATCACAAGAGATTTTGATGTTTCTGCCGGTTGCCTCTCCACGCAGCATCTCACATGCATCACCGATAAGGGAATTAATCAGGATTTCCGTCCGTCCGGGATTCATTCGCCGGCCAAAGCCTAGCATTCGCTGGGTAATTCCCTTTGCACGCTTAACATGATCTTCTATTTTATTGCAGCTTGTGAGAATTTCATTGTAATTCTTAATTGACTCGGGAGATTCCTCGTCCAGCAAATCCTTGATCCAACCGGCATTCTCCTGAATCAGCATAAGGGGATTGTTGACTTCGTGGGCAACTCCCGCTGCCATTTTTCCCAGGGCCGCCATTTTGCTCGACTGCAGCATCCGGGCATCAATCTGTTTTTTCTCCGCATCAGAGGCCTGCAAGAAACCGATCAGACGGCGCGTACTGACAAAGGCCCCCAACACGATAAAGAGAGAACCGACCACAAGAAAAAGCATGATCCAGGTCTGCAGCTTGTGCAAGGAACTCAGGCTTTCGTTGGCGTCATCAATGACGACAAGGTACCACGGCATTTTCTCAAGAGACATGGCCGCGGCCTGCAGCCAGCTCGTTTCAGCATCCTTGCTGTCCTCAACCGGAAAAAGAACGAGATTCTGCGAGGCATGAGGAAATGCGGGAAGAGTAAAGGATTCCATCATCTTGCCGTGAAAGCGGGAATCCGTCTGCAGGACCCCCTGACGGTTTATCAGAAATGCTTCGGAATGCGGGCCGGAATACTCGCGCTCAAGGAGATGCTGCAGGACCTCCATGTCAATGGTGGCCCGCAGGATGAAGCTTTTTCCGGCGGTATGGCGCAGAACAGCGATGATGAAATGGGGTGTTTTTCGGAAACCAAGAAAAACATCCGTCACAACGACGCCCCTGCGCTTGACCTCGGCAAACCAGTCAGCGTTGGCATAGTTGGCGCTTTTGAGATCAAAGGGGCCGACATAGGCTACATGGTGTCCATCCATGTCAATAATGCCCATATCTACAAACGAAGCGCTGCTCTGCTGCATGACACTGAAGAGCATGCTGAGCCGGCTTTCATCCGTAAGCTCTGCATAGGAGTGAGTGAAGGCCATAAATTTGATCTGGGCGATTCGCTCGGAAAAGAACGTATCCAACGCCCGCCGTTTACTGCTCGTGACGGCTTCAAGGCTTGCGCTGATTTTTTCGCTGTACATGGCGTCAATGTGCCACAGTGAAAAAAGACTCAGCAGAATCAACGGTGTCAGTGACAGAAGAAGAAACGTCACAAGGACACGCCAGTAGATATGGCGATAGGACGATGCTGTGTGTGTCATTCTCAACTCAGGACTGCTTTGGGATCGTTCCTGTAAAAAGCGCACGGCAATGCTCAACGATGACATCATGACGCCGCTGTACCTGGGCACGATCCTGCATGATCATATCAAGCTGCCTGGTATGAATGGTCAGATACCCGGCAACCACAAGAAAATTCTCCCCTTCCTCCCTGCTCACGCCCTCGATACGTGCAACAAGCGCATCGTTGCTCTGTTGGGAGGCGAACCCGAATTCCCAGAGAATATCCGCCACGAAACGAACACGTAGGATACGCCGTTCAATATCTGCGGCGCCTCCCCGAAGCGTAAAAACGATGTAGTTCTCCCGGTTGCGCTCACCAAGATTTGCCTCGACGGCTACGAAGTGGAAGCCGAAACGGGAATGCAGACTGCAGTAATCACGGCTTACCAGGAAATAATTCTTCTCGGAAAAATAGCTTGTCTGGGCAGAGGGTTCCAGATTGGGGTTGGCCGTTGCCTCAAAGAGCACGGATAAAAAGCCCTTTCCGTCCACGGGTGGAGGACCTTCCCAGACATAGGCGTTCATCCCCTTCCAGAGCGCCTGCATGGGAGCGGAGCAGATATCACTGATGTCGACCACGGGCCCCCGGGGCTGCCTCGCGAAGCCGTTGCTCAGATTGACAACCCAGAACTGCTTCGGCACCCCGTCCATGAGCTGCTTCACACGTGTCGGCGCGTATTTTTTCGCGGCACCCAGCGAAAACATGGCGGACACCGCCCGTTCATGACAAAAACGGGCAATATCATGGTATGTTTTGCAATTGGCCGCCGTAAAATCGACGCTGTCCACATCCATGGTAAACGGAAGGATATATTCGGCCGCATGCTGCAAGAGATGCCAGACAGGACTGCCTACCATATGATCCACGGGCTTCGGCACACCTTCCATGAGTTCCTTTACATCAGCCTGAAAAACCCGTTTTTGGTCAACACAAAGCGTAACCCTCTCACCAGTGCGCAAAATATCTGTCGCGTTGCTGACGCCGAAGAGCGCTGGCTTACCGAACTCCCGGGCAAGAGAGGCAAGACGCGATCCAAGAATCCCCTTCTCAGCGATAATGCCCCCGACCCTGTCCAGGATGGAAACCCACATATAGTTGTCATCGGGAATCACAAGAATGTTCCCCGTGGGAAAACGACGGACATCATCCCATGTTCTCGCAACCGTGACGGGGGCCTTGACCCGTCCGAGACTCACGGCAAGGCCGCCTTCGAGGAAGGGAACGGAAGGGGCCTCGTTATGCGGATACTTCTGGGGCTCTTCGATGAACAGGGGACGGACAAGAAGCATCTGAGGGCCGCTGGCGGTCAGGACAAGACTCAGGGAAAGCGGTCTTCGTCTGTCACGTTCCACCTCTTTGACAAAACGGGCCAGGGACCGGGCCTTCTCCGCCGTCAGCATGTGACGACCGTCTTCCGGACGCGCTTCGCCACAGAACTCGTAGCTCCCGGCATCAATGGTGACGCTGTCAACGGGCAAGGTGGAGGTCTCCATGTCCTTCGGCAGGCCGGCACAGGCGTAGAGGGTCAGTTGCGAGCCGCCCGGATCCAGGGGTGAGGCCGTATGGGCAAGGCAGGCAAGAAGCGGATCCTTCACGGCAAGACAGGTGACACAGAACCCCGCGTCAGGATCCGCAAGACCTCTCGCACGACGATAAATCAGGGCCTGGGACGTGTATTTCAGGGTCATGGTCTTCTGAATTGCCGTCAAAATGGTCTCATCATCGTCGTCCAGGGAAACGGAAGGCCCCCAGAGCACAAGTCCCGGATCCCGCTGGTCGTCGGGCTGAACCTCCGAGGTCATTTCGCGCGGCCAGAGACGGCCGCGTAAAAGAAGCTGGTATCCCCTGCCGACACGGCCCCGGAGGATCCGAAGCTCCTCACGCACAGACGAACGCAGTTCTTCAATCATGGGGACGTTTTCGACAAGATCGCCAAGGGAACGGGAAAGCTTATGAAGGTGCAGCGGGTTGTATCCACCGCATGCCTGCACACGGCGCGCGATCTCTTTCAACATGTCGCCCTGGCCAAAAAAATGGTGACAGCCCACGGCCGTCACCACAAATCCAGAGGGAACATTGTCGGGAAAATGTACACGCAACTTCTCAAGACGTGCAGTTGCCTGATCAATGAGACCGTCTTCCGTTTCCTGCTGCAACAGGCCCGAGCCAAGGGCAATTGTCATGCGCCCGAGAGGACACGCGGATTCAGGATAGATGCGCTCGGCCAAAATGGACTGCAGGGCATCGAAGCGGGCGGAGAGATTGGCCACGGGTTTAGGATCGAGGTGCTCAAGATTTCTGATGCACTGAAAGACCTGTGTCGCCGTCGAGGTACAGAGCGCATGCACCCAGTAGAGACCGAAGGGATGGTCACAGCAAAGGGAGTACTCAACATCCGTCATGGTTTCCTGAAATTTATTCCAGGATTTCAGAAAGAGCTTGAAGGCGTGATGTCGCAGGGCAAAGACACGCTCGGCATCCTGCTCACTGTTCATCTCCGCACTCTTTCTGGAAAAATGCTGAACAAGGCGTTTCAGGAACATTCCTTCCCCCCGCTTACGGAGCGCCGACCCTTGGCGCACGTTTTCCCTGAGGGGCGGCATTCTGGGGCCGCTGCTTCTGCGGAGCGACGTGCGCAAGGGCACGCATTTTTTCCATGCTCTCCTCCACCGACTGCGGATCCCCGACATCCTGACAGAGAAAATCATTAATGGCCGGCATATTATCAATGGCCTCATCGATCTCGGGGTTGTTCCCCTTTGCGTAGGCACCGATATTGACCATATCCTCGACCTTCCGGAAGGTGCTCATCTGCCTTGTGACGGCACGCCCGGCCTGCACATCCGTCCGGTCACAGATGTCGGAACGAAGACGGCTTATGGAACGCAGCACATCAATGGCCGGAAAATGCCCCTGATCTGCCAGATCCCTCGTCAGCACAATATGGCCGTCAAGGATGGAACGGACGGCGTCGGCAATAGGTTCGTTGAAGTCGTCGCCATCCACAAGAACCGTGTAGATGCCGGTAATGGTGCCCTTTTCGGACCGCCCGGCCCGCTCAAGGAGCTTCGGCAGCTGAGAGAAAACCGATGGAGTGTAACCCTTGGTCGTCGGAGGTTCGCCGACTGCCAGACCGATCTCGCGGCTCGCCATGGCAAAACGCGTCACGGAATCCATCATCAAAAGGACATCAAGGCCCTTGTCGCGAAAATACTCAGCCACAGAAGTGGCGGCATAGGCGGCGCGCATACGGACAAGAGGGGACTGGTCGGAGGTAGCGATCACAAGAACGCTTCTCGCCATTCCCTCAGGCCCCAGGTCGCGTTCCATGAATTCCACGACCTCACGGCCCCGCTCGCCGATAAGAGCAATCACGTTGACATCAGCCCTTGTGTATCTGGCCATCATACCCATAAGCGTTGACTTGCCGACACCGGAACCGGCCATGATACCAACCCGCTGCCCTTTGCCCAGGGTGATGAGGCTGTTAATCGCGCGGACGCCGACATCCAGAATATCCGTAATGCGCGGCCGTTGCAAAGGGCTCGGGGGATCCATATAGAGCGGGGCAAGTTCCGGATGCCACTCTGCCCTGGCGTCAAGGGCCCAAGGGGGCATAAAGGGCCGCTGGGCTTCCATTTGCGCGGCATAATTAGACTGGCTCTGGTCGGACGAAGGGAGTGGGGAGGTATAAAGTTCAGCACTTACGGGCGGTCCCGCATCAAGGGGAGAACCGAATGCGTCAAAAGCGCGGCCGAGAAGTTCGGGACCAACGGGAAAAACAGGAGGAAGGCTGGTATTCCGTATGCGGCTTCCGGGACGAATGCCCCGCATATCTCCGTAGGGCATGAACAGAAGATTGCCATCACGAAAGCCGACGACCTCTGCCGCGATCCCGTCATCGGTATCATCAGGGAGCATGTGACAGACGGCTCCGAGAGGCGCCCGCAGACCACTTCCTTCGGCAACAAGGCCGACGACTTTGTTGACCTTGCCATAGAGCTTCGCAGGATTGCTGCTCATAAGAATGTTGCAGCAGGCTCGTGGATCAAGTTGCATGGGGTTCCCTCAGGAGGCCTGATTTTTTGGCAAAAATCCGCCGTGCTGCAGAACTTCGTGCTCTTCGTCCTCAGAGACAGGGAAAAGTTCGTCCTCAAGCTCCCGCAGATTGGGATCCTGGGTGACACCTTCCCCGGGAGCTGACGTCGCGGCCAGTTCTTTCTGTGGGGCTTCATGAGACGGCGCACCGGACGCGGGGATGTCTCCCGGAGCGGACAAGAGCTCTTCTTCAAGTTCCGGGAGAGAGGAAGGACTGACACTTTTTTGAGGTGCAGAAGGAGAGGGATCCTCGTCAAGATCAAAGACATCGTCGGGAAGTTCAAATTCTCCTGTCGCATCCTGGACTGTCTGCAGCTGATCCCCACCGGCCGGAGCGACATCCGCCACGTCGGCATCCGGAACAGGGACAGGCGGATCCTTGGGACGGGAAGCCTTTTCGCCCACTGGGGGCATTGACGGAGCGGGACTCTTTGGAACATCAACCCCGGCCCCTGCGGGATTGGGCTGCTGGGAGGCAGTCGCCATATCTCTCGTCAGGGAGGCCTCGGCGCGCTCTATGGCTTCCTCTTCGGGCACGGCAAAACGGAGAGAGGCGGACTCAACCTGATCATGGATTGCGGCAAGGCCCTCTTTGTCCGCTTCACGGACAGGCAGAAAAAGATGGTCCAGAATGGAATGGAGCAGTTCCTCGAAATTCTGACGGCGGAGATCCACGCTACCGCTGCCGCTTTCCGCGACAAGCCCGCCACGATC
Organism: Desulfovibrio sp.; assembly: GCA_024683955.1. GTDB lineage: Bacteria > Desulfobacterota > Desulfovibrionia > Desulfovibrionales > Desulfovibrionaceae > Desulfovibrio. The sequence goes on along the minus strand of JAIKXS010000019.1, from coordinate 13,727 downwards.
AATCGTCTCGTCACCGTTGACAATCCACTGGTTCAGCTCCGGTGCCTTTTCACGCGCTGCCTTAAATAGATCGCTGACGATGGATTCGTCTTCGGGGTTGACCCTGAGGGTGATAACGGAGCGTTCCTCAAGAAGATGAATTGCCTGAAAGACAAGATTCGTCAGAATTTCTTCATGCTGGCTGTCGAGGACATATCCCGTGCCGGCATGGACGGCGACCCGCATCAGTTCCGCAAGATCATCCCGCCAGTAAGCGGTAATCTGACTGCACTGCGCCTCAACGGCCCGCATAAGCGTCGCGAGCTCATTACCCATATCCGCGCGGAATTCCCTGAGCTCCGCACCGGCCTGGTTCATACCCGCCTGAAAGCCCTCGTCACGAGCCTTCTCCCTGAGGACATCGGCCTCATGGCCGACAGTCTCGGCACGGGCAAGCTCTCCCTTGGCAGAGGTTCTTGCCGCTTCTGCCTCAGCCTTCAGGGCGGCTATCTCCTGCTTGGCGGCAGCGCGCTCGGCCTCAAGTTCGGCATGGGCCTCCTGCAGAATCTTCTGCCGCTCCACATAGGCTTCCGCCAGAATTTCACGGGCACGGTCCGCCGCGCGCTTGCGCACCCGCTCAAGGTAGTCCTTCTGCTGGTCCTTCTGCTGCCGCTCCCGAAGAAGGGGTTCCTGCATGGCATCAAGCTGCTCCATGGTGGCTTCCCGCTCCCCCATGAAGATAGTTCCCCATTTTTTCCGCAAATCATTTGATGCCATGTGGATACATTCCCGCCGTAACTTCTGTCTACGGCCTAGACAAAGACTTCACCGGCACCACGGCTGATGACGAGCTTGTTCTCACTCTCGAGCTTACGCACAATCTTCACGATGTTCTGCTGTGCCGTCTCCACGTCCGAAAGCTTGGTTGGTCCCATAAATTCCAGTTCCTCACGAATCATGTTACCGGCGCGCTCACTCATGTTGGTGAGGAACTTCTCCTTCAGCTCATCGCTCGCCCCCTTGAGCGCCAGTGTCAGATCCTCATTGGAAATGCTCTTCAAAAGTTCACGCACGCCTTTGTCGTCGATGTGCTTGCAGTCCTCAAAAACAAACATGAGATTACGGATGTCCTCGGCCATCTGAGAGGAATCCTCCTCGATTTCCGTCAGGATCTCCTCGCCAGTCGCCCGGTCAACCGCGTTCAGGATCTCGGCAACCGACTGCACACCGCCCACTTTCTTCCCTTCCTTGCCCCCCATGGCAATAAGCTGGCTTGTGAGCACCTTGTCAACCTCAAGTAGCATATCCTCCGGCACGCTTTCAAGCTTTGCAAGGCGGGAGAGGACCTCAGCCCGCACACTGGCCGGGAGATTGGACAAAAGACTTGCCGCCTGATCTGAGGGGAGATGCCCCATGATGAGGGCCAGGGTCTGCGGATGCTCGTTACGGAGGATCTGTGAAAGAAGACGAGGACTCGCCTGAGAGAGCTCTCTGAAAGGTTCCTGGCCCGTTTCGAGGCTCAACGAATCCATCACATACTTGGCAGTCTCCGGATCCAGATTTTTCACAAGCATACGCTTAGCCGTTTCGCTCCCGCCGGAGATCATGTCCACGCCTTCCGTCAGGGACTCGTGGAATTCGCGGAGAACCTCCTCCACCGTTTCCCTGGGAACGGGTTCCAATTCCACAATAGCCTTTGAAACATCAGCGATTTCCTGACGTTCCATGCGTTTGAACACATCGGCCGTGAATTTGTCACCCATGGCAAGCAAAAGAACGGCTGTACGCTGATGGCCTGTCAACTCCATCAAAAAACTCCTTTTTCCGGAAGGATCTCTAACGAGGACGGACGACGCTTTTCGAATACGCCCGCCCGCATGGCTATTCCGATCTCAACCACCTTCTGATCAGTCGGACAACATGGTCCATATGATGGTCAGCGATACGCAGGAGCCCGAGTTTTAACTCTTCGACCCGTTTATTGACGGCCAGCCGCTCCCTGCGCTGCGCCTTTAGTTCTTCTAGACTTACAGCATCCGCAGAAGCCCTGCGGACTGACGGATTAGACTTTAGCGGTGTCATCCTGTTTCATCCACCCTCTGAGCAACAAGACAACCTGCTCCATGTGGTTATCGGACAGCGTAAAAATATGAGCCTTGAGGGATTCAATATCCTTAAAATAGAGCTCTCCGTAGACATCTTCTTCATCGGCCCCTTCGCCGTCCTTCTCTTCATCGGTCTTAGTGGCCGCTTCTTCAAGAGCCTCATACAGGGCGAGCTGCTCCTCGGCGGCAGGCAGGCCCTCGAGTCCCTCGACAAGCTCTCCGGACTCAACCTTCGGACGAATGAGGGCCAGAACCACGGGGCGGACAATAAGCATCAGGAACAGAAAGGCCAGAAGCGCGTTCAAAAGGGGCTTGCCAAGACGTTCTGCGTAATCAATGAGGACCTCGGCGGCGTTGGGTTCCACCGGTGGCTCAGAGTCCGTAAAGGGAGCCGAGCTCACCTCAAGGGAATCGCCACGGGCCTCATCAAGGCCCACCGCATTGGAGACAAGCTGGCGCACCTGCTTGATTTCCTCCTCCTTCCTCGGGATAAACTGCCAGGCCCCGTCGACCTTGTTGTAGGTTCCGTCGATGATAACAGCAACCGTAAGCCTGCGCAAATCACCGACATTGGAGACGATGTGCTGTTCTTCCTTGTTGATTTCATAGTTTGTGGTCTTGGTTTCGCGAGATCCGTTCTGATCGGAGACAGAGCCCGTGATACCATCGCCACGGAAGTTCACATCGGGAGCCCCGGCCTCAAGGTTCGCCCTGCCCTGCTGACTTTCCTCGCTCCTCTGCTCGCTTCTGACGGCCACCTTTTCCGGATCAAAAATCTCCCGGCGGATGGTCTTCTGACTATAGTCCATGTCCACATTGACTTTGGCGATAACACGCCCGGGTCCGAATATGGGCTGCAGCAGCTCTTCGATACGGCGTTCAAGGGTTCGCTGCATCTGCATGCGGTGTTCAAGCTGCGTGGCATTGGTCCCCGCGATATCATCTTCTTCGGGCTTGTACAGAACCTTGCCCGTATTGTCACTCATGGATACATGCTGCTTGTCCAGGCCTTCAACCGACATGATGATCAAATTAAGAATCGCCTGTATCTGCTTTGTGTCCGGCCTGCTGGCGCCGCTTGTCAGATTCAGCACGACGGACGCCGAGGGGGCCTGCCTGTCCTCCACAAAAAGCGAGCGCTGAGGAATCACAAGGTGAACACGGGCGCTTTCAATACCCGGAAATTCACTGATGGTACGGGCAAGTTCACCCTGAAGAGCCCGGGTGTAGTTGATTTTCTGGACAAAATCCGTCTGTCCGACCTTGAGCTTATCAAAGATCTCAAAGCCGATTCCCTGCCCCACAAGACCGCCCTCACCGGCGATTTTAATGCGCTGATCATAGACGACCTCCTGCGGCACCATGATGGTCGCACCGTTGTCCGTCAGCTGATACGCAATCTTGTCGGTCTGCAGGGCCTTAACCACCCGGCTCGCGTCCTCAGGGCCCAGGTTTGAATAAAGAACTTTGTATTCTGGCCTTCCCAGGTAGACGGAAAGACCAATGACCGAAGCCAAAAGAAGCACGATCCCGCCCCCGATGGCAACGCGCTGCCAAAGCTTGAGGGACGAGTAGAGGCCTTTTACCTTATCAACGAGATTCTGAAGGGCTGGATGCATAGAAAAACCCCTGAACGAAAGACTCATATTTGGTTATGTACATATCCAATGACAAGCAAAAAAGCAAATTCAATGCCATAAAAAAAACTTCAAAACCCCCTGTATTTACGGCCTATTTCCACGCTGTCATGCTCTTTCAAAAAACTCATAACAAAAATCTGACGCAACAAAAAAAAGCCCCGCATGATGGAGGACATACGAGACTTTTTCTGCGTGTAAAACAACAGGAGCAAGGGGGTCGGGGATCAGAACTGCATTTTTGAGATTTCCTTGTAGGCCTCGAGAACTTTGCTACGCACGGCACTTGTCATTTTCATGGCGAGACTTGATTTCTGCATGGTTATCATAAGTTCATGAACATTCTGACTGCGACCGGATGCAAAATCGTCAATGGCGTCAGCCTTGGCTTTCTGCAGTTCGTTGACGCGGTTAAGACCCTGGGAGATGGTATCAAGGAAGCCGTTCTGGGGCACAACAGGCACGTGCTGCTGGTCGGGGTAGCGGATAAAGTCGGCGTGCGCCCCGAAGGGTTCTCCCTTGTCAACACTGTCTTTAACAAGCGTCTGATCAAGCGTTTTTGAAAAGAGCGTATCGTGTGAAACCGCAACACCCTGCTTCAGGCTTCCGTCAACGCGGTTAAAATGCTGCATCGCGTCCGTATACGCTCTGAATCCTACAGATTGAATGCTCATACCCCACTCCTTTCAAATACTGTTTACTTACTTTAAGCAAGGAGTGTGCCAAACTAAAAAACACTATATTTTAAGGTGGTTAGGAGCGTTCTTTTTCTCAAAAAAGCTCCATCTGTCATTTTTATAACTTGTGCTCCAGATGGCAGGAAAATGAGGGTCAAAATACTGACAAAGAAAAATACGCACCCGGCAGACAACTGCCAAAAAATCGTAACAAACCTGAAACATTCCCCCTTCGGTATCGAAACAAAGGGAAGGATAATCGATCAACGGCCAATCTCCAGTGCTTTTGTATACATGCCCTTGATGCATTCAACCGTTGTCACGTTGGCCTCGTAATTTCTCTGGGCCGTCATCAAATTGGCCATTTCTTCGACGACATTGATGTCAGGATAAAAGACGTACCCTTCCTTGTTCGCGTCGGGATGGCTTGGTTCATAGACGCCCCGCAGAGGTCTTGTATCCTGCTGTATTCCCATGACGCGCACACCCTGGACCTCTCTGTCAAGGGCCGAGCGCATATGAACAGAAAACGGATCGTCCACGGGAGTTGCGGCCTGAATGACCGTCCTTCTGCGGTAGGGGCCGCCATGCGGGGTCCGCGTTGTCTTGGCATTCGCCAAGTTCATGGCGATAGTGTTGATACGCGTTCTGTCCGCATTGAGACCCGACGCACTGATGTCAAGAGCTGTCATAAAGTCCATGGTCCACCCCCTACGCCTGCTTGCCATCCATGATAATGGTATTTATGCCTTCAAACTGTTTTGTCATAATCTGTGTAAGGGCATTGTAGTGCAGATTGCACTTGGCGAGCTTGGCCATTTCCTTGTCGAGATTGACACGATCTTCGCCATGAATCTGACGCGGTTTGAACTGCTTTTCCCATTCAGGACCGAAGGTGTCCGGATTAAAGGATACGGGCATATGCCCCTGCTGTGTCAAACTCATGCGGCCACGCTGATCAAATCCCATGGCGGCCTGCAATTCCTGCTCAAAAGCCAGTTCCCGCGGTTTGTAATTAGGCGTTTCTATATTGGCCAGGTTTCCCGTAATCACGTTCTGGCGCTGCAGCTGCATGTCAAGGACACGACCAACAAGACCGATCTGACTAGAAAATAAGCCTTTCATCATAACCCTCCTCCCGGGCACACCCGGGACAGAAAGAGAGATGCAAGGTCCATGCCACCTGCTATAAAAAATGCGCTGTCTGGCCGCCATGCGCCATCAATGACCAAGGGAGGTTTTCGAGGACGGGGGATCGAAACGAAGGAAAAACGAGAACATCCGGAAAGGAAGAAGCAAAGGGGACGGTTCTGCGCGACAGGTCCCGGAGCCTTAACGCAACCGCATTTGCTCGAAGGTCACACCCATATTTTTCAGCCGCAAAAATATCTCGGCACAGGCATTGGCATCCGATCCCGCATTATGATGGTTGAGGGGAAGACAAAAATACTGGCAAAGAGCTGCCAAGGATCGTGAAGGAAGCTTTTTCAGGACCTTGCGGGCCCCCTTAAGCGTACACAAAAAAGGAAGATCGTTGAGGGGAAGGCATGCCCGGCAAAGGCAGGCATTGAGAACACGCCGGTCAAAGCTGGCGTTATGGGCAATAAAAAAATCAGCGCCCGCGGCAAAACGAGCGATTTCATCCCACATATCGGTAAAGGAAGGTGCTGAACGGAGGTTGCTCCAGGTCAGTCCGTGAACTTCGGTAAAAAGGACACGCGAGGAGGGAGGACGGAGAAGAGTTTCAAAGGAGCCCGACACCCGTCCGTGTTCTATACGCGTGAGGCCCACAGCACAGGCGAAGGATGGATCGGTACCGGACGTCTCAAAATCAATGGCGACCCCGACCCCGTCCAGCGAGAGGTGCTTAGCCACGGGCATTGGAAAGGGCCTCGGCAAGACGCCCGGAGATATACGACTGCATGGAGGGATCCTTCTCCTCAAGATTGAAGCAGCGGGCGTCCTCGCCAAGAAGCCCTCCCGGCACAAAATCAGCGAGATCGTCAGGGTCCGTGACCATATCTGCATAAAAGCAGACAGAAAGCCAGCGACTTTCCGGTTCATCATCTATGACGTCGATCAATACGAAAAGCTCGCGGTTCGTCTGCGCTTTGTGTCTGGCTCTGAGTGAATAGCTCACATTCGGCCTGGCCTTAAAGGAAAAGGAAACTCCTGACGTGGCAAGCTGGTCCTGAAAAGCCAGAAAAGCATCTTTGGCACCGTTTGGATCCGTCTGCCAGCTGTCAAGAAAATCGGCAATGACTTTGTCCATAAAAACTCCTTAAGCTTCTTTTTTGCCTCTGCCTACAGGGGGCACTATCTGGCCCACTGCCACGGGGGTGTCTCCATCTGCAGGCTCCAGACTCCCTTTCCGCTTTCTACAGCCCTGTGTTCAACAATGTACCAGCGCCTGCAGTAGGAACTTTTGCAGGTATGCCTGTTCACCCATGCCAGCCCTTCGTCCACGAGCACATAGTTCAGCGAATGGCCGTTCACCTGCAGAAGGACATCTTCGACGCCGTTCTCGTCTTTTTCTCCCACGGGCGTTACCTCGATCTTCTCATTCAGCGGCAGAAAATTCAAAAGAAACGACATGGCCTCCTTTCCGAAAGGCTGACGCTCGGAAGGGAGAGTGATCCCATACATACGGACAAGAGAATCCTCTTTTTCTGCCTTTGGCCAGTTGCTTACAGCGATCAGACCGTCGTTCTGCACACGCACGACAAAAGCAATACGTGCAAATGCCGGGGCAGTTATGGCGAGAAGGGGGCAGACAAAAAGAAGGAGAAGACAATATTTTCTCATACAGGGGCACCAAAGATGATGTAAGTGTACGGAGGATATCGAAACCGTGAGAATAAGCGGATTTCTTCATGTTTTCATTAAGCCAAAATCAAAAAAGAAACAAGCATACGGCGTTAGAGGGATATAGCAGCCCGTTTGACATCCTCCCCCTCCTGACGTCGGGGAATTCCCGTCAGTAGTAGTCCTCTTGGGTCACACCACGGGTGGCTTCCTGCCTCATCGCGGCCGCCCGGGCCCTCTCCGCTCCACAGGCTGACACGGCATGCCCTGCCGCCGACATATTCAATACCGCATTGAGACCGGCATGTATCTCAAAACCCGGGATGCACCGTTGAAGACAGCTTGCGGGGGGCTGCTGTCATTATTCCCACAGCCGCAGTTGCCGCATGTCCGGCTGGTGTATAGCTCAGCGTACCACAAGCTGAAATGGCAAAAATTCCGGCTAAGGCGCGCCGTATATCCCCGTCCTGAAAGACGGGATTTTACGGCGCGTTGGATAAAATTCCACACCCGGCAGGGAAAAAGCGTTTCTATGACACCAACATCATCGATCATTCCTGTATACTCTTCAAAATAAAACACGGTACATCGGCACGTATTTTTTTCACAATAAGCATGATATTTGACCATCATTTTTGTATAGTGTATAAAAGAAATTACATATGCTTATTAACAACAACAACAAAAAAAACATCTTCAAATATTATTACAACCAATACAATAATGTAAAATAACTATATAATAATAGCAACAAAACATACTTAAATTTATACGAATTTTATGACACACTTTTAATGAGTTCATCATATTTTTAAATATATAATATAATTATCAAATAATATATGGAGAAAAAAACTCATGATAGGAGCTATTATTGGAGATATTGTAGGATCTCCATATGAATTTAACAATATCACTAAAAAGACATTTCCTCTCTTTTCAAAAGATTCAACTTTTACAGACGACACAATAATGACGATTGCCGTATACGATGGCATACGGCATGCGGATGGCAAGATCGAACTGTTGCAGGATTGCCTTATCGATTCGATGCACGACTACGGAAGGCGGTATCCTTCAAGCTACGGAGGTCGTTTTGCCGAATGGCTTCGCACCCGTTCCCGCGTCCCCTACATGAGTTTTGGGAATGGTTCGGCCATGCGCGTCTCTCCGGTAGCCTGGCTTTTCAATACGCTTGAAGACGTAGAGTTCTATGCTGAGCGCACGGCGTCGGTCACACACAATCATCCAGAGGGGATAAAAGGAGCTCAGGCCGTGGCTTCGGCTATTTTCAAGGCCCGCACGGGAAGCTCCAAGAACGAAATCCGTTCCTTCATCGAAGATCGGTACGGGTACGATCTCTCAAAAAAACTTGATGAAATCAGACAAACCTATTCCTTTAACGAAACCTGCCAGGGATCCGTACCGGAGGCTATCACGGCCTTCCTGGAAAGCACCGATTTTGAGGACTGCCTGCGAAGCGCCGTCTCCATCGGTGGAGACAGCGACACGATAGCAGCCATTGCGGGCAGCATAGCAGAAGGCTTTTACGACGCGATACCCCATCGGATCATGAAGAAGGCCATGACCTATCTTGATGCAGCATTGCTGGAGCGGGTTGAAGATTTTCGCGCCTATTTGGCATCCTCTACCAACCTGAAGAAGGGAGTCTCCTATCAGTAGCATGGGCAGACCGTGTTTTCTGGACCGATCAGCCAGGTGGACGGATGCCGAAGACATGGACGCATCCGATTCGACGCAAAAGATCTTGACGTCAGAAGCGAATCTAGACATATCCGCCTTAGCGGGACAACTTCGCGGTCTGAATAAACCAATCCGTCATACTGCTCAGCGGGGGATCATCCTTCTTAACTTGGACAATGCTCATGCTTACTCAGGCGTCATTGCGTGACAAGAGAGAAACGAGTCTGATCAGCAATGTCCGTGAAACGCTTTTTGAAGGCGCTCTGAACGACAGGAAAACAGCGGTGGAACATGTCTTCCCTTGACGCGCGCAACACAAAAAAAATCGCTTCAAATCCTTTGATTGAAGCGATTTTTTCTTTTTTCGAGGCTTTCCGTAAAACGCGTACGTTCAATCCGTCATTATCTTTCCAGATTTCGGAAAACACCTCACCCCGAACAAATGTCCCGGTTCGGCGCCGAGACGCTCGCCGCCCGTACTTCTATATTAGTTGTTGTCGATCTGTATCTGCTGGCTGATTTCAACCTTTGTCACACCGGGCTTCCCGTCGGGGGCGCCGGCGGAAAGATTGCAGTGGATGCGAACGGTATGATTTACGCTCCCGAGCTGAATCGCGTTTAAATCGTCGGTGCAGATGGCGCTGGGATACAGAATTTCGATAACAGCCGACTTTTTGTCTTCGGATACGGTTATGCGGTACGATCCGTCGATGGTTTTTAGATCAGGGGCCGAGTTGCCCTGACGCGTACTGCCCAGCATTATCCGGGTATTGAAGGCGATGCCGTTCCTGAGTTCTTCTCCCTGTACATCCGTTTCGCTGAACCGCCACTCCCGGTTCAACGACTGGGCGATGGCAGAGTTCGTGTACTGATTAACGATCTGAGATAAAAAACGCTGATCGGCAGAATTGGGGACAGTGGCCTTTAAATCCGCAATGAGCGTTTCGGGCTTTGGTCTCTCAAGATAATTGTCGTTTATATACCAGAGGGATCGGTTTGCATCGGCGAATATTGTTGAAAATATGTCGCCAACGAAATCTTCATCGGGGTTGCCGCCGAGAAAAATGCCTAATTCATCGACCATTTTTGCACAGAAAGCGTTGACGCTTTCGTCTCCGAAGGGAATGGAGAGCTTCCACGAAGCCATGTCGTTGGCAATCGTTTTGAGCATTTTTTCCGACTTTTCCTTGTGTGAAGCATCCAACGGCACGCTTCGGATGTACTTTTTGAGAAGGGGGCGTACTTCTTCGCTTACTTTGGGGAGATATTTTGTCTCCATCTCACTGACGTTGTTCGCAATGTCGGCAAAGATCGGCGCGATTTCCTGCTCATGGCTCCCAAGAAGTTTGACAGCGTCATCCCTGTTGGCAACACCGCTGATTTCGGTTGCAAAAGAATCCTCGAGCATGTCTTCAAAAAGCGTCACAAGAAGCTTTGCAGGAAGCTCTAGGCCGTGCGCTGCTGCAAGCTTTCTGCCGAGTTCTTCGTAGAGGACATGCTCACGAATCCTGGGCAGCAGAAATTCCTTTGCGACTTCAGCGAATTTCTGCGGGGAAACGCACTCCTTGGAATTCGATATGGCGTCATGCAAGATCTCATGAAGCCATTTGCCTTGGTCGCTTCTGATGTAAAGGATTTCCTCAAAGGTCTTGGGCAGACAGTTCCCGCCAAAGTCCCTGCGCAGGCCATCGATCATGGTCTCAACGGCTTTTTTATGTTCTGAAGGAAGCGTTTCCTGATCAAGAGCGCTTTCAAGACATCCCTTTTCAAGCGCGGTTTTCGCCTCGTTTTTCATTTTCGACACGAGATCCTGCGCGGACTTCATGTTGATAATGGAATCAGGCGAGATAGGTGGATCGGCCTTCTTGCAGGCTTCAAGGAAATGCGCGCTTGCTTTATTCGCGACGTCGTCCTGCTCGGGAAGATTGAATTCACGGGCCATGGATTTAAGCGCGTTTCCAACAGCAAGCTTGACGACTTCCGGTTCAAGGAGTTCCTTTGCCATACGGCCCAGACGCTGAGGAGTAACGGCCTCCGGACACCTGCAAACAAGATGTTCGAGCTCCTCAAAAAAATAATTGTAGCCTATTTTAATATTGCTACGTTGCAGAGCATTCAAATCTCTAGGCACAACACTGCCGTAGCGCTCCTGCATGTCCTTGAGCATCCCTTTCAGGGCTTCCTTGTAGACAGCAGGCATGTTGTCCATGTCTCTGAATTTCTCGGAGAGCGCAGAATTGGCGGCATCGGTGGCCGGTTTGGTCACGGGCAGCAAATTGTGATTATCCGTGTTCACACGCGGCCTGGGCGTTACAAAACTAGCGTAAATGCGAGTCCCCACGGCACAAATGGCCTCGCCAACGGTTGAAAAGAACGATTTTATGGAGTGCCCCATGCGGCTCAAAAGGGAATCGGAAACGCGCGCGTTCTGAAGTTCCCGGGGGATATTGCCGCCGTTGTTCACGCGGGCGGCGGCGTTGCCGACAAGTTGCGTGAGATGCTGGGAGAATTCATTGGACACATTGGGCATCGGCATAGACTCCTTATAGTTATCGCGGCATTTTCATCGCAGAAGATGGCTGACGGCTCCTGATTGATGCCGTCGGTGCAGGTAACACTTGAAAAACCTGATGTACGACAGATGTCTTTTGGTTTTGAAATTGAACTATGGCTATCCCGTGCCGGACGCTGACGGCGCGAAGGCTGGCAACGGGAATACGGCCTTCGGAAACTTCGAAAGATCCGGCCTCTTCCGCGCGATCTTCCACGCGAATTTCGTTCTTGCATCAGTTGAAGACGAATTCGGGCCGCCGAAAGGAGCTCCTGACATTCAGGGACCCGGGACACCAAAGGATGGTCCACTAACCTGGCATTGAAAAGAAAGATGTTTGAGAAAAAAATGTCCTATCACGCTGAAAGAGTCCGCAAAAGAACCTGAACGCCGTGCGGGAACAGCATTTGAAGGACAGGGGCTCTCCAGGGCAGGGCTGACATTCGCTTCCTGGCCGCCGGCCTTTTGGTCCTGCTGCACGGTCTGAGGTATGCCGGGCTGGAAATTCCGCTTATCGGAAGATTACCAATCTGTACACGCTCTCTTATACTTGTGTAAGTAATGATAGTTCGCGATACTTGCACGAGAAACATTTTTACGAATTTCCAGACAGAACCAAGCATGTCAGATTTTAAGGCTGCCAGACGGAAGATGCTGGATTCTGGCGTTGTTCTCTACCATCGGTTTCGGCTCTGCAAGCCATTCCTTCCAGTATCTTACGGTCTGTACAAAAGTTGCCAGGATCTTTTCAAAGACAACATAGTCCATCTCCCCATCCAGCAGTCTGTGCAGGACAAATTCTTCGCGGTTCTTGTCAATGCCGACCGTTCCCTGCCCGCACTCAAGGCCGAGATAATTAGCTGTCAGCAGGCGTTTGTAGGCGTCTTCACGAGCGGATGCAGGACCCAGCTCAGCAATAAGATATAATTGATCCTCATGCCGTTCCAAAATGATCTCGTCGTTGTCAAACATGACGCCGCAGACGCCTGCATCGGAAAATTTCAGGTCGATGCCGAGGGCGCGGCCAAGTTCACTGATCATCTTTTCACTGTTCATGAGCATTCTCCTTTATTAAAATTTGCAGTTACCTACGCATATTGTCAGGCCTAATACGCCTAGAGTTCTTATCTGGCCTGCACTTTCATGACACTGGATGTGCCATGGGGTACCGGGTCGCGCTCAAAGCGAAACGTCTCCATGACAGGGCAGACAGTGCTTTCAGACATTATTCGCCTTGCTGCCGACCTCGAGAACGGTTGGCTGGAGCATTTCATCGTGATATTCCATCGAATGCCTGCCCATGCAGCAAGCCATGCTCTTAACGTCCTTGATTTCGGATATGCATGATTTCATGCTGAACTCTACGTAAGACGGAGGATCGGAAATGGACAGACGATGATGCCAGCGCCTCAAAACGTTCAGATAACACCATGCACACTGGTACAACACATTGATACCGTTGACACTATCTCCAAGGGTAAACAGATCATAATCATTGAAAGAACATATGTGACTTCAGACTACATACGATATGTCGATCCGACAAGACTTTTTTATACGTGTGTTTTTATTATTTTTCTTCGTCATATTTGATGAAAAAAAGTTGAACGGGTTTTAGGTGACGGAATTCATCCGTTTTCATTTTTTGTGCAATTTAGCGTTCACCCACTGTCTGGTGCGGCTTCTTAAGGCAAGCGAACATGCCGCGGTAAAAGCGGCTGTTATGAGCCAGCGGAGTCACGCGAACACGGCCCTACTCCAAACCGACACCTTGTTGTCGACAAAAATGACAAACCCGCAAAACCAAAGCAACATCTGAAAGGTTTTCCAACCTGGAACAAGAGGTGCTGCCAGTTTTTGGCTTCAGTCCGGTGAGCTGAGCATGCTTTTCATTGTTTGCCACGACGTCGAATCCGCGCGAAAAAGGCCATCTTTCAGAAAAAAAGCATTCCCGGGCTCATTCTTTTTCGGCGGGACGGTCTGTCACATCAGTCTAGGTTTCGCCGGGCACCTCGTGACCATCCCGGCAGAGCCCCCGTACATTCCCTCAAAAAAAAAGGCTCTGTAAGGAATTAGTGTTGGTGCGAATAGAGACAGAAAGAAACAGATTGTAAATCAGGTTAACATATTTTGTAACTATTCAGTAGCCCTGCAGCGAGCGAGATGATTCGTAAAAAATGGTTTATTTTTTTGAAATTTCATCTAGATATTTTCTCGGCTATGTGAAATTATAAGGTTGCGGAGGAAGAAGAGATGGGACGCCTCGATT
>JAIKXS010000016.1 GCA_024683955.1 Desulfovibrio sp. | reverse complement strand
GATATAGAAGACCTTCGTTATTTCTTGAACGGAAAGCACGGGCCTAGAGCACATCACGGATATCCTTCTGCCAGGATCTGAAGGTGGAGAAGCCGAGGAAGAGGAAGAGGAGTGAGAAGAAAAGGAGGACTGCCGGGGCCGGGATTCCGATTTCGCCGCCGAAGACAAAGGCTTTATGATAGATGGAAAGCGCGTGGGTCATGGGATTTATGAGGAGGAGGTTCTCAGCCCACACGGGGAGAATGTCCGGAAGATAGACAACGGGCGTGAACCAGAAGGCGATCTGAAGGCACATGGCGACAGCCTCAGCCGTATCGCGCAGAAAGGCCGTGCAGCAGGCAAAGAAGAGGCCGAGACCTATGGCCATGGACTGCTGTGAAAAAAGGGCAAAGAGAGCCCAAAAAAGGAGTATTGGGTCAGGCCGCCAGCCAAGGGACAGATTGACGCCGAAGAGAAGGATGAGGCCGAAGGCAAGGGGCAGAAGCTCCGAGAGACAGAAGGCAAGGGGAAAGACCCTTGGGTCCACGTAGACCTTGCGGAGGATGTCGCGCTTGTCAATGAAGAGGCGCGTTGTGCGCTGAAGGGTTGCGGCAAAGGCCGTCCAGGGAAAAAGGCCCGAGGCGAGATAGACGCCGTAGGAGGACATGCCGGCATCGCCGCCAAGGCGCGCGCCCATGAGGGTTCCGAAGACGACGAGATAGACCGTGAGAAGGACGAGGGGCCAGATGAAGCACCAGATACGTCCGAGAACGGAGCCCGCAAACCGCTCTTCGAGGTCCTCCCGGCAGAGTGTCAGGGCAAGGGCGAGGAATTCTTTCAGCGTGCGCATAGGCTGGCAAAGAGGTCGAGATGGCGTTTGGTCGAGAGCTCCCATGTCTTTTCGGAAGCACGCTTAAGGCCGCGTTCGGCAAGGGAGCTCTGCAGAACCGGATCGTTCAGAATACGCAGCATCCCATCCCTTACGGAATCGGCCGAGCAGGGATCGCAGTGGAGGGCCGCTCCGCCGGCTGCTTCACGAAGGGCCGCGCCGTCCGCGGTCAGGGTCGGACATCCGCAGGCCATGGCTTCAAGAACGGGAAGACCGAAGCCTTCATAGAAGGATGGATAGACAAAGATTCTGGCCTTTGCGTAGAGCGCGGCAAGGACCCTTCGAGGCACATAGCCAAGAAAACGGACGGCGCCTTTGTGTTCGCGTATCAGCCGGAGAATATCCCTGTTGTTCCACCCGCCTGCCCCGGCAAGGACGAGAGGACAGGATTTTCTGATCTTGGGCGGAAGGGAGAGATAGGCTTTTATGAGGGTTGGGATATTTTTTCTTGGTTCAATGGTGCCCGTGAAGAGAATGAAGGTCTCCGGGAGCCCGTAGGGCGAAAGGATTGCTTCAAGTTCTGCCTTCGGACGGGGATGAAAAAAGGCGTTGTCGACCCCGTTTGGTATGGCCGTGATACGGCTTTCATCGAGGGAAAATTCTGAGACGGCCTCCTTCTTCACGGCCTTTGAGACCGTTATGATGTGGTCGGCCTGAGCCGTGCTTTTTTCAAAGTGGGTTTCGAGATAGCGGACGCGTTCTTTCGGGTGCCACTCGGGATGGAGAAAGCAGGAAAAATCGTGAATGGTCAGAATACGCCTGCGAGCCGAAATGTCCTCAAGAAGGATGGTATTGGGTTCAAAGTAGAGATCAAAGGGGGATGAGCCGTCCTGTACCCTCCCCCTGAGAAGCCGCAGCATCCGTTTGGCGAGCTTTTTCAGGGCAGGAACACGTGCAAGGCATTTCCTGGCCAATAACAGACACGCCGGGGGCCTTTGCAGGTCCTTTCTGATAATCCCCGTGAAGAAGGTCGGATCGAAAGACGGATCGGCAAGGAGTGCTTCGGCAACGTGGCGCGTGTAGGTTCCGATGCCGGTTTCTTCGCCAAGGAGCGGAAAGGTGTTTACGAAGAGATGCTGTGTTGTCATGAGAGAAAAACGTATGTGGAGGTGTTCTTCCTGCAGGGGACACGTTGTTTGAGAGGACGGAAGAGGGTTCCTTCCCTTAGGGGTCGTGTCCGTTACGGCATTTCTTCCGACCGGCAAAGGGTGCAGGGAAGAGATGCAGGAAAAACGTGCATTGTTTCGAGTTGATACCCTTTTTTGCCCGTCGGCACAAGGCGGACGAAAGAGGGGGGAGGAGGGAGAAAGACGGGGTGACGGGGAATATGGCGGAAGGCCTGGAGGAGTTTTGCATGGTTCCGGAAGGCGTGCTTTTTTGAGAACCGCCTGTCAGGTTGCCGTGTGCTTCTTCAATGGTTTTTTGATGGTTCTTCGATGAATCCTCCATGGATATTTTGCGGATCTTCCGTGCATCCTCGTTGTTTTCATTTACTGTTTATTTGTAGTTTTGATTTTCTGTTTCATTTTATTTTTATTTTTATTTTTATTTTTATTTTATGGAGCGCTGCATGCTTCTCCTTTGCTCCTTAAGGAGATTCCGGCTGCCCGAAAGGGGATATGTATCAGATAGGGGGCTTTTCCGCCGTGAGGGATGCGTCCTCTTCCATATAGTGTCTTAGAAGGTTTTCAAGGGGACGCATGGTGCTGCGCCAGGAGTAGAGGTCTGCAACCTTCATTGCCGCTTTCCGGCAGGCCTCTTCAGAGGCCGGGGCTTTGAGAATCCGGGCCACCGTGTCCGCAAAGTCGTTTATGGCAACCGTGTGTACGCTTTCTGAAAGATCCTCGGGGATTCCCCGCATGCCGAAGGGGGTTGAAACGGTTTCAAGGCCTGCCGCGATATATTCAAGCATTTTAAGATTCGTTCCGGAGCCCGAGAGCATGGGGTTCAGCGCAAGATCGACCGAGGAAAGGAGAAGGTTTTTTGTTTCTTCGGTGAGAAGACCAAGAATGTGGACGTTTTTTGGAAGTGAGCAGCTGTCTCTGAAGGCCGGTGCCACCCCGCCTCCCACAAGAACGTGCAGATCGGGAAGGTGTCCTGCAAGATCGATGATGAGGCGGACTGCTTCGATATTGGGTTTATGGTAGCTCCCAAGAAAGAGGGCAAGTTTGGTATCAGGGTATGGGAGCTTTTGCCGGAGGAGGCGACGTTTTTCAGGCGGAGTGAATGTGTGAATATCCGTGTCGCATCCGTTCGGGACAATGTGGATTTTTGCGGGATCCGTGCCGTAGAGGGTGTGGAAGCGTTTTTTATTTTCTTCCGAGCACGCAAGAACGGCGAAGGCGCGCTCGCAGCATTTTTTCTCCGTCTCAAGGACCCTTGAAAGAATCTCCGGTTCCGTATTGGTAAAAATCACCTGCTTCATGTCGGCTTCCACATTGTGGGCGTCGTAGATAAGCGGAAGATCGGGAATCGCTCCGGCAACGGCCGGAAAGAGATAGGGGTGGGAGACGAGAACGAGGGTCGCGTCGTTTTGCGATGCAAGAAGGGAGTGAAGAAGGGGATCATCCGCGCAATGCATGAGGAGGGAGACATCCTGCGAAGGCTCACGGGTTCGGGAGAAGATCTCGCGGGAAGAGGCGAGGGCGTCGCTCCTCCAGGGAAGTCTGATCTGCCAGAGGCGGGGAGCGAGGTTCTGGACGATTATCTCCCTCTGTTCCTCATCGCCGTAGACAATGAGAAGTACATTCCCATGCCGGGAAAGAGCTTCCGAGACATGAAAGAGCCTCCGCTCTCCCCCCGACATGGGGTAGCGTACTGAAAGGGAGCAGCAGACGAGAAGTTTCGGAAGGGGGGATGCGGCATAGAGGCTTTTTAAAAAAATGCGCAGGCCGTGTTCGCTTGTTTTGTAACAGGGCGCCGGGGTGCACGGGACCAGGGATTCCTTTGGCGGGAAAAGGGCTTTTTGCGAAAGAAGGGCTTCAAGGGGGGCAAGGGTTTTCTCCCAGGATCCCCGTGAAGCGAGAGCCTTTGCGGCCTTTTGACGATCGGAATCGGAGGAAGGTGCGGCAAGAGCGTTTATGACGGTGTCTGCAAAGTCTGATTCCCGGGCCTTCCGTATGCAGAGGAGACTTTCTTTTGGAAGACCGCGGAGGGCAGGCTCAAGTGCAACGCCTTCGAGACCTGCAAGAATGGCGTCCTGAAGATTTGAACCTCTTTTTGTGAAGGATCTGACTGGAAAAAGCCCGATATCGGCGCCTGCAAGAAGAAGGCGGCGTTCCCCGTCAGGAATCTTCCCAAGAAGATGGACGTTATCCGGGAGTTGTATGTGAAGATCCCTGATGGCGTCAGAGACGCTTCCTGCCATGAGAATATCGACTGCACTGAGTTCGGGGGCAAGATCAAGGATGAAGCGTGCGGCGTCAAGGTCACATTCCGTGTTCTCTCCTTCAAAGAGCGCAATCTGTGCGCCCGTATAGGGGAGGCGGTTTCTCAGAGCCTTTTTTTCGGCACGTGTCAGGACGGAGAAGGCCGCCGTGTTACATCCGTCCGGAAGGACAAGTACTGCCTGTTTGTCGGGGGAAAAGAGTCTTTCGATCTCACCGCGCTCTTCGTTAGACGAGGCCAGTATGAGGGCCGCGTTTTTGCAGCACGCCTTTTCCATGTCCATGGAATGTCGGGAGATGTCCGCTTCTGACGGGCTTGGTTCTTCCCTGAGAGAGCTTTTGGAAGAAAAGATGTCCTGGGCGTCATAGAGAAGGGGCACGTTCGGAAGCGCTGCGTTAAGAAAAGGATACAGGGAAGAAGAAGGTATGAGAACACATCCTATGTCGGTATAGGAGGAAAGAATCTCCCTTATGTGCGGCACCGCGGAAAAGGAGATGGGCTGCGATGACGTGTGCGTTTCTCCGGTTGCAGGGCGGAGGGCGAGGCTCCAGAAGTTTGGAAGATATTCTTCGGCTTTTGGGATCTCAGAGGCAGTCATGCTAAGGCTTATAAGGAGAACAAAGGCATTTTTTGAAAGGGCTTTGCAAAGATGCCGGAGTCTTCGTCCTCTGCATGAAGAGTCGGGGGAAAAGGGGAATGGTAAAAGGACAAGGACCCTTGGGCGGTCCTCGGGAATGGGAATACGGGTAAGACATGTTTTTGCGGCATGGTCGATCAGAGTCTTCACCGTGTGTTCCCAGGTGATATGGGAGACCCGTTTTTTCGCATTCTCTCCCATGGTTTTTGC
>JAIKXS010000007.1 GCA_024683955.1 Desulfovibrio sp. | reverse complement strand
TTTAGACAAGGAAATAACGTAATTTGCGAAAGATCGCGTATAGCTTTTGCGCGGTTGCGCGATTACTGTATTGATTTGTCTCACGCAGTTACATACCGGGCAAAATATCCGTGGAATCTCAACATCCAGCAATATTGGCTTTCGGCCGATCGGAACGGTTCGTAATTTTCTTATAGAGCACCCTTTACGAATAACTTTCCTTGATTTGCATATAGGACATCGAACAATACGCCATTTTGGGCACACATGAAAAATAATACATCCGAAATGAAATTTTTGGTTCACGTACTCATAGCCAGACAGCCCCAACGCATGGTAGATAAAACTTGTGGACATGGTGATTCCGCCTTATCGAGGGTGATGTGGTTTCCTCGATTGGAACCCATGTCCATTTTTTTGTCATCCCCACACCGAGTACACAAAATCCGGATGAACCATAGGTTATAGCCAGCATCACTGCGCGCATGCTGGAAAAAGGCGGAGCTGTGATCTCTCTCGCGGCTTTCTGCTCGGGATCGTTTGATTGAGAAAGGGACAGGTGTTAAGACAGAATCCTTGTCCTGTCTTTCGAAGACGGCGCTGTCATTGCCAATAAGCTTATAGGCAGGAAGAAAATGAAAGACATTCAGAATAGGAACGCTGTTGGGCTCGAGTGTTTTGATTCCCGGAGAAAGCATATGCCTGAAAGTGCTTCTCCTTCTACCTGGTGACACGACATGCCCCTGGTTTCTCGTGAGTCGGGAGCACGGTAACGCCGCTTTGCGCCCTCGACCCATGCGGAAGAGATCCGGACGGGCAGCTTTGCGTCGCAATCTGGCTTCTCTGGGAGAAAAGTGCGCCCCTGAGGGAATCCATATCTTTCGGGAATGAGGGGCGAATTATGCGTACAGACAACTTCCAATGCAAAGAAACCATGTAAAAAATACGAAATCACCACCCACCGGAAGCTCCGCCTCCCCCGGATCTCCCGCCACGAAATCCTCTGAACCACCTGCCTCGTGAGCCACCTGATCCCGGCGTATAATATTTTTCTTTAAAGCTCTTGTAATGATCTTTAATATTCAGATTGCCTGTTTTTCCAAATGAAACAATAAACAGCAGCACGTTCAATACATACAATACAACACTCAACAAAATCTCTACTGCAATTGATATTACAAAATAGAATATTGCGCTCACTATTAGAAGAATAGATAAACATATCGACAGAGAATAAAAGTCTTTTAAACTCCACTCGTTATCAACATCGGTTGCTGTCATTAAAGATTCCGGAGGAGATTCTCCGTATTCCTCGTACACTTTGCTCGCCAATTTTTTGTAGGCCGTGAGTATTCCTTCGGAATAGTCGCCATCTCTAAACTTCGGCTTCATTGCATCAAGGACTTCTCCCGCGTATCCGTCGGTAATGGCACCTTCGAGGCCGTATCCGACTTCTATACGGAATTTCCGGTCATCCTTGGCGATAAGAAGGAGAACGCCGTTGTTCTTTTCGGCAGAGCCTATACCCCAGGAACGGAATAGAGTATTCGCATAGGTCTCGATGTCTGCGCCATCAAGCGTATTCACTGCGACCACAACAATCTGAGCTCCAAACCGTTTGTCCAGATCTTTCCCGATATCAAGAATTTGCTGCCGATCTTCGGCATTCACCATTTGAACATATTCCGCGAGATATATGTCAACGGCAGGCGGTGTTGGCATGTTGACGGCAGCAGCTTTATCCCTGCAAAACAAAAATAGGACGGCAAGAAAAAAAACATGAATGAACGGCCTGGCTCGCATCAAGGGGTCTCCTCTCCGGAACATGATGCGCCGATTCTTCGGCTGGGCATGAAAAAAACACTTCGACAGCCCGCAATGCGGGCGACAATCTTGTCTGAACATGTGCCGACAGCAATTTTGTAGCTGGAAATTGCCTAGTAGTACTCACGCCGGACAACGGCAGGACAATTATCCTAACATGCAATATCCCGCATGAATTCCGTGATACATGCATCTGCTCTCAGTGCAGGATTGCTTTCCAGCACGGCACAAACAGCCTCCTCAGCACTCGTAAGCCACTCGTTTGCCGTCGTGCCATTTTATCTCTTTACTGCGCGTTGACACCCTTAGTCCTGGCTGAAATCACTCGTTCAATACATTTCCTTCATGCTCTATGTACCCCTAACAGTCGAAAGGATTTACACGTCTGTGGATAGAGGTATTCGCCCCATGCAGGTCATCTCCATAATAAAAGCGTCATGTTCCAATTATTCTCTTCAACATCACCATTCTAAGAGGCGTCATAGCTGTCAGCCTTGAAAAAAATGCAACAGTTACTCGTCTTGTCGTTAGCATGTCATAGTACATAGCACTTTTGGCCGCATATTAGCGGATCAGCCAAGAGAAATGCTCGTTAACCCGGTCACTAAAAAAAGCAGATTTACCTTTCACCGCCTGCCAACTGCATTTGCATCCGTCCGACACAATGCCCCTCCGGCCCAGTTTCACGGCCCTGCTCCGCACAAAGCACAACAGGCCGGCTGCGTGACGCCCCCAGGCCGACCTTACGCGCCCAGACCGGAACAACGTGCTCTCACACGCTTGAGAAAATCAACCATTTCGGCGACAAGCAAGGAAATTCCCATGCAGACAAATGCAGTCGTCATGGCCTTGGCAATAGGAGATTCGATAGGGAGATATTGCAAAAGGGCCAGCAGAACAGGCCAGTGATAGAGAAAGATATCAAAGCTGCGTTTTTCAAAATACTTCACTATTTTATTTTCTACGAATACAGGATATTTATTTACAATTTTGCGTGCGATACAAACCCAAATACCAATCAATAAAAACTGTTTTATAATCTCAAGACTCTGCAATACAACGATACCAGTCCAAGGATAGGAAGGTGTTTCATCACAGGCCAAAAAACCATAACGTGCGTCTATATAGTAAATAATTAATGTAGCAATAATAAAAATAGGAATCACCATATGTTTCTCGATAAAACTAGCAACACATTCCTTTTTGATATTTAGTATATACCCAGCAAAAAAATGAATACTATACAAAGCAACTCTGTCTAAAAAAAACTGTTGCGGAAAATATGACGACACAATTTTTGCACCTGAAAGAATAAAAAACATACAAATTACAATATTTTTATAATTATTTATGTTTAAATAATTTAGAGTTTCTTTTAAAATATACGATATAATATATATAATAAATAATGCCATTAGAAACCACAATGAATCAGAATTTATACCAAATGGATATTCTAAAAATACAATACTTAATATAGATTTTCCTTGATACCTCGCGTCTCCTGTAATATAAAAAATAGGCAAATACCATAACAATAATATCAATATATATGGGTAAAATAAACGTTTAAATTTTTTATATACTAGTTCCCCTATAGAAAGATATTTACCCGCGTCATAGATACAGTAGGAAAATACAAATCCTGAAGCAAAAAACAACAATGGCAGCTGAAAATCATTTGTTAAAATTTTAAAAGGAGGCCATCCATATCGAATACTGTGATTGAATACAATGCAAATAATGGCAAAAAGCTTCAGCAATGAATAATGTCTTGTTGAGTATTTCGTCATGACAACACCTTACACGCAGTAAAAAACGAATAAG
Source organism: Desulfovibrio sp. (assembly GCA_024683955.1). GTDB lineage: Bacteria > Desulfobacterota > Desulfovibrionia > Desulfovibrionales > Desulfovibrionaceae > Desulfovibrio. The sequence goes on along the minus strand of JAIKXS010000007.1, from coordinate 41,938 downwards.
AATAATGATCAGGATTAATTGGATTCTTTTACGTCATTCACGTCAACTGAAGAATCATACAACGCCCTGGCTCTTGCCCGCATGGCGAGGAGAAGAGGATGATTTGACATGGTTTTGCACGCACGTCCGACTCGCTCGGCCCCGTATTGAGCCACAAGAGTCCGAACACCCTTCTCCATAAGATTCCGCCTCACGTCAGGAGAAAAACTTTGGGATTTTGCGTGGAAGACATATGTATTGATAGCAAGGACCTGACCTATCCCTGCGTCAGAAGCTCTGAAAGAAAAATCGTTTTCCTCGCCATAGCCCTGGGGGAAACGAACCTGATCAAAGCCGCCAAGAATTGCAAACGTTCTTCTCGTAAGGGCAAAACAGAACCCGTGAACAAGTGGAACGCGAGGCACAATATGCGCGGGAGCCCAGCTTTCACAAAGACGGTTCATATCGTCAGCGCTGATCCCTTTCGGCAGGACATTAACTACAGTATTGTCGTTGCTGGACACAATTTCCGGCAGGGACTGCGCATCGGCGGCATTGGAAAGAACTCCGCAAATGCCGGCCCCAGGGCTCTCCTTAAGAGACCAGATCATTTTTCCAACCCAATCATCCGTTACAATGGTATCACTGTTAAGCAAAACCGCATATTCGGACGTGCCCTTTGAGAGTATGGTGTTGGCAGCTCTTGTATAGCCTTCGGCAGTTGTGTTTCTAAAAAGAAAGACATGAGGGTATTGCTTTGCAAAGGCTTCAAGGAACTCTCTCGTGGGAGAGGATGAGCCGTCGTCAAGAATATAGATTTTATCCTGTTTTCCACGGCGCTTGGCTATAAGAGAGGATAAGCAGGCCCGAACCGCTTCCTCTGCATTGTGCACGCACACGCAGATATCAACGCCGAGCTCAGACACCTTGGAAAGCGCCGTTGAACGCTGCGCGTTAAAGGATTCCCCGGCAAAGGGATCGACGAGACGCGTTCCCGTCGATTCCGCGATCAGGGCAGAGACGCCACGGTTTCTGTCGTGGGGGAGAACACCAAACTTCGGATGATTTCCCGCACAAATGCCCCTCCTTGCCAACGGATGACAAGATGCATTCACCTTCTTCAGCGCGTACGGCAAAGAAATCTGATCCCGCTTTGAAAACCGCTCAATCTCAGCCCACCACGCGGCAAGAAGAGAGGGAAGAAGAGGATGGGAAAGGTTAAAAAGCACGACATTTGTGTAATAAAGCCCGTCCTCCGGAACCTTTTCGCCCATATAGCATGCCAGCTGTCTCTTCAAAGTATCCATGCTGTCTTTATGAAGCTGCATGCAGGCAAGTGACTCCTCGTGAAAACCGGCGCGCGTTGGATGATAAAACGTCCCGATTGGACAATCTGAGGCCAGAAAATCCTCTATTTCCCGATGAAAAACGTCAAGAAGGAGAACATTCTGATCAACCCACATGGCAGCCTTGTATCCCGGGCAAAGGAGATGGGGATGGAGCTTAACATACCGTGTGATACGCGTTGGATCCTGATTCCAAAAGGGAATGGGACGTATCTGCCAGAGGCCCGTCTCTCTTTTCGGAGTGTCGGAAAAAAGAATGTAGTCGCAATGCGGGTCGGGTACATGGGGTATTTTAACAGAATCATAATCCTTTGAGACCGCGGAAAAAATCACATACGGCGCCCGGTCTTTTGACCTCAGAGTTTCGCCCGCTCCTATTATTGGGGAGTCTTCACGGCTACTCAGTAACTTTTTCGTATTTTTATTATATTCTACTATTTTAGTATTTAAAATTTGAGTATTACAAATATGAGATCGTATTATTTTAGAGCATCTTTTTCTAAAAACATCGGATTCTTCCTCAAAACATGAAAAGAATCCGTTATTTTTTCCAAATGAATTATAATGAGACAGAGGATCTTTAATATTTTCAGGGGCATCAACATATCGATACGAGTACCATATTGGATCAAAAGAATACATATAAAAGCTCTTTTTATAATACAATATATAAAATAGTAGAAAAAAAGAGTCATAATTAAACATCATGACTCTTTCAGCGATTAAGAAGAGCTCTGTCTTCTATTGACAGCCGCAACTGCTTTCTCAACAAAAAAACGCTCAAATTGCCAGACCTAACTTGATGGACATGTACTGTCCGATATGCAGGGCAAGGACTTATGCTACTGCAAGTAAAGACACGAGACAAGAAGTTGCGGAATGGCAAAAAGGCGCTTTTCCCTCAGTCAACGGCTAGGGCCGGATTACTTTATCTGCCAGGGAAAGGGATGTGACGATATCAAGCATGTTGGTGGTCTCGCCAACTTTTTTCTCTTCGAGAAGTCCGTAATGACCAAGACACGTGCCACAGACGTAAACAGACACACCCTGGGCAGCAAGGCGCTGGAGCCCATCAAGCGCTTTTCCTTCTTTCACCGCAAGCTTGACTCCACCATTCAACAGCACAATACGCCAAAGCTCTTTGCCAAGTTCAGGAAGCGTAGCGAGAAAATTCCCCATCAGACCCGAACCAAGCGTATCATCCCCAACACCAAGGGTTTCGCTTGTGATGAGTACAAGTGTTTTGCGAGTTCCCGTTCCGCATGCCACATATTCGGAATCATCAAGATCTGCGACAACAGTTCCGCTTCCCGATGCCGTGATTTTCCACGTATTTTTTTCCTCTTCTTCTTTCTCGACAGCATAGCCGTTCTTGACGAGAAAACGTGAAACATTTTCGAGGGAAGCCATGTTGTCGACACGTATCTCGAGAAGGGTGGGATGGGATGCTGACAGGCACTCTCTCGTTTTAAGAACTGGCTCTGGACATGTCAATCCGCGTAAATCCAATACTGTTGCCATAACTATCTCCTTTTACAAATATAATTTTAGAAGTTATCCATATTTTTCATGGAATCATACATTTATAATATATCTTGACAAAAACACATGATATGATTGATTAAAATAGCAATAACACATTTTTTATAAGAGCATCTCGATAAATGCCTCAATACGTATTCGAAGCTGCTCGCAGTCAGAGTCAGCATAATCACTGACAATCTGTAAGAAGGGGAGATGTAACGAATCCTGCACATACTGGCGCAATGAATACGATTCCACTTCATACGTCTGACATCCCTGCCACGCAAGATCACAAACCGCATCAACGTGAAAATCCGCCGCAAGTCTCTCCACGGCTTCAAAGCGTCCGGGATTGGGGGTCATCACGGCACAGGGAGCTCCAAGTGAATATCGGGCGAGCATGTCGAGAGCATCCCCCGTCACTTCGGGATACCTCCGTACTTTTTTGTAGCATGAGCAGTTATCGATAACGACAACTGCGCCACCGCACTCCTCGATAATGCGCACAACCTTGTGGGAGCCAATGCCCGTGGGAACTCCGGTAAGAAGGATGCGTGGTCTGGCTTCCTTCTCTTCCACCCGTCCCTTCTCCACTTCATTCCTGATATCCTCAAGCAGACGGATACGGTCCTCATATTCCGGCATAAACGAAGACCGAACGGAAATTTCAAGCAAATCCATCCCCCGTAACGGACTCGGGGTACGCCTGGCAAGATCGAGAACGCCTTTAAGAGCGCTGCGAAAGCGTCCCTGCAACTCAATGGCCGCATGAATGGCATCTTCTGTGATGTGACAATGAAAACGCTCCTCAAGATGTTCCTTCAGCCGCTCCAGCTGTCTTTTCCAAAAGGCCACACCCTCCTCTCCCTGACGCTGCGGCAATTCTAGAAGAAAAACGGGTTTCCGCTTGGCCAAAAGCTCGAACATCTTCTTTTTTCCATCACAGGTTGTGTCGCAGACGACCAGATCTGATGCGGCAAGATACGGGCAGCTATCTTCAAGGGCAAAACCAAAACTACTTTTGACAAGAGGACATAGAGTCCTTGGCAAAATAGCCTCAGCAGCCGGGATGGAATCGTTCTTTGTACCACAGAGTGAAACAGACAGGGCTCCGGAAGCCAGAATAAGCTCCGGGGGAGTGTAGATGCAGTACTGTCCGACCACCTTCCGCCCGGCTTTAACTTCCTCCTGAAGTCGAAGAACATTTCTGTCAGTAACTGCCTTGAACGCCTCTATAGAATCCCACTTCATGATTGCTCCTTCACTCTTTCAAGGGCAAAAAGTGCTGCCCCGAGAGCACCTGTATACTGGGGGTGCTTCGGAACATTGAGCCGTACCCCGAGTTCTTCCTCCAAGATTCTGCCCATTTCTCTGCTCCGGGCAAGTCCGCCGCTGAAAACCGTCTCTCCTACAGGAAAAAAACGTCCGGCAAGGGCCCTGATACGTTTGGCAATGGAATGCAGGACTCCGCTTGCGATGGATGACGGCTCCTTGCCCCTTGCAAGAAGACTGATTATCTCCGTTTCCGCAAAGACAGCGCACATGCTTGTAATCGGACACGGGTCCTGTCCTTCCGCCATGCCACAAAACGCAGCGACATCCGTTTCAAAGAGTGTTGCCACATTCTGAACGAATCGGCCCGTTCCGGCAGCACACTTGTCGTTCATGACAAAATCCCGCACACGCCCCCCGTCAAGGCGTATAACCTTGCTGTCCTGCCCGCCAATATCAATAACTGTGCGGACCTCTGGAAACAGATGAAGTGCACCTCGCCCATGGCAGGACAGCTCCGTGACCGTTTTATCTGCAAAGGGCACGGATATCCGTCCGTACCCGGTCGCAACAAGGGCTTCCGGGGCAACCGGAAGGGAGAGGCCATGCTTCAACCAAAGGGCATCGAGAACCCTGGAGGCGCTTTCCGCATGATTCCATCCGGTCGCTTTTGAAGCGCAGGCAGCCACGGTAGAATCCTCCGCCAAAAGGACACCCTTTGTTTCCGCTGAACCGATATCAATACCGGCGACGTAGTATGTAGATTTTGAAATCATATTCCCCACAATAAAAAAAAGGTATGGCAAAAAAAAAGCAAATGAACAGTGTTGTCCATTTGCGTTCCAAGGCGGGGAATGACGGGAGACCGGTTCACACGAACCGCATAAAGCAGACATCCAGCCCACCTTGGCAGAATGCTCAGGTGAAGCCTGTCAGGAAAGAACTCCTGGAAGTACGTGAAAAAGAAAAAGAAAAATAAAGATTCATAGGAATAAAAAGGCAAATAAAAATTTTTCGAACATATACAGAGGCAATTAGTGGAATAGAAGCGCCACCAGGGACAGTCGGGGCATACGTGCCCGACTACGCACCTGCCTGCTTACTTCTCTTCAAGGAGTGTCACTTCTCCGATAAACATATAGTGTGGATCGGTCCCATCCGAGCCGCTGTAAAAGGTCTCAACGGCAAAATCAGGAATACGGTCCTTTTTGAGCTGCTCGAAATAGATTTTCCGGGCTACCAGGGTCCTCGTGGCCTCCTGATACGCAACTCCGCCGCCCAGTTCTTTTTCCGTAAGAGACGTGCGGGCAATCTTGTTTCCGTCACGCCCGGACTTGCTCCCAAGAATGCCGAGATCTTTACGATAGGATCGGGGAAACCAGGAAACCGTGAAAATCTCATGTTTTTGCATAAAGGAGAAGGTATGTCTCACGGGTTTAACAAAAACGGTAACGATATTTTTTGCCGAACCGGCCGTGCCCCAAAGCGAACCGAGCTGGCCCCAGCTTATGGTCATGGCATTGTGATCAGCCAAGGTTCCGGCCGTCAGCAGGGCCCATTCCTCGTCAAAGATACGAAAAATATCAACATTCAGATTTTTTATATTACCCATGGCTGTACCCCACTTCGCTAGACTTTGTCTCTCACTCCCATCCTGTCTGTCTCAAAGGAAGGGAGATGTCCCATTAAATAATTCCACGCACTCTTACAACAGACGCATGCGCGCTTCAACGCACGAAGGCTTTCCCAACGAAAGAGAGGTTCCCTCTCCCTGCGAAAACGGTCTGTTAAAACACTCCCGTTTCGCGATCTCCCCCCTCCTTTTTCATGGACGAAGGCGGGAGCATGCCGTCTCCCTTTTCGTTGAAGGCTGCAGCAGAAAAACAGCGCGACTACAAAAGAAAAGCGGTGTTATGGTTTTGTATCTGAGCCGCAGCCGGCCTTCAAAGCAGAAAAAACGGCATAAGGGAAGACGCTCCGCTATGCCGTTCTTTTCTTGAAGAAATGATCTGATGACCGTACTCCCAAAAAAGGCGTACGACTAAAAGAACTGCCCCATGCTGAATTCAAGGCGTCCGTTTTCACGCTCTCCATCGTAGTCCTGCACAAGAGGCACACCATATGCCAGACGCAGATCACCCATGGGAGAACGCCATCTCAGTTCAAGACCGGCCGAGGCGGCCATGTATTTATCGATATCATGTCCCATTGTTTTGGCATCGATATTGAAGCCCGCATCAACAAAGGGAACAATGGCAAGTCCCATGTCCTTCTGGAATGTCCAGATATACTCAAGGTTCAGGACGCCCATTCTGTCACCACCGATCTGATCTCCGTTGTACTTATAATCGCGGGGTGAAAGATCGGAGTAGGAATAACCGCGGATGGTGTCCATACCACCGACCCAGAAACGCTCAAAAACCGGGACCTCGTCCTCAGAATTCTCAAAGACTGCGCCAAGCCTCGCCCGCGCATGGAAGGTGTGCTGAGGGTTGATGGAGGCAAAGCCCTGCCAGTCGCCCACAATCTTATAGAAGTTATCCGTGCCGCCCAGGACATTACCGCCGTATTCCGTCCAAAGTCGTGTAATGGTTCCTTTGGTCGGACGATCACGGGAATCTGTGGTATCACGCGTGAAACGGAGGGAGAGGGCGCTTGTCCAGTTGGTTCCCTTATACTTTTTGATGTAGGGGGACGCTCCTTCATACACATCTGAGAGATAATAGCGCTCAAGACGGTACGCAGCACCGACCGAGGTGTACTCGCCGAGAGGATAGGCCACCCGGATGGTGTCACCGATGGTTTCCTTTTTGAAGTTATCCCAGTACTGACGTGTATAGTACAGGTCGTTACCGGCCGAGAGATTGGTGTCGTACACACGGGGGTTTGTGAAGGAGAGGACCCCGCTTGTCATACGCCAGGAAAAGAATCCCTGAAGCTGCAGCCAGTATCCGCGGCCAAAAAGGTTACGCTCAAGAACAGAGGCCGTGACACCAACATCGTAATAGGTAGAGTAGCCAATTCCACCCATGAGGGCGCCTGTATTGCCCTCCTTGACCTTGACTTTGAGATCGACCTCGTCGTCGTTTCCGGTAGGCACAAGTTCCGTCTCAACCGACGTGAAATAACGCAGACGGTTCAACCGCTCGGTTGAACGGCGAAGCTTGGATCCGTCATACATATCGCCGTCGCCAAGACGCATTTCACGTAAAATGACGTTGTCACGGGTCTTCACATTGCCTTCCACCGTGAGACGACGAATAAAGACACGCTGCTTTTTGCTGATGTAGTACTCGACGTCTACGGTGGGACTGCCGTCCTCGGCCTTGTTGACGCGCGTGTCCACTTCAGCAAAGGCGTAGCCGTAATTGGTGTAGTACTCGGTGAGCTTCTTAGCGTCATCCTGCATGACGGAGACCTTAAAATTGCCCTTCTTTTCAGCGATACTGTCGAGATCGACAAGGGCACGCATTTCCTCATCCTTCTCGATGACGTCACCGCCGAAGGACACATTGCGAACAGAGTAGCGGGGTCCCTCATGCACCGTGAAAGTTACGTGAATACCGTCGTCCTTGTAGGCGACTTCAGGGGCTGAGACCTGAATATCCACGAAGCCTTCGTTGAGGCCATAGGCCGCAATGGCGTTCGTGTCACGTTCAAGATACTCATCTTTAAGGACGCCCGTCCCAGTAAAAAAGGAAAAGATGCCACGAGGTTTCAAGGCCATATACTTGTCAAGATCTCCTCTTGAAATCTCCTTCAGACCTTCAACGGCAACTTCCTTGATGTAGAGCTTGTTTCCTTCTTTTACGGTGATGATGAGAACGGCACCCTTTCCACCGACCCTGTTCTCCAGGTGATAGTCCACCTTGGCCAGGTAATAGCCTTCCTTGTGATAGAGTTCGGTTATTTTCTGCAGGTCGTCAGCGATCATCTGCTCATTCAGCACGGTACCGCTCTTCGTTCCCATGGCACCAAGAACATCATCCTCGTCAAGATCGTCGGTACCTTCCACCCGGATCTTATCGATACGGGGCTTCTCAACGACAGTAAAGACAAGAACCCGGCCTTCCATGGTGGCCTGCACGTCACTGAAATACCCCATCTCCCAAACACGTTTCACTTCTTCGTTAATGGCGTTGGCGTCGGGAGAATCACCCTTGCGAATGGTCAGGCGCATAAGGACCGTATCCGGATCCATAATGGACATGCCACGGACCTGAATGTCCTCTATACCGCCAGCCGTGGTCATACGCCCCATGGGCACAAAATCCTGGACACCAAGAGTCGTATTCTGAGCAGTCTGCGGCTGCGTCGCAGGCCGTGTCTGGGAACCGCCTCCAAGCACCTCACCGGCCCTCCCGGCAACGCTTGCCGCACAGGCACTGATCTCCAGCAGGGAGGAACGCTCAAAGGAAAGGGGAAGAGGGGCTCCGCCTTGCACGGGAACAAGACGGGTCTCCATGGAAAAACCGTCGCCAAGCTGGGTAAACTTGCCGTAAATAACAAGATCAGATCCAAGCGATTCGCCAAGCAGACGTGCCCTTCCCATGTCAATGTTTTCTCCCCGGAGCGCGTTTATCGCCTGATTCATGGGGACGGTTTCAAAGCCTTTGGCACGGAGCTGGTCCAGAATCTGCTCGGGGATGGCCGTTGAAGCCTTCGGAAGGTCAGGGCCGGCCACACTTTCAAAGGGAAGAACAAGAACACGCTTTGCGGAGGGGGCCGCACAGGCCTTCTGGTTCACGGGGCCTGCAACAAAAAAAAGGCAGAAAAGGGCGAGAAGGCAGATGAAGAGGGGGAAAGCGTGCCTTTTCCTCTGTTTTTGCGCGGGCATACAAGCCATATCAGTCGCCATACACGACGCCTCCGTAAGTAGGCAAAACACGGCAGAAAAAAGGTGAACACCTGCTTTTGCTGCCATTTCGTCAAGTAAATCAGCACATGATAGAAAAAGTATACACAGTTCACAAGAAAAAAGTCAAAAGAAAGAAGAGACCTTCTTGAGAAAAAAAAGAATTTTTACATGAAAAAGCTGTGAAAACAAGTCACTCACCGGGATCTAGCCCTCTCCTAGAGGCAGAAGACGGCCTTTACGAAGAGCCAGACAACGGTCTAAACGTCGTGCCAGAAGCTCATTGTGGGTCACGAGCACAAGGGTTGTGCCGAGATCATTATGGACATCAAGCAGCAAATCCTCAATCTGTGTCCCCGTATCCGCGTCGAGATTGCCTGTGGGCTCATCTGCCAAAATCACCCGGGGCTTTTGCAGAAGCGCACGCGCGATGGCAACACGCTGCCGTTCCCCTCCTGAAAGCGTCGTGATACGCGAATCCATCCGCTCGGAAAGGCCGACACGCTCCAGCAAGAGGCGGGCTCGGGGCAAAACCGCTTTAAAGTCCTCTCCGCCGATAACCGCGGGCAGGGCAACATTTTCTTCAGCGGAAAATTCCGGCAACAGGTGGTGAAACTGAAAGACAAAGCCGAGTTCCTTATTGCGGAAATGAGCGCGCTCTGTCTCGTCAAAATTCTGCATATCCCGGCCACGGTAGCTGATAACGCCGCTTGTGGGGCTGTCTAGGGCTCCCATCAGATGAAGAAGAGTAGACTTCCCTGAACCGCTTGCACCGACAATGGCCAGCGTCTCTCCTTCCATGACGGCGAAGGAAAGATCCGAGAAAAGGGTCAGCTCTTCGTGCGGCCCATGAAAGGTTCGGGTTACACCCTCAAAAGAAAAGAGACGCTCCATACTCACTCGTATCGCAGGGCTTCCGTAGGACTGAGGCGTGAGGCCTGGCCCGAGGGATAGAGGGTTGCGAGGAAGCAAAGCAGCATGGCGCTCAGCCCTATAATGAGCACATCTTCTGCTGTGATGATGATGGGCAGGTGGTCAAGAGTGTAGACATTTTCCGGAAGTTTAATGAACTGATAGCGCTTCAGGAGATAACCAACGCCAAAGCCAAGAACATAGCCGAGGAGAGTTCCAATAAGGCCGATGATTGTCCCCTGGTAGATAAAGATACGACGGATCATGGAACGGGTTGCGCCCATGGACATCATAATTGCGACATCCTTTGTCTTCTCCATGACAAGCATGACAAGGGTGGCCACAATGGAAAAAGAACCGATGAGCACCACCATGGCGAGAAGAATGAACATGCCGATTTTTTCAAGCTTGAGGGCCGCAAAGAGGTTTGCGTTCATCTCGGTCCAGGTACGAACGTAGAACGGAGGCGGGACGGCTTCCGTAATGGATCCGGCGATTGCATCCACGGCAAAGACGTCCTTCACCGTAAACTCAAGACCCGAGAGAAAGGACTCCGGCAAATTCATGGCAAGACGGGCCGCCTCAAGCGTCACGAAGGCAAGGGAGGTGTCGTACTCAAACATCCCCGTCTTAAAAATGGCAACGATCTCAAAGGGCTGAATACGCGGAGTATAGCCCTGCGAGGAAGCCTTGGCCGACGGGGAGAGAAGATTAACGCGGCTCCCGAGCCCGACATGAAGACGCTTGGCTAGTTCCTGACCGATGATGATCCCGGGTGTACCATCCTTTGCAAGGTCCTTGAGCGAGCCCTCACGGAGGGAAGTGAGCATGGAAATAACGGACGGTGCCGAGTCAAGATCAATGCCGCGAAGAATGATGCCCTTTGCGCTGTTGCCAGGGGAGGCAAGCATGCCTTCGGAATAGATGAAGGGGGTCACTCCCGTGACGCCCGGAACGCCACGGAGCATTTCAGCGATCTCCGGCTCATCCTCGAACCCCCGCTGCTGATAACTTAAAAGGACCCCGTGGGCATTGGCGCCAAGTATCTTATCACGCACATCCGTTGTCATGCCGTTATAAACGCCAAGCACAATTACAAGCGCGGCGACCCCGAGAGCCACCCCGAGCACGGCCATCAAGGATATGACATAAATAAAGGCCTGTTTGCGCCGGGCAAACAGGTACCGTTTCGCTACAAAGAGAGAGAATGACATGGGAGCAGCATAGCGACAAATGTAAACTCTTTCAAGAGTCTCTGTAATTTTCGTTGAAAAAAACTACTCTAAGTATTCTTGCCTTCTTCCATACTCGAAAGCAGGGTATTTCGTCCGTTTCAGAAGGGCAAAATATTTGACTGACACCATGAAATGGTTTAAATTTAAACCTTTCACGCTAAAATATGAGAGGGCGGTACAGAGCCCTCAGCAGGGACCTCTCTCTGTCCAGAACTGAGGCCGCCGAACAGCCAGAAGCTTCTTCGGAACAGTGTTTTTTCTATGCGTGTGAGGAGCGTTTTGTGGATAATCGGGAAAAAAAGACCAAGGCGCGCGTTAAGCTGCAGACCAAGTCCCCTCATGTTTCCTACTTCATGCCCATGCTCGAGAATCTTCTTGATCGCGATGAGCTGAACGAGGTCTTGAAAAACAAAGCCAATAAGTCCTGTGATCTCCTTGATGCGGGCGTCAAACTCTTTCCCAACACCTTTGAGAAAAAACACTTCATATCCTGGATCATCGAGCAGTACGGCCCCCTCGAAGGAGAGGATCTTCAAGCAACTCCACCCGTCGACGGTATCACCGGACGCATCATAGCCCTGCGCTCCTTCGGCCGAGCGGGTTTTATGACCATTCAGGACCAGAGCGGACGCATCCAGTGTTACATCTCACGCGACGTGCTCGGCGAGGAACCCTACGCCGTCATCAAAAAGTTTGACATCGGCGATATCGTGGGGGTTCAGGGTCCCCTGTTCCGCACGAAGACCGGCGAGCTCACCATCTCCTGTACAGACGTGAGCCTCATCACCCGCTCCATGCGGACCCTCCCCGAAAAATACCACGGGCTCAAGGACATGGAGACCCGCTATCGCCAGCGCTATGTCGATCTTATTGTGAGCCCAAGAACCAGGGAAATCTTTGTCAAGCGAAGCAAAATCGTTCATGAATTCCGCGCCTTCATGGAGGAAAAAGGCTTTATGGAGGTAGAGACCCCCATGATGCAGCCCCTGGCCGGCGGCGCACAGGCAAAGCCCTTTATCACCCACCACAACGCCCTTGATATGCAGCTCTACATGCGCATAGCTCCCGAGCTCTATCTGAAACGTCTCCTCGTGGGCGGTTTTGAAAAGGTCTTTGAACTCAACCGCAGCTTCCGCAACGAAGGTATCGACACAAAACACAACCCCGAATTTACCACATGTGAATTTTACTGGGCATACGCCAATTTTTACCATCTTATGGACCTTACAGAGGAACTGTTCGGCCGCCTGGCCCAGAGTATTTGCGGAACGACAGTCATCACGTATCAGGGCGAGCAGATAGACCTGACCCCAGGCAGATGGAAACGCCTAACCTTCTACGACGCCATTGAACAGATAGGCGGCCATGCCCCAGAATTTTACAACGACTACGGAAAAGTCCGGGAATACATTAGAAAACGCGGAGAAAAGGCCACAGAAACAGAGAATCTGCAAAAGCTCCATGCGAAGCTCTTCGATCTTGATGTGGAGGAAAAGCTCATACAGCCCCATTTCATTTACCACTACCCGGCCGCCATTTCTCCACTGTCGCGCCGTAACGATCAGGATCCCACGCTTACAGACCGTTTTGAGCTCTTTGTCACAGGACGCGAACTCGCCAACGCGTTCTCAGAACTCAACGATCCGATTGACCAGCGGGGACGATTTGAAGATCAGGTACGAGAACGGGAAGCGGGCGACGATGAGGCCCACAGCATGGACGAGGACTACGTACGCGCTCTTGAGTACGGTATGCCGCCGGCCGCCGGAGAGGGAATAGGCATCGACAGGCTTGTGATGCTTCTGACCGACAGCGCTTCCATTCGCGAGGTCATCCTCTTTCCCCTCCTCCGCCCTGAACAGTGACTTCCCTAAAGTTTTTTCCCGTTTGAGCGTTGAGAAAGATACGGACTGTGTCGCCATCTCCGCTCCGGCCGAGACGCGCTCCGTACGCGTCTTTTTTTTCCGCCTCACGGAGAGATCCACACATCCCATGGAAGAACAACACGGCAGCAACGCCTGCAACAACACTATTCACGCCTACCTTCGTAAATTTGCACGTTTTTTGCATATGTTTTGAGGACGGAAGGAGCTTTCGGACAAAAAGCGGAAACATCTCGCGCTCCGCTCTCAAAGACCAGAAGGAACGACAGCCATGGACGCATATCGAAAGAGAACAGTTTTGAAACATCCCCTGACACGTATTCTTCTTGCGCCCTGCTGTTTCATACTTGCGCTCTGTGTCCTTGTCATTACCTTCCAGGATCTTGGCTACAGTGCCCTGCCTCCGACAAACAAACGCTACATTCAGGCAAAAGACGCACTTGCCACTCTTGCCGCCGACAAAGCCCGCGCCCGTTACCGTTCCTCCTGGGAGAAGCTGATCCAGGAATTCCAGGCTATTTACGAAAGCGATCCAAGCTGGCCCAACAGGCCGTGCGCCCTCTTCCGCAAGGCCGAGGCCCAGGAGGGTCTTGCCAAAAATTCTTTTACCGCCTCCGATGCCAAAAAGGCGCGTGACACCTTCCTTGACGTAGCCCAGACCTACCCGCAAAGCATACTTGCCGACGATGCCCTCTACAATGCGGCCCGCCTGAGTGCGGCCTGGCTGCGAGACGACAAAAAGGCTCTGGCCCTCATTGACACCTTGAAACAACGCTACCCGAACGGCGACATGATCACTGATGCCAAGGCTCTGGAGGCGAGCCTTCTTGCATCAAAGGGAGGAACTCTTTCCTCAAAGGAAGAAACACAAAAAATAATCGCCTCGGAAATGAGGGTCGTTGACGACAAGGAACCCTCGAACATTGCACAAACAAAGGAAGCTCGACTGAGCAACCAGTACAAGCAAAGCAAAAAACGCGCACGGGAGCTCCTGAGCGACAGCAACCGGTCGTGCTGGCGCCAGCCGTGGGAGACACTTGAAGCGGATTTTCTCCGTTTCTACAATGAAAGCAAAAACGATACACTGAGAGCGGCCTCACTCTTCAGGGCAGCCCAAAGCCGCCTCTGCCTTGCACGCTGCTCTCACAGGAAAAACGACTATAAAAGTGCCCAGGAACTTTTTCTTTCCCTGCCAGAGAACTTTCCCCAGTCGGTTCTTGCCGATGACGCCCTCCTGGAGGCGGCCAAGATTCTTGAGACAAATCTTGACAAACGGAGCGACGCTCTTCGGATCCTGACGGAACTTGTCAAAGCATACCCGTCAGGGGACAAGAAGAAAGAAGCACTTGCCATTCTCTCATCACTCACTGCCAAAAACAGTGAGCCTGCCGAACTCACCGCCCTGAGCTGGGAAAGTCCAAGTGCAAAGAAGGTCGTTATCAATCTGGAACTCTCAAAAAAACCTGTATACAAGGCCACTCTTGTCCGTAAAAATAAGGGACAGAGCCTCTGTCTTGATCTGGACACGGCAACCATCGCCCCTCAAATCAGGAAGGGTGCGACCGTAACGGGAAGCCTTCTTACCCGGATTTTCGTTGAGCATCCAAGCAGGACCAGGTCTCTTCTGTACTTTGATCTCCGCGAGGCGAAACGCTTCTCCGTTGACCTTGCCCCTGATGAAAGAAGCCTGCTTCTCACCATCGATGCCGAAGAAGGGGACCTGAAAAATATCCGGGAAAAAGGCAGAGAAAAAAGAAAGATCCCTCAGAAGGACGAGGACCCCGACGAACTCCTCGAGGCGGAACAAAATACGGACAACAGTCTTGAAAAACGCCTTTCGAAGAATGCAGCCCATTCCGGCGCTCTTTTCGGAATGGCCGAGCAGCTCGGCCTCTCCGTCAAGACCGTCTTTATCGACGCAGGGCACGGAGGAAAAGATCCGGGAACCTATCACAATAACATCGTTGAAAAATTTGTGGCGATGGATGTGGCAAAAACGCTGGGACGCCTTCTAGAAAACAACGGTTTTGAGGTCATCTTCAGCCGTAAATCCGATATTTTCATTCCTCTTTCACGGCGCAGCATAAAAGCTAATCAGGCTGGAGCCGACCTTTTTATCTCAATCCACGTAAATGCCAATGAGTCAAAACAGGTTCACGGCTTTGAAACGTATTACCTGGATCTCGCCCGCACACCCGAAGCCGTCCGTGTGGCGGCCCTCGAAAACAGGGGCAGTGACCGTCGCCTCAAGGACATGCAAAAGCTCCTTGCCAAAATCATGATGACGGCGCGGGTCGACGAATCGCGGACTCTTGCCGTCGATATTCAGCGTCGCACGCTTTCACGGCTTAAGAGGAACGGAAATCCGGCGAAAAACAACGGGATAAAATCAGCTCCCTTCCACGTTCTCATCGGGACGGAAATGCCGGCTGTACTTGTGGAACTCGGCTACTGCTCAAACGATGACGAAGCAAAGAATCTCGCCAGCGCACGTTACCGGGACCTCCTTGCCCAAGGGCTGGCCGAGGGGATCATGGCCTACCGAGACCGTCTTCAAAAGCAGGAAACGGTGGTTAACGCCTTGACGAAGCGCAAATCGGGTGCTATGTAGTCACACATTTTTCAGCCAACAAAACCGTTCAATGCGGAGGATGTGTTCCATGCGTCGTCTTTTTATGGCCTCAGTGCTCGCTGCCAGTTTCCTTTTTTCGGGAATAGCCCAAGCAAATGAACTGAAAGTCGGAATTGTTGATGTGCAAAGTGTGGTCATGGAGTGTGACATGGCCAATACAATCAAAAATCATATGAAAAAGAAATACGGAAAAGAAAGGGAGCAGCTTGAAAAACAGAGCGAACAGCTGAAAATGAAGGCTGAAGAACTCAAAAATCCCAAAATCGGCGAAAAGAAACGTGTGGAATTTATCCGCCAGAAACAAAAATTTGATCAAAAGTACAGAACTCTTATGCAAAAAGCCGAGCAGGAGCAGGTGACCTACAACCAAAAACTCGTCACCCAGATTTTTGCCGCAGCGAAAAGAGTGGCCGAAAAAAAGGGTTTTAACCTCATTCTCGACGTAGGACAGGGCGGTGTCCTCTACGCGGACACGGCCATGAATCTTACGGACGATGTCCTTACAGAACTGAACAACTATGCCAAAGAACATAAAATAGATCTTAAATAACAGAACAGACAGATACAAAAAAGCCTCCTCAGGGAGGCTTTTTTGTCCAGGGAGCAGCACAAATGGATACCCGGTCCATCGATATCACGCGCATCATGCGCCTTCTTCCCCATCGCTACCCATTTCTTCTTGTCGACCGTGTGGTCGAAGCTGTAAAGGATTCCCATATTCATGCATATAAGAATGTGACGATGAATGAGCCCTTCTTTCAGGGACATTTTCCCGGCATCCCCATTATGCCCGGGGTTCTCATTCTGGAGGCACTTGCCCAGACTGGAGGCATTCTCGGCATGCTCGATGAAGCAGAGGACAGCACGAAGCTCTTCCTCTTCCGCGGTGTGGACGGAGCCAAGTTCCGCAGGCAGGTTGTTCCCGGCGACCGCCTTGATCTCTACTGTGACAATCTCAAAATGAAGCTTGGGGTCTGCAAAATGAACGCAAGGGCCATGGTGGACGGGAAACTCGCCTGTGAAGCGGTTCTATCAGCGGCCATTGCGGATAAAGCGGCACGCTAGCCCCCCTCACCTGCGCACTGCGCACGGGGAAGAGCATTGTTCACGGCCGCCACGGTGCGGTACAGGGGAGTTCTTTCCCTCACGGAACGTTGCGGGATCTGTTCAATGCCTGGCTGCGCAACAGGCTCCTGCATCCCAGACATTTTTCCCATGCCAAACCAGGGAATACAGACCACGTGGCGGCTCTTGGACACTGTCTTTGCCGGGGAAGTGCCCCCGGACAATTCCGGCCATGTGACCCTCCACGCGCGCCCTTCCCGCCCGGTGACACACCGTACCCGCCTCCAAAGCATGCCCCGGCCTTTCCGGTTGCTAAGTATGGAGAAACACGCGGGGAGAGATACACGGCCGCCGTGCAAGGTCCCTCCTGCTTGCTTCCATCCCCACGGCTTGCCTTTTTGTCCATCCTGGGAGATACTTCTTTTTTTCTGTACGTTTTTGCTTTTCTGTCTGTCCCCCAAATATTTTCGGATTTTTTCGTAATCATATTGTATAAGAATAAGATTTTATTTCACATGGAAAAACGTACAAACTGTATTTTTTTTGTGCACTCTTTTACGTGTGTAACATATTTTATAATACCAGTGCTATTCCGCGTCTCCTAGTTATTTTTTCTAACCTATTTATCCAATATTATATTACTTGCCTCTTTTACCAGGAAGTATATTCCTAAATAGCGTCCTAAAACACCTACAGGAGGTTTGCACCGTTCTGTTTTCTGCCAGGACAGGGAGCAGAGTTGTGCTCAAAATTGTGTATGAAAAAGCTGATTCTTTTCCTTGCATGTATGCTTTTGGCCCTTCCCGGCAACAGCGTTGCCCAAAATTATGTCAACGGTATTGATCCGAACTATCCTCCCTTCGCGTATGTGGACGAGAAGACAGGGCAACCAGCCGGCTTTGACGTGGACGCCATGAACTGGATTGCCAAAACCATGGGGTTTACGGTCACACACAAGCCAATGGCGTGGGACGGCATCATTCCGGCCCTGAACGCTGGTGAAATCGACATGATCTGCTCCGGCATGAGCATCACCAACGAACGAAAGAAAGTCGTACAGTTTTCAAATCCATACTGGCAGGTATGGCGTGTTTTTATAACAAAGAAGGACTCTTCCCTCACCCCGAAGGATATTCTTTCAAAGAAGATCAAGCTTGGTGTACAGCGCGGAACGTCTGAGGCAGCGGCCCTCAAAAAGGAGCAGCAGGCAAAAGGCTATCCCTTCACCTTCCGCTATTACGACTCTGCCCCCCTGGCCGTTGAGGACCTTGTCAACGGCAGGATAGACGCGGCCTTTATGGACGAACTCCCCGCAGACGATGCCATTTCCAAGGGACGCGCTGTCAAGAAGGTCGGCACCCACGGCGATCCCGACAACTTCGGAGTGGCCATGCGCAAGGACGCCAAGGAACTTCGCACCCTGATTGACCAGGGCTTTGAAAAGCTTGTGAAGGATCCTTACTGGAATGAACTGAAGAAAAAATACATGGGCAAGTAATACGGCCTGACACGTAACAGTTACATGCGGGGCGACTGTCTCGCCCCGCCATATTCTATGCACTCCCTACGCGTTGTTCTTGATGCTTTTCCGGCCATCCTTTCGGGCTCTGTTGTCACCCTTGGCATTGTCTTCGGGGCACTCTTTCTCGGCCTGATTCTCGGTTTTTCTCTGGCCCTCATGCAAGTTTACGGGAAACCGTGGCAAAAAGTCATCGTAGCCGTCTACGTCTGGTTTTTCCGGGGATTTCCCATTCTTGTCCTCCTTTTTCTCGGCTACGGCTTCTTCGTGGCTCTTTCTCTTCCTCTTGAGCCCTTTCTAATAAGCCTCGTCGTCCTCGGCCTGACAAGTGCAGCCTACCAGTCCCAGATTTTTCGCGGAGCACTCCAGAGCGTGAAGCAGGGGCAGCTTGCTGCCGCCAGGGCCCTCGGCATGGGAGACTGGCAAGGCATACGGTGCATCATCATCCCCCAGGCTCTCCGTCTCTCCATCCCCGGGTGGTCCAACGAGTACTCCATTCTTCTGAAAGACTCGGCCATCTGCTTTGTGCTTGGCACCCAGGACATCATGGCAAAAACATCCTTTGCCGCCGCACGGACCCATGAGCATCTGGCACTCTTTGCCTGCGCAGGACTCCTCTACTTTATCTTGACGCTTCTTGTTGTCCACCTTCTCCAACGTCTTGAAAAACGCCTGCACATTCCCGGCTACACAGAAGCAGGCGGCACGGAAAACCTATGAGTGACGAACAGATTCTTCTCGCTGAGCATATCGGACTTCGGGTTGGAGACAAGATCATTCTGGACGACTGCTCCCTCTCCCTAAAGAAAGGCGAACTAAAGGTTCTGATCGGTCCCTCGGGAGCAGGCAAAAGCACCTTTCTGCAATGTCTGAATCTGCTTCAAACCCCGGACACCGGAAGCATCACCCTCGAAGGGCATCCGTTGGACATGAAAAAACCACGGGCTCTTTGTGACTACCGCACAAAAGTAGGCATGATCTTTCAGGACTTTAAACTTTTTGACCACCTGACTGCCATTGACAACGTGTCAATAGCATTAAAGAAAGTAAAAGGCCTCTCGGAAAAGAACGCCAGGCAAAGAGCGGAAACAGAACTTGATCGGGTCAATCTTACCGACCAGGCCACCCTCTATCCCGCCCAGCTCTCGGGCGGACAGAAACAACGTGTGGCCTTTGCCCGGGCCCTGGCCATGGATCCGCTCATTCTTCTCCTTGATGAGCCGACATCCGCCCTCGATCCCGAACTTGTCGGCGAGGTCCTGCAGGTTATCCGCGATCTCTCCTCGCGTGGAATGACCATGGTTATGGCAACCCATCAGATGGATTTTATCCGCCAGATCGCAAGCGAAATCATCTTTATGGAACACGGGCGTATTTTGGAACAGGGAAATCCGGAAACTCTTCTCGGCGACGGAATCCAAAGTCGCACAAAACAATTTTACACATCTCTCGCCTCCGTATGATCATTGACGTCGCCTTTCTTGAAGCAGATCTCCTTCCGGCCCTGAACCGCGGGCTCCAGGTATCTTTGGCCCTCATCATTCCGGCTTCCGTCATCGGCTTTTTCTGCGGCATCCTTCTCGGCTGTGCAAGAACTTTTGGATCCCCCCTCGTCAAACGCGCGGGAGATGCCTTCACAGCCCTTGTCCGGGGTGTCCCTCTGGCGATTCAACTTCTTTTCATCTACTATGCCCTGCCTAAAATTGGCATTTACTTTGATCCCTTCTTTGCGGCCCTCCTCTCCTTTATCATCTGCACCTCGGCATATCAGTCGGAATATGTTCGGGGAGCCCTGCTATCCATACGCAAAGGTCAGATCCTCGCGGCAAAGGCTCTGGGGTTCACAAATGTTCAGACCATTCTCTGGATCATCATTCCCCAGGCCGCAAGAAGAGCTCTCCCGGGATGTGGTAACGAGATCATCTATCTTATCAAATACAGTTCTCTTGCCTATCTTGTCACCTGTATGGAGCTTATGGGAGAAGGAAAAGTCGTGGCTTCGGACACCTTCCGTTTCATGGAGGTCTTCTTTACCGTCGGACTCTACTACCTGGCCATGGTTTCCGTAGCCTCCATTCTCCTGCACTGGCTTGAAAAGAAGGCACATATTCCGGGTTTTAGCGCGCGGTAACCCTTTACTGCAAAGGACGCCAGACCTGACCAGCAATACAAAAGTCCCCATCTTTTCATGAGATGGGGACTTTTTGACGTTCTTTCATGCGGACCGGAGGTGCTGTCACACGGCTTCGCGTTTTCGAATTTCAACGGTCACACAATATTTCACTAGGCCTGGTCAAGTTCCTTCTTAAGCCAGTCCTTAATGGCATCGACTGGTTCAGAAATACCGCGCCAAGTGCCGTGCGCCTCGCGGTAGGCGGGAAGAAGGTTCTCTGGGACAGGAATGGTCAACAGATCTTCTGCTTTCTCCATGGTACGTCGCACAAGACGGATCACCGGAGGATCCTGCCAGCTGTCCACGACAAAATAGAGGGATTCATCACCCTGTCCTCTGACAGGAGGATGGTCCCTGTCCCCATGATTATTACCCCACTCAAGGTACATGGTTACAGCCTGCTCAGGTGACATATTCCAATCAATCATCTTCAGGGAAAAATCTTTTAGCTCCGCCATGGGTCCCCCCTTTTTCAGTATACCGCGCTGATGAACGCTCTCTGCTTAATAACTCAGAAAAAACATGGGCAAAGGCATGCCTATAACGGACCGCCGGGCTGCTGCCCCTTTTCCGCACCGTCCTCCTTTACAGGCGGACGTGTCTCACAGGCAACCTTCTCTTCGACACTATCTTCCTCAGCACTATTCGTCTTCGCACCAAAAAGACCTGTCAGTCCCTTTTTGGCACTCGTGAAAAGCCCCCCGATCTTTTCGCGCTTATCCTGCACGAAGGTCGACGTTTTGCTCTTCACACTTTCCAGACCTTCCGATACATGCCGTACGCGCTCTTTGGCCTGCTCCCGGCCCCTCATAAGAGCCTCTTCTGCTTTGTCCTTCACGCGGCCCACGGCTTTTCCGGCCTCTTCACCCATAACACTCAATTGTTCCTGTGTCCTTTTTGCAAGAGAAACGGCCTGCTGAGCCCCCTCCTTCACAGTTGAAAAGGCCTTTTCGGCGCCTTCAACGGCATGGGAAAGGCCCTCCTTAGATGCCTTTGCGATGTCACTCGCTCCGCTTTCCGCGCCGTTTTTAACGGTTGTAAACGCGCTCCGTGCCCCGCTGACCGCGCATTCAAGGGTCTTTCCAGAGGCACGTACCACTCCGCTTGCCGTTAGCTCAGCCCCTTCCTTCACAGTTGTCAACGCCGTCTTGGCACTGTCTTTTGCAAAATCAAAGGTCTTTTCAGAGACTTTTGCCACCCCGTTCACGGCCTGAAGAGCACCCGAACCTATGGAACGCGTAAGCTTTCCGGCCTGGGCAACCAACTTCTTCCCGTTGTCGAGGGAAATTTCCTGAAGTTCCTTACGCAGGGCTGTCGCAACCGACCCCACCGTTTCCTGAGAAAGATCAATCATGATGGAAGCCGTTTCTCTGGCGCATGAACGGCGCAAGCCGTCTTCACCCCCCTCAATGGCAAAACGGTAGGCCCTGCGGGTTATCACACCGGCCCTGACAGCTAGAAGACAGTTAGCCGCACCTTCGATGAGAGAATGGGTGAAGACATGGACGGCTGAACCAACAAGCGGGACCGATGAAGCGGCCATGGCCGGTGCCACCGAAGGGACAAGTTCGTTCATGGTCTCGGTGATGGTCTGAGGAATATCAAGGGCGTCAATAGAGAAGGCAACAAAGGTTGACTGGGAAACGGTTGAACAGACACTCCATATCTCATCCGCAGTGGGTTTCTGATTATATAGAGAGGATATTCTCCAAACCATGCGGCAAAGTGAGAAAAAGACAATAAGGGCATCAAGGCGCCCGTTCTGAGCGAGGGCTGTGCCAAGGAAAACCTTTTTGCCGTTTGATCTGATCTCGGCTTCAGCAAGACCGTCAAGATGATCCATGGCCTTCACAAGGAAATCAGGCTGATCCGGGGATATGCCGGCTTTCTGAATATGTCGGTTTGCAGCCAGCCTTTTTTCGAGTTCCCTTGCAAAGGCAGCCCGCTCCTCCTCCGTTGCATCAAGGCGCAGCATAAGCTTTGAAGGGCGGCCAAACAGGGCTCTGTAGAGCCAGTACCCCGCACACGCCTCAAGACCGAGCAGACTCAGCAAAACCCAAACGCCTGCCCCTGGAAAGAGAGCTTCGGTGCATTGCATG
Organism: Desulfovibrio sp.; assembly: GCA_024683955.1. Classification (GTDB taxonomy): domain Bacteria; phylum Desulfobacterota; class Desulfovibrionia; order Desulfovibrionales; family Desulfovibrionaceae; genus Desulfovibrio. The sequence continues at coordinate 19,444 of JAIKXS010000007.1, read as the reverse complement.
GCAAGGCTGTCGATCTGTCCGAGCACAAGAAGGGCGATAGCGATACAAAGGGCACTGAAGAGACGCACTATGTTCCTCGTTAACGACGTCATTTCAACTCCTTATTCCGAAATAGAGGGCTGAGAAGACACCTCGCACAAAGGGCTTCTGACAGAGAAGCGCTGGCAAAAAGCGCCAGAAGACAGCATGATCCGGCGAACGCAGGAAAAGAACACACTGACAGGAACAAAAAAAAAGCGCACGCCCGGGACAAAGGAAATGTCAGAACAGAAATAAGATGAAAGAAAAAAAAGGCAAGAGGCGGACCAGGCAGGGAAGGGAGAGAAAAGAAGAAGGATAACGCAGATGGGGAAGAGAAGACGGAGGAGGATACACGGTTTCGCGAACTGACCGGGAACACACGGGGGGCAGGGTACGGGCCCGGGCGGCTACGGCTCGAAGGCTCTGAAGACAGGGCAGGAGAAACAAGCACGCGAGAGGCCCTCCATGATGTCAGGGCTCATGTTCGAAAGAGAAGCAGATTCACCTGTATGATGTGGCAGGGAAGAACAGAAGTACTGCTGTCTCAGCTGCTTTGTGCGGATGGTCATGCGATACCCATGACACCATAATGAAGCAGGGAGATGCTGGCTGGAACATTATTTACAAAAAAAATTGTAGAGAGACAGTTGCAAGCCCCTCGGTACATCAATGAGCAGGGATTCTTAGATGAAGCCTTCTAATTGTAGTTCACAAAAATTTATAAAACGACTTACGGAAGATCCGTTGCCTGTAAACAGGTTCGTCCTTTACGACCCATTGAGGGAGATTTTCAGCCGCAGCACGCGGTCGATTTAACGCTCTCTCTGTCTCTGCCGAAGATCAACACGGCACCTCCATCGCACCCCAGGACACACGCCACGATGACGCAAAAAATATGTGTGCGACATCCCGACGAAAAGCGGGCCGCTACTCCTCCATCCGTTCCCTGAGCTCACGCTTCAGTTCGGCCTTGCGTTCCTCTTCCTGTTGTCTACGCAATTCGTCAGCTTTTTCCTGTTGCTCAACCTTGATCTTGTTAAGGCGTGCCTGCTGCTCCTGCTCTCTCATACCTTTGGCTTTTTCTACAAGTTTGTCACGCCTTTTGTCGAAAATAACGGTGGTACGTAATGCGGCAAGCCCCAGGCCCATGGTTGAAATCACAAGAAGCGTCACCTCTAGAAAAGAAATCTTATTGGCGGCGATAAGCGCTTTTAACCAATCCAGATGAAGGGCGCTTCCAAAGAAATAAAGCACAAGGAGAAAAATGGTGCAGAGAAGAAGCCCAATTATTTCAATGATAAGAAAGGTTTTCCCCATGGTCATGCCAAAAAGCGTTGAATCACGCACAAGACGCAGGGATTTAAGACGGCGTTTCAATTTTCTAAGCAGCTTATCCAACTGAGTCAGGGCGGAGGCGGCATGGTGAAAAGTCTCAACATCCTTGAAGTTACTTGAGTAGGCCCAGTTCAAAATACCCGCCGCCTCATTGAACTCGGCGCTGAAATCCTTCAAGGCAGCAGGGAAGGGGAACCATGAGGCCTCATCCCGGACCACCTGGAGGGCATTAAGGTAGACTTTGTAGCGCGACCGCAAATCTTCGATTTCCTGTTCGATATGCTGATTCAGCTCCTCTTCGAGCTTGGGTCTGCGTTCAACAAGCTGCAGAAAGGCGATATAATTTTTGATTTCGGAAAGACGCTCCATGGAAGCGATCCAGGGTTCAAAACGCTGATAGAAGGGATGACGCGGTCCAAACCATTCCTTGAACGTCGAACGAAGCCTGATCAGAGCGTCTCCCACCGCCTCGGCGTTTTTCTCCGCCTCATTCCAAAGATCAAAAAGCACCCCCAGGATCTGAAGACGTCCGCGCTCAAGCCCCGGATCAACGAGAAAACGGTTGAAAATTAACGGCTGCTCCTTCACCAGGCTCAGCACCTCATCAAGAGTCTGCTCGACAAAACCCATCTTGACCCGGCAGACCAGAGCCCTGTAGCGGCACTCTATGCTGTCGGGCATTATATGGGCGACCTGATTGTAATGCTGTATGGCACTGGCAAAGGAGCCGGAAATCTCTTCGGTCCGGGCAGCTAGCAACTCGTTCCAGGCCTGCAGGGGCACATTAGATGTGAGCACCGCGGCCCGTGAAAAATAACTGGCCGCTTGCACATAATCCTCCCTGCCGATCATGACAAAGCCTGCCATGGTATGAAGGCGTGCATCACGTGAGTGCTCATCAAGAAGCTGCTCCACGTGCTTTGTCAGCGAATAAAAATCCTTCTTTCCGCTTTTCATAAGGATATCGTAGATATCCCAGGCGACGCTGTCGTCCCGTCGCAGTGGCTTCTCGCCCGGTTCCGGATCCTTCATTCGGTACAGCCAGTAGTGCTCGACATAACGCAGCTGAAACTGCCTAGTTATGTCAAAAATGGCACGCATGAGAAAGCCTGCGTCGTCGTCCTCCTTCACCACACCGGCAAGACCTTCCGCCCCTTCGGTCTCCATGAGCTTTTCTATTTTCTGGAAGGCCTTATTGATAGCCTGCAGGTCGACTCCGGTCATTCTTGTCCACAGATCTTCCTCTTCCCGCGTAAGCGACAGTGTCGGACATTCATAGCTCTGATGGGTGGAGAGACCGCAGAAGAAGCATTCGGCAACACCATCCTCACTAGCGGTGAGCTTTCCCGCCATCAGGACAGGAATGGCCTCAGTGCGGGAATCCCCCTCGGCAATCTGGATATTGCACCATTCGTCCATGGTCATCTGATCGCCCGAAAAATGAAGATCTCGAACAAGAAAGCCTTTTCCAAGAAGATAGGCATTCCGGTAGGATATATAGGGGAAACCTGCCACAAGTTTGCCCCAGTGGAGATTCACCTTCTGAGGCACGTCGGCGCTGAAGTTCAGATTTCCCCTGTCCACCACGGCACTGACGCAGGGCCAGCTTGTACCCACAGAGTCCATGTCATGCACAAGTTTCAGGTAGTCACGCATGAAACTTCTGAGAATGAGGAGATTCTCAAGGGCGATGACCACGAAGTTGTTTTCAACAATATATTTGATCTTATGCTGCTGCATAAGATCAGAAATATTCTTGAACATGGCGTACCAGCCATCCGCAAAGCCAGGGTCCAGGGGATTGCCAAGGGGATGAAGGACCATTATCCAGCTTTGGGTCGAAGAAAACGGCATACGAAGGTCGACAACCGGCGTATACCAGTTCACAACGGCCATGCCCTGTCTGGCACGCTTTTCCTCAAATTCAATGCCCGGAAGGACACCGTGCCCTTCACGGCTTTTTGGGTGCACCCAGACTTCCAGTTTATCGGGAACCACAATTTCCTGGTTCTGCAATGCCGCATCGAGAAGAAGACTGATTTCTCCTTTCCGGTCAATCTGAAGACGGCCGGGAAAGAGCTCGACGCAAACTGAAAGTTCGTTAAAATTTCCCCAAATGATCAGCCGGGCAAGAACAAGAAAGACGTCTTCCGTAAAGAAAAACCAGATAGACTGTCCCTGATCCTCGTGGTGATAGATCTGCATGCCGCCATAATTTTCAAGGGTTTGATTGACAGCCTGCGGCAAATTGCCCTGCCAGCAAATCCAGAGCAGATGCCCCATGGTGCTCATGCGGATTTCAGGGATATCAACCATGGGGGGGATAATTTGCGATAATTGCGGCATAAAATACGGTACGCTTTTGCGTACGCTCCTTTTTATAGGGATGAAGCGGGTGACGGGCCCTTACAACAAACACGGAGGCGTGCAGAAAAAGGACAGAAAATGGCGAATGGAACAAAAAAAGAGTAAGCTCTCAAAAAAAAGACTCTTGTCCACTCCAAAACAAAAACGGCACTCTTGCAAGAATAGCTTTTTTCCAGTAAATGCTCTAGTTCTTTTCCTGGAAAGAACTCGACTGGAAAAGCCATCGGCAGGATCCGAGACGGGAGGATACAGCCACCCGGAAAGGAGTCTTGCCAAAAAGATCAGAAAAAGAGCATGTTCCAGACACCATCAGACCAGAAAGATGCTGACCATACGTTCACAGAAAGATGCCAGAAAAGCCGCTTATTTCATAGTATTGGTCCGACACATGTTCTGCGTCCTTCTGGCCGCGATGACGGCATCCGTTCTTCTGAAGTCTGTTGCGCACATCTGGAACGTTCTTGCCACGTTTGATAGAAGTCTGGAGGGGCCTCACGGCCTTTTGAAAGCCGTCAGATCCAAAGTCACCTCCGTGAACGGAAAAATGGCGGAAAATGCTGTCTCCTCCACCCGAAGCGACACGTCCCCGGATGGTCCTCTCGGGCTGCCACCCACGTCACCCCTTCTTTCTCTGCATCACCAAGGGATCAATGATGGATAGACCTCTTCTTAATACAGCAAATAAGCCCGTTCTCCCCGCATTTGAGACGGAAGACATTGTGCGCATTGCCATTCGCAACGCGAAAACAAGCGACGTGCACGGCATGTCCACCCTCATTAACGACTATGCGGCAAAAAATGTCATGCTTGCCAGGGGACCCCAGTATCTCTTCCAGCATCTGCAGGATTACATCGTGGCCCAGGCCATTCTCAAAAACGGGGAAGAACATGTGGTCGGTTGCGCAGCGCTCAATATTCTCTGGGGGGATCTTGCGGAAATTCGCTCACTGGCCGTTCACGCCAATTGCCACAAAAAAGGGCTTGGCCGTCGTCTTGTACAGGAGCTTATTGAACGGGCCTTTGACCTCGAGATTCCGCGCATCTTCTGTTTTACGCTTGTTGACACCTTCTTCAGTCGCTGCGGATTCAAAGTCTTTAGTCGTGACCTGCTGCCACCTGTTGTCTGGGCAGAATGCAGCAAATGTCCCAAGTTCTATAACTGCGACGAAATAAGCATGCTCTACGACGGCAAAGGCATCTAACGCTACACTCATTTCCGCATTTATTCAACGTATTCAAGATCCGCATCGAAGACATATTTTCCTTTGCAATACTTCTTTTCCTACCGCAGGAAGGGAAGACCCATCGACTCATCCAGGGACTTTTTTTCGATCTGCAGAAAAAAAGACACTTCTTGATGCAAGGAACATTTAATCCAGATACACTTTACCACAATTACTCCGCAAAAACGCTGACATTTTTTTCATGCTTCCTTATAAGTTATGAGACAAGCCTTCCTTCTCCCATGAAAACAAAGATAAATAATCTGATAATCCAGGCAAAAAAAGTTAAAAAAGCTGAAATAATATTCTGCAACGGCATCGAAAACAAGCATTTTTGAGAACAAAAAAATCCATCTCCATAAACGCAGCCTCTTCTTTTACTTCTTTCCTGCCCACCTCTCCCACCCTGCAAAGAGGCCTTTTTTACTTGAAAATTTCTGCAAAAAAGATTAGACTTTTTCTTTCTTTTTGTATGATACAATATTCTGTGTTAAAGAAATACACAGAACCTGAACAAGACGGCATTTTTTCCCATACAGTACGTGTGTTGACTGCACCCAATATCTTCAGGGTAAAAAATTTAATGGAGGCCGCTTTGCCGGGGGACACTCCCTATAAGAGCGTATTGTCACAATGAATGCACTTTTTGGACGAGATTTTTTAAAAGAGGAAGACTTCACCCCGGCTGAGCTTTCGGCCTTTCTTGATCTTGCGGCGCGCCTGAAGAAGGAACGCAGGGAAAAACGGGAGCATCCCTACCTTGCCGGCAAAAATATCGCCCTGATTTTTGAAAAAGACTCAACGCGGACCCGTTGCTCTTTTGAGGTGGCCGCGCACGAACAGGGTGCCCAGGTCACCTATCTCGGCGCCCAGGGCTCGCAGATAGGCAAAAAGGAGTCCCTGGCCGACACGGCAAGGGTTCTTTCCCGTTTTTTTGACGGCATCGAATATCGGGGCTTTGAGCAGACACGTGTTGAAACCCTTGCCAGGTATGCAGACGTGCCTGTGTGGAACGGTCTCACAAATGAATGGCATCCGACCCAGTTGCTGGCCGACATGCTCACAATCAGCGAACATGCACGCGCCCCGCTCTCAACGCAGAAACTCGCCTACCTCGGTGATGCCCGTTACAATATGGGCAATTCCCTTATGCTTGGATCTGCCATGCTCGGACTTGATTTCCGCTGTGTTGCTCCAACGCGTTTCTGGACAAGCGATGCCATCTACGAAAAGGCCAAGGCCATTGCCGCAAAGACCGGAGCCCGCATTCTCCGGACCGAATCCATTGAGGAGGGGGTCAGGGACTGCGACTTTCTCTATACTGACGTCTGGGTCTCCATGGGAGAACCGGATGAAGTCTGGGCTGAACGGATTGAGGCGCTCTCCCCCTATGCAATAACACGTGATGTTTTTGCCATGACGGGCAAAAAGGAGAGCAAACTGCTCCACTGCCTCCCAAGCTTTCACAATCGTGACACAGAAATCGGAGAAAGAATTTACCAAAAATTCGGTCTTTCGTTTATGGAAGTCTCGGACGAGGTCTTTGAGTCAGAGCGAAATCTGGTGTTTGACGAGGCAGAGAACAGGCTGCACACCATCAAGGCCATAATGGTGGCAACACTGGCCGAAAACGTGTAGAACGACGCGGTTCCCCGGGCCCGCAACGTCGGAAGAGCGGCATATTCCTCCAAAACACCGGCAGCCATATGAATGACAAATGTCGGATATAAAAAAAGACAGGTCAACGCCTGTCTTTTTTTATATGGCAGCACCCTTTTTCCGAAACAAGTCGTGCCGGAGAGAGATGAAATTCGGGGTATCAGGTACGGGTAAGCCCCATACGTTCCTCAACCATACCCATAATCCGCTGCAACTGGCGCCCCTGCGTGGAACTTCTTGCGATTTCCTTCTCAACCTGAGTGATTCCCTGAAGCACCGTTGAATGTCTGCGGTTGAAATGGGTGCCGATTTCTTGCAGGGTCAAATCCGTATGTTTCCGGGCCAGATAAAAGATGGTATTGCGACCGAAGACATAGGTCTGACAGCGTGACCTTGTCTGCAACGACGCAGGGTCGACGCCAAGATATTCACAGACAATGCGGGAGAGATTCGCAAGATCTGGTCCTTCAATACCTCCGCCATATTCCCGAAGAACTTCAAGAGCGAGCTCTTCGGTCACCTCTCCACCAAACAAATTGGCCTTGAAAAGCAGGCTGTTTACACAGGACTCAATCTGACGCACATCTCCGTCGAGGTGCTGGGCCAACAGAAGACAGACCGCATCGGAAAGCTTCACATGAAGGCTCTGGGCCTTGCGCCGGCAAATTTCAACGCGCATATCAACATCAGGTCTGTCGATATGGGTCAGGATACCGGAACAAAAGGAGGAAACAAGCTGGCTGTCAACCTTCTGCAGTTCACGTGGGGAGAAGGATGAGGTAAACACGACACGCCCGCCCTGCTCCTGTATTCCTTTGACAATGGAAAGAACCGTTTCCTGCGTTTTTGGTTTGTTCTGCAGAAAATGCACATCTTCAAAGAGAAGAACGTCAAGTGTGCGCATGCTCTGCTTAAAAGCCTCTACTTCATTGGTCTTGATACTGGCAATATAACGCGTTGAAAATTCGTCGGCAGTCACATAACCGACCCGCTGGCCTGTAATCGCCTGATCGGACAGGCTTTGTCCGACTGCCTGTGTCAGATGCGTCTTGCCGAGGCCGGACGGAGAATTGAGATAAAGCGTCTGCACATCGCCGTGTTCACGGCAGACATCCTTGGCCGCAGCAACAGCCATCCTGTTGCTATCCCCCACAACAAAGTCAGAGAAAGAATATCGCCACGTGCGCTTCGGAAGAGGACACTTTGAGGGGGCAAGAAAGGGGAAGCAGTTTTCGAACGCGCGGGGATTGCTTACGAACTTCTCTCGCCGGGGTGCGTCAACCTCCTCCCTGACGAGAGGTTTCCGCGTCTTTTGAGCCCTCGTGGGCTCAGGCTTGACGTCAATATGAACAACAAGATCCTCACCGAGGACCTCTTTCGCACATCGCGAGATCGTCGGAAGAAGTTCCCTTGAAATCCAGCCTGCCATATAGGGCTTCGGGGCAAGAAGGGTCAGGACTCCGTCGGCGTAAGAGGCCTCAAGGGGCAGGATCCAAACCTTCATGACACCTGACTCAAGTGTTGAGGCAAGCTTTGCGACAATATGTTCCCATTGCGTATCCATAGGGAGCTTTCTACTCTGCCCGACCCAATAAGGCAAAAGAAGAGAGACACGGTCTCCATGCGAATGAACGGAACTTTTCCCCAAGGCCAGAGCAGTAGATAACATACTAATATTATTAAATAATCATCAATTCCCACAGAATTTCCTGCTCAAAATCCCGATCTCGGGAAAGGCAGCGAATTGCGGTATCTCGAGGATTTTTTCACAGATCTGTGGAAAAGTTTTCCACATGATGATTTTATAAATTCTTCATATTATGCAAAATTACTCCATTTTTCTGATTTTTTTTCAAAGGCACTTTTTTGCGATGCCTTGTATCCCAAAAATCAACAAGAAAGAATCGGTTAGGACGTCCGTCTATTTTCATCTAACATACTAAAAACATTATATCTTTTTGAAACATTTCCTTCTTGAAGAAAATGGACGAGAAGTAAAAGAAAGACATAAGCCTGTAGCTTTGCCAGATTTTTACCGGCTCACAGCGCCATTATGACACAGGGGGAACAGACAAAACGCCTTAGAGGAATTCAAATGAAATTTAATAAAATCAGATAGATATAAATTTATAGCCCAAGCCTTAGCCTATAAAAGAGTCTTGAGCCAACTAATTTTTTTTCGCCAATTTCTAGAGTTTATCTGACTGCACACCTAAGAAATACACAGTCTCCTGAAATTTTCCTAAAGATCCCCGCTTGCACGGGAACCGGAGGGGGACCCATAAGAGGAAATCATCCCGGAAAGCCATCACAAACACCAAATCCATTCCCTGGATACAGCCGAAAAAAGCCATCTGCCCGGCTCAACCGCTTTTCCATGACGTTTCGCATGTTCCCCTCTTCCCGTGCCCATACGGAGATAAGGCTGAAGAAGGATGGACTATGCCTGAGAATCGAAGACCTGAGGTTTCTTTTTTCAAAAAACTGCTTTTTTACGTTGACACGGCATACACATTTTACGCTATGCTTACTACGCGAAGAGACTTGTTCTTACGCTGAATTATCACCAGAAAGACCTTCCCAGCTGCCAGAAGGGAACAAAACAGCGTCCCTAACGCAAACCCATTTTATTCTGTCTTCAAGCGAATTCCGGTCTTTTTTAAACTTTTTACTATAACCGCCCATTCTGAGGAACGTCCGCAATAACATTTAAACTCAGCTGCACTGCTATATAAAAATACACAAAAAAAATAAAAACAAGTATTTTAATCTACATATAACAATCATATGATTAAACTAGCAAAACTAAATACATAAACAACAAAATTTAACTTAACAATATTAAATATATTAAACCGTATATACATACGAAATAACAAAATCAAAATAATAAAAAAATTTTTTGCATAAAAAATATCACAACGTCAATCATCAACATGATATGTTTTGATCTTCAAAAGATGTATATTAAATATAACTTCTCCACTATTAAAACATATAGAAAATATATACATATCATGCAGAAGGATTTTTAATATAATATAACATATCTTGTCACATACGGTGACAGACAAGCCCATTGTCTTTGGACTTTTAGCATATCAAAGCATGATTAAGGAGTAACTATGTCCCTCACTTACCCTGAAATGGAAAAAACACTAATGGAGTCCCTGCGCCTCTATCATCATCCGGTTGCCATCACGTTTCTTGCATCCGATGATGATGTCAAAACATTCTGTCAAAAGACAAACTATGTGACTCCGGTCAAGCCCCTGACCTTCTGCCAGTGGGAAATCGCGGCCAGAATGCAGGGAAAAACCGTGCTCGGAACCGTTGACAAGCTCGCATGTACCAATGCCCAGGTCAGCTTTGGCTGGCGCGAAATCGATGAAAACGAGGTCAAAACCCAGAGCAAGTACTGCGTGGATCTTGATCAGGCCCGCCGTTTCCTCGAGTCAAAACCCCGTCTGCCACTGGGCAGTGTCAAGGCCGTGGCTGTTGGTCCGCTCGGCCAGGCCGTGATGCAGCCGAGTGTCGTGCATTTTTATTGTGATTCGCTCCAGGCCTATCACCTTGCCGTGGACTACATGGCAGCGACCGACACCCATCCCCTGCGTCCACAGATATTTATGAGTTCCTCGGCATGTGGCGGCAGCGCGTTTACCTACCTTGAGAAGATGTTCAATTACTGTCCCCCCTGTTCAGGCTCCTATAATGCAGGCAAGACAGAACGGGGCGAAAGCAATGTAACCATTCCCGGTTCACAGATAGAGGCCGTCGTCGAACGCCTCCTTGCCCGGATCGCGAAAACCGGCTCTAGCGCCGTCACACGCCCGGGAGACTACTTTCCCGGTGCTGATATCTGCAAGAACTGCCCTCTTATCATCTTCAAGAAAGAAGGCGACACCTCGGCCTGTGCGGGATGTGGCAAGAAATAGCGTTCAACATTGGCGGGACGAACAAGCCGCTCCACGAGAAACGGCACCCCTGCCGTACGTTTCCGTTCGTCCCCTTGACAAAAAAACAGCGGACATCTGCACAAGACTGCGCACGATGTCCGCTGCCTAATAAGCAACCCTCTCACCTTCGTTTTGGAGGATATATGAAGCTCTCCCCGATCAGATACGGTCTATTGATGAGCTACATGCTGGCCTTCATCATCCTGTGGGCGATTTCTCCGGCACATGCGGCCGAAGAAATCAATCCATCCCCCGCACCGGCGGTCGCTGCTGACACCGCCAAGACCCCATCGCTTGACATCAATACCGTCACAAACGAGCGTCTCAAAAAGGCCATCACAGCGGCCCAGTCAAGCGGCAAAATCGACATGTCCGCGGCAACCGGATTTCTCGGTATTCCGGGAGCTCCCAATGTAAACATGGTTCTGGCGTTCTGCTGGGCTATCTGGGTTGGCTGGATTTTCTCAAGTGTTGGCGCTTTTGGCGGTGTCATGGCCTCTGTGGGACACATAAGTGTCTTTGGTCTCGGCGACTACGCGGCCTCCTTCGGCAAAGGGATGCCCATGAACAAGCTCGTGACCGACTCCATCCGCGTCTCCAACCAATGGCTTGTTGGTACGTCGTCCCTGATCTCCTCGTTCAAATACTGGACAATGGGCCGCATTGTCCTGCCTCTCGGCATAGCCCTTGGTGCGGGCTCACTGGTCGGTTCCATCCTTACTCCCATCATCACCCAGGGAAAAATTTCTTTCAGGGATTATGTGGGATACTTCGGTATTTTTGTCCTTGGTCTAGGCTGCTATCTTCTCTACGGTACAACAGCTCGCGCGCGCGCAAAGAAACAAAAGGCCAATCTGGCGGCCAAGGCTTTTGAGGAAGCGACAAAATCCCATACGGCTGACGGCAATGCCACACGTGTCCAAATCAAACGCGTGGGGCTTTCACGCGTTGAGTTCTCCTTCTGCGGTGTTGACTTCTCCTTCAATCCCCTCGTCCCCATAGTGGCCGGTTTCATAGTTGCCGCCGTGGCATCATTTCTGGGGGTTGGCGGCGGCTTCCTGCTCGTGCCCGTACTGACAGGCATCACCCAGCTTCCGATGTACCTTGCCGCCGGAACATCCGCCTTTGCGGTCCTTGTCGGCATGGTCACATCCATCACCACGTTTATGGCAAGCGGTACACCTGTTTACTGGCCGCTCATCGGCATTGAGCTCTGTGGTATCGTGGTCGGCTCGTGGCTCGGCCCAATCACCTCACGCTACCTGCCCGATATCTGGTTGAAGCGTATTTTTATCATCATTGCCTTTGTTGTGGGCATCAACTATGTGCTGCGCGGCTTCTTCGGCATGCGTCTCTGGTAAAAACATAAACGCGTCGGGACCGTCCGCGCGGTCCCGACGCACCGTGGAGCCATACAAATGCTCGCCCCCGAATGGCTTGACACTCTTCTGATTGCTCCTTTCCGACTGCCAGCTTCTCCCTACGCTGGGATCTGGCTTGGATCGGCTGTTCTGGCCTTCTGGTGCCTTATCATCGGTGAACTGACCCGTGCCGCCCTGTTCTTCCCACAGTTCAGGCGGTTCAGTCGTATGCACGATGATATGGTTCGCTACCACAACCTTTCTGTGGACGCCATACATGCCGGAAATAAGGATGCCTATCTCGCCGCTAACACCCTCGCCCACGACACCTTTGGAAACGCCTTTTTTGCCCAGGCTGCCACCGGTCTTGCCTCCATCTGGCCCGTTCCCTTTGCTCTTGCGTGGATGTCACAGCGTTTTGAAGGTATTGCCCTTTACGCCATTCCCGGAACGTCATACACACTTGGCTATGTGTTTGTCCTCATCATCGTTTATATTGCTGAACGGATCCTCTTTGCGAAGCTCCGTCCCCACCTTCCCCTGTTCTCACGTATTGAAGAAATCAAACGCAAGGAACGCGAAAAGCGCGGGCCCATGCGACCCTTCTAGCAGGGACATCAAACACCTCAAACGTATCAGCCCGCCCCCGGCTCACCCTTCCTCCGGCAAATCCGTTTTTGTACAGACCCTGCAGCCTCTTCCGGCCCCGAAGACATGGTCGTTCTGTAACCGCACGGGTCTCCATCCGGCATCACGGCTGCATGCAACCAGCAACGGGATTTTTTGATTTCTCGGAAAATCTCCGAGTTCCGGACAACTTCCCTTGTATCCTGCACAGCAATTCCGTGATTGCCGGAACCGAGGTTCTTCTCCTTTACCACCGGACAATATGCGGATGTGTGCCGGGTATGGCACAATTTCGATCTCACTCCCTCGACATAACCTCGAAACTCAGAGTACTACAAACGTAAAGGCAAGGGAGGCAGGCGCACGCCATACATCACCGTCCGGAAGGACGGCAATACGGCGCCTCTGATACAAAACTGTTGCTCTGCGCATGCTGCGGATGCAGCCTGAGCTAAACCACGGCTGTCTAGGAGAGATTCATGGAACGGCGTACTTTTTTCAGCATGGCTATTGCCGGGGTATCATTGGCGCTTGGCGCAACGCGAGGAGAGGCCCAGAGAGCATATCCGGAACGCTCTTCAATTACGACAGGGGGTTCGACGGGCCCCCGCCCTCTCCGTGATCGCTTTGCGGACGTGTTCACTGTCCTGGACTACGGAGCAAAGGCTGACGGGGTCACCGATGACACGGACGCCATCAACGCCGCACTTGCAGCGTGCTACAACGCCGGTGGCGGACTGGTTTTTGTGCCGCACGGCAAATACCTTATCAGGGGAAAAATCGTCCAGGGCGCAAACACAACACTCTGCTGCGACTCGGGCACCGTTCTTGTCCGTGGTGCGGCTGGAGGCTTTTGGGCAAACTGGCTCGGGTACAAGACCGATTACACGGGAAAAAACAATCTGGAGGCACCCTCGGGATACGCCGGCCACGGGAACATCGCCGTCATCGGCGGCGTATGGGACATGAAAGGCTACGAATTCGGCGGTTCCGCCAACGGCTTCACCATCGGATATGCTGACGGGGTTCTGTTCCGCGACATAGTAATCAAAAACGGTGTCGGGGCACATGCAGTCGACATGTGTGCCAGCAGACATGTCCTCATAGATAACTGCAGATTTCTGGGATGCTGCAAGCCCTCAGCGCCCCACAAAGAGTGCATCCAGCTGGATCACTGCGCTATGAACAGCACCTTTTTCGGTGCGAGGGATGGAACACCCTGTTATGACGTGGTGATACGTAACTGTTACTGCGGGCCGAATCCAGACCGCAGGTCGGACGGTTCATGGCCCGTTTTTGTCGGATCCCACGGTGCACACGAAAAGGGACAGACGAGAGACATCCTTGTGGAAGGGTGCGTCTGTGATTTTTCAGCCAATAGCACACAGACGGCCATGGTGCACGCATACGCGTGGAAAAACGTCACCGTAAAAAGCTGCACCGTACACGGAACAAAAGTCCTGCAATGTACGTCAGTTTCTCCGTCGAACGCCAATATGGCGTCCTACAGGGGAAACGAAAATATTCTTGTCGAAGGCTGCACCTGTGACCATCCGCTAGCCGTGTACTCCTCTCTCCCAGCCGACTATACGGCTGCGTCCAACGCCGGAAGAAACAAGAATATCACGGTTTCAGGCTGCACCCTGGACGGAATGGTCGAAATCCAGGGTTTTGACGGGGTGAAAATTGCAAATTGCACGATAAAGAATGCCCGTGCCCAGTCACTCTTTCTTGTTGCCTGCGCCAATATGACGGTAACGGGAAACATTATTGAAGCAGGAGCCGTACAGATACAGTCGAACCCCGACGCGGCAGCGCTCTTAGCTCACTGGAACTACGGGCATCTCTCCGTTGTCGGGAACACATTTCTAAACTCGATCATTTTCCTGCGCTTTCCTCTCAGATCTGTTGTCGTGGCGGACAATGCAGCCCCCGCTTCTACAAAGTCATTTCTCCAGTGCAACAGCGTTTCGGACACCAGCATAGCCGTAAGCGGAAATGTATACTCCCAGGACCCTGAAGCGGGCAAGGCGTATTTCATCGTGTCAAATTCCTACAGCGACAACTTTCTTCTCTCTGGCAACAAGATAGATCTCAGCAAAAACGGTGCGATTGCCGCCGCAAACACGACACGCGCGGCCAGAGACATAAAACTGACCCCGGTCCTGTTCAAAAACGAACTGAACTATGGCGGTGAAGCTCCCATCCAGTTTGACACGTTCTCCGGCGTCAAAATTGCCTGGAAACAAGGGGGACGGCTTACGTTCGGGTCCTACAAGGAAGACATCACGAGCAAGAACAAAAACTTCACGGAACAGTATGCCTGCGACACGGGAGGTTTTTTCCCTGCCGCTGACAACGTCAGAAAGCTTGGAACAAACCGGTACAGGTGGTCTACCGTCTATGCAGGAAGCGGAATCATAAACACGTCGGACGAACGGGAGAAGACACAGATCGGCCCCGTGGAGGATGCGGTGATGCGGGCCTGGGGGCGCGTTGACTTTCAGCAATTTAAGTTCAGGGATGCCGTTGCCTCGAAGGGAGCCGACGGCGCGCGAATCCACACCGGCATTGTCGCCCAGCGCGTCAAGGAGGCCTTTGAAGCAGAAGGACTTGATGCATCGGGCTTTGCACTCTTCTGCTATGATGAATGGCAGGACGAATACGAGACAAGGACCGTCATTGACGCAGACGCCCGGTATGACCACGAAGGCAACGAAATCTCCCCTGCCATCTCGCATAAGGAGCAGGTTCTTGTGCGAAGCGCAGGCAGCCGATACGGAATCCGCTACGACGAAGCGCTGGCACTTGAATGTGCGTACCAAAGATGGAAGCTTTCACAGCTTGAAGCACAAATCAGGGAGTTGACCGGCAAAGGCTAAGGAAGAAAGCCATTGATATACGTCCTCACCTGAAGGCGGACGATTCCTTTCCCTCGGCCCGGCAGAACCGCGGAACAAGCCGGAGGTGCCCCAAAGCGACCGTCCAGGATCTTCCCTGTTTGGCAGGAGCTACAGCCAGTATCCTTCAGGGGGATGCCGGTTTGACGACACGATTTGCGGATCCCTGAAAAATTCCTGCGACGGCCTTCGGGAAGAGCCAAGAAAGCCGTATCATGGACCGTTCTTGAATGTTTCTCAATACGCAGGGCCCCGCGATATTGTCCAACAAGAACGCAAGAACGAACGTTCAGACCTTTTTCCGCAGTTGTCCGCGTTTGACTTTGCCGCTGATGGTTTTTGGCAGATCAGGAAGAAATTCCACCCTGGAAACATGCTTGTATGAAGCAAGCCTGCTGTTACAGAACGCACGAAGTTCCCGTGCCAGAGAATCAGAGGGTTGTATACCTTCCTCAAGATGCACGAAGGCCACGACCATTTGCCCACGCGTGGCATCCATTTCGCCGATCACCGCGCACTCAAGCACGGCCGGATGCCGGTCAAGCACTGTTTCCACCTCAAAGGGGCCCACACGGAAGCCCCTGGTTTTGATAAGATCGTCTTTTCGGGAGACATACCAGAAAAGCCCCTCACGGTCGCGCCAGGCAATATCGCCTGTATGATAGACACCTCCCTCCCAGACGTCCTTATAGAGTTCAGGGTGAGAACAGTAGTCCATAAAAATCCCGTATGCCTTGCCATGGGGTACAACGACAATTTCCCCTTCCTCATCTCCTTCGGCAAACGTACCGTCCTGCAATTGGATCCGCACATCGTAAAGCGGCGTAGGTCTGCCCATGGAACCCGGGTGGGCGCAGTCTAGATTGGCAAGCATGAGAACGGATTCGGTCTGCCCGAATCCCTCACGAATCTCCAAGCCAAAAATATTGAAAATAGCGCGATGCACCTCACTGCTCATGGCCTCACCAGCCGAGGTGAGATCCGTAAGACTTGAGAGGTCATAATCTTCCCTGCGGCACCTGCTGAAGAAGCGGTAAATGGTGGGAGGGGCACAAAAGGAGGTGACGTGAAACCGGCTGATGACATCAAGGATACCAGCAGGAGAAAAATGGGAAAAATCATAGACCATGACGGCAGCCCCGCATATCCACTGCCCATACATTTTTCCCCAGCTTGCCTTGCCCCACCCCGTTTCGGCAACGGTCAGATGCAGACCGCCATCCGCCACTCGCTGCCAGTACTTGGCAGTGGGAATATGGGCGAGACTGTAAAGATGGTTATGAACCACCCCCTTGGGATAGCCGGTTGTGCCCGAGGTAAAGAATACAAGCATGGGATCGGTCGCCCGTGTTGGCACTCGTTCCATGGTATCAGGAGCTGAAGCTATTTCCCCGGATATATTCAAAAGCCCCGGGATATCCTTACGGAATGTAAAAATTCGCTCAAGCCCCTGCACCGAAAGAAGATTCTGCGGCGTATCTCCTTCTGGAGAACATATGGCGAAACGGATATCGGCTGTTTGCAATCGGTAACGAATATCCTCCGGAGTAAGCATATGCGTACACGGCACCATAACGGCCCCCAGTCGCTCGAGAGCCGGGGTGATGTACCAGTATTCGATATTTCTCCGCAGAATAACAAGAACCCGATCCCCTTTCCGGACCCCGTGAGAGGACAAAACATTTGCCGCACGCCTGCTTAAGGATGCGAGCTCCGCAAAAGAAAGAATTGTTTCACGCCCGTGACCGTTCCACCAGCAAAGAGCCCTGGAATCCCCGCTCTCCGTGGCCAAAACATCAAGAACATCATAAGCGTAGTTAAAGGAATCCGGATACGTGAGCGAAAACTGCGAAATATATCCACGTTCATCAAATGCTTCTCGGCAGAAGCGGGTATGCAAATCCATAAAACCCCATTTGGTACTTGGTATTTTACAGTACCTTTTTCGTGCGCTTGACTGCGCGAAGAGCGGCCTTTCAACTATAGGGGCCGCTCTCTTTCAATCCGGTCCATGACAATATGCCAAGAAACGGGCATTCGGGCCTGTTCATGTCCATCGGACAAGACGTAGCCAGGCCTCTCCCAGCACAAATACTTTTGACACATAGTGCCGCCTACGGTAGCGTGTCAAGTTGCAATTCGGGAGAATGGACGCCATGGACAACACTTTCACACAGGCTCTCGGCGCTTCAGATCATCACCGCGGAAGACGGCTGACGGCTGACTACCGGCGCCAAAAAATTCTGGAAGCCGCAAAAACGCTTTTCTTCAAAAACGGCTACGCAGCAACTAGCATAGACGACATCATACACATCAGCGGAGGATCCAGACGTTGTATCTACGATATGTTCGGCAACAAACGTGGACTGTTCAACGCGTTGGTGAGAGACGCAAGCCAGGAAGTCTTCAAACTGCTGGATTCGCTTGACGCAACCCCCATGACTGCAGAAAGCCTCCTTTGTCAGTCAGGCGAACGTATTCTTATGGAGATGTTCTCCGTGGAATGGAATTTCATGCGCGTCGTCATCATGGAAAGTCTTGCCAATCCCGATCTTACCAAGCTCTACCACGAAAACGGACCCATCCTTGTGGAACAGAAACTGGGAGCATTGCTCGAAAAATCAAGCGACAGGGAGAGCATAGGACTCCGCGACTGCCGGGAGGCATCTGCTCTTTTTGTCGGCATGATGCGCAATGCCGTCTATTCCCATTACCTCGCATTCAACGACCAGCCTTCTTCTGAAGAAATCAGAACCCTCACACACCGGCTTGCACACGTGGTCCTCTATGGCTTAACGCAAAAAAATAAGGCTTTTCCTTATAACCAACAGGCTCACTCATGACCGAATTTATAAAAAAAAACGGGCCACCTTTTTCCTGACCTTTTGCACGAATACTGTCGGCACTTCGCAAGTATCCGGGCCATGCTCCACTTCAGCATCTGGGAAAAGCAGGGGAAACACAAAATCGGGGGAACGCGCTGACATCATTCTAGGCATCCGTTACAAACAGCCGAAGTGCGGTGACAAATGTTCTTCATAAACTTGAAGACTACCTCACCGTACTTACGTTTTGCCCAAAGAAATCGTTCGGTTTTCCGCTGCAATGCGCGGTTAAAAAAAATTCATACATCGCTAAGTCCGTATCAGGTAACGAACGCTGCATACGCCAGACCTCCCTTGACGCAGGGTGTGAACAAAAATTATTCTCTACTTTTCCGAGCCGCTGTTGCAGTATGCGTCCTGGTAGTTTACGGGTAACCGCTCACCTTCCCCCCCAAATCGCGTGAGAAGGGGAGAAGGCGTAGAAAGCCCGGCTAGCAGCCTTGTGAATCCAGTAGAGATTCAACCCGGTCTTGTTGAAATAGCTTTTAAGTGCGTCAACAAGGATCTCAAAATATGACTTCTTTTGCAGCGCGCACGTTTTGCGGACGGAGAGACTTCTTTCAATCCATCGTTCTCCCTTTTCAGAGGCCGAACCGATACTTATTTTGCGCTGACAGACGGCCGATCTGATCTGTCGCTCAGCGAAATTATTCGTTGAATTGATACGGGGATCTCTCAGACAAAGGCATATTTAGCTGAATTCATTGATCATCCGCATAATCAGATTTTCAGCTCTGCCCGTCAGATGACCAAAATCAAGTGCAACCCGGTAGAATCTTTTCCGCAACAGAGTCAGAACCCTCTCTGCCGGAGGACTTCCTTCCAACTCACAGATATGCTGGAAAATTTTCTTAATACGTCTTCCACAGCATGCAGTATCGTGATTGGTGCTTTCTGACAGGTTGCGGGCCTCCCGAATCAGATGGGCCAGGCATGTCTGCCTGCCATACGCCCACGAACGGTAGACCCCGTAATCATCTGAGATGAGATATCCGCTCCAATCCTTGAGCAACGCCTGGAACGCCTCTGCACTGCGGTGGGGATCAATTCTGAAATATGTCAATTGGCGGTTCCCCAATACCCACAGCCAATGAAGGTTTTTTCCCA
>JAIKXS010000057.1 GCA_024683955.1 Desulfovibrio sp. | reverse complement strand
TTCTTCATCGTCTTTAAATGAATTATACAGTCTGCTTAGTTCTTCCGAACTCGAAAATGTAGACAAATTTGAAATATTTGATTTTATCTCTTCTTTCCATGTACTGGCTATATTTTCTATTGCAGATTTTATTTCAGAATCTTTGGTATTTAAGTTTTTAATATTTTTATCAAGACGTTGTGAAAACGTCTTAGATATCCTGTTAATGGCATCCTCCCATGTAGATGCAGAACCGACTCCAAAAGCTGCAGCAGTAGATTCACCTATTTCTATATAGTAATAATCTTCTGCAGAGTCATTTCCAGCTCCAAAATGCACTTTTAAATTTCCAGTTGCATTTAATCCCGAACCATTATGATCGCCTTCCAATGATCCATTGAGCAAATGGATTCCATTAAAATCTGTTGCGTTTGCGATTCTTGTTATTTCACTTGCCATTTGTTGATATTCTGACTCGATCATCAGTCTTTGCACAGAATCATATGTGCCAGTAGCAGCCTGCTCAGCCAATTCCTTCATACGTATCAGTTTCTCGTCAATCACGCCTAATGCACCGTCGGCAGTCTGAATCAAAGAGATGGCATCGTTGGCATTTCTTGCACCTTGGTGAAGCGCTGAAACATCAGCTCTCATCAATTCCCTGATAGCCAGTCCGGCGGCGTCGTCTGCAGCCGAATTGATACGCATACCTGTGGATAAACGCTGGGTGGATGTCGACAAGTTTCCGTAATGCGTATTTAGGTTGTTGGCAACATTTGCAGCCATCATATTGTGATTGACTACGAGTGACATGGTTCCCTCCTCACGGCAACATAATTCCGTATTTTAATACTATTTTTTATGCAAAACACATACCAGAGTATGTTTTTTGTTTCTAACCACGCCTATTCATTATAAAAAGGGGAGGGAATCAATCTCTGGTCCGCCTGCGAGGCTTGGGCCAAAGGGATAGTGATCAGTAAAAAAGCGGGTGTCTCTGGAAGAATATGCCGCAACGATTATGCCTTACGACCCCTGCAAAACGAGATCGGTGAGGAACGCGCGGATTCCACAGTAGAAACGGGGGGGGAAACTCACTGATTTTTTTGTGCTGCCATCGCATTTTGCCGGTAACAGAAGCATTTACCGCCATCTGCGCGTCAAAAAAGCAACGATCTGTGCTTCACATTCTTTTCGAGGATGGCATGCAGGAAGAGATTGCCCATGAGCCTTTTTAACCGGCACCGTGTCAGGCAAGCTTAAAAATGTCATGGGGAGGGGAGTGCAGGATGAAATTTGGACTGAGAGACCTCGAATACTCATTCCAAAAAATGACATTTTACAGCCCAACTGATTTTTCCATTGCGGCGCCCGCCAAATAATTCACCAGGCCCTCTCTTTTCCGACTCCTTGTGCTCAGAGTCATTGACACCCCGACCGGCCGATCTTGCAACAGAATAAAATGATTGAATGCGTAGACAGGGAGACCTTCGGAGCGGCAGGAGAATGGCCTGAAAACTAATGATTGCAGGACCTCCTCGAAAAATCGCCGTGTTGCATTGAGCCGCTCAGGGGACTGGCGAAAACCGGGGGCTCCCGGAAGAGGGCATGTGCTGAAATATATTTGCGGGGACGTTTTTGCGGGGGATGTCTTCTCATGAGGCAGTGGAGACTGCAGTGCAGGGAAGCGTTTCAGGAATTATCACAGCCAGGCTCCCGGGGAGCAAAAAGCGTGAACGATGCGCCGATTCACCTGAACATGTCGTCGAACACAGCCGGAGACCGCGTTGTCCGGGTAATGGAGTGATCACGGCAATCAAACATTGCTGCATGTCCCCAAACGACAGCGCAGTCATCTTTCTAGGATTTTAATTTCTGATATCGCCTTAAGAAAACTTCCGAGAAACTCGTTCCGGAGGCAATCTCTCTACTCTCTATCCATATGGAATACAAAAAACAAAAACCTCCTGACGCTTGCCAGGAGGTTTGCCATGTAATTCTCGTTGTTAGTAAAACGGTCGTAAAATACTTACGTTTTTTCTTCCGCTCAATGATCTTTGAAATATACGAGAATTCTGCCATGCAATCGATTTTAATAAACAGATATTTTATAATTGTTGCATAGGTCCTTTATGCGTCTATTTATATAATCTATATATTTATAATATTATTATTCATAATTTGGGGAAATGGTTCGATCGTTCCCGATTTCCAACCTGCACTGTGAATGGCCAATATTCTGAGCTTGAAAAATGAATCTCTGGATCCACTCCTGATGTCAGGACCTTTTGCGCCGAATCGGATGCATCCATGTCTGCGGCATCGTTACGGGAGCAAATCTCCAGGGCCGTGATGAAATCCGCGCCACACATCCCTGCCAGATCATCGACATCACAGCCGGGCGCCATCGACATTTTCGGGTTTTAATGCGGACGGTCCGACCGCTGCTCATCAGTTGTAAAAAAACATCTTAAAAGTCACGTTAACGTCATAATTATTTGCTAGCATGCAACGCTTTGAGGAATTATGAAAAGTAGACACGGATTGACCGGAGAAGCGGTTTAGAAAAAATTGCCGAAATTCTGGCTGGGGGCGAGGCTCACGGCGCGATGATGCAGTATGATCCGGCGTGTCCTGCGAAGGAAGATGGATACGATGATGTCTTCGTCGACTTCGTTGAGGAGGTTTGCAAAGAAGAACGGGCAACACCATGGCGCATTGCTGAAAAAAATTGCAGGGAAAACACCGGCCCGGGAAGCTGAACGATGCAGCACGAAAGGCCTGCGTTTGCTGCTGCGGCTGCAGACATGTCAGCGAGCCGGAGCTCGAGTCGGAAGATTGCGCCTTCCCTGTGCCTGCGGCAGGTCGAAACGGGTGTTCCGTCAAAAAAAGCATCAGCCTGCAGAAAGAAAGCACGCATTGATACCTTTTTACAAAAATTTCCGGCCGGGGACTACGGCCATAAGCATATAGACGGCCGGGATGCGCGTCTCAGCGGCAAAAACTCCCGGCAGCGTCTCAGATAGGAGGTCCGTAATGCAAATTAAATCCGTCAAGCTGTATGAAAACGGTTTTCTCACGGAACCGCTTCTTATGGGCGGAGAGGACGGCGAAGATCATTTTGACGCATCCGTACGGTACAGGTCGTCCCTGCAGAATTTTCTCATCGATACCGGCAGCGAGGTCATTCTTGTAGATACGGGAATGCCCAGGGAAACCCCTGATGTCGTGCCCGATGAGAAAACCAAGGTGTATCTGGGAACGCGCATCAGGGATTATGTCTCTGCCCTCGCCGACCTCGGCTACCGGCCGGAGCAGATTACAAAAATTCTTGTGACGCACAAGCACGCCGACCACACTGGCGAGCTGCGCAGCTTTCCCAACGCACGGATATATATCGGCCCGGAAGACGCCAATGCTTTAAAGCTGGAAGGAAAAAATATCGTCCGCGTCGGGTACAAGGACGGTCCCTATTACAATTTCAAGGCGCATGAAAAGATCTCCGACGGAGTGTATTTCATAAAGGCAAGGGGACACACCAACGGCAACAGTATTGTTATTGTGGAAGATGGCGGCCTGTTTTATATGATGCACGGGGACGTCACCTACTCTGACGAGGCTTTGTACGCCAACAAACTGTCCATCATCTATGAGGACAAAGCTGCAGCCCGCGACACCTTAAATCAGGTGCGCACTTTCGTAAGCGAGCATCCCACTGTCTACTGCTCTACGCACACGCCTTTGGGCTACGAGAACCTGGAAGCAAAACGCGTGGTCAATCTCAACGAACCGCCGAAAAGCATCCCGCCTGTCGTCATCACGGCAAAACAGACCACGGGCAAATATGTCTGTCCCGTGTGCGGCTACTGTTACGACCCGGAAAAGGGCGACTCGGACCACGGTATAGCGCCCGGCACCCCTTTTGAAGAACTCCCCGAGGACTGGACGTGTCCGCGTTGCCGCCAGCCAAAAAGCAATTTCAACAAGGCGTAACAGCGTAAAACACATCACGGGCATGCCAGGCATGCGCAGTATTCAACAGTTGCCGAGAAGACGGAATACGGGGGACGCTTGGCTCCGCGCATCGACAAGAGCACATCAATGAGTTTCGACGTGGGGACTGTTCAGGCCGGCGAAAGGGGTGCATATGCCATCGCTCTCTCCCGGGAACCGCACAGTCGTTTGGCAAATTCAGCAGTGACGTGAAGAAGGGCGGCATGCTGAAATATACGAATTGTCAACGAGCTTCGGGCAGAAGAAAGAACACCGCGTATATTATCAGCCTGGCCGCAAAAAAACAGTGCGTCGCCGGAATCAATGGCCTTGCCTCGTCAAGGAGACTGCCATGTATACGGTGGACAGCGCGTCAGACAACGTCAGCCTCACTGTGTCGAAGAGAGGCGGGATTCGGAAGGGAACTGACGACAAGGATAATCTCGTCGGCGCAGCCAGCCGAGATGTCTTGTACGGCGGGAAGAGGAACGGTGCCGTGTACGGGAAAAACGGCCGGGACGCTGCTGTTTATAACAAGCTTTCATGGGAAAGAATGTAATTGGCAAGACATCAGGAACCATGCCCCTGCCGTTCCCGGATCTCAAAGCAAAGACATCAGGAAGACTCCGGCTGACACCACCGTGACCATCGAAAAATGATGATGCCGGGCAGAAGAACGCCATCAGGAGGCGGAGCAATTCGCCCGCAGCATGTCCGTCCAGATCACGCATCAAGGACGACTGCTGCACGTAGCGAGGCATTCAGAATGCAGGGGATGCGTTTGCTCGGCGCATGCTGCAGTTTCATAGCATGATGCAAAAGCCCCCGGGAGGAAAACCCGGGGGCTTTTTTTTGCTGCCGTTTGCCAACTTAAGCCATTTATGTTCGACAGTTTGGAAGGAATGCCTCGCGCTGACCAGAAACTCCTGCAAAGGCGGGCACGGAACAGATAGATCGACCTGCGAACTTCATGCAGGTAGATTGTTGCCTCTCCCCGGTCGATCCGCATGGCCTCTCCAACCGAGAATTCCAGCGGCACAAAGGCTTCTTTTACCTTTCCTTTCGGGAATATTCGCGGCTTTTATTTCGTCTAGGCGTATTGGGGATCCCCTGCCGATCTGCACCGTGTGATTGCCGAAAACTCCCGTGCTTTCCGTGATGCCGCGCGAAGCCAGTTCCTTGCGTAGAATAGTGTCTGCCTGAATCTGTGACATATACTGTCTACGGGTTAAACTGCCTGTTGGGAGGCGTTGGTTCTTCCTGCAGCGCCTTGAAAGCGCCTTGTCTGCATTCGGCCTGTTTCTCTGCACCCGGAAATTCTGTCGACCGTCATGAATTCCGCGTAGGGGTGCAACGTGGTTTTTCGAAGGTTTCCTTGCCCACTTCTTTGCCCTGCGGGCGAAAATTTACCGACCTGGCCGAAACCGTGGGCCAGCCGGATAGAGAAGAACAGTCCCGGGCCGAAGCCTGGCGAATGCCGCCTGCCGAGCGTACCCGTTGGGGGAAAAGCATTCGTCCTGAGCTTCCCCGGCGTCAGCGTCGATGCGACTTTCTAGCGCCGCAAGCCTGGCAACCGGTCCAGGGGTGCAATCTAGAGAAACGATCCCTTGACGGACGCCGCTGCAAGGTTATTGCCGACGGAAAATATTTCGGCTTGGCTCTTTCGGCTCAAAATTGGGGACTGCGTGGGGGGACGTGATCCTGATGAATGTCAGGTTTCTCTTCAAAATCCGCTACCGGCCTGTTCTTCCGCTACCAGTCTTTTCCTGAGAATTTATTGCTGTTTTTTCTGAGAATCTATCCCTGTCGATTCGTGGACACACGACAGACAAATATGTCGAAATGTAAATTCACTTAGCCCTCAATGCAGGTTGATGCTCCCACAGCGTAAACTGACCCGCATACATGCCAGGTATACTCTGGGCATTCGGCCTTATCAGTCGTCATTGTAAATAAAAACGTCTCCCGAACACGACCATTGCTAATCAATGCATATAGTTAAGGAAAGAAGGATTGAATGGCAAGCTGATACGTTGTGTGCAACAAAATAATCGGGACTACTGTGCATATGGTTGACCATTATTCACATGTCTCATAGTGTCGGGAAGTTATGCTCGTGGTCGGAGACGACGCGGACTTCCCATCCCCTGCCAAAAAGAGGACGGATAAAGCAGCGGGGCTCTGTTTTCCCACTGCCTTATTACGACTTCATACTTGCAGCTTTCCAATTTACGGCAATTGTCTTAAAAAGACATTCTCAGTAAACTGCAGTTACAACATTGTAAAGACATTATTAGCATCTACAAGATGTATCTAAATTTTTTTTATTTGGCTTCAGTTGACCATTGATGCAGACGATAAATGATTCAAGTGCTTTAGAAAAGGAGAAATGACATGTTTACTATGCGGATAACAACAAAGAAATGGAAAGCCGCTGTATCTCTTGCAGCCTGTACAGTTGCTTTTTTTCTGATTGGTTTGGCATTTTCTCCGACGGCTTTACCTGCAAAGGAGGTAATCATGAAAAAAACATGGGACGGTGCAACTGTAGAACACAAGGGGTTCAGAGACCTGGGCAATTTTGTCATCGAACTGCCTGCCTTTACCGACCCTGCTTCACTGAAAAGAGGACTTGATGCCTTTAATGATTTTGCTGACCATGGCAGGCTGCCAAAATTCGGGTGCACTGCCATGGCCAAAAGGAACAGTAAAGGAGAAGTTATCGTCGGTCGCAACATGGACCTGGATATTTCCCAGTCTCCGGCCTATGTGTTTGAAACCACGTATGGAAAGTACAGGAATTTCAATGTGTCGTACATACCAGATTTTTATCTGTCTTACGAAGAAGTGAAGAAGTTGGACGAGATTGAGGCGACCGTACGTGATATGATGCAATTCATGGTCTGCAGCTGTGGGCTCTTGATCCTTGAGTACTGAAACATCGAGTCCCTCGGCTAGCCGGACACCGAGCATAATCTGTTCCAGCATGCGCTCTTCACGGTTCGGTATTTCATGGCCGATGGCTGGTGAAATATTTTCTAATACTCGTGATGCGTATGCTGCAGGATGTTTGGCATTCCACCAGCGCACCCCAGCCATGTGCGAGTGCGCTCCTGGACCAATCCCCCACCAATCTTGATCGCGCCAGTATGCCAAGTTATGTTCCGACTGGTGAATATCGAGGTTGGAGGGGTCATATGCCCAGTTTGAAATTTCATACCATCGATACCCTGCTGCGCTCAGCCGTTGTTCAGTAGCTAAATATTTATCTGCTTGATCGTCAGGGTCAGTGTTGGGGTAAACACCGCGTCGAATTTGAGCTGCGAGCTTCGTGCCCTCTTCGACGATGAGGCCGTAAGCCGACACGTGATCCGGCTGTTGCTGCAGTACTGCATCAAGTGAGCTGTGCCAATCAGCTAAAGATTCACCCGGCGTTCCAAAAATCAGGTCTAGAGAAAACTCTAAACCTGTGGCACGAATCCATTCAGCTGCAGCGATCACATTGTCGGGATTGTGGGTACGTTCAAGTACTTGCAAAACATGCGAGACCGTGGACTGCATGCCCATTGAGATG
>JAIKXS010000041.1 GCA_024683955.1 Desulfovibrio sp. | reverse complement strand
GACAGGCATACACGCTCAAAATTTGCATTGAAAGCCCACTTGATAACACTGTCATCAGTCAGAGCGTCCAGTATGTCTTGCGGTATGGTTTCGCAGCTTGCAAGGTCAACAACCTGTACTTCGCCGCCGTCCACGGAATATCCGAAGAGCAGTATCTCGAAGTCCGGGGATTCCGCATATTTATAAACGCCGCTTTTTGTAATATCTACGCTGCTGAATGTTTCCAAGTCCAAAGATAATGTCTTCATAATTTGTCCTTTCCTGCCAAAAACGGCGAGGAGCAATCCTCGCCGCCATCGGCATTACATTCGGTCAATCAGCTGAGAAAATCCTCATCCTCATCGGCGAAATCGTCCTCGGCACGGCTCTTGCCGCCAAGCGGCTCGCCGTCGGAGATCTTCTGAAGGTTGTTGAGGCCGCAAGCGATGCCCTTGTTGCCGTTGGAGTTGAAGGCATAGAGGTTGATACTGGCGCGACCGTACACGCCGGAGTACACCTCGGAGCGTTCCAAGATCGGCTGACGGTCTGCATCTACGATGCCGGGGGCTGTGGCAGAGTTGGCATTGATGAAGTAGCTGTCCTTGTAAGCCTCGTCATCGGGACGCTCCAAGTCCCCGTCCCGGAGAGGTGTCTTGATAGCCGAGTGTAAATGATAATATAAAACTGAGCCATTCAAGGTATTAGTGATCATGAAAAAGTGAGCCACTTCAGAAGATATCCTCTATAATGGGATGAACTATTCCATGAGGAGGATATAGCAAAGTGAGTATCACTATGGATGAATATGCAAATATAAGACAAAAATATCTCATTGATGGCACCAGTCAACGCCAAATAGCCAAGGAACTTGGCATATCCCGCAATACAGTCGCAAGGTATTGCAAGGGAGACGCTTATCCAGGTCTGCGCGCCAGCTATTTCCGTGCATCTAACGTCATGACGCAGGATGTGGTTCAATTCGTCAATGAGTGTCTCTTGGAAGATTCTCTGGAACCGAACCGGAAACAGCACCACACGGCGCGACGCATCTACCATAGGCTGGTGGATGAGAAAGGGTTCACCGGTGCAGAAAGCTCCGTACGCCGGTTGGTCGGCCGGTTGAGGAAAAAGCTCACCCATGCCTTTGTTCCGCTAGAGTTCCATCCCGGGGATGCCATGCAGATTGATTTCGGTGAGGCTTATGTCTACCTGGATGGAGAAAGGACGAAGGTGAATCTCTTTTGTGCCAGACTCGCCTACAGTTGTGCCCCGTTCATCGTCTGCTTCCGCAAGCAGAACACGGAAGCATTCCTTGAGGGCATCGTGCTGGCAATAGAATTCTTTGGTGGGGTTGTACGCCGGGTGATCTTCGACAATGCCCGTGTAGCGGTGAAGAATGGCTCCGGAAAGGCAGCGGTTCCACAGGAAAGCTATGCGGCACTGTCTGCACACTACTGCTTTCGAATGGATTTCTGCAACGTGAGGAGCGGCAACGAAAAGGGACTTGTGGAAAACCTGGTCGGTTGGGCCAGAAGAAACTTGTTGGTTCCCGTCCCTCACGCTGATTCGCTCGACCGATTGAACAATATGCTTCGCCAATCCTGCATGACGTACATCTCTTCACATCAGGTTACAGGAAAGCCAGCCTCGGTTGCGTCCATGCTAGAAGAGGACAGAAATGAAATGCTCCCCTTGCCGGGAATCCCCTACGACACGCGGATGGTCGATGTTGGGCGAGTATCGACCTTTGCAACAATGCGGTTCCAGACGAACTCTTATTCTGTCCCTGTGGAACACGTAGGACAGGAAGCAACCATCAGAGCATCAGCCGAGACAGTCTGCATCTACATTGCCGGAAAGGAGGTCGCGAAGCATCCGCGTCACTATGGGAAGCATCAGCAGATTCTTGCTCTTTCCCATTACCTGCCCCTTCTGGAAAAGAAACCACGCAGCACATTGCAGGCTCTTCCGGTGCGACAGAACATCAGCAGTGCGCTTCTGCACATACTGGAAACAACAGATTTCAAGGCCAAGGATCTTATGGATATTCTGACACTTTGCGCAAACGAGGGCGAAGATGCATTTTGGAAGAACGAGGTGGAATTTCTGGAGCGTCCGGTGCGCGGCATTGTCATCAAGGATCATGTGCACGTTGAACCAATAGACCTTTCCGCCTATGATGCATTCATTCAAGAAGGAGGCGGGGCTGTATGCAGGATGCAGGCGTAAAGGAAACGCTGAAATATTATGCGAAGGAGTTGAAACTGCCAACATTTGGAAATCTTGAGGAGGCTGTCCGTGAATACAGTGCGGGGCAAAGCCTTGAAGAATTCGTTTTGGAGCTCTTGAAGAGGGAATACGATGCCAGACAAGAGAAGAAACGGCAGAGCCGATTGAAGAGGGCACACTTTCCCCTGACCAAGACACTTGAAGAATTCGACTTGACCAAACTCCAGCATGTAAAACCGGAATATGTAAAACAGCTTGCCAGTTGTAATTTCATTGAACGACATGAAAACCTTGTACTGGTTGGAAACCCCGGCACAGGCAAGACGCACCTGATGACAGCCATCGGTGTCAAGGCATGCCTTCTCGGCTACAAGGTGTTGTTCTACAGTGCGACCACATTGGCCTCCGAACTTAAGGAGGCCCGGGATTCCTACCAGTTGCGCCGTCTGGAGAAGACAATCTCCGGGACTGATCTTCTGTTACTGGATGAACTCAGCTACGCACGGTTTGGCCAAGAGGAATCTGAGCTCATCTTCAAAGTAATCGCAGAGCGATCCGAGCGCACCAGCACGGTAATTACCACGAATCTGGAATTCTCTAAGTGGACAGAGATGTTCGCAAATGCCACTCTGGTGGCCGCTTTGGTTGACAGGCTGACTTACCATTCGCATATTCTGAACATGAACGGTAAGTCTTACCGATTGCAGAGTCAAAAAAAGAGGCATAATAGCACCTGACTGGCTCAGTTATTCGTGATCATCGTGGCTCAAATATTCGTGATCAAGTGGCTCACTTTTTCATTGACATTCACATATATATGCAAATTTGTCAATCTTCTTCAGCTTTGTCAGGTGCTTTTGCAACTGATACATATTCAGTGATCTGCCAAACAGCTTGTAGTATCTTTTGTGCAGAGCAATACAGTGATTGTAGACAAGTGCCGCCGCATTGATTTGCCTATGGAGTTTCCTGTTTCTTTTTGAATTGTATAGCTTAAAGCAATAGGTTCTCATCTGGAATCACCACCTTGTTTTCCCTATATCTATATAATAACACAAAGATATAAAAATTTTAACCAAAATACTTTTGTCCACCTTCAATTGCTTACGCAAATTCGGTGGACGTGCCTTATATCCCCATACCTAAAGGCAGGGGCTTTACGGCACATGTGGTAAAATCAAGGGTTCCCGAAATCGGATTTTCCATTTTTTCCACAAATTTGGGGCATTTTTTCTGCTAATGCCCCCCCTATTGCCCCCAAAAGAGACTTGCTACTAAGAACAGATATCTTCATTTCGTAAGTCATATAACGCTACCCATTTTTGTTATTTAACAGCAAGAACCTGCTCTTCTGTCCAACCAGAAGCCTTGCAGATATATTCTATCGGAGTTCCTACATTCAGCAGATTCTTTACCATTTCTGTGATTCCATCTGCCCGGCCCTCTTCCCGTACTTCATCTCGCTCTTCCTGTATCTTCATTTCGTAAGTCATATAGCTCACCCGCTCACACCTGGGCTCGCATTATCTCGCGATCTTCCGGAGATATATCTAAACAATCCCTGCCTTTGCTCAAATCCCAGCCTGTTTTGTTGA
>JAIKXS010000036.1 GCA_024683955.1 Desulfovibrio sp. | reverse complement strand
GGTGCGGCTCTTGCCTGCGCCGACCGTCTTTCGGAGGAGACGGCGTTCAGCGGCAGGACGATTGTCGTGATCCTTCCGGATGCGGGCGAGAGGTATATGTCATCCCCTCTCTATACGGCACTCTGAACGGTCGCTTCCAGGAGTCTCTGATGCCTGTTCCCGGGGGGCTGCCAGCTGCCTGAACGAGACGCTTTTCTTTTTCCGCCGATACGTTCAAAATGTTCCTGCTCACCCTGTTCCGTATATGAACTGCGCTCATCCGGTACAGAAAAGCCATCCCTTCAAACGGGCTGTCCTTTCTCCGTGCCTTTCCGTGCCGCGGCGGCTGCCGCGTTTTGAACGGGTTTAGACAGGGAATTTGTGAAACCGGGGCCTGTCCTCCGGGTCGTCTTCAGAGCCCGGAGAGAGTCCCGCGAGGGTGCTCCGCACCCGGAAACACAGCCTTGCTCCAAGAGGGGGTCCTGTGAGTAGTTTACGTCTTTTGTTGCACACCTGCCTTGAAAAGCAGTGCTGTCCCGAAGAAGTCCTCGGCTTTGAAGCGAACAGACCGTTTCCTCCTTCCACGCGGCTCGTCCTCTCGAAGGAGAACAAATACTATGAGGAAGCCGTCCGTGAGCGTTTCCCGAAGCTCATGAAATTCTATATAACCCTGCGGTCCGCGTCCTCGGCCGACTGTCTGAACGCTCTCTATGAGGATATGCACGGGACGAAAAAAGACCGGTCCGGGACAGCGGACGCCGGGGAAAAAGCCCTCTTTTTTCCGGTCCATGACGCCGGCATTTCCCTTTCGTGGTGGCTCTTCGGTCTTGGTTGCCCCATGCGCATTCCCATTGAGACAGGTGAATGGTCGGACGCCATGACATTGCGGGACTGTATGAGCGCTGTCCGCTACAAGCACGGATGGTCGGAGATGGAAGCGCGCTGGCTTGTGACCCAGCTGCACTCCACAACCAAGTCAACCCTTGTGCACAGGGTCATAACACGGGTTATGACATCTCTGCCGAGAATCCGGCTTTTCCCTGAAATGCCCTCTGTCCTTGATGTGTATGCACGTCTTGAAACGGCCGTGACCGACTTTAATTTTCCGGATCACTGCGAGCCCTGGATGACGGAGACCATTATTCTTCTGAAGGCCTCCAAATGGCGGATCTGTGTTCTTCTGCTTGTGAGGCAGGGCAGTGTCTCCCACTGGCATGTGGTGAAGCAGCAGCCCCGTCTCAAGTCGGAACGGCTCGCGCTGGCCCTGACGTATCTTTTCGATCTTTACGGGGAACAGGACGGTCTGGAATATTATCTAACGATGCTCAACGACGAGGCGATAGCCCAGGGCTTTTCCTCGCTGACCGATGTTGTGAGAGGCGCGTCATGGAAGGTAAGCAACAGGACGAAGTCAGAGGACTCACCAAAGTAGTCTGCATTCAGCCGACGCGCGCGGCTGACGAACCATACCGGGTGCGCTCGGTCGATGCGTATTTTGGGCGGGGCGTCCCGTCGAGACTTACGGGTGTCAGTGTGCGAAGCGAGGCCAATTTTCTTTCACTTCTCCAGGCCCGCTATGCACGGGAAGGGATGCGTTTCTACAATGTGTATGTGGACGGAGGGGATATGCAGCCGCTCGCAAAGGATGCAGCGGGCCTCCGTACAAAGAAAATTGTCCCTCTTGATACCAGCCTGAACAGTGTTATCCGTTCCCTTGCCGCGGACATTCTTCATCTCCCCGATGAACGCGAAGCCTTCATGAAAGGCCTTGCCCGTGATCCGGGCCTTTTGAACAGACTCTGGGAACATGAGCTTTTTGCTCATGTCCGGGCGTTTTTCTGGCGTGCCGAGATCCCGTTTGCGGGGAAGAGCACGTCCATCCGTTTTGTCTCCGTACGTGATGTCTCCTGTGTGCATCACGTCCACTGCATAACAAGGCCTGACCTCGGAAGCGGGGGAATGTCGATTGAGTTTGCGTGAAGGCCGGCTGCCTGCCGTTGACGCGTGCAGGTTATACGCCTGGTGTCTCTCCTTGCGTTTCTTTCCCGATGATCTGCCTGAGACGCGCCTTCTTGGCATAACTGACCACGCATTCCCGTCAATTTTTGTGCGGTGCAGAGTCCGTTGAACCAATGCGCGGAAGGGCTGTATAATGTTAATTAGACAGACTGCACTGCAGAACTTCTTTCAAAAAATCTGCCTTTCGTGTCATTGACCAGACGCCAGGGACCTTCGCAAAAACGCTGTCAATGCCATTCCGCTCTCTCCTTCCCGTTGCCCCCTCGCCTTGTTACGTCTCCGTTTTCTCCTTTCTCCGTCTTGAGGGCCTGCTCCTTCATTCCTCCCTATCTCCATAGCTTGCTTCAGACATGCTTCTCCCCGGCACAGTTCGTGATGCCTTTTTCTTGCCTATTTTTAATATATTTGATATATCTTTTTTGTTAATAAAGTGTCCGGTGAACCTTCTTCCTGCGCAGAGGGGAACGCCGCGGGAACCATGCGCATACGGAGCAGACCATGGAAGAACGGCACGGGGACGAGCTTCCTTTCGGAGCAATCCTCTTCGACGATACCGGCCGTCCCGAACGGGGATGGCTTTCCATTGAAGGGGATGAGGGACAGCGCTTTGAAGGCCTTCAGAGCCTTCCCGGGGCATCCGCCTGGCTTTCCAATCTCCGCTTTGAGGAAGTCCGGGAACACCGCCTGCAGTCCCTTCTTCCCCTTCTTCTGAATACGTATCTCAAGGAGGAGTGCATGGCCCTCTACGCGCGCCACAATTGCTCAGAACGTCGGAAGATGGCGGAACTCGGAGCCATTCTTCTCGGCCGCGTTCTGCGTCTTTCAAGGGCCTTTCTTGGCGACCCCTCCTTTCTTCCGAAACGTTCTCTCAGGCAGGGATTCGGTCTTTCCTCCGGATTTGAAGCACTTCTTCCCGAACATACCGGCCGTATCCTTGAATCGGCAACCTACTACAATGTCAACTCTTCCGTGGAAGACATGCCGGGACGTGAGGATGTGCTTGTCTTCCGCATGCCCTGGCGGGAGCACGCTCTGGCTATACTGCAGGGTCCCATGCCCTTCGGACCGGTTGACGAGCTCTCCGAAAAGGAATTGCCCTCTGGGGGGAGGGCGCTTTCGGACTTTCTTCTCGAGCAAGACGGCCGGCCTGCCGTCTACCATGTCCAGATTGAGGAGCTCGATGAGGAGGCGGCGGCTCTTCTTGCCTTTGAAGAGAGAACGGCTTCACGTGGATTTTTTCCACAAAGCCCGCGCTGGCTCACGCATTCGGATCTTATGCTTCTTCATCCCCGCGGCCGCTTCCTGCTTCG
Source organism: Desulfovibrio sp. (assembly GCA_024683955.1). Lineage (GTDB taxonomy): Bacteria > Desulfobacterota > Desulfovibrionia > Desulfovibrionales > Desulfovibrionaceae > Desulfovibrio. The sequence continues at coordinate 4,448 of JAIKXS010000036.1, read as the reverse complement.
CCGGGCGTTTTTCTGGGAATCGAGTGTTGTGCTTTCCATTTCGGAGCGCATAAGCCGCCTTTTTCCTCCCGAGACGGAACTTTCGACGAGCTGCCAGCTTCTTTTTGAAAATCTCTGGCACGGTCACGCCTGCCGTCCCCGCAGGGGAACCCTCCTGTCGGGCAGGGTCAGGGTGAATCCGCTGATTCCCTTTATACGGGCCTACGACAGGCGCTTGTTGTTCAAAAAGGCGTCCTCCCTCCGTGCCCTTGGTATTCCCGTCCTTGGTTTTGCCAACGGGAGAATCCGGGTTGACCGGCGGGGCTTTTCCGGGGAGGAGCTTTTTTCCATGTCGGAACAAACGGGGCTTCTCCCACCCTTTCTCGGACTTGACGAAGACACTCTCAGAGCTCCCAGCGCCTCTGATCCGCTTTCCTTTCCGCGCGTCTGGTACGCCTCGGGAAATCTTGCGGCTATTTTAGACGTGGACAGGGTGATTTTTGAAAAGATGTGCGCAAGGCTTTCGTAGCGCTTTCTGGACGGGCCTTCGGGTGTTTTCATACACGGATCTTGCAGCGGGGGATATTTTCATGGCGTGTGAACGAAAGGGCGGTGGAGAAAGCCTGGTCTTCCGGCCTGGCTTCAGGGGTGTGGTGCACGGGCTTGCTTTTCAGGAGGCTGTTTTGCGAAAGCTCGTGCTTCTTCTTTTTGTCATGGCTCTTGTCATTCTTCTCCTTCTTGCAGGCCTTCTCTGTTTTGCGCTCCGGGAGGAACATCCCCTTTATTTCGGCGTAAACCAGGAGATGCAGGTCATTCCCATGTATCCTTTGAACGAGCCGATGTACACGGACGGCGCGCTGACCTCCTGGGCCGCCCAGGCCGCGACGGCGCTTTTCAATCTTGATTTCCTGCACTGGCGGGAGCAGCTTGCCTCACAGCGCGAATATTTCACAAAAGAGGCTTTTGTCAGCTACCGCCGCTCCCTTGCGGACGAGGGACATCTGCGTGTCCTTTCCCAGTACAAGGCTCTTATGCACGGAGTCGTCCACGGCATGCCGACCATTGTTGCGGCGGGCGTTCTTGACGGGCGCATGACATGGGAGGTGGAAGTTCCCTTCACCCTGGCCTACGAGACGAGCAGCAAGGTCCTGAGCGAGCAGAATGTCGTGCTCTGCATGCGCATACGGCGTGAGGCGACCTCCGAATACGTGAAGGGGATCGCCATTGTGCAGCTTGTCGTGGAAGCGGAGAAACGCGGATAGGAGGGGGTATGGACAGATTTTTCCGTGTCCTTCATGAAACTCTCTACGGCTTTCTTGCGATGCAGGGCGGTCTTGCCCAGGCTCATACGCGTCTCTACACCGATGACGGGGATGGGGTGCTTGTGGCGGATGACGCCTCCCTCGTCTCTCTTCTGCGTTTTGACGGCAGCATTCGGCTTATCGGGGAGGAGGAGTTTTCCCACATCCTTTGCGAGCTGACAACGCTTCTTTCAAGGCCCCTTCAAAAACCCTGTCACGCGCTGCAATGTGTCTTCGACTACGATCCGGCCGCGGGCTCAGCGGGCCTCGCCCCGCAGTTCTCGTCGATTATTGAGAGCGCAAGGACCCTGCATCTCGATCTTGAAAACGTGCTTCTTGACTGGCAGGAGAAACTCGGCTCCTACTGTGCCGCCGAATCGGTGTATCTTGCCTTCTGGACGCGTCCGGGCATCCTTTCGCGCTCCGACCGCAAGAAGGAGAAGGCGCGTCTTTCCCGCCGGAGACTCATGGCGGCTTCCTCCGTCCAGGGAAAGGATGTGCGGATGGAGGGGATGAGGCATGTGCACAGGGCCCAGGTTGAGAGTCTCCTCTCCTTTTTCCGGGAGATGAACATCAAGGTGCGCCTCCTTGACTGCAAGAGCGCCGTCATGACCATACGTGGGCTCCTGCTCGGCCCGTCCGGAAGCCGTTTCTGGGAGCCGCAGCTTTCCGCCGGGGAGCGCTGGCCCATGGCGCCCGAATCGGGCCAGTCTCCCCATGACTACACGAATCTTCTTCCGAAGACCCTCGCAGGCCAGATCTGGCCCGACAATGTACGCATCATCGGCGGGCGCTTCGTCAGAGTCGGCACAAGGTTATACGCCCCTTTTCTCATGTCCCTTCCCCCGAAAACCGTTCTCCCCTTTAACCGCCTTTTTCAGTCCATGAAAGGGCTTATACCCTGGCGTGCCGCCTTTCTTATCACGGGCGACGGTCTTGGAAAAAGCGGGCTCAAAAGCATGCTTGCCCAGATACTGAGCTTTGCGGCACGGGAGAACGTCATGCAGGGCAAGGCCTTTAATGCATTACGTGAAGCAGAGCTTTCCGGCCAGTGCGCCGTGGGATTCCAGGCAGTCTTTGTGACCTGGGTTGAAGGGGGCGGGAAGGATGTTCAGGCTCTTCTTGAGATGCGGCGTGCCCGTTTCCAGAGCCAGATCGAGGCCTGGGGGAGCGCCGAGACACGAAATGTCCTTGGCGATCCTCTTCTCGGGCTTACGGCTGCCATTCCCTGTGCCATGCCGGGTTCGCCTGCTCCGAAGGCGGTCGCGCCTCTCGGGGAGGCCCTCTGCCTTCTTCCCCTTACCCGCACAAGCTCCCCCTTTGACCATGCGGACCTTCCCCTGAGGACGCCGGACGGCAAATTCATGCCCATAGGTCTTTTTCATTCGCTTCAGGCCTCCTGGAACGAGGTGGTTTTTGCGGGGATGGGGGCAGGCAAGTCCTTTTTCCTCAACACCCTGAACTTCTTCTTTATCCTCAGAAACGCCTCATCCCGTCTGCCCTGGCTGACCGTCATCGACATCGGTCCCTCTTCAGGCGGAGTGATCACTCTCATAAAATGGGCGCTGCCGCCCCATGAACGGGGCAAGGCCTGCTTTGCGAAACTGAAGAACAGCGCACGGCACGCCATAAACCCCTTTGACACACCCCTCGGCTGTCCCTATCCCCTCCGTCACCACGCCGAGTTTCTGAATAATCTTCTCTCCCTTCTCTGCACCCCTCTTGAGCGCACGACCCCTGCGGACGGCATGGCGGAACTCCTGCGGGAAGCGACCGATACCCTCTACAGACGCATGGCGCCCGACGGCGAGCGGCCGCGGCGTTTTGACGGGCACGCCGACAGGGATCTTACAACAACGCTCCGCCGTATGGGCTTTCCCCTTGACGCGCAGACCTCCTGGTGGGACGTTGTGCTCTTTCTTTTCCGCGAAGGGGACCATGACCGTGCGCTGAAGGCCCAGCGTTTCGCCGTGCCGCTCCTGAGTGATCTGGCCTCCTGCGTCACCGAGCACAATGTGGCTGAGAATTTCACGGGCATCACGGTCGGGAGCGGGGCGGAAACAGTGCCTCTTGCGGCCTCGCGCTATCTCATCGGCGCCCTCTCGGCCTATCCCGTTCTGGCCAATCCCAGTTCCTTTTCGCTTGGCGGCGCCCAGATCATCGGTCTGGACCTTTCCGAGGTCACGCCGAGAGGGGGGGCGCAGGCCGAACGGCAGTCCGGTATCATGTACATGCTCGCCCGCTTTGTGGGGGCAGGGCATTTCTTTATGAGCACGGACGATCTCTGCGAAATACCCCTGGAATTCCGCGACTACCACAGGCCGCGTCTTGAACATCTCATGGCAGATCCGAAGCGTCTCTGCTACGACGAATTCCACCGCGCTTCCTGTCAGGACATGAATAATCCCCTTTCCCGTCAGATCATAAGCGACCTGACGACCGCCACGCGTGAATCCAGAAAGCTGAACCTTTCCATCGGCCTCTGCAGCCAGCGGCTCGCCGATTTTCCGCCCGAACTCGTGGCCATGGCCACCTCCGTCTATGCCCTTGGCGCCGGCAATGCCCGCGAGGCACGCGATATCGCCGAACGCTTTGGTTACAACGAGGCGGCGCGGGACGCCCTCCGCCGCATCACGCGGCCGCGGCCATCCGGTGCGGAATTTGTGGCACTCTACAGAACAGCGCTTGGCGAGAGCATACAGTATCTGACAAACAGTGCCGGAAGTTACGCCCGCTGGGCCTTTTCAACGACAGCCGAAGACATGCGCCTCAGAAACCGCCTCTATGATATTCTGGGCTGTCGGAGAGCCCTTGATATTCTTGTCGCACACTATCCGGAAGGCTCGGTCAAGGAGGAGCTTGAACGGCGGAGCGCCGCACGTATTGACGGGGAAGAGGGCGGGGAGGATTTTCTTGAAAGGATCTGTGCGGAGCTCCTTGAGAAGGCTGAAGGGACTTGAACCCCCGGCCTCCGGCGTGACTGGGCGTACCCTAATGCGCATATGCCCACAGAATACGGACTTTTACTCATGTCTAGATCCGCCCTTGACGTCAAGACCTTTTGCGTCGAATCGGATGCATCCATGTCTGCGGCATCGTTATAGGAGAAATCTCCAGTGCCATGATGAAATCCGCGCCACACATCCCTATCAATTTTTCGACATCACA
>JAIKXS010000089.1 GCA_024683955.1 Desulfovibrio sp. | reverse complement strand
GCAATTTCCTTTATTTAGTCTTACGCCTGTAAAACTGCTCGTCGTCTACAAAGGTCGTCAAGCACTTTGCGTTTTCAATGTTTGCGAAATATTTTGTTGTAAAGGCATTAATGATAAACTATACTGGACTGTTTTGTCCAGACCACGATGCTCTCTCGCTAAGGGTGAACCTTTCTTCGTTAAGCCATATGGCCTCCGGCATTTCTTTTGTCTATTCCATTTACAGAAATACCTTTGAAAACCTCATTTTTTTAAGGTCATTACCAGTTACTGGTTCTGTAAGATAAAGGCATTCATGTTTTACCGAGTGCCACGGGCGTTCTACTATGATGTTGTCTCGCAAACGACCTCTGCAATACATTGAGATTGTTACGCCGGCTTGGACAAGCCTCTCCGTAAATGCTTTACTTGTAAGCTGCGCACCCTGATCTGAGTTAAATATTTCAGGTGAATCATACAATGCCAGAGATTCTTCAAGAGCTTCAAGGCAGAAATCACTGCCCATTGTATTTGAGACGCGCCATGACAAACCATCTCCGCTGTACCAGTCAATAATAGCGACCAGGTACATAACCCTTTCTTCATCGGAACATACGTAATATCCGTTGCCCGGATCTGCATGGGGTTTTCTATCGTTTTGTCCTGCAAAGGATACGGATACACCGTATTTTCAGGACGTAGCAGGCTTGTCTTCGGCTTTGAATAAACATCCCTTATTCCTCTATTCGGCGCAAGAGTCGTTGCACTCGGCTACGGCAGACACGGATGCGTAACGTTCCGTGCATCAATTTTGCAGCATAACTGCGAGGTCTTTCTCCAGATGAGGTGCCCCCTAAAATTGGGACAGGTCCGCTTGAAATAATCAAGCATCTCCTTTCTTATGGAAAGGGTGGGGCTATCCTAAAGGATTCTCACGGCAGCTTTTTGGCTGACGCCGGGGATAGACTGCAGCAAACGGAGAGCATGAGGATGTTCAGCTTCGATGAGGCTTGTGAGCCTGCCTGAATTTTCCCAATTCGCTCCTGCAGAAAGACAATATAGTCCTGAATGTTTAGTATACAACGATATCGATCAGTAAGCTCTCCATCGAGGGCATTGCGGACTTGTTCAGGACTAGCTTTTCTCAAGCGGGAAACTTTCACCGTCTTCAAGATTTCCTCTGCCGATAAGCCGGCGAGGATGCCCTCCATGTACTTTCCGGCATTGACGCCATGGGGATCGGGAAAGACGACTGAGAGATTGAAGCCCGCGTGTGCGGGAACTTTGTGAAAACGATTTCTCTCCGCGCCAACCTCATCTGTCAGTCTCAAAAGGTAGCGGGAGTGGAGTCTGACTTCCCGGTATAGGGCAGAGGGAATAAATGATCGGTTGAATACACCGGGACGCCCGACATGAGACGGCCATTCGGCATCTCCCATATCGTTTTTTTTGCCTTCCGTCTGCCTGACCTGACGAGCGTTGACGACGGCAGGCTGTATCCCGACTTTCTCAAGGAAGGCGTAGGGGAACATCCGGTAGATACCTGTGCTTTCCATGATGACAAGATCGGGATGGAAAGAGGCACACCACCAAGCCATGGCTTTTTTTTCGCCTCTGAATGTGCCGAAAGTCTTCTTTTCAGTCCTGAGTTCATGACCAGCCTGCCACATAGCACAACAGACCAATTTTTGACTGATGCATATCCATGCCTGCGACCATGTTGTGTACGACCCATTCCATCAACGTCTCCCTGGCCGGACAGTCACGGTCAAAAAATACAAACGTGACAAGGCACACTGCTCATTTTTCTGCATGCGCTGAGCGCAGCAATCCGGGGTTCCGGTTGATCCGTGACAGTACAAGGTAAAAACCGGGAAAGGCGAACCTTCTCCAAATCGTATGACGCACTCAGATCGGCGGGCCATGGTCATTATCTTTCATGATCGGGGGTGCGGCAGGCTCGCGTGTCCCATGAGGAGTTAGTAGCAGCTAACGCCATCTTGACTGAGTGACTATATTTTACTATTTTACCAAATAGTAAAATTTATAATAGGAAGATACATGCTTCGCAACAAACAAGCCATCGCTGAACAGGCAAAAATATTTAAGGCTCTAGGACATCCAAGTCGTTTGCTTATGGTTGACGCGCTGCGTGAAAACGAGAGGTGCGTCTGTGAGCTGCAGGCACTGGTAGGTGATGATATGTCTTCGGTTTCCAAGCACCTTTCCGTGCTTCGTGAGGCTGGAATTGTTTCTTCACAAAAAAGGGGAACAAACATTTATTATCAGCTTGCACTCCCTTGTTTGGAAACCTTTTTGTCATGTACAAGCGAAATTGTAAAAAAACGCATCCTGTCCCAGGTGGAGATGTTAAACAATAGATAACATCTTTTGTTGTTTTATTGCTAGCTTTTTCAGTGATAAAGATAATACGGACTTAATATGGATCTTTATTTTGTTGAATCACCTGCCAAAAGGCAATTCTTTTCCATTCATTTCCAATGCAATTGCAAAATATATCAAATAAACAATAGTAATTAGTCGTCCTTATGAACGTTAACAAAATACGATATTTCGTGATCTGCATTGTTCTTTTCGCTCTGTGGTGCAGTGCCTATTCCGTTATTGGCCCTTTCTCACAATGGGTGACGTATGGTCTTTTTTCCGTTGAGGAAAATACCCCCCTTGCTGATTCCGTTGAGTTCTTTTTTTATGATACGGCGAAAATTTTTTTATTGCTGGCGCTCATGGTGTATGTCATCGGATGGCTGCGAGCCGGGATGCAGGTTGAGCGCATTCGTGATTATTTGATGGGGAAAGGCCGGGTAATCGGATATTTTTTGGGGGCAGGATTTGGAGCGATCACGCCATTTTGTTCTTGCTCAAGTATTCCCCTGTTTTTAGGTTTCACCACAGCTCACATTCCCTTAGGCATCACGATGTCCTTCCTTATTACCTCGCCGCTGATCAATGAGATTGCTGTGGTATTATTGTGGGGACTCCTAGGATGGAAATTCACGATCGTATATGTGTTCTTGGGGCTGTTCGTGGGCGTTACGGGAGGCATTATCATGGACGTAATTCATGCGGAACGATGGTTACAGCCGTTTCTGCTTGACGCCATGAAAAATTCTCATACACGAGCAGATGATATACAGAAAAGTGAAGCCCCAAGAATGGACTGGCTTACTCGTCATGCGTTCGCATTTTCCGAACTGACTAATATTTTGCGCAGGGTGTGGATGTGGGTGATTATAGGAGTTGGACTGGGGAGCATCCTGCATGGATATGTACCGCAAGAATGGCTTACTGATAATCTTGGATCCCGTCACTGGTGGTCGGTTCCTATAGCCGTTGGCGTCGGTATACCTTTGTATACAAACGTAACAGGTATTATACCTGTAATGGAAAGCTTGTTGTTTAAAGGATTGCCACTTGGAACAACTTTGGCTTTCTGTATGAGTACTGTTGCAGCAAGCCTTCCGGAAATGCTTATGCTTAAACAGGTCATGAGTTGGAAATTGTTGTCTGTTTTTTTTGGAATGCTCCTTATTATATTTACGCTTATGGGATGGTTGTTCAATATTCTTCAAGATCAAATCATTTCATTGTAGGAGGTTCAATATGCTGATCAAGGTTCTTGGACCAGGTTGTGCAAAATGCAGAGAAGTGGAAAAGATAGTCATGACATCTCTGCAGGAAACAGGTTGTAGAGGAACTGTGAAAAAAGTCTCGGATTTTAAGGAAATGATGGCGCTTGGCGTCATGTCTACCCCAGCCGTTGTCATTGACGATAAAATCATGAGCACCGGTCGAGTGCCATCCAAGGCGGAAGTTATGGGCTGGTTAAGCGGTCAGAACAGTTCTGTCTCTGAAGGTTGAGCGGGTATGAGTTCGTGGATTTGGCTCATTCCGTGCATCCGCATGCGTATACACATTCATACCGTGCGGCTTGAACATGGTCTGAACACATCCCGCGGAAACGGAAGTCGTGATTCTATGAGAACCGCCAGAAATCTGCGTATAAACGGGCTGGAAAAACAAATACCTCTTTCGTCACGGTGAGGACAAAATCAAATTCCCATGTCTGGTTACATTTGGGAGCGTGCCGCATGCGCTTGCTCACAGATAGATGATAGTACGGGCGCCGGATGCACTTGATGAGATCTGACAGGCTACGCTGATATACCTCGCTACCGGCTCTATGAATGAAAACAGTCTGTACATTGAAACGAACCTTCGTGAAAGCAATTCAAAACTCGCTGGCTATGGCCTTCACTTTGCCCGCGGTGCGCAAACACGTGACGACGGCACTCCTTGGAGTGGACTTCGTGCCTGCACCTTGTCAGTCCCTCAGCTGGTCTCTTAAAATGTGCCACGGTGGAAGATGTCCTATTCGGGAAATAAGGCGCATTTTCGCGGGCGGGCAGACCGTGACATGGTGCGGCCCAACGGCCTCTACCGACAGGAATCCCTCGACGTTAGGGGGCTGAGGATGGCAAATCACACCAAAAAGGAACCGTCTCGACACATGTGGCGCCGTGACCGCTACCGGAATGACGCTTGTTTGATTACCACTTCAAAAATGTACGAAGATACAGTGAACAGCGCCTTTGATCCGAAGATCAGGGTATACTTTGACGATGCTGTTGCACGCGGAATTCTTGTTGTTGATGATGGATTTATTACATCCGATGTGAAAGGCGGGCAAATGCCCCTGATGGGATTGTACGAGTCGTCTGATAAAAACGCATCCGTTTCCGAGAGGAAAGCAGCACCGATCAAAGAATATATGCGCCTTAAGAAAAATTAGAATTTTCTATGGCTTCAGGATGACACAATTTTGTGGTGATAAAGGGCATTGCCCGTGTAAAATTGTACATTCGTTACAATGAAAATGGCCTGTTTGATAGCTTCTGCATGAGCAAATATGAAAAATTGCCTGCTTTCTACGGAAACGGAGTCAAAAAGGATGAAACTTTGTTGCGCAACGACGCCTCTAGCTGGACTGCAGCCTGTATATTGGCGTAACCGTGGCCGTAGCAAATGAAGACTTGATTTTGGGAGAACGATGAATTGATGTATAGCGTAACGTTCTGATATGACCTGAATCACCATAGAACAACCCCAAAAGAAGGCTGAGAAGGATCTCGTCCGGAGGCAAGGCTTCCTTGGGGATGCTCGGATTTCGTTGCTCTTCTCTCTCAGTGTTTTTTTGAGGATGAGATGATGTTACGGGTAGCACCTGCTACCGTGTTCGGAGAACCGCAGTTTTGCCTGATTCCTTACGGGGACGCTTATGATACACTCTTTTCAACAGACAGAACCAGAGGTGAAAGTTGAATTTCTTGGAACGGCTGTTGAGTTAAAAGACATAACCGAAACTCTTCCGATTTACCTGAATCCTGTTCAGGCCGGCTTCCCCACGCCAGCTGGAGACGATGTAGATGAACGGCTGAATCTTCATACGCATCTTGTAAAGCATGAGTCAGCAACGTTTTTTCTCCGTGCCAGTGGCAATTCCATGATCAACGCCGGTATCCATGACGGAGATTTGCTTATTGTCGATCGGGCTGTAGAGGCTGCACACAACAAGATCGTAATCGCCGCGCTGGAGGGTGAGCTTACCGTTAAACGGCTTGTACGAAGGGGAAACAAGGTGTTCCTTGCCCCAGCCAATCCGGACTATCCCGAGTTTGATATTACACACCGTGAGCATATACACATTTGGGGTGTGGTGACGTACGCTATCCATAAACTCTGAACTGACAAGAATTTATGCCAATGGCGTTTGTGGATTGGGAGACCGGATCAGCTTTCACACGCTCCGTCTGAATGGAAACATACCGTTTACCGGCTGCCAATGAGATGGGTACCTGTGTTTGGGTGTACCTAATGTGCTGTGGCTATTGCGGTATCATCAGAAAGCGTGGAAATCCAATCCTGCAACGCAAGCCGTGGTGGGGATCTCTCCTGTCACCAGCTTACTTTGCGGGTAATTGTGGCGGCGCTCCGATTTCTGTTCTGTGACAGTACATTGAAAACCAGCGTACCTCAGGCAGAAAAGGCAAAGATTTCAGTTAAGGTGCACGGAAAAACCCCGTCCTGAAGGACGGGGTTTTTCTGTCGCGTTGGATAAAGAAACGGAAGCTTTCTGCTTCTACGGGAACGGCACGCATCTCGTGACGTACACTCTTTCCACAGACGCTCATTCTGTATGATTCACGGTATTTTTCGGGACTTGATCTGTCGGGAATCCTTTTGATTGTTTCTCGAATGTTTATAATAAGCTAATCGTGCAAGTATATCCTTATATCAATGTATCAAGCCTTACGCATTCCTCTCCCCACAGGGATGAAGAGATCCTCAATCAGGTTAAAACGAAAGCGTTTCCCCGTCATCCGGCATGACCGTGGCCGTTTCGAGTCCACGTTTATGCAGAAATTGGCGCATATCATTTCGCGTTATGGATGCATGAGCCACAGTATCCATGTGACTGATGACTATAGTCGCTTCCGGGCATGCCATGTGAACGGCGGCGACGTCCGCATCATCCATGATAAGGCGTCCTTCGTTACGGAGTTCAGCCGCGCAGGCGTTCACAATGATCACGTCGGGACGGAACTGTTCCAGTGTGTGTCGCACCGCGTCATACCAGATTGTGTCGCCAGCGATGTAGAGGGTTTTTTCGCTCGGAGCCTGAAAGACTACACCGCACGATGGACCACATGGGATCTTTGTTCCATGACGGCCGGGGGTCTTAATGAGGTTCACGTCACCAATTCCCGAGTTCTCATAGAGCACGGTCACCTCCGAGAAGCCGGAACGAAGAAGTATCTGGGCGTCTTCGGGACTTTGGACAAAAACCGGAATGTTTTTATCCAGCACTTTTCCGACTGTGCCATCAGCCTCCATGTCCACATGGTCGGGGTGAACATGCGTGATGATGTACGCGTCTACACCACGCAGGATGTCGTTCACAGGCATAGGCAGGTCACACATGGGCATGGGAATAGTTTCCTTTGACGGATCCACGCAACGGAACGGTGTATCGACAAAGCACCCCATGGCACCCTTATCCATAAGCCAGGGATCAATTAAGAATGATTTTCCGCCATATTCAATACGGACAGTGGCATTTCTGAGCTGTTGTATATTCATAGTTCCCCCTTAAAATGACAAAGACTCTTTTATGTAACAACCAAATAATAAAACAGCATCATGGCTTGTCAAATCGAGGAGGAATATGCTTAAAATCCGCTCTTTAATGCTATAAACAGTTTCTGATTTGTCATGTTCATGCGGTAAATCCTGTCATGGAGCACTGGCGCGTGCCATTCGGAAACCCGCTTTGTTAACCAAGTGAGTTCCCTTGTCAATTCTGTCACTTATAGAATTTTTTGTCGTATGCTAAAGTTTATTTAGATATACTCCGGAAATGAAGGTCTCTTTTTGATCAGACCGTTATTAGTTCGTATTCGCTGGTGCCAAGACCAATTTTTTCACCGTGTTCAATTTGACTGCGCCAATCTGTGACAGGATGGATATCTGTAAAATGATCATGACGTCCCTTACCACATTTTCCAAGTTCACTGCTGGCTATGACAGGGGCTGCATTGACCGCATCAATACACGCTTTGTCCAGAGCCACCGGGTCAAAGCTGGCAAACATGCCGATATCAGGAACGATGGCCGCGTCGTTTTCGCCGTGACAGTCACAGTTGGGAGACACTTGGTTTACGATGCTGATATGAAAGGCCGGCCGGCCCTGAACTATTGCCTTGGCGTATTCTGCCATGCGACGGTTGAGGATGCTGCTGTCAGCATCGTATTCATTGGAAATGGCGTCAAAATTACAGGTCCCTATACAGCGCCCGCATCCGGCACATTTGTTGTGATCAATGCTGGCTTTTTTGTTTTCGCCAAAGGAAATAGCTTCCTGGGCGCAGTAGCGTGCACAGGTATGGCAGCCCTTGCATTTTTCCTGATCGACGCTCGGTTTGCCGTTACTGTGCATGGCCATTTTTCCAGCCCGGCTGCCGCCGCCCATGCCAATATTTTTGATTGTACCGCCGTAGCCTGCCAGTTCGTGACCTTTGAAATGGGTTAGAGAGATGATGATATCGGCATCCATGAGAGCCCGTCCTATGAATGCGCTCTGAAATTCAGTTCCTCCCTCGAGGGGAACTTCAACGTCGTCGGTTCCCTTTAACCCGTCGGCGATGATGACCTGACATCCTGTGGCAAGCGGAAAAAATCCGTTCTCATACGCTGCATCAAGGTGTTCCAGGGCATTTTTGCGACGACCAACGTACAGGGTGTTGCAGTCGGTCAGAAAAGGCATTCCGCCCAGTTTTTGGATGCGGCTAGCCACGGTTTTGGCAAAATTGGGGCGTAAGTAGGAAAGGTTGCCCGGTTCGCCGAAGTGTATCTTTATGGCAGCAAATTTTTTATGGAAGTCAATCTTGTCTATACCTGCCTTGCAGATCAGTCGGTCGAGCTTGTCGAGCAAACTGACCCCAACTTTACATCGCATATCTGTGAAGTATACTTTTGAAGCAGCCATAAGACCTCCTGTGGAGCCTGCGGAAGTTAGTGAAAAGACGTATATTAGAAGCTTAATATGTATGGCGGAAGCCCGTGTCTACGTATGTGTCGAGAGCGGTTTTGTGACATTGTCTTTCCGTAAACGTAAGCGCTCACCTGCCCCACCATTACCAAATTAACGACGGTTTAAAAAAACAACTTGCCACCGCGTATCCGCGTCAGCCAAGAAGATTTTTTATGTTTTTGTTGACAGATTCTAGAAATTCACAAAAAATGCCAATATGAGTAATCCTTTTATGGCCGCGAGCCCGCAACAACCCGCATCACCTTCCTCAGAAGAGAGTGTCCAAGTTCTTGAAAAGAAGGTTGAGATGCTTTCTGCTCAACTCGCCAAGGCGCTTGAGATTTATCAACTTCTGGAGATGGAAAATGCCCGTCTCCGCAAAATCAATGCATTCCAGGCAGAGCAAATCGCCACCCTTGAAGAGCAACTCCGTTCAAATTCACGCAATTCCAACCGACCTCCATCCTCAGATCCCCCGTTTCCCAACGGACCAGGCGTTCCTTCTTCAAAAAAGTCCGGAAGGTCAGCGAAGAAAAAAACGGTCACCGTG